>CAZNPE010000008.1:0-31690 GCA_964575275.1 uncultured Candidatus Peribacteria bacterium | reverse complement strand
GCCCTTGGCGGAGCACAGACCAGGGAAGACCACCACCGACGTTGGTGGAGGAGGATGAGGAAGAGGAGCTAGTAGTCGATACTGCGCAGTTGTTATCCACTGTAAAGCTCTGCTGCGTACTAGCTGCAGTTTTAAATCCTGAATCGACTGCCGTGACATTCCAGTAGTAGGTGTAGTTGCTGTTACAGCCTCCTGCTGGCTTGAAATAGAAGTTTCTACTCTGGCCATTTGGCATCATGCGAGTGACATAGTTTGGTGAGTTCGTTTTGCCGCTCATGATGTTATGAAGCCCGCTACCTGTACCAATTCGTACTTGATATTGAAGAAGTCGAGTTGCAGTCTGGGAATCTGAACCAGAACCCCACGACATCTTGAGCGTCAAGCTACCTCCATCACTACCACCTGTTGCACACGTACCAAGACCACACTTTGCAACCTTCACATCCGTATTTGTCTGGTCGTAGTACGCGATCACAGGACGACCATCGTCAGGAACTTTGATCGCTGAGTGACGACCGACGCTACCCACAGTATCGATTGCAGTTAGTGTCGCAGATGTACACGTGACGTTCACGCAATGTGCAACGTACAAGTCTGACGACACCATGTAACTGATAATCGCAAGATCATCATCGCCGATAGCAATGGACGAGTGTCGCCCCGCATCATTGGTGTCGAGTGTTGTAACTGTGTTTCCAGAAGCACACGTATCGTTGCCACAATGCGCAACACGAAGATGTGAAGAGGATGGATACCAATAGCTAATAATTGGGAGGTTATCGGATCCAATTGCGAGCGATGAGTACGAGCCAACACCGTTCGTGGATTCAATAGTCGAGACAGTACTAGAAGAACATGCTGCATTTCCGCATTTCACAAAAATAAGATCGAAGGCTGTAAATTCATACATACTGATCATCGGGAAGTTATCTGGCCCAATCGCAATAGACATAAATCCGACGCTGTTCCCACCCGGAGCCTCAATCCCCGTGATGGTCGTACTTCCACTACATGCATAATCGGAACATTTCATCACTTTCAACCGAGTATTTGTTGCATCGCTGTAGGCAATGACAGGATATCCATCATTTCCTTTTGTTATCGATGTATATGATGCGACGCTATCAGCAGAGTCGACCGTCGTGACTGTATTTCCAGATGAACACGTGACGTTTCCACACTTCACAATCTTCAAATCATTATTCGTGAAATCGCCGTAACTAATCACAGGTAAATCATCACCTCCAATGGTGATGGACGGAGTCAATCCAACGTTTCCCGTAGAATCAAGAAGTGTCGTTGTATTGCTAGAACAAGTGCTATCGGTACAGTGCGTCACCTTCAAGTCGTCATTTGTGTCATCGTAAAAGGCGAAAATCGGAAAGCCGTCAGAACCAATCGCAAGCGAGATTGCTTGCTCCGTACCAGTACTCGGCGTGTCCGTTGTCAGAACTGTCGTCAGTTTGTTATTGAGCGCAAACAACGTGACGCCAAAGCCTGTGCTTGGTGCTGTTGGCGCTGTGTTTGCTGTGGTAGCAGCTTGGTCGTTCTTGTAGTGGCGATTCGCTCCTGTTCCACACGACGTTGTATTACCTGATACAAAATCCAAGTCACCGTCTGCATCAATATCTCCAATTGCAATATCTTCCGTGCATTCACCTTCTTCAGTCGGTGTACCAGTCTGGCTAAAAACACCAGATCCATCATTGATCCATGTTTCTTCACCAGCATTTGATGCAACTGCACTCCAGCCTGCGAGGACAACATCTATATCTCCATCATTATCTAAGTCACCTGCTCGAATTTTCTCAGCCCTATCAACAGCACCAAAGGTCACGCCTGCGGAAAAGGACCCTGCGCCATTATTGAAGAACGTCTCACCGTCAGCAGAGTTTGAATTTACGATGAAATCAATATCACCATCGCCATCAAGATCTAGCACGGTAAATTCCGTAGGATCATTGGAAGCAGTGACTGTGCCTAAGGACGTAAAGGCACCTGTACCACTGTTTTTGTAAATGCGTACTGTGGTGGTTGTACCAAAGACAAGATCAATATCGCCATCGCTATCAAAGTCTGCCGCATCCATCGGCCCCGTCGCTGGCAATGGGGATGTTGTCATGGTGAAAACGCCATGGCCATTATTGAGGAATACAGCCTGTGTCTGAGCAGAAGCACTAGTGGCTCCTACGATATCGAGGTCACCATCGTTATCAATATCAGCGAGAGCACCGATGCCAAGATCTGGGGATAGACTTGTTGCAATCGCACTGGAAGTAAATACACCTGATCCATTGTTGAGATAACGATACAGATCGTCACCACTATCTTCCGATGTAACAAAATCGACATCTCCATCATTGTCGACATCACCTGCCATTCCTGTCCCACCATTGGCTGCACTTCTCGTAATCGTTGTTTGTGTGAATGAACCATTGCCATTATTGGCATAGAAATCAAAGTTTTGAGAATACTGATTCAGGGCAATGTAATCCAAATCACCATCGCCATCGAAGTCGGCCATGAGTGTTTGAGATGTGTCATTTGTTTCTGTGGTGGAGCTACTGAGGGTGAATGCCATCGCGAACACTTTTCCAATCAACTGGACAGACAAAACCATGAAAAAAATGAGGAGCACGTTAGTCCCAACGACGCGCGCACGTACTGAGTTATTTTTGGCCAAAAATTTCTGAAGTCGTGGGAGCAAAGTGTATATTGGTTTAATCTTGATATTTTACCACAAAAACAGCCTTTTACCCAGGACAAATATGCACCTCAACAGCTAGTTTTTCGCTACTTGGGATGTTCGGAAATTTTTCCGGATTTGAGCGACGGCCTGCTCAACACGAGCCTTCAGTACTTCTGGAGCATACGAATGGAACCATGCGTCATGTTCAGAGCGCGGCTTATTGACGCTGTAGACAGGAACAGCAATGTCTCGTAGGTGATTTCTTAATTCCTGCATAATGCTCACTCGATCCAAAAGAACAACAGGCGCAGACGGCACCGAAACTTTGGCCGACTCTTCAGAAAAGAAATCTGCACCCACTTCTTGTGAGGAACCAGAGTCGTTGATGCAACGGATGACAAATAGCCTTTCTTCAAGATCAGGGATCGTACGTTCGTTTACGACATCAGCAAGATATGAGTCGAACACGCTATCATTTACATACCCATCAATCATTTTCTCGATCCCTTCGTTGCTTGGAATAGGGTCAAATGCATCGAGTACCTCTTTCGTTTTGGATGCGATTCTATCTCTATTACCGACGATCACTCCGAGGCCTACAAGAGTGAGGCCTGTTTTGCACGCAACACGAAGGAAATTTCTACGGTCTGAAGCTTCGCCCATGGATGAAGCCCTATTGTGCGTCATTTTTTGAAGAACGTAATAGATGACAAGTCTTTCCGCCGCGGATTCTCTTCTCTGCCTCCTCAATACCCGATACATCTGCATGCTCTCTCGCAAGTTGCATCAGTGTACTGCGAATAAACCCTTCGAGCTGACTCCCTACTAAGAGACGCACATTTTCCTGGCTACGATCTACCAAAGGATCTTTATAGCGATCGAGGACATTTTGGATGGCAGACTGTTTTGCAGATTCTATAGTTCCTGCAGAAAAAGGTGCCTCTCCTGTTTCCTCATCAGACACAAACATCGACTCTATAAAATTTTGACGAAGGCCAGTGTGTTTTGCCAAAGAAACAGGATCGAGTATCCGATCACATTCCATGTCAGCACATTGTTTGGCTACACTTACTAATCGTCTTTCATCGGATAAATCTGCATTACCAAGTGTCACAGAAAATGCCTTGCGAACAGCAGGAACTAGACTGAGAGCTACAACGCCACCAACCATGCCGAACAGTCCACGGCGTGACAGAGTAATTCCATCGGAATGCGCATCTAAGCCTCTAGGAGACGACGCAGAATGCATGTCGAGAATACTAAACTCTTTCCTCTAAAATGTAAAGTATATTTCACGCACTTATTCTTTACGTGCAAGATACATGACAATGGCTTCTACGCATGTTTCAGGCGAAAAAGAAGCATGAGACTGTCATTCATTGACTCTCCCAATCTGAGCCTGGATATTCGGCCTAACTTCCCCCATTTTCATGGCGATTCGCCCAGGACTACATGAACCTCAAAGCACAGAAATTATTATCCCAACTGCAGCAGAACAAGCTGCGTTTCTTGAAGGCATTAGCCCCAGTGTTGTTGCCGATGGAAAATTTGTGAGTACGGACGCGCTCGTCGATCGTGAAATTCGACGCAAGTCTGGTTTCTTTGCAGGTATTGAAAAACCAGGCGTTCCTCATGTGGATGCCGCCCATGAAATCGCAGGTATGGATCTAAACGATATTTATGCAATCACACGATCCGACCAACTCATCGACTGGCTCGATCATATCAAAGCTGTACACGCTGGTTTTGAAGCCAAGACGCAGCTTGGACTTGCACGGAAGGAAAGAGTTTTGCCTAAACAAATGGAGCTGGTGCATAACTTTTACTTTCATCGCGATCGATATCTTCGCAATGCGGTTCACAGTGATGAGAGAAACTCAGAAGAATTTGATCGAGTGCATGATCAGACTATCTGCTCAGCGACGCTACAAAGTTGGAAAAGGGTTGGCGAATTGATTCCCGATATCATTCAGAAATCTGACGAAATAGGTCGCCAGGATTTCGTCATCTAATTCACCAAATACCGCGCACGATTCTGGTTGTGCTCCTCGTTTGTCACGGCATAGTGAATCGTGCCATTTGGTGCGTGCAAGTAGTACCAGTACTGCGATGATTTTGGATTGAGTGTTGCGGCAAATGCCGACTCACCGGCATTGGCGATCGCCGATGGTGGAAGTCCTCCGCTGCGACGCGTGTTGTACTTGGACTCTGCCTCTACATCATTCTTCGTGAGAATCTGCGTTGGCTTCTTCAGGTAGTAACGAGTGGTTGCATCCACACCAAGAACGACACTGTTATCCAGGCGCTTCCATAAAATTCCTGCGACCGTCGCGCGTTCATCATCTTTGCGAGACTCCTCTTCTACGAGCGATGACATGATGACAATTTCTTTGAGTGTGCGACCAGATGTCTTGATGTCGTCTGTATACGCATTGACGATTTTTTGCCTAAAATTTCCAAGCATGCGCTCTAAGAAAAATTTTGGAACATAATCAGCGGGCGACACAGAATAGGTGTCTGGAAAAAGGTAGCCTTCCAGACGTGAACCAATCCCCTCTTCTTTTGTAGAGCCATGTGTCGCTGGCAAAAAGTCGAATGTGGAGAAATCGCAGCGGAAAGCGCAATCGATGATGTCGCCAGGCTGGCCTAAACCCTTGGATGCAAGAAGCGCATCGATGTCAGCGACTGTATAACCTTCTGGAATTGTCACGTAAAACTCTTCCGTCTTTCCACTCACGATCACATCGATAATGTCACTCACAGATTGAGACTGACTAATGGCAAATGCACCCGCCTGAAGTTTGCCCGCTTTTCCAGTGAGACGCGCGTAGGTTTTGAATGCGAATGGAGAGCGAATGAGATCGCGACTGGAGAGCAGATTGGCGATGACAGAGAGCGACATTCCCTGCTCGATCTTCACCGCCTCGCTCTTGGTGTTCGAGGTATCGACAGGTTTCAGTGATTGCTTCATCCACACAGAAAAAAGGACTCCAGCGATGATGAGCAGATAGACAATCTTTTTCACCAGCAAATTCTACATTTTCAATTTTCAATTCTCAATTAAAAAGATTATGCAATCCCTACAAAAACAATCGACTACTGTACGCCCAAGCCCAAATCGCCCATCACTGCCTGCATTTTCTCGGCAGAGACAATCTGCGCCTTCTTCATCGCGCGGTTGAGGGCATCGATGAGCAGTGCTGGGATACGTTCGCGGGCAACCTCTGGAGCAATCTCGATGGAGATGATGTCCATACCAGCGGACACCACGACCTTCACGCCGGAAGCCTCGGCTTCGACATGAATGTTCTTGAGTTCTTTCTGCACTTTGCCAGCCTGACGCTGGAATTTGAAGGAATTGCGGAGATCGGAAAAGGAGACCATGGGGAAAAGGTAGCAGGCGTGTGGAAGCGAAGCAAGCGAGTACGAGGGAGTACGTAGTATGTAGTAAGTAGTATGGGATTACGTTATTTTCAAACGATAGTGTTGTTTTGCTGTTTTTTCGATCAATGAATCTTTCGCGAGCTTTTCAAGTAGTGTCACTAACCATTCTCGCTCTTGTCGCACTGGCCAATCTGCGATGGCTGTCTCCCCTATCTTCTGAACGGAGAGAGGCTTTTTAGCATCTCGTAGCGCTTCCACGATCTTTCCTCTGAAAATTCTATTGGGAATAAACTTCCCCGCCATCATGCGGCCTGGCTCTTTCTTTTCTTTGGAAACTTTCTGAATTTTCTTCCCGTACGATTTGCAGACTTTTCGTAGTCCGGGCGACAGCAATTCCCACTTGGGATTATTTTTCGTGCAGACGAGTGAACCAAAATCCATGAGAGCTGCATACCAGTCAGCGCAACTCCCCTTCTCCATGGAAAGCGCAACATTCAATACTTCGGCATCGAGCTTTAATAATTCTTTCTCTGATTTCTTCCATGTTCCATCTGGATTTTCTACTCCATAAAAAAATCGATGTAGGATTCTGCGAATATTCACGTCCATGCACGGAGTCGGGAGCTTGAATGCAAAATTACGAATCGCGCCGGCGGAGTAGTGACCAATTCCTTTAATCGAAAGTAAATCCTCCATCGACGATGGAAACTGGCCATTAAACTTTTCCATGATTGTCTTGGCCGCATCACGTAGTCGCAGCGCACGACTGTTGTATCCAAGCCCGCGCCATGCGATCAAAATTTCTTTATTCGATGCATTAGAAAGAGCTTTAAGATGAGGAAATTGATGAATAAAATTTTTGTACAAATTAATGACTCTTGAGACTTGCGTTTGCTGGAGCATGATCTCGGAAACCAAGACTAAATATGCTTTTTGATTCTGATCTTTCATCTGCAAATCACGCCACGGAAGCGTGCGTTTGTGCACAGAAAACCACTGCCACATTTCAGCGCAGAAAATGGTGATGCGTTCGTGCTGAGTCACGACTCGATGGTAGCACAGAGAAATTTTTGTATCACAAGAGCCGAGAAGTGGTGTACTTCTCGGCGTCCTGTTCACTCCGTTACGATGGGAGAGACTTGCGGCCGGCGTTCGTCAGGTGCGCTTGCCCTGCTTGCGCAGGATGTCGTTCATCGGGAACTCGAGCACCGCCAGACCTTGGTGGTTGCCGGACGTGTACTTCTGCCCAAGCTCGCGGATGACCTCCAGCCAGGTGAAGCCATCTGTCGTCTCGTGCTGTGGCCTCATCTCGGCGTTGCGGACGATCCGCATGAGTGCACCGACTTCGATCGCGATCAAGCGAGCGTAGTCATAGCTTGCGAGCTTCTGCGCGTCAGGCCGAGCCAGCGCCACGATAATCTTGCAGTAGCGATACTTGTCGTTGCCGTGCAGCTCGGCGCCATCGAAGTAGCAATCGACGTTGTTGGTCTGAAGAATGTACTCAGACGCCTTGGCAGACATGATCTCCGCCAGGTGAGCCGCTTGATGCGTGGTTTCAGGAACGATCACATTCGGGGAAGGCTGATCGTTCCATCCAACCACCAAGTCGAAGATCGACTCCCCAAAGAGGGTGGTGAGGAAGTTTCCGAGAAACTCGGACTGAACCTGACCTCCGAACTCTCCGAAAAGCATGACGCCGGTGTTCTCGAACAGCTTCTTCTGGACCATCGCCTTCTGCTCCCGGTTGTGCTTCATGATCCGAAGCAAGATCGGAAACAGCAGGAGCGGCAGACCATGAATGACCAGGCTGCTGACGAGGTGCATGGCGTTCTCGAACGAAGCCAGACTCTTGAGAAAGTCCATCTGACGAGTCTCCAATACGCGGTGGTGTGAACAGGTTCCCCTAACGAAAATCAGGGGTTCCATGCCGTTGCATGGAAGTATATTTTAAACTATTAAAAAAATTGGTCAATCGTTGAGAAGCACTCTCTTATTTGGCTTCTCCTGGCCGTGTAATACCAATGCGATCTTCGATTTCCTGGTCGACAAACGCCTTCTTGCGGCCGTACTTCATGCGGCTGTATTCCTTGATGAGCCCACCCAATTTCTCGTTTCGCTCTGATTCGTCGTAGATGGTTCCCATGGAGAACGGACGAGATGTCGTGTTGTTGATATTGAGCTTCACGTAGCAGTTGAAGTTTGGGATACCGATGACGTCTTGCTCGGAAAGAACAGGTGCAAATTCTTTTGCCATGTACTCGGCATCTTCGGCACCGATCTTAAAGCTCATGATGGTACCCACGTTACCGAACACGGCGTCACGCATTTTCGTGCTCGCCTGACCGTAACTTTCTGTCTTTCCCACAAGCTGACCAATGTACTGGTGCGCCATGATGAGACCGAGTTCGTACTTACGAGCTTCGGAGAGGATGGTCGCGAAGGCATCGGTAATGAAGTTCTGGAACTCGTCGACGTAGAGGTAGAAACGACGACGGTCCTGCTGTGGAACATCGGCACGAGAGAGGGCTGCCATATTTACCTTGTTGACGAAGATGAGACCAAGGAGCTGCGCATTGACGTCACCGATTTTTCCTTTGCTCAAGTTCACGAGCAGCACCTTGCCTGTGTCCATGATTTCACGAATGTTGAATGCGCTCTTCGGCTGACCAATGATGTTACGCATCGTGGTGTTGGTCACGAACGGACCGAACTTTGCCGAGAAGTATGGGATCATTTCCTCCTTCTCGCGTGCACCCGTCTTTGCAATTTCATTTTCCCAGAAACTACGAACAACGGCGTTCTTACACTTGCTCACTTTGTAACGCTGGAATTCGTCATCCACGAAGAGACGTGGCACGTCGATGAGCGTTGCGCCTTCCTCTTCATCATCCATGAGTGTGAGACACCCATTGCGGAAGTAGTGCTGAATACGTGGACCGAAGATTTCGTTACCGAAGAGCTTAATGAAGATTTCCATGGCATCCAGAGATGCACGGTCTTTCTCTTCTGCAGTTTTTGCCTCCAGCAAGTTGAGACCCATGGGACGCTCACCATCTGCCGGGTCGAAGAGGACGACATCCTTCGCACGCTCCTTTGGCGTGTGTGCAAGCACATCTTCGATGAGATCTCCGTGGGGGTCGACCACACACAGACCTGCACCTTGTGCTACATCTTGGCGTGCCATCCAGTTGAGGAGCGCAGATTTACCGGAACCAGATTTACCAATGATGTAGTGGTGGCGCGTGCGATCTTTCTCGAGGAAGCGGATCTTCGTTTCTATGGCACGGTACCTGTTGATACCAAGAACAATGCCTTCATTCGCAGCGTTCGGTGGTGGAGGAAGTACTTTGTACAAAATCCACTCGATATTCGGAATCGTGTTGTAGCGACTGTCCGGGAAGTGGAAGAGCGATGCTAATTCCTTCTCTACCAACAAGTTTCGCTTATGCCAAAACCCATTGATGCGATGCTTCCACAGCGGGTAGATGAAGTAACTACTCAATCCCATCGGCATAAAGTCGACAAACATGCGACGGTTCTTAAAGTAGTTTCCGTACAAATCCTTAAAGACATTGAACGCAACCTGAAGGTTATTGGTAATGTCGAATGCACGATCCCACGTCTTTGCGGAAGCCACGATACGAACTGTCGTGTGGAATCCGCTCATACCAGCCTTCTCGCCCATACGCTTGTAGAGCTCTTCCTCCGGCTGGATCATACGAACGAATGAGTCGCCGGATGATGCGCCAGGCGCAAATGTTGTGGAGTCGCTGGAGCCAACCATTCCCACGATGGTACCGAAGATTTTGAGACCAGGGATTTTGTCGAAGATTGTTTCTTTCTTTCCCTTGAAACTTACCGTCGCCTTGGACTTGGTGCGCTTCGACCATGCCTCATTGAAGACTGGCGTGATGATGACCTGCACACTCACGCGCTCATCGGGATGCATTTTGCTGAGCACGTTCGTAATATCGTTGAGCGGATCATCCTGCATGTTGTCGAAGAAGCGGAGTGGGAACCAGTACGGCTTCTTCGTGATCATGTTGTAACCGATAAGCTTGTAACCTGGCACCTTCACTTCAGGCGCTTTCTTCAGGGCGACTTCGGCATTTGGGTAGAACGATGTGATCTGCTTTTCCACAATGGATGCGAGTTTCGGTGGACAGAGAATGTAGAAAGCGATGAGTCCATTTTCAAGGAAGAGCTCGAAGCTGATAGTGCTGTAGCGGAAAATCCAGAAGTGAACGACCTGCCAAAACGTGAGATCCTTGATTTCATTGAGCGCTCGGAATAGCTGCTCCATGATGGCGATTTTTTCTTTGAAATCTTTTTCAGTGCGCTTCTCTTGGTCGATCTTACTATCGCTGCGCGGGAGAACCACTTTCATGGAAACAAGCTTGCTTCCCATGTACCACGCATAACAGAAGCGCATAGTGTAGACGGCGTAGTACAAGAGTGCGACAAGCGTGAGAATAATCAGGGTGTTTTCGAATGGTTTTTGAATGAACCACAGGCCAAAAACTCCCCAAATATTCCAATGGAAGACGAACGACACCACGGTGATTGCACCTAGGATGATCGGCCAGAAGAGGAGACGCAGGATGAGAAACACGAGTGGAAAGTACTATACTGATAGAATCCTTCTATTATATCAGAAAAATGGCTTAAAATACAGCCTTTTCTTGGGTAGAGAACCAGCGAAAAGAGGATGAAATGCACGTCTAAGAGAAGCCAAAATTTGCTATTCGTCGGTGTATGTTCCGCACTCCACTACCTCCATACGCATTTCGCGAATATTGCCGAGCTTTGTTCCGACGATAAATCGATACTGACCAACGACGCTCGGGATCATATCGAAGTACTCATCACCTGTGATCCATGTCTGCACGCCAGTCTCCGTGCCATCGGGATAAATCATATTCCGTACAACAAATGGTGCATCGGATTTGAAACGAAGACGCGTGCCAAGCGCAAGAACGTGTGGAATACCTGGAGTAAGGACAACATTTTTTGTGATACGACGTTGGTACCGATCCGACTCACAACGACCGACAATATTCACGTCACCAAGACGTTCGATGGTTGCCTGAATTTTTCCAGCGCTGCGCGGGGAAATTTCGGTAAAGGAGCGGAGGCTCAAATCTAGATCCCTTCCTTGGACATACGGACCGCGATCGTTAATACGCACTACAACACTCTTTCCATTGGCGACGTTGGTTACACGAACCAGGGTATTATGTGGAAATGTGCGATGCGCAGCCGTGAGTGCATTCATATCAAATGTTTCTCCAAATGCTGTGCCTTTCCCATGAAACTTCTCCGAGTACAAACTCACTTCGTGCTCTTCTGTGGCAAGTGTGGAATCTAAGCTACGCATGAGATTGAGCAGCTGTTCACGAGTGATCGACTTCCCTTCGGCGTCGTACTCCAATCCATAGTGCTCTGCGAGGCGCGGGACATCTTCTGGCTCTACCATTTCGGACAGATCTCGATCGCCATTCTCTAATAGTGGCTCAATACTTCGGGTACGAAAAAGCCACGCGAGCGCAACAGTAGGTGTGACAAATGCATTCGGCTCAAATTCTTCTATTTCATCGCTTAAGAGCCCGCGTGCTTTCGCGAATGTAATTTCAGTAAAGCCGATATCCCCTTTCTTCACATCGGAGTACGGAGTTTCACGCGTCTCTACGGTTGGGCGACTGATGCTCTGCCAAATGAGAAGGAAGGCGTCGCGTCGGTTGATTGGTTCATCTGCGGCAAATGCAATGGGACACGCAAAGACGAACGTCAGGAGTGCGGGGAGGATTTTTCTCACCTCGGGACTGTAGCATAAAAAAGATGCAACGCAGGAAAAGAGCGAGACAATTCTCGGTGCTGGATTTTAAATACATTTTTACTGCGCCCCAATACCTTCTGCTCGTACTAGTTTCCAGCGCAAATCGACAGCATCTTTTGACAGAGTCTGACGAGTAGCAGGGCCAAAAATACCAGCACCCTTGGCTTCGGCAGAGGCAACGATACTTCTGTCGATCTGATATTTCAGGAGTGCCGCTCTGGTACGAGCGCCAAATGTTCCTGTCATATCGGATGCGGGAAGATATCCAGCATCGTGGAGAAAACGCTGCAATGATCGTACCTGTGGCCCGCGGTCACCGCTGGCAAGAGTCTTCGTGGGAAGTCCGGCGGTCTTCACTTCTTTCGCGATGTGCATTTTTGTTGCGATTGCCTTGGCCTTCTGTGTCACCACACGCACTTTCCACGCCTTGAGCATAGCTGCCTTCGTGACTGGACCCACACGACCGGCACCATCCTGAGTGGCACTCTGAATAACTCCGGCATTGAGCTGGAATTGTGTCACCGCTTCTCGTACATCCTGATCGAATTTTCCATCGGTACGACCACGGTACGCACCGAGGTAGCGAAGAATTTTCTGAATCTGACGAACAGCATCACCATGAGTACCTTCAGCAATCCCTTCGCCAATGATCGGAAGATTCTCCTCTGTAATGCTTGTGGCAGCCATCAATGTTGCAGCCGCTGTATCATCGACATTTGACCCATCACCAGCAACTGCGTAGTCGCTGAGGAACTTCTTGAGCGAACTCTTCGTCACTTCACCAAATGTGCCTGTTGGCTTGTCATCAAAATACCCGAGTTCCTGGAGCGTTGTCTGTAGAACACGGACCGAGTAACTTTGATCACCCATCGCGGCAAGCGGGAGAAGATCGATCGTTTCATTTTTTGGAAGATGTGCAATGTTCGATGGATCAGCATCGAAGTTGTGCAGAGACCACTGCTCAGCAGGCGCATCGGTACCGACTGGATATACCTTGCCCTTCACGGTGCGAGTCCCCCATGCGAGTGCGCGTGCCAGACCTTCTTCGCCATACCCCATCCACAAATCGATGCGGTGTAAGTCGTCGCTCCACTCCACTATACGACCACCACGATCGTGCACGGTGCCCACGCCAAGACCCTGGAGATCGATCACCGTTCCGAATGCGTACGTTGCGGGAGCTGCGATCATTCCTGGATAGACACCTGTGCCATCGGCACCGGCAATTCCCTTTCCGTTAAATGCAATGTCTTCCTCGTAGCTACCGCGGAAATAGCAACACTGATCTGGCACTGGCGAGTAGTATGCAGTGACAACAAACTTCTGATCGTATGGCTTTTCTGTTGCGTAGACCGGGGAGAAAATCGATCCGAACATGGAAGTCATTACCACCGCAGCCGGATACAGACGTACTTTGAGAAATTCGTAATACATGGAAGTGTGTTTGGGTTTTTGTGTAAATCGAACTATTGTAGCATAGAAATGACGTTTTTGCCCTATTCAGAATGTACGGAAGACTGTACAAACAGTCGTAAATCATGTTGTAGAGGCATAACGGAATATTGATTTTTGTAAATAATATTTTATAATTTCAATTGATGCGCTCACTGGAAAGCCTACGTAAGACGCCAATACAACGCTATCGACACAATGTCGATCGCTTTTTGGATGCAGTAAATACAGGTCAAAACGAAACAGCCACTCATTACGCTATTGAGGCCAGGTTGCCGACAAATCCACTCTTCGTAGCGCAGAGACTGCCAGACGGAAGTGATTCGGAGATGTCCTTCCAGTCTTTTGCTGGATATGACGTGTACCTTCCAGAGAGCGATGATCCAATCTTTAGGATGCAGAGAGACATCATTCGCTTGAATGAGAAACAAGAGAGGGCGCTCGCGATCGCTGATCAGTTGTATTACCAAGTACAGACTGCACTCGGCCCACTCCTCAATCCTCCTAAGCAAAAGGAGCAAGGAAAGGGGAGGCAATTTTCGTACATCCTTCAGCCTGGACGCGGCAATCCTGAAGCGTATCGACACTCTGTAGCACAGATGATGCTCCAACGGGTGACGCATTTGCGAGCACTCTACACAGAAGTGATCTACAGTCTCGCGGTACGGCGTGAGGTCGACGTAAGAGAAGCGCAGAAAGTGAGAAAAGAAATGTTCATGGAATATCATCGAGCAGAAAATCTGTCGTAGCAGTTCACGACAATTCGATTCAAAAAAAAACTCGATTTGCATCCTCGAGTGACCATCGCTACCATCACGCGGACATGATGAGCGCTCTAGTCACAGGCGCCTCTACGTCCCACGCGGACGAGGGGTCTAATTTTTCAAAAATGAAAAACTCCCCCGCATCGTCTGCTGACATCAAGACAATCCTCCTCCTTGGCTCAGGTGCGCTAAAAATCGGTGAGGCTGGCGAGTTCGATTACTCTGGAAGTCAGGCCATCAAAGCGTTTAAGGAAGAAGGAAAGAGAGTGGTGCTCATCAACCCAAACATTGCAACGAACCAGACGAGTTGGGGCTTGGCCGATCGCGTGTACTTCTTGCCTGTCCAACCAGAATTTGTGGAGAAAGTGATCGAAGCCGAAAAGCCAGAAGCTATTGCCCTCAGCTTCGGTGGTCAGACAGCACTCAACTGCGGAGTCGCACTCGATGAAATGGGAATTTTGAAGAAGCATGGAGTACGAGTGCTCGGAACATCTGTCGATGCCATTAAGAAAACAGAGGACCGCGCCCTCTTCAATGCAGAACTCAATTCCATCAATGTCTCTGTCCCCCGCTCTATCGCATGTGAATCCATCGAACATGCACGCAAAGCACTCGACCAGATTGGGCTACCAGTGATGATCCGTGCTGCGTTCGCGCTCGGAGGAAAAGGAAGTGGTCGTGCGTCGACAAAGGAGAAGGCGGAAGAAATTTTGAAAGTCGCATTCGTTGAATCACACCAAGTGTTGGTGGAAGAAGATCTGACTGGTTGGAAGGAAGTAGAGTACGAAGTTGTCCGCGATTCCGCCGACAACTGCATCACAGTGTGTAACATGGAAAATCTGGATCCACTTGGCATCCATACCGGTGAGTCGATTGTCGTAGCCCCAAGCCAAACTCTCGACAATGAAGACTATCAAATGCTCCGCACCATCGCGCTGAAAGTCATTCGTCACCTTGGCATTGTTGGCGAATGCAATATTCAGTACGCACTTCATCCGAAGAGTCGCACGTATCGCGTCATCGAAGTGAATGCCCGCTTGAGCCGCAGTTCCGCACTCGCGTCCAAAGCAACGGGGTACCCGCTCGCGTTCGTTGCCGCGAAACTCGCACTCGGATACGCGCTTCCGGACATCAAAAATTCGATCACACAAGTTACATGTGCCGACTTCGAGCCATCACTGGACTACGTCGCCGTGAAGATGCCTCGTTGGGACTTAGCGAAATTTAATTTCGTCAGTCATGAAATTTCGACAGAAATGAAATCCGTTGGCGAAGTGATGGCACTCGGTCGCTCGTTCGAGGAAGCAATTCAAAAAGCGACTCGCATGCTAAACATCGGTGCAGCGGGCATGTATCCAGCACCAATGAAATTCGTGAAGAAAGATCTGCAGAATGAGATGAAAATCCCCAGCCCTCGGCGCTTGTTCGCTATTGCAGAGGCGCTCTCCGGGGAATGGTCTATCGATGAAATCAGTATTCTCACCGGTATTGACCGTTGGTTCTTACAACGTATCAAGCGCTGTGCAGATCTTCGCAATCTCCTGTTTAGGACAAAAGCAGAGTCACTCACCGCGGATGTGCTCCGCGATTGTAAGAACGCTGGATTCTCGGATACATCGATTGCAGAAATTCGAGACGATGCAGCGGAAGATGTCACCCGACGACGCATAGAGCTTGGTGTTGTTCCAGCGGTAAAGCAGATCGACACATTGGCTGGCGAATTCCCCGCGAAGACGAATTATCTCTACCTTTCGTACAATGGCAATGAATCGGACATGACCTTTGTGAACAATGGTGATCGTCATGTCATCGTGCTCGGCGGCGGTCCGTACTCGATTGGTTCATCTGTGGAATTCGACTGGTGCTGCGTGCAAGCAGTGCGCGAACTGCAGAAGCAAGGCTTCACGGTGACGATGATCAACAGCAATCCGGAGACGGTCAGTACCGACTACGATGAATGTGATCAGCTCTTCTTCGATGAACTGACTCTGGAGCGCGTGATGGATGTCGTACGACTCCTCAATCCTGTTGGCGTTGTCGTCTCCATGGGTGGACAGATCCCAAATTCACTCGCTCTCAAACTCGCAAAAGAAGGTGTGCCAATTCTAGGAACAAAACCTTCTGATATCGACAAAGCTGAAGATCGTCACAAGTTTGGCCAGCTGATGGATGAACTCGGTGTCGATCAGCCGGAGTGGAAGGAATTTGCCGATATCAACTCCGCCAGAAATTTTGCGAAGACTGCAGGCTACCCTGTCATCGTTCGCCCAAGCTACGTACTGTCTGGCGCCGCGATGACGGTGGTGCACAACGAAGAAGATTTGAAGGAATACATCGATGAAGCAACCGATGTCAGTAAGGAAGCGCCTGTCGTGCTTTCCAAATTTGAAACGAATGCCAAGGAAATCGATTTCGATGGCGTGGCGCAGAATGGTCGCCTCCTTCTCTATGCGCTCGGTGAGCACGTGGAGAACGCCGGTGTGCACTCTGGCGATGCAACGATTGTGCTACCACCACAACGCGTGAACATCGAAACATTCCGTCAGATGAAGATGATCGCGAAGAAAATTGCGAAGGGACTCAACATCTCTGGGCCATTCAATATTCAATTCCTCGCAAAGAATAATCGCCTCAAAGTCATTGAGTGCAACCTCCGCGCCAGCCGTAGCTTCCCATTCGCAAGCAAGGTCACTGGCGTGAATTTTGCGCAGCTTGCGACACAAGCAATTCTCGGCCGCGCCCCAGAGGGCGTGCGGTACCAGACACTCGACCTCGACCATGTTGGAGTGAAGGCTGCGCAATTTAGCTTCACACGTTTGAAGGGTGCCGACCCACGATTAGGCGTGGAAATGGCAAGCACCGGTGAAGTGGCATGTTTCGGACACAACATGGAACAAGCTCTCCTTCTCTCACTCCGCGCAATCGGATTCCAGCAACCACGAAAAAACATTCTCCTCACGATCGGAAAACTGGAAGACAAGATCGAACTCATGCCAACCATTGAAGCGCTGCACAAGATGGGCTTCACGTTCTACTCCACACATCGAACTCATGAATTCTTGATGACTCGCAACATTCCGAGTGCGATGCTCCACAAAATTTCCGAGCCGCGCAGTCCGAACATCAAAGAGTATTTGGAAAACAAGCGCATCGACTTCGTCATCAATATCCCAACACACAGTTCATCAGCAGAAAAGACAGATGGCTACTTCATCCGTCGTATTAGCACTGACCGTGGTATTCCGCTCATCACCAATGTGCAATTAGCCAAACGAATCGTAGAAGCGCTTCAGATGAAGAGAAAAGAGCCAGAAGAGTCTTTGCTCATGCCGTGGCCGGAAATGCTGCATGAGAAGGCTATATAATTGACAAAAATAAAAATTGGTTTAATTTACTCATATGAACAAAACCCCTCGATCGTTCGAGCACGAACAAAAAGTTGCAGATTTTTTAGATGCCTTTTCTCCTCTTACTGAAAACATCGTAAGAAGTTTCATCGCAGACTACCCGGAATTAGAGTCTCATGAAGAAGAGTTAAGAAATGTTGCGAAGTGGTCTATTGAAAAAGCTTTACGAAAATATGTTCCAATAGAAGAAAGTAACTTTCAGTATTTTGCGAGTCTTATTGCCTATCGAGACCTGTATAATGCAGCCAGAAAAATTCTTTTTCACGCAGGCAAAAATACAACGTTCAGTGATCAAGGAATCAAGGATGTTGCAGAAGATACGGATGTGTGGCCACTTCCAGGCACTATTGTTGAGGAAAGGGCTATCATCACTGCTCTCTTGGAAGCGTTGGAACAAATGCCAGAGGATAGAAAAAAAATTCTAAAACAATATTTCGGAATTGGAGATGCCGAAGGAAACAGAAAGACACTGGAGGAAATTGCATCCGAGCTTTCCTGTACAAAAGAAACTGTTCGCAACCAGTTAGGTACTGCCCTTCGAGAATTACGAATACTGCTTAACCAATTTGACGACAAGCCACTCACGAAAATTACACGAAGGGAAAGAGAAGTTGTGAAAAAAAAGATTATTACTCGTGATCAAGTCCTTGAAGCGCATGCGACATGCGGAGGGCGACTCGATGAGGCATCGAAGCTCCTCATTGCTTCAAAAGGTTGGATTCGAAAAATTTGGAAAGAGGCAAATCTCACAGTAGCTCGACCTGACAAAACAATTTCCTCAGAAACATTTGATGCAATAGACCGATTAATTTTCCAGCACGCCCCAGATAAGGCTATTGTCGCACAACTCCGCATACCACGAACAGTAATCGGCCAGCAGAGAGTAAAAATTGGAAAACTAAATTTTGAGGAATGGAAAGCAAGAAGGGCTGAATTAAACATTAAATGAGTGTAGAATACCCCTTGCACACCCCTGGCTTTTCCCCTAAGCTACTGCAGCCCTATGGCAGTATTTGCTATCAAGAAAGGCGAGGAAAGTAACGAGCGCTTGCAGAGCCGCTTCAAAAAGCAGGTTCAGGAAGCACGTTTCGTAAAGCTCCTTCGCGACCGCAAGGTTCACAAGCGTGCGCTCACGAAGCGTCTCCAGCGCATCCGCGCCCTCAAGCGCGAAGGTTTCCGCGCTGATAACGTCAAGAACCAGTTCTACTCGAATATGTAGTAAGTAGACAGTAGTACGTAGTAAGGATCTATTGATCCTGACCTTTTACGTATGCAAAATTTTCATACTACTTACTACTAGCTACATACTACTATTGTCTACCTACTACCATTCCGGCTTTTTCCAGCAACTGTCCAAGTAAGAACACAGGCAATCCCACCACTCCTGTAAAATCCCCTTTCATCGACTCGATCATCAGTTGTCCTGGTCCATCGATCTGAAAGGAACCAGAGCGATCTTTCCAGAGATCGGTGGAGATCCACCAATCGATATCGTTGTCTGAAAGTTTTTTAAATGTGACATCGGACGAGGAAACTCCTTCGTGTGCATTGCCTTTAGGGTCGATGACACAGACAGCCGAATGCACCACAGACGTCTTTGCGCTCTGCAGACGAATCATGCGACGTGCGTCGTCTTCGGATGTTGGCTTTTCCAGTAGTGTTCCGTCGCTCGCAACGACGAGCGTATCGCAACCAATCACAACGGAACCGGGATGCTTCTTTGCGACATCCTGTGCTTTAAGTTTTGCCAAATCCTTCGCGCGCTTCTTTGGATCACTTTCCGGATGCGCATCTTCCTGTACATCGCTTGGAATAACTTCAAATTCCACGCCCAGAGCATGGAGAAGTTGGCTTCGTTGAGGGCTAGCGGACGCGAGAATCAGAGACACAAAAAAGTGAGTAGTGGGAGATGGGTAGAGATATTCTACCCATTTCGGCGGCACTACTCACTAGTTGATTAGCGTAGAATGTCGAGCGCGCGGCGAAGCTGATCGTCGCGATTGTCGGAATCCACCACTACATCTGGGGTGACACCAACTTTGTCGATGTGACGACCGTTTGGCGTGAGCCATTCGGCAATGGTGAGCTTGAGTGCTTCACCTGTGCGGAAGCCGATCACTTCCTGCACCGTCCCTTTCCCGAATGTCTGCTTACCAACAATCGTTGCACGCTTGAGATCCTGCAGTGCGCCCGCAACAATCTCAGATGCGCTAGCCGAACCCTTATTCACAAGGACAGCAATCTTTGTCGATGGATCCACCACTGCATCATCCTGTGTTTTCTCAAGGCTTGTCTCCGTTGGGCTTACAACTTGGGCCACAGTGCTGCCACGTGGAACAAGAGCGCTCATGAGCGTGTCGGCTGCAAGGAGAAGACCTCCACCATTGTTACGGAGATCGATCACAATTCCCTTTGGCCTCTTTGCAGCAATCTCAGAGAACGTGGAACGAATTTTCTTTTCTGTTGTCTCGCCGAACTGTGTGAGCTGCAAAATTGCGATATCACCCTGCCAGGTGACAGAAATCTCTGGGATCGTAATGACTTCTCGCTGGACTGTGATGGTCATCTCGGAGCCACTGCGACGGATTTTGAGGATGACATTTGTACCGCGTTGACCACGGATATACGTCACGGCCTTATCCACACCAATATCCTTGAGAGGGTTTCCATTCGCCTCCAAGAATTCATCACCCGGCAGAATGCCAGCGCGCTCGGCAGGTGAGCCTGGAATAGGAGCAACGACGGTAATGACTCCATCCTTATCTTCTATCTGCGCACCAATGCCAGAGAGTTCGCCCTTGATCTGCGACTGGAATGCATCTGCATTCACTGGGCGGAAGAAGGTTGTGTATGGATCACCAAGCGAGTCGACCAATCCTTCGATGGTCTTATACGCAACCTCGTCGTCCTTCATTTTGTCTTTATAAAGATAGTCCTGCTGAATGAGTTGCCAGATAGCAGTAATAAGATCTGCGCGAGGGAGTGGCACACTCGTTCCTGCGCCAGGATTGAGATTGATAGTAATAGTTTCAACTTGTGCTGGTAACTTGCCAGACACTGCCTGGAGGAGCGAGAGCGCTTCTGTGCCAGTGAGCTTCTGGCGTAGACCGAACATGGTAGAACGCTGTGGCACCATCCATTTGAGGGCAATTGCATTGGCAACTGCTTCCTTCTCAGGAGTCGTAACAACATCTTTGTAAGCCGAGACATCTGCACGCTCTTGTTTATTTGTGAGAGCAGTGAGCACGATGATCGCCTCTCCGCGTGTGATGGACTGAGAGAGTGGATACTGCGTCGAATTTCCGAATACTGTGAGTGCGCCTTCTGTCTGAGCAGCGCAGAGCATGCCCTTCAGTGCGCGCGGGGCACGTGCGTATGGCAGCGTGCATGTTCCATCTTCTTTTGGAAGACTGAGCACTTCAAACGACCACGAGAGGAAGTTTGCACGACTCACAACACGAGCAGATGCGTTCACGATTTCGCTCACCGATCGTGCCGAGACAAGTCCTGGCAAGACCATGGAAGATACGAGAACGAGAGAGATGAGACGACGTCGAAGAGCCAAACGCATACGAAATGGGGAGAAAATGTCTACCGCATGGTACCTCCTGACTACCCCCGATTCATAGGAAAAAGGGCTTCAAAAAATTAAGAAACCTTAATCCAGTGACATTACGCCTGTGTAATAACAGATGTGGTTGGAACGAGCGTTCCGTACACTTTCATATCCTCCTTCCTCTGGAACAAAGTCACAAGTAGCCAAAAGCCTCCCACGACATAGAGGAGTGATGGCACAAGAACAATCGACAAGTTATGCAGTGGCGATGACGCTGGCGAACCAAGCAATGCCCCCACTGTGCCTGGGCGACCAGGGAGAACTTCTGGCAATGAGACAATGAAGTCAAAAATTCCATGAACAACGATTGCGGCTACCACACCAACGATCGTATGAAGCTGGGCAAAAACAGTGTCCTGACGGAAGCTCAGAAGTTCACCAATCATACGAATAAAAATATTCGGCTGCTTCTCGCGCAAACTTTGACTCGCGAAGAACGCTACTCCAAGGAAGTAGCCGAGCACACCGGTCGAGAGAATATGCACCATCATGGTAAGTACACCACGACCGAAGACGCCAGCAATGAATGCTGCCCACTGTGGAGTCTCTGGCTTCAGTAGATAGTTCTGCACAAAGCCGACAAAGTATGTTGGGTTCGCAAGGTTCTCCGCGAAGGCAAAACCAATCGCGACAATGATCGCCAATTGCATCGTATCGTCGATGGAGTGGAAAAATCTTTCGCTGCTGTGACGAAGCACCCAGTACTTACTGATCTCTTCGATCACACCGACAATCAAATAAGTCACAAGTGTTGTGAGGACAATCGATGTCGTTGTATTTGCGCCGCCCTCTAACACACTCTGCGATACAAACTGTGACGACGATGTGTTGAAGCTGACAGGAATCACTTTGAATAGGAAAAAGTTCAGCTGAATCCCACGCTGCATCAGCTCATGCCAGAAGAGAATCGGAACGGTGGAGAGCATGCCTGCGAAGAATGCGAGGAGAACAACGCCTAACCGCTCCTTGTGATACGAAAGGAAGAGACGACACCAAATCACGACAGGGATAATGGCAGTCACTGCAGCAATGCTTGTTGCAAGGAGTTCCTGCTTCGTTTCGTGTCGCAAAATGGCAAACGCAATCCAGAAAATGAAGGTGCCTAGCACGGTTGCCTTCACGGATTCTCTCCAAGGGCCGAACATGAATCGCCAACCAATGACGACACAGGCGAAGCCGAGCGCCATGAGGAACGGATCTTGTCCGATGCCAAATTCAAAGAATGACCTTTTAAAGGCAACCAAGATCCACGATGCAAGTGTGCCGAGGATGGCGCCGTACAAATATTGGTAACGATCTTTCAGTCCATGCCAACGACGTTGGTCAAATGTTCCAAACAGAATGACTGCACCGAACACAATCCCCATACGAATCATGCCCGAACCACTGATGATAGAACCGAGCGATGTCGTCTTTCCGTACTTGAGCGAAAGCAGGAAAAGGCCTGTCGCAATTGCAACGGAAATAACAATAGCACCAATTTTGGGTAGATACGGATGCTTCTCTTCCACAGCAGCAAGGGACTGGTTCTCCAGCGTCCCGACGTTCATAGCACCCGTCCAGACTTTAATCAGGACGAGAGCAGCCAGAACTGCGATAGCAAGAATGAGAATCTGCATGGATATGGATATAATCCTTTGATTATATCATATTTCGGTCTTTTTTGGAACATATTTCCACGCTGCTTTAGGCTAGGATCTCGTCGTTTTCATTTTCCCCACTCACGTTTATGAAGAAATTCCTTGTTGTCATTATCGGTATTGCCCTCGCGGTTGCCGTTGGATACTACTTCTACACAAGCATGAATAACGACTCCATGATGAAGGACGACACCATGATGGACTCATCTTCCAGTTCTTCTGAAGCAATGATGAAAGACGACTCCACAATGAAGAAGGACGATGCAATGATGAAGTCCGATACGAAGGTGAAGGTAGAAGGCGCGATGTAATATCGCCTTTTAGCCCTCGCCAGAATCGTCTCTCGCTGCTAGCGTAGGCCAGTCCATCATACTTTTTCATGCCTGCCACATCCCTCGATCAACTCGTTTCTCTGTGCAAGCGCCGAGGATTTATTTTCCCCGGCTCGGAGATCTATGGTGGGCTCGCCAATACGTGGGACTACGGTCCGCTTGGTCTGGAGATCAAAAACCGCATCCAAAAGTTGTGGTGGGATAGATTTGTCCGCAAGCGCCGGGACATGGTGGGCGTCGAGACAGGAATCTTGATGAACCCAAAAGTGTGGGAAGCGAGCGGTCACGTGAGCAACTTCGGTGACCCACTTGTCGACTGCAAGAAGTGTAAGCAGCGATTCCGTGGCGACAAACTCCTGGAAGAAAAGTTAGGCGTGGAGGCTGCAGCAGTACTGACACTCGATCAAGTCCAGCCGATGCTCATGGCAGAGAAAATCAAATGTCCATCGTGTGGCCAAGTCGATTGGACTGTCGCCAAGAAATTCAACCTGATGTTTAAGACCGAGCAGGGTGTTGTAGAAGGCGAAGGCTCCACAATTTATCTTCGCCCAGAAACAGCGCAGGGTATGTTCGTCGATTTCAAGAGCGTATCGCAGTCCATGCGTAAGCGCCTCCCCTTTGGTATCGCGCAGATTGGAACCGTGTTCCGTAACGAAATTACGCCAGGGAACTTCACGTTCCGAACGCGCGAGTTCCAGCAAATGGAGATCGAGTACTTTATCGAACCTGGAACTGAAGCTGAACACTTCGAGAAGTGGAAAGATGAGATGTGGCAGTGGTGCATAGACATCGGCCTCTCTGCAGACAAGCTTCGTGTTCGCGAACACACAAAGGAAGAGCTCTCGCACTACTCCAGCCGCACTATCGATATCGAGTACAAGTACCCATGGGGTTGGGGTGAACTCTACGGACTCGCCAACCGATCAGACTTTGACCTTTCTCAGCACGAGAAATTCTCTGGTCAGGACATGAAGTACACCGATCCCGATGATCCAAAGAAGAAATTCGTTCCGTACGTCGTGGAACCAACATTCGGTCTCACGCGCACCGTGCTCTCCCTTCTTCTGGATGCATATGACGAAGAGAAAGTCGCAGAGGATGATGTTCGCACTGTTCTCAAACTCAAGCCTCACGTCGCACCAATCGATGTCGCAATCCTTCCGCTTTCCAAAAAGGAACACCTCGTGGCTAAAGCCGATGATCTCTATAAGAAAATTATTGAGACGACTGGCCTCACCGTCGACTTCGATGTCACAGGCTCCATTGGCAAGCGCTACCGCCGTCAGGATGAGATCGGTACGCCCAAGTGCATCACTGTGGATTTCGGCACACTGGGAGAAGATGAGGCGCAAGGAAAGAAGGACACCGTAACTATCAGAGATCGTGATACCCTAGCCCAAAAGCGCCTCTCTATCGACGAATTACTTGTGGAGTTGAGGCGCTAAGCTAGCATGCCGCGCACATGAGCCCTGGCGCGCAGACTCCATCGGGTGACGGTTGGGAAGACTTCCGTGACGAACAAGATCCGGATTTTGATGCACCACCTGATCAGATACATCGATCGTCATCTGATTTTGAATTGCTCGACGATGATGAATTTACTCATGTGGAAAAAATGCGTGCGATTGGCATCCTTCTCTTTCGCCTCAACCCATATATCGACAATGGAAAGTTTGTGGAGTCTGTGTGTCTAGATGTGGATGATGACGAGGACCAACGAATCCGAATTTTTTCGGGAACTCCGGTGGAAGAACTGTACGATCGTTTAACGAAATATAATCCCGAACAGATTGAAGATACAGCAATCCAACCCATGAGTGCTGAGCAAACAATATATGAGCAAGATCATCATAGAGTTGCCATCTCAGGAATTATGAGCCCGCAGGAAGAAGATGAAAACGACAAGCGATACTGCACAATTGATACTGATGACTACGCGCATGATAGATCGACAACAAATGCATCCAGAATGTTTAGAGAATTTTTAGAGAGAAACAACATTGATATCACGAGGATCGCCGATGTCACCACTCATCCAGAGGACGTCGATCTCCCGCAGCTCCAGGAAAGATTTTTGAATTTTGCCGAAAATGATGAACGTGTTGGCGATGTTATCGCACACCGAATGACGATAATTCGATCGCTCAACGATACAGCCTTCTCTCGCATTATTCGCAACCGACTCGCAAAGAACATTGTGATTCCGACGCTGAAAGGATCTGTCGATATGGACGTGCTCGATGAATGTATTCAATTCCTTCGTTCGTGCGACGAGGAATTCATGACGCAGGCACTCCAAGCCTTGATCTACAATAGCTCTTGGAAGACATTGGCTCGATGCTTTGCATTCATACAGAGTATGACCAACGAATATGGCCATTTGCTTCGCAGAGGTGATCTTGACCGTATTCACGCCATTCTGATCTCTGTCGACCCATCGGAAGCAGATGCGATTCCAAATGATTAGCGCTTGCCTTTCAGCTTTCTTGTATGTATAAATACCCGGCTGCTTTACTGCAGCTTCCCTCCCCGACTGATCGCGCGGTCCTGATTCCGAAGGGATCATCTCGGCAAAGCCCCTTGAGGGCGACGCCGGATGGCTCCAGACGAAGATCCTCCGCAACGAGCGAGATGACGTCCGGGAGCTAGACCCCAAGGAACTCTCATCACTGCACTCTTTCTCTTTCTTCAGCGCTTCTGCAGTGGCGCATTCCCCCACATTTGTATGGCGATTCCGTCACCCAAAGAACTCCTGGCAAACGCGTGCCACTTCGGTCACCGTAAAGAAAAGTGGAACCCAAAGATGAAGAACAATCTCTTCGGTGTCCGCCGCGGTATCCACATCTTCGATCTCGACAAGACACACACTGCGCTCAAGAAGGCGTGCGAAGAACTCCGCGCAATGCAGAAGTCCGGCAAGACGATTCTCTTCGTCTCTACCAAGCT
This sequence comes from uncultured Candidatus Peribacteria bacterium, assembly GCA_964575275.1. Taxonomy (GTDB): domain Bacteria; phylum Patescibacteriota; class Gracilibacteria; order Peribacterales; family Peribacteraceae; genus CAZKJL01. Next base: position 5,624 of record CAZNPE010000008.1, on the reverse strand, counting down.
CCAGGCTCTCAACGCAATCGAGCAGACAAGCCGCGCGCTCGGTCAGCCTGTCGTCACGAAGAAGTGGGTTCCAGGTCTTCTCACCAACTGGTCGACCATTAAGAACCGTATTCGCTACTACCTCGATCTTCAACAGTCGTTCCGTTCCGGTGACGTCGAGAAGTACACGAAGAAGGAGCAGGTCGTTCTCCGCAAGGAGCTCGCCAAGCTCGACGCTGGTTTCGCTGGTGTCGCTTCCATGAAGGGTCTTCCAGACGCCATGTTCATCGTCGACGCAGTCCGCGACCGCGTGGCAGTGCTCGAGGCTCGCAAGCTTGGTATCCCTGTCTACGGCATCTGTGATAGCAATGCTGATCCAGATGATTTCAAGGTCTACATTCCAGCCAACGACGACGCTGTGAAGTCCATCAACACCATTCTCGGAACCATCGAGTCCGAACTCGCTGGTGCCAAGGCAAAGTCCGATGACAGCGACAAGAAATAATTTTCACCCACTTCCAATCATCCACATGTCCATCTCCGCAGAACTCGTCGCCAAACTCCGCGCCCGCACAGGTGTTGGAATCTTGGACGCTAAAAACGCTCTTGAGGAAGCCAAAGGAAATGAAGAGGCTGCCATCGATCTCCTTCGCAAGAAGGGCAAGGCACAAGCGGTAAAGAAAGCTGATCGCGTGCAGAGCGAAGGTGCCATCTTCGTCGCTGTTGATACTGCAAAAGCTGCTCTCGTACAGATCCGTTGCGAGACTGATTTCGTCGCTCGCTCGGATGTCTTCCAGAAGATCGGTCAGGAATTGGCCGACACTCTCTTGAAAAAGGGCAAAGCTGCGTTCGACGCTTTCGCTGCAGAAAAAATTCCAGCCGCTGTTCTTGAGCTCGGTGAGAACATCTCCCTCGGCGACACAAAAGAAGTGAGTGCACCTGTCATCGGTTCGTACGTGCACAGCAACCGCAAGATCGGTGTCATCGTCGGCCTGGAAGGCGGCACAAAGGAACAGGCGTCAGATGTTGCAATGCACGGTGCTGCCATGAACCCACAGTTCGTGAGCCCATCCGATGTCTCACAGGAAGCAGTGCTCAAGGAGCGCGAAATCTGGAAGGATCAGATGAAGAACGACAAGAAGCCAGCCGAGATCCAGGAAAAGATCATGGCCGGTAAGGAGAAGAAGTTCCGAGAAGAGAACGCTCTCCTCACGCAAGCATTCGTCAAAGATCAGAACCAAACTGTTGAAAAGATGCTCGGCGGAGCCAAGGTGAAAGAGTACGTTCGCATTGCTCTCGGGTAATTACTGCGGAAACCATGAAAATAGCGGTCGAAAGGCCGCTATTTTTGTATGCCAAATTTTGGCTTTTATCGGCCAATCTACAGGGGTCTATATTGAGAAAATGACTCAACTCCGGTATAATGTGCCTTATGGCTCAATACAAAATCATCGTGACGGAAGATGACACGGTGCTCCGAGATCTCTATCTCCGGAAATTCGACCGCAACGTCTACGATGTACGCACGGCAGCCAACGGCCAGGAAGCGTACGACCTTATTATGAAAGAGAAGCCAGATTTACTACTTCTGGATTTGAACATGCCTGTCCTCGATGGATTTGGATTGCTCGAGAAGCTCACGCCAGAACAACGCACGTTCCCTGTCATCATCCTCACGAACTTCGAAGATCAGGTGAACCGTGAGCGCGGCAAAAAGTACAATGTGACCAACTATTTCGTGAAGAAAGACATGACAATTAAGTCACTTGTCGAGATGGTCGAGAAGAGTCTGAAGAAGGCCTAAAAACCACTGTTAGGCATAGTTGACGTAAAGAATAAGTACGTTAATTGTACTTTACATTTGCATGAAAAGAGTTTAGTATTCTCGACATGCCTCTTGCGAGCCGCGATTCTACTGAGCATGCTAATTTGGCCCAGTCAATTCCTAACCTTGCGACAGTTCGCTCCTCGCCTGGTCACTCTTCATTGGTACATAGAACTGCTCAGAAATTTGGAACTGCATTTGCAGTTGCTCTTGGAGCAATAGGACTGGGGGCACTTGGGACCGCGGCTTTTGAATCTATTGGGAAAATGGAGTGCGAAGATCTCAGTGTAGTTCCAAACCTTTTTAATGAGGCCATCACGCCTCAAAATTTTGATCAGGCAAAGAGGAATGCCGTACATTCCATCCGTAGACAGTGCACGGAAGAGGGGGCTAGACGCTTGGAACTTTTTTTACATACCTGGACTCCTGATCGCAACGATGTTGTGGCATCTGCCGCTAGAGAGTATGAAACGAATTTCATGCAGGCACGAGGGCGAAACCCACTGAGTGCAATGCCAACAAAAAGCACTATACGAGAAAATGCATATCAATCAGTGCTGGGAGCATTGATGAAGGAAATTCGTGAAGGCATTACTGCGGCTGATGAATATTTGGATACTGATGGAAATCCTACCCAAGCCGATGTCGTATTTGCCGCTTCAGACGACGAACATTAAATTCTCTGGAAAATATAAATGAGATAATGTCTAAAATTTGTATAGTAATCTTGTCATTTCATGACGGATCGACTATACTAACTCTATTCATGAATACTCGTGAATCCTCACCAGCTTCTGAGCCGTCTTTACCTCGTCGAGGATTCTTATGGGGGAGTATTGTCACTCTCACAGGTCTCGCTATTGGGAAAGTAGCTCTTTCGTCGCTTGAAAGAACGCCGGAGCAAAAACAAATAATCATCAAGCTCGCCCGAAAAGAGCTAGGCGATGGACTACAGATAACAGATGAGGAGGCACTGAGACTATATTCTGAGGCTGAAATGCTGGCGAAGGAAAAGCTTAGTGAGACGTGTAAACAAAAGGGTGATCCATTCCTTCTCTTCGATCGTCCGAGAGCTTTGGAGGGGCAAGTAGACAATGAATTCCGTCATCTGTTGCATACTTTTCGTGAATCGAAAGCAAGGGTCACTAAGAGCGCGGCAGACGCTGGAGAGGCGGTATACGATGTACTGGGAGAGCAGTAGTGATACTTGTGGAAGTTTTTGGTGAAATTACTTGAATGTAGTTGTATTCCAATCTCTTGTAAAAAAGGGAATTTTCTGGTATAATCAAGAGATTAAAACTCAACACAAACCTGCATACATTTCCTCGTCAATTCCAGGCGCACGACTGCATAAAATCCATGCATGTCATAGGAGCAAATTTGCTCCTCGTCCTCATGGCCATTCTCTCGGTTCAACTGATTGCAAAAGTTTTTGCGATGTCTTTCTCGTTACACAGCTCCACCACGGAAGTACAGAACAGCGAGCAAGTAGTGGCAGGAGATTTCGATGGTGATAGTGACATTGATTACATCGCATTCAACGACGATGCGTCGGATGATCATGCGCTCTACAGTAACAACGGTAGCGGCGTCTTTAGTTACACATCAATCACAAAGACATCGGACAACTTTGTGCGAGCAGCTGTTGGTGACATCGATGGCGACGGCGACTTGGATTTCATTACCGCTGACGATACTGGAGATAAAATCTATAAGTACCTCAATAACGGTAGTGGCACATTTACGGAATACGAGGTCACGACTGGTCTTACTTCGGATGCAACTGACATCATTCTTACGGATGTTGATAATGACGGAGATCTGGATATTGTGTACGGCTCAAGTGGAAACAACCTTTCATCTCCACTGCTTCTGAACAATGGCCATGCTGTTTTTACAACTACGACTTCTCCTATGCGAGCAGCAGGAGAACTGATTGCTGCGGACTTCGATAGCGATGGAAACATTGACCTCGCGCTTGTGAATGGCATCGTTGTGAGAATCTACGAGAACAGCGGTACCGGAGCTTTTATACAACTCTCTACCTTCAACAACGGCGATGCCATGGTCGGAGGTTTTGCTGGAGACCTGGATCAGGATGGAGACATCGATCTTATGATGGGTGAATCAACTCTTGGAACGCTTCATCCGTACCTCAACAATGGTGCTGGAACTTTTAGTTCCAGTAGTACTTTTGGTACCGTCAATACTGCGAAGATGGGTGCATATGGAGATATGGATAACGATAGCGACTTTGATGTCATCATCGCAGGATTCGATTCTGCTGCTACGAATGCTGGCAACGAACTCTGGTTGAATGGCGGAACTGCAACATTCACTCAGTCTGGTACTCCAACGGAAGAGTCTGACTGTACGAACTTTGTTGCCATTGGCGATATCGATGCAGATGGCGATCTTGATTACATCGCTGGCAATGCAGACTGTACTGCTGGCGGCAAGGTCAATCGCCATTACAAGAGTGACCAAGCTGCGACGACTGCAAATACGAGTCCGACTGCACCGAGTACTGGTTTTGGTGCATCTATTTTCAGTTACGCAACAACTTTTGTGGAACGAACTCCAATAACCGCAAGTAGTGGTCCTTGGGGAATTGCGATAGACGATGATGGTAACATCTGGTTCACCGAGCAGGACGCGAACAAAATTGGCAAAATGACACCAAGTGGAACTTTTACAGAGTTTTCCATACCGACTGCTAGCAGTTTGCCATACGGAATTACTATTGGACCCGATAACAACATCTGGTTTACAGAAGCTGACGGAAATAACATCGGTAAAATGACCCCCAGTGGGACATTCACTGAATACTCTCTGGCAACAGGAGCCGATCCATACTTCATTACCACAGGACCAGATGATAATCTTTGGTATACAGATCCTGGCAGGTCAAAAGTCGGAAAAATTACAACCAGCGGCACTGTCACTGAATATTCAGTAACTGGCTATCCAGCCGGAATCACAAGTGGGCCAGATGGTAACTTGTGGGTGGCAGAATATACTGGAAATAAAATCGCAAAAGTTACTACAACTGGCACAGTAACTGAGTACACTATTCCCTCTACAAACACTCGACCGTTGGGCATTGTGACTGGGCCTGACGATAATTTATGGTTCACGGAAGACAACAACAATGCAATTGGAAAAGTGACAACAACCGGAACATTTACCGAATATACAATTCCGACTGTAAACAGCACGCCATTTGGCATTATCGTAGGAACGAACAATACTCTTTGGTTTACAGGAAACAACAGTAATAAAATTGGCAGTATTACAACAAGCGGCACATTTACTCAGTATAGCATTCCAACTTCCGCAAGTTCCCCAACACTGATTGTAAAGGGCACAGATGGAACACTGTACTTTGCAGAATATGGCGGACATAAAATTGGATCACTCGAACTCGACAGTGCAACTATCAGACTTTCCTGGGGCTCCGGCTCGGACTCCATCACCTCTACTCGTCTCCTTCAATATCAAGTACGAATTGGTACAGGTAGCGGGCTTCATAACATCATGAGCGGCAAAACGAACTCACCAAACTATGTCACTCGCATGATGCCAAATGGCCAGAGTAGAAACTTCTATTTCAAGCCAGCAGGAGGCTGTAACAGTAACTACACGTACTACTGGGATGTCACCGCAGTCGATTCTGGGTTTAAAACAGCAACAAGCAGCCAGCAGAACTTCACTATTAGCAATGATTGCGCGCTCACGACAGGGAGTTCCTCGTCGAGTAGCTCTTCCTCCTCCACCAACGTCGGTGGTGGTCTTCCCTGGTCTGTGTTCCGCCAAGGAC
>CAZNPE010000007.1:0-62590 GCA_964575275.1 uncultured Candidatus Peribacteria bacterium | reverse complement strand
TGCAGTGCAATGAGACGCAGTGGGAAGCGATGCAAGCGCAAGTGGTAGCAGAGGGGCAGCTGCTCAATCGTGAGCAAAGAGAGCAACAGCTTCTTGCACATGGTTTTGTCCAGAGTACTGATGGGACGTGGGTCGCCGGTCCCAATCACAATTCGGTGGCTCAGGTAGATCCTGCAATTCACGCTCGTACGATGCAGCTTATTTTGGAGAGTGAGGGCACTGGAACCACACAGCAAAGGCTTTCGGCATATGCAAAAGCAAACGGCCTTTCGCGTGAATTCGTAGCGCAATCTACAGGAATCGTTATCGAAGAAAATGTGTGGGTGGCGAGCTCGAATTTTGAGTGGGTGCCGAATGCATACGATGTCATGCGACATCACAATCTTGAAGCAGCAAATAGTAAAAATACGATAATTATCGTTATCTACGGATCCAACCAATTTCCAAATCAAAGTACTTCACCAAACGAACAATCACCCGACTTCGATCTTTTAGTTTCAAAGTTAAGAGAAAGTTATCCTGAAGTTTGGCCGATTAGTCCTGGTGAAAACCCATCTGTAGGAACAAGAGGATTTGGAGCAAATACACACCTAGAGGCACGCTCACAGGTAATTAATATCCAGGCATTAATTCAAGATCGATGCAATGCAAATCCTGATCTGACAAATGTTGTACTGATTGGTTACAGCTGGGGTGGTGGCGCAGCATATTCAGTGGCAGATTGGATTACTAATGAATCAAATTTGAATTTGAATATAGCCGCTACGGTATACGTTGATGCAGTTAGAAATCCTGTTGCTAGCAATGCTCCATGGCTTCCTGAAACACGTTTGCCAGCGGGAACACAGGCAATGCTGAACGTGTATCAGACTCAAACCAATTCAATATTTGATCTACATGGAGCACCTCTCAATATTGGGTCTAACTTGCCAGATAATCTCAGAGAGATATCACAAATTGATTATGATATTTACGGAAATTCCTTCTATCATGACACCATTGATGAAGAAGCAATCCCTAAAGTCATACAATTTGTTAATAGAAAAATTTCAATTCTCCCTTAATTTATGAATGCCATTACTGCAAATCGGCTAAGTTTATGCGCTTTTATATATGCAGTTTTTTCCCATATTCTTTTTGTTTTTACATCTGGAGGTTGGACGGGGGTATTTATCTCATACCTTGGCTTTTGGATGTGGTGTGGTCTCTTTGTGATTTTCACTGTGAGTCTATCTATAAAAAAAATAGCATCCAAAAAAGATGTATTTTATGTAAACACTCAATGGCTTTTTTTGCTCCTATCTCTTCAGATCGGAGTTGCCCTATTAAACATTGGTGATTGCGGAGACTCGAGAGGTTCGTACTTCTTTTTCCAAACACTTATAACTCGATTTGTTGGAAACCAGGAAGTCTGCTCTCTGACACTACCAACATATGTTGGATATTTCTGGTTGTTTTTACTTATTTCCTACCTCACTACTTTACTTTTTGGAGTTATTAGAATTCCGGTACAAGCAAATATTGCCCACTCAAAGGGTAAATAAAATTCACCTACTCCCCCTCCACTAACCCTTCCTTCACCAATCTCTTCAAATCCTTGTCAAAGGTCACCATGCCTTCCGACTGGCTGGTTTGGAGAACGGAATTCAGTTCTGCCAAACGGTTCTCGCGGATGATGTTACTCACTGCTGGGTTCTGCAGAAGGATCTCGCGGTTTGCGACACGGCCACCACCCTTCTTCGGAAGAAGTCGCTGAGCGACCACTGCCTTCAGCGATAGAGACAGCTGTAGACGCACCTGCATCTGCTGATGCGGTGGGAACACATCCACAATACGATCGATCGTCTGAGCGGCATTGGGCGTGTGTAGCGTGGCCAACACCAAGTGACCTGTCTCAGCCAGAGTGAGTGCGAGGGCGATTGTCTCAAGGTCACGCATTTCCCCCACCATCACCACATCTGGGTCTTGGCGGAGAACGTGCTTGAGTCCATCTGGGAAACTTTGGAAGTCACTTCCAAGCTCACGCTGCTGTACCAAGCCCTTGCCACTTGGAAGCTCAAATTCGATAGGATCTTCCAACGTGATGACATTGAGTGGCTCACTCTTTGTCAGCTCACTCAAGATAGAAGCAAGCGATGTCGACTTTCCGGAGCCAGTTGGGCCTGTGAAGAGCACGAGACCATCACGCGTGCGAGCGAGGTTCATAACCACGTCAGGAATCATAAGCTCCTGACATGTTGGAATTTCCTTTGGAATCACACGTGCAGCAAATGCTGGCTTACCAGACGCAACGTGGCAGTTAATGCGGAAGCGAGTGCCATCCTCGAGTACATGAGAGCAATCGACATCCTGCTCTTCTTGGAAACGCTTGAACTGAACATCGTTCAAAAATGTCTTCATCAAATCAGTCACTTGCTTGTCACTCATGGCACTTCCATCGGCTGGAAGTAGCACTCCATCGATGCGAAACATGATTGGCTGACCAGCGACAACATGGATGTCGGAAGCATTTTTTTGGATCGCAGCCTGCCAGAGGTTCGGTGAGGGCATCGTATTAGTATATCAGAAAATAGGCTTTTTTAGAAGAGCACAGCCAAAAACATGCGAAGGCAAGCTTTGCCTGCCTGAGGCACCACATTGAAGGGAAGGAGTGTCCACGAGAGGAAATCCTAAAGGACTGCATGCCAAGCCTTTCGCTTCGCTCAAGTGCTTGTCATTGGGAGCCCACAAGGTTTCCTTTCGTGAATGACTAGTTATCCTTAGCTTTACGACCCATATCCATAACGGCGCGGCTCACCTTTTCCAGGCTTGCCTCATCCAGGTCGTAATCAAAACCTTCTTCGAGCCAGTTGCTAAGCACCTGCGCCTCACGAGCTTTGTCTGGTTCGTCTTCATCCAGTTGGCTTGTGATTTGCTTCACAAGCACATTGCGACGTGCGAGCAGTTCTACGACCTGACGATCGAGTGCATCGACTTGCCTGCGGAGATCTAGAACGGACGGCATCTTCGTGCGATATACTCGCCAGATCCGAATACTTTGCAATTGACAACACGTACAGGGATTGGAGAGTGGCAGTTGGACAATCAGGTCATACACCGCAAGCCAATCCACGAATCACTTGGTACAATCAGCGTATGGAAAAAGCGAAAGCCAAAGAGCGGATCGAGAAACTGAAGGCGGAAATCTGGCGCTTGAATCGTGCGTACTTCACTGAAAACAAGTCACTCGTTCCAGAAGAAGTACGCGACAGCTTGAAGAAAGAGCTCATTCAGCTTGAGACGCAATTTCCTGACCTCATCACATCCGATTCCCCCACACAACGTGTGGGCGCAGCGCTCGATGGAAGACTGCCGAAAGTGAAGCATATTCACCCAAAGGAATCGCTCCAGGATGCCTTCAGCATGGCAGATTTGGAAGATTGGGTAGATCAGATGCGTCGTGCGCTTGGACGCATGGATGCTGAATTTGAGTACGAAACCGAGCTGAAAATCGACGGACTCAACATGTCACTCGTCTACGAACATGTGAGTGGTGACACGTACAAATTTCTCAGAGCCGTCACTCGCGGAAATGGAATAGAAGGAGAAGATGTCACACACACCGTTCGAACCATCGATGATCTTCCGCTCATCATTCATCTTCCAAAGAAGTATGCATCGGTACAACCACTGCCAAAATTTTTGGAAATCGGTGGCGAAGTATATTTGGAAAAATCGACACTGAAGAAAATCAATAAGGGTCTTCCAGAGGCTGAACAGTTCGCAAATCCACGCAATGCTGCCGCGGGTACAGTGCGCCAGCTCGACCCAGCAGTGGCCGCAGGACGAGCGCTGAAAATGTCCTGCTATGCGCTGGACGCCGCAAACGTCGACGCACTCGGTATCAAGACACAGAGTGAGTTGATGGATTTTCTGACCGATTGTAATTTCCCGACAGAGAGCGATAGGCACGTGTTCACATCGCTCAAAGAAGTAGAGAAGCTCTACACCGCAGTTGGAAAGAAGCGCGATGATTTGGCGTACGACATCGACGGCATCGTACTAAAGATCAATGATCGACGTGCGCAGAAAGACTTGGGATCGACTGCGAAAGCTCCGCGCTACGCACGCGCCTTCAAATTCGAAGCGGAGCAGGCATCGGCACAGATATTGGATATTGAGCTCCAGGTTGGCCGCACAGGCGCCATCACGCCTGTTGCGCACCTCTCCCCTGTTCAGCTCGCGGGAACGACGGTGACGCGCGCCACACTCCATAATGAAGATGAAATTCTTCGTCTCGGCATTCACATCGGTGACACAGTTATTGTGCGAAAAGCTGGCGACATCATCCCGGAAGTAATGGAAGTCATCGAAAATCTACGGCCAAAGTCGGCAACCCCCTTCCATTACCCAAAGAACTGTCCCAGCTGCGGCACAGCACTTGTACGTCCAGAGGGCGAAGCGGTGCATCGTTGTCCGAATCAGAATTGCCAAGGCGTACGCCGCGAACGTATCGAACATTTTGCGTCTCGTTATGCGATGAATATCGAAGGAATGGGTATTGAAACTGTCGATGCGGTGATCGCTGCAGGTCTCGTGAGTGATCCAGGTGACATCTTCTTCCTCACGGAGCCAGAACTGATGCAACTGCCGCTCTTCAAAGAGAAGAAGACCGAAAATCTTCTGAATGCGATCGAGAAGGCGCGAATAATTCCGATCGAACGATTCCTCTTCGCACTTGGCATTCGACATGTCGGACGCGAGACGGCAGAACTGCTGGGGCGCCGCATCGCTTGGCATCCGCGTGGTGGAAATGCACCCATTTCGCCAGTAGACGTGGGACATGTACTAGCCAAAACAACACCTGAGGAATTTTTTACTATCGATGGTATTGGTGAGGCTGTTGTGGAATCACTCGCTCAGTGGACAACAGATGAAACGAACCGGCAGATGCTCCACAAGATGGAGAATGGCGGAGTGAAATGTGTCCTTCCAGAAGTCTCGACCGTGAAACAAATTTTCACCGGAAAAACATTTGTCATCACTGGAACGCTCCCGAGTTTAGGACGCGAAGATGCGAAGACAATGATTAAAGATCGAGGCGGAAAAGTGAGCGGATCTGTCAGCAAGAAAACATCCTATTTGCTGCTTGGAGCCGATGCAGGAAGTAAATACGATGATGCTAAAGCACTGAATATTCCGATGATCGATGAAGCAGAATTTCGAAAAATGTGTGGGTAATTTCAGATCCTGAAACTCAGCCTATTTTTATGAGGGGAAGCACGATGCTTCGTGCCTCGAGAAAATAGTTGACGTGCAGTCACGTTGCCTTACACTTTCGCCCGTGCAACTTCCACGACCAACTTCGGTCCGTCAGGAGCCCGCGTCAGCGAGGTAGAGTTGCTATGAAGAAACTCAAGCTACACTCTCTCCTCCTGGACGCACCAGGAAGGAGCTTTTTCTTATCCCATGAACCTACAGACTCTTGATAAGCAGGCAGAAGCGTACAGCCAAATCCATCACGGAGAGAGGCTCGTGGTACTCGGCGATGTAGAGCAGCTGGATGCGTCTGCCTTTCTGCTCGACACACTCCGTGCCGAGTGGGACATGCAATTCGACACGCTACTCGTTCCACACCATTCCAGTGATTTACGAGCAGCAAACCGAGAGGTACAGGCATTACTGACAGATGATGCAGAAAAACGCCTCCTCGTTCTCAGTAAGAGTGGTGGGATCAACGACACAAATGGCATGAGCATTCCCCTTCTCACACAGGAAAAAATCCGAGCGATTTTAAATGGAGGACAGTGTGTAGCGCCACTGACGCAGAGAACACGAGCAGAACTTGCTCTCGTCCTGGAAGCACTCAACATCATGCCCAAAGCAACAATCACAGATGCACGAAAACTTGTCACAGAACTTTCATCTTGGATGGGAGACGGCACACTCGCAATTGATCGATCGAAACTGACAATGGGAACAATTCAGCAGCACGAACTTCCGATCTTCGACGCGATGTACGATCACCAAGTACAGCAGGGGAAATTCCGCAATCGCACACCGAACGAAGTTGATGCAATGCGAGAGGCTCATTTGTTGCTGCGCATCGACAAATCGCCTATTGGAGGGGCTTCCTTCGTCGACAAAAACGACGCATGGACAGAGCTCTGTGCATTCTGGGCAGGGACGGAAGGCCACGGCATTGGGCGCATGCTCCTCGATCAGATTCCAGAGTTCAAGCACCAGAAAAATGTCTATGCTCTCAGCAAAGATCCTGGTGCTATTGGACTCTTCCAAAGGCACAACGCCTTCCAAAATATGGGACGCCTCTCGCAAAGCTACACCCAGCTCCCTCCATCACTTCAACCAATCCTCGAGGATTACAATACAGAAGCACGTGATCCGGAAGTCTTCCTTGCTATGAAGGCTAGCTAATAAACCCCTTTCGCATATCCATCGATTGCTCGTCGACGGTGACGCCATTCGTATCGATGTGCTGCACTGTCCAGGACAGATTGATCTTGGTCTTCCAACGCGTGTCGGATGTCAGCGTGAGTGAGAGTGTGTCGCCTTTCTGAACATTGATCGACCGAAGCAAGGGCAAGAAAATCTGCTCCCAGTGCGTTGGTTTTTCGTGTGGACTTGTGGAGAGCGTAATGCCAGCAACTAAATCGGCCTCCCACCACAGCGCAAAGCCATGAATGGACTGTGTGCTCTCTACTGTCCAACTGATGGTTTTGGTGCGAACGCTCTGATTTTTCTTGGAGAAATCGATGCTGTCCCACTCCTTCTCACCCTTCTTCATGAGTGCATTCACTGAAATTGTTTTCACGTACATGTTGTTCTGCCCGATCTCGCGCGCTTCATCGAATGACAAATCAAACCCGACGTCATTCCAGACATCGATGTCTTTCGCGAATTCTTTGGATATCACAGGCGCTGCGTACTGACGAACGACACCGGGAATGATGATGCCATTTGGCTTGAGGAAGCGCTTCGCATCTTCGATGGACTCAATCATATTTTCCTCCAGCGCGTAGTTGCCGAGAATTTCTGAGATCAAGATATCGACCTTCGGAAGATCTTTGACCTCCGTGGAATGCTTGTTAATGAAAGTACAGTTGGAAATTTTATTTCGCTTCGCCAATTTCTTACTCGCTTCCAAAATCTCGCCACTCTCCACAAACGTGACATGCTTGGCGCCCAGACGCGAGGCAAGGAAGCCAAGGAAGCCTGTACCAGAACCAAGATCGAGCACGGTCATGCCTGGCTTGATGACCTTCTTCAGTGCATCTGCAAACGCGTGATTGCGCACATGGTCGCCTAAGAGTTTTCGTTGTAGTTCAATCATGTGACATAGCTTACCAGGTAGATGGAATCCTGAAATCAGCGAGCGAGTAGCGTTTAGCGACGAGCGGAGGGTACTATTTCTACGCGCTATCCGCTTTTCGCTCACCGCTCTCCCATGATCTTCTCCCCCATCCCAGGAACTCCGCTCATTACCCAAGGTTTTGGCCAGAATCCCGACGTGTACGCACAATTTGGCTACGATGGCCACAATGGCCTAGATTTCGGCTGTGCCGTGGGTACCACGATCTACGCACCACACGATGGCACCATCACGGTGAAAGACGAAGGTACGAAAGGCTACGGCATTTCGGTGACGATTGATGATGGCAAGCGTCGCAGTCTCCTCGCACACCTCTCTAGCGTGACTGTCTCTAGTGGTCAGTGGATTAGCCAAGGCGATCCGATTGGTCTGAGCGGACAGACTGGCATGTGCACTGGCCCGCATCTGCATTGGACATTTAAGCTCCTCAAAAACGGTGTCGTGCAAAATAAAAATAACGGCTTCGACGGCGCGATGGACTGCTCAGAAGTGACACGCCTCTGGCTGCCACAAGATTTACGAAAAAATGCGGAGTTTACGGATGATGCGAAGCTGTACCTTGCAATGACATTCCGTAGCGACCAGTACATTAAAGGAAAGACGGCCTAAGGCCTTTCTGCTATACTTCCAGCCATCCTTTCTTCCCCCTTCCTATGTCCATCGTCAAAGAATTCAAAGCGTTCGCAATGAAAGGTAACGTTGTCGACCTCGCAGTGGGTGTCATCATTGGTGGTGCATTCGGAAAAATCGTCACATCACTCGTGAACGATGTCATCATGCCGCTGTTTGGAGTTCTGCTCGGCAAAGTCGACTTCTCCACTCTCTCGTTCAGCATCGGAAGCTCAGTCATTAAGTACGGCGCGTTCCTTCAGTCTGTCGTCGACTTCGTCATCGTCGCGTTCTGTATTTTCATCATGGTAAAGCAGATCAATAAGCTGCACCGTAAGCCAGAGCCAGCCAGCCCAAAGGCGCCGGAGCTCACGCTCACCGAAAAGCTCCTGATGGAAATCCGGAACGAGCTACAGAAGAAATAGGCTACGTATTCTTGTTCAGGATTTGGACGTCAATAATTATCATGTTGACGATCACTCAGTGAGACAGTCATCGGAGTCATGCCGTGTTCATCGGGCTCACCTATCGTTTCGACAACCGCTCTCAATGTACCCTCGAGAAGACCGGATACTTCTAGTTCCACCATTTTGCCTTTGAGATCTTCAAGTGGTTCTTTCTGTATAACAATTTTCTTTTCTAGTAGTAACCTTGCACCTTCTTCTGACGTGATTGAAAAAATAGCCATAGATTGGTGAAAAACTGAATACTATTCTATACCTTATTCCAAATGTTTTGGCTGATCCAATGAGAAGAGCACCCTGCTCCGCCTCGCACGATCATGACAAACGTGAACTTCATGATTGCCATCAGAAGTAAAAAATGGTGCCCAGGAGAGGACTTGAACCTCCATGACCTTGCGGTCGCTACCACCTCAAGGTAGTGCGTCTGCCATTTCGCCACCTGGGCATCGATTCTCGACAATGAACGAGTTCCCAGGGTAAATGCTGGCTGGGAGCCGCGCAAGTGTACCAGGAGCAAGTCAGCCATGCACGTCTTTTAAGCAACCCCTAGAGCCAATTCACGTGGTACTGGGGTACAAAACAAAGGTTTGCATTTTTCTGCAATCGGAAAAAACTGAACAATACTGCACTATTCATTCAGCTCCATGCCTACAATCATTCGTACTCCAGAGGCTAAAGAATTGACGTTTGAGGACTTTCTCACGACAGACGATTTGGCACGGATTTTGCGTCTGAAAAAACGTACGATTTACGAATACATCAAGAGCATGAAGATACCGGCGTATCAATTTGGGAAAGAGTACCGAGTTCTCAGGAGTGATCTAGCAGATTTTGTGAGGTCCAACAGTCTTGGAAAAAAAGTGGGCGTTGGGCACACCGTGATCGACTTATTCTGTGGGTGTGGAGGCTTGTCGTACGGCTTCATGCAAACAGGAAAATACGACGTGCTGCTCGGCATAGATCACTGGAAAGAGGCGCTAGACACTTTTCTACTCAATCACCATACGTCCAAAACATGCTTATCGGATCTTGAGAAAATCAATCCCGCCGATATTGCGAAGCAGTACGCTCTCTCTAAGGTTGACGTCATTATTGGAGGTCCGCCATGCCAAGGATTTTCTATCGCAGGAAAAAGAGATGCGACAGACCCGAGAAACGGTTTGTACAAGTCCTTCGTCCGATTTGTGGAGTTCTTTAAGCCGAAAGCATTTGTGATGGAAAATGTGCCGAATCTCATCTCTATGTCGAATGGAACCATTAAGGATGCCATCCTCAGCGACTTTGAAAAGATGGGGTACAAAACAACGTACAAGGTCCTCTTAGGCTCTGCGTACGGCTTGCCTCAAAACAGGCGACGAGTGGTATTCGTGGGCTTGCTGAATGGTCGTGAATTTGAATTTCCAGAGCCAACGCATGGGGAGAATCTCGCCCCTCTCGTCACATGCGAGGAAGCAATTGGCGATCTGCCGAGCGACAGCGTCGCAGAGGGTGGGAATTATCCCCATGCCGCGCAAACGGAGTATCAAAAAATGATGCGGAAGAACTCGAGCGGAGTCTTCAATCATGAAATCACGAACCACGCAGAAGAAACGAAGCGGATCATCGCGATGGTTCCAGACGGAGGAAATTTCAGATCTCTGCCAAAGAAACTGCAATCCACGAGGAAAGTGAATATTGCGTGGACGAGATTCAACAGCAAGAAACCCAGTTACACCATCGACACCGGCCATTTTCATCACTTTCACTACAAGTACAACCGAGTGCCAACAGCCAGAGAGTCTGCGCGACTACAATCGTTTCCCGATGATTTTATCTTCATTGGCAATAAAACGAGTAAGCTGAAGCAGGTGGGAAATGCCGTTCCCCCTTTGCTAGGGAATCTCCTTGCAGAACGTCTTCTGAGATACATGTGATATGAGTCGTGTCTA
Organism: uncultured Candidatus Peribacteria bacterium; assembly: GCA_964575275.1. Taxonomy (GTDB): domain Bacteria; phylum Patescibacteriota; class Gracilibacteria; order Peribacterales; family Peribacteraceae; genus CAZKJL01. The sequence continues at coordinate 52,220 of CAZNPE010000007.1, read as the reverse complement.
CCAAACACCAGAGGCATTCTTCCTACGATGCGCCTTCCCGCGAGGTCGGATCATGAGGCATCTGGAAGATGATTTAGCGATCTTTGCTCAACTCATCGAAAGGCATGCACATCTGAAGGTGAAGGAATTTACAGAAAAGTTCGACACAGAGTATGGGGACCTCAATGACAGCGCCAAGAAAACGATACAAAACCACCGCACGGAAATGGCAACGCTCCTGGGCCTCATTCTCATAGATGAGGACGAGAGAGTAGAGCCGAGCCGTCGCGTGCAGCAGCTCAACAAGACGCAGGATTTCACGTTTTTCTTCAAAACATTCTGTCATAAATTTCAATTTCCAAACTGTATCAATAAGTCTCAGGAGACTATCAAGCACATCCAGCACGGCGTCCGCTTTAAGCCTGCTGCATTCATCTTGCACATGATGCGCGAAGGAGTGGCAAAATTCGGCAACAGTTTTTCTGTCAGTGGAAACGAGGTATCGAACCTTGTCTTCAATGATCTACGAGTCACCACAGGTCAACGAACGCATTCCCAGGTACTGAAGGAGCTGATCCACCTACGAGAAAGTGGTGTCCAATTTGAAGGCGGAAGCAAGATATCCCAGCATGGCAGAGAATTTTTGGGATACATGACCTTAGCGGGCTTGCTGAAGGCGGAAGACAATGAGAGTCATTTTTCGTTGAATCTGCAAGAAAGTGACTCTATCGATTACATTCAATCCAGCCATGAATTTTTCGAGATACCACAGAACTACGTTGATTCGACAGTCGTGAGAAAAGAAATGAAAAAAGAATGGATCACATGGTTCGACACTGTCTCAGAGGAAGAAGAGAGAGCATTTTCAGCAACAGCTGCATCGCTCCAAACCATAGTGGAAAAAGCTGAATCCGCGGAGGAAGTTCCTGCATACGCCACGCCTGTAGAAGGATCATTGAAAGACATTGGAGACCTCGGAGAAATGGCTGTACTGAAGTACGAACGAGCAAAAGTTGCCAAGGTAAGACCGGATAAAGCGTCTCTCGTGCGACGAGTGTCCAACGATACGAGTCTTGGCTTCGATATACAGTCTTTCGACTGTGACGATATTGATGTGCGGAAACTGATCGAGGTGAAAACCACCAAGAGAATATTTGTGCCAAGCAATGAAAAAATCATTTCCTTTTTCCCGATGAGCAGTAATGAATGGGCGGCAGCAAAAAACTATAAAGACAACTACTATATTTACAGAGTATTTCTGACGTCTTCAGAGACACGTATTTTTATTGTGAAAAATCCGGTACAGAAGGAGGCAGAGGGCACCGTATTCAAGGAGCCACTAGAATTCCGTGTCTTTCTGAAGGAAGGCTCTGGCACATTCGCAGATCTTTCCGATGTATAAAGTTCTTTCCCTCTTCTCTGGCTGCGGCGGATCCGATCTCGGCATGATTGGAGGTTTTGAGTTTCTCGGAAAGCAATACGATCAGCTCCCATTCGATATCGCGTGTGCCATCGATAACGACAAGTACGCTATCGATACATTCAATGCCAATTTTGAGCAGCAAGCCATCTGCTCCGACATCCAATCTGTTCCGACTAACACAATCCCTAGCGTCGATATCGTTGTTGGAGGATTTCCGTGCCAATCGTTTAGTACAGTGAATCCAACAAAAAATCCGACGGACGACCGAGGTCAGCTCTATAAAAAAATGGCACATTTTTTGAGAGAGAAGCAACCAGCCGCATTTATCGCCGAGAACGTGAAAGGGATGCTCGTGCTCAGGAAAGGAGCCATTTTTCGGAGTATCATTTCCGAATTTGAAAGGTGTGGGTACGTAGTACGGTATCAGCTGATCAATGCCGCCGACTTTGGTGTGCCTCAAAAAAGACAACGAGTTTTTATGGTGGGAATACGGAAGGATTTGGGGTTCGCTTTTGACTTCCCTACGCCAACACACTCTGAAAACAGGGCTGCGGGAACACACGCTTGGAATGGCTTAGGAAGCGTCATTCACAATGTCGTGCCAGAGGATCCGAAATACTTTTTTTCTGACAAGGCGGTTCGTGGAATGAAAAACGCGAAGAAAAACATGAAGCGTGGACTATGGCAAAACCTCTCGGAACCATGTCTCACGATCACATCACACCTCGCGAAAGTGAGCATTAATTCCAGAGATCCTGTTCTCCTCGTCGATGCAAAAAAGGAGCGATACCGAAGATTTACACCACGAGAGGCCGCACGTATTCAATCATTTCCTGATTCATTTGTGTTTCCAGTCTCTGAATTTCAAGCATACAGGCAAATAGGAAACGCGATTCCGCCTGTTCTCATGTGGCACATTTCACGAGCATTGGCAGATCAAATACAAAAAAATTCCAAGCGACAGAACGTCCGAGAAAAAACGGAGCAGCGCCTGGTACAACATGTACGAAAACGATACGTCGTGGGGGCCGCATAACACCCAAAGATGCATAGGCACTATGCCACCTTCAAAGTATTACGAGAGAGAACTGGCGCTAGACGTGGGAAGCGTGTCGGAACAGGGATGTGGATCGGACGGAGGCTAATCTCCTCTTCCATGGAACCACAGGCCTGAATCTGCCCTCTCTCTTTCAGTACACGAGCGATGTGAGCCGCGGTCGTTGCATGAATCTTTGGGTCACGTTCTTCCGTGGAGTAGAGCATTGGGTAATCGTCCGGCATCGTGGACATCAGTGCGGTGCTGAGCGTTGTGTCTTGGAGCATCGCTGAGGCACGTTCGACCATAGAGCTGCCCTGGCCATACAGAAGGAAGTCGAAAAGCGTTGCAGGAACTACATTGCCGGTTGGAGATTCCACGAACGCTGTCGCCATTTCTCCGCCTAAGTTTTGCGTGTCGAGCGGGGCACAGTTATGAGGAGCGGCACCATCGCCGATTTCCTGCATCATCTTCAAATACGCCGCTTTCATCTCTGGGAGATACGTCACCTGTCCCAAGCCACCCAAGCAGTGGAGACCGTAGTAGAACGACAGAATGCACAGTGAGAGAAGCGTGCTTGGGATGAGCTCGTGATTCTTTAAGTACGTTGCGATGGATTCCGGTGTAAGTGGGATGTTGTACGCGCCACAATCGGACACGAGCGCATTCCCCTTCTTCCAGAGCTGAATGCGTTGCTTGCCCTTGGGGCACAGCGCCCAGAATAAATACGTGCCACGTTTTTTTGCCATAGAGAACGCATCGTGCACGCCATCGAAACAGCGAGTCGCAACAGACTCATCCGCAAGATCGAAGATGAAACGATTGATGGCCGTGTCTTTCGTGAGGTGATGCTTAAGAAGCAGTCGTGTGACGAGGGACTCTTGCTGGAGATAGACAAGATCGATCTGCTTTCCGCGTACGGATGCATTCAGACGTCGCCACAGATGGAAGTTCGTCTTCGCGAGCTGATCGGCGTAGGACGTGCAGGCAAGTACATCCGGACGTGCGTAAATCGACTGCACAATGTCTTTCATTTTGGATTCGAGAACCGCAGGCATTTCGCCACTCTGCACATCGGCATGAATACGAACGTTGATGCGCTCGATGTCTTCCGCAGTGTACGGCTGCAGATTGAAAACCGAACAACGGCTGTACTTGCTCACGAAGAATGCATGGCGATGCGTGTGCATCGCGCCCTTGTGATGCGAGTGGAATGAGAATCCACGTGGGAATGCAAAGTTATTGAGTGAGACATTGGAGAACGCGAGCGTGATGATGTTCTTGAGGATTGGGTCTGGATCGGCGCGGTAGACGCTCGCTGCAGCAAGATCGAAGTGAAACGCCCACGGATGACAAATGGGGCTGCTGTGATCCATGGTAGACGCTGTGTAGTACTTTCGGAGTTGTGCTGTCGCACTCTTCGCCACCGTGCGGTCGAGCTTCTCCTCTACTTCTTGATAGAACGCTTCTAAAAATTCTTCCTGACGACGCAGGTCTGGCGTGTGTTGCTTCTCGGTCGTGCAGCGCCGCACGTACTGATACACAGATTCATGACCGAAACGATCGAGGATTTGCTTACATGTGGGACGACGAGCAAGGACGGCTGTGCGTAGGCCATCAACACGAAATGTGAGTTCGCGCATGGAAAGTCCAGTGTCTCCTGTCGCCACCCGGTACCCGGGAGGTTCATCGGAACTGTTGTTTGTATCGATCGGACTCAAGGTCTCGAGAGTGAGCGACTGCTCCATAGGGGGAGAGAACAAACGCTAAATGTCGATCGAAAAGATGATTTATACAACAATTTATGTAACTTGAACACTCTACGCCCGAGGGGGTGGGAAATCAAGAAAAATCAGCGAAAAATGATGTTGTATTAACGGCTACTATAAGCCAAAAATTACGCATTGGATTGACAGTAATTTTGCTCCAGGATGCAGTGCTATTTACTTCAGCATCTGGAGGAGGCGTCGTTTGTCCTCACCATCGATTTCCAAGTTCGATACAAACGTGCGAAGTGCCTCCAGCGTGATCTGTTTTCCGCGCGACAATTCCTTCATTTGTTCGTACGCATCGTGATGTCCATTTTTGCGCATGACCGTTTGGATCGCTTCGCCCAATACCTCTGGATGCATCGCGAGTTCGTGCGCCAATACTTCTTTGTCGACAAGTAACTTCTTGAGCCCGCGACGAAGTGCGTGCAGTGCAAGGAGGTGGTAACCGAACGCGACTCCTATGTTTCGCTGTACGGTGGAATCGCTAAGGTCGCGCTGGAGACGGCTCACAGGCAACTTAAGAGCGAAATGATCGAAGAGTGCAGAGGAAAGACCCAAATTGCCTTCTGCATTTTCGAAATCGATCGGGTTCACTTTGTGCGGCATCGTCGAGGAACCGACTTCGTTCTTCACAACCTGCTGCTTGAAGATGCCGCGCGAAATGTACGACCAAATGTCGCGAGACATATCCAAGAGAATTGTATTGATACGAACGAAGAGATGACTGAGTTCGGCCACATCATCGTGTGGGTTGATCTGCGTTGTGTACGTGAGAGGATCGAGCTTCAGAGACTTCATGAATTTGCGTCCAAATGCCTCCCAATTGACCTTTGGATACGCTGCACGGTGCGCCATGTAGTTACCGACAGCACCACCAAATTTACCGTTCATCTTGAACGTAGCGAGCTGACCGCGCTGACGTTCCAAGCGTTCCACGAACACCATCATCTCCTTGCCGAGAGTGGTTGGCGTTGCAGGCTGGCCATGTGTGAGGGAGAGCATGCCGCGCTTCATGTTCGGACTCGCGATGCGTTTGATTTCTGCGATCGTCGAAATGAGTTCTGGCTTCAATACCTGACGAATCGCATCGGAGATGAGCACACCGTACGCCAAGTTGTTCACATCCTCGCTCGTGAGTGAGAAGTGCACGAATTCTGTCTTCAGCTTCATCTTCTCCAAGTGCTTGCGGAGGTAGTACTCCACAGCTTTTACATCGTGCTTGGTGATAGATTCGATCGCGCGAATTTTTGTCGCTTCCTCAGCATCGAAGTTGTCGACGATGTCCTGAAGCGACTTCTTCTGACTATCGCTCAGTGGCTTCAATTCTGGAATCCCCTTCTCTTCCGAGAGTGCGACGAAGTAACACACTTCTACAAAGATGCGTGCGCGCATCAGGGCGTCTTCGGTGAAGAAAGGCCGGAGCGCATCGACAGTGGATGCGTAACGGCCGTCGAGTGGGGACAGAGGCTGCATGAATGCAGTATAAAGTATGAGCCCGGAAGTGGTAAGCTCGTCTTCAATACGCTCCAAACGCATGATTATCCCTCCTAAACTCAAGCCGGGCGATGACGTACGCATCATTGCACCATCGTGCTCTCTGGCCTCAATCCCATGGCTTCAGGGCGAATTTCTTGAGTGTGCAAAGCAATGGTTTGGAAAAATTGGCTGTACCGTGAGTGAAGGAAAACACATTCGTGAGCTTGATTCCGCTTCTTCAACGACAGCGAAAAATCGCATTGCCGATCTGACCGATGCATTTTCGGACTCTACGGTGAAGGCGATCATTGCTGTCCGAGGCGGATGGAATGCGAATCAGCTTCTGGACAAGATTGATTACGATCTCATCAGAAAGAATCCAAAAATTCTCTGCGGATTTTCTGATATCACTGTTCTGAGTAATGCCATCTACGCGCAGACAGGACTCGTGGGATATTCGGGGCCGAACTTCTCCCAATTCGCATTGGGTGAACAGCTGCGATACACACACGACGCGTTCAAGCAGTGCCTGATGCAGGATCAACCGATTTCCGTGAAACCATCCGTATCGTGGACGAACGATCGTTTTAAGCCCGATCATCAAGTGTTGGATTTTGAACCGAATGAAGGCTGGTGGACATTGGGGCATGGTGAAGCTGAGGGCACGATCATTGGTGGAAATTTGTGCACACTTAATCTTCTCCAGGGCACGAAGTATATGCCATCTCTCAAGGATTCGATCTTGTTTTTAGAAGACGATTTCGAATCGTCAGCCGGAACATTCGACCGCAATCTGCAGTCACTCATTCATTTGCCCGACTTCAAAGGTGTGCGAGGTCTCGTGATTGGTCGATTTGAGAAAAACGCAGCGAACGGCATGCCTCCAATGACCAACGAGCTGCTTCGCACCCTTCTCGAGAACCACAGCGAGCTCGGCAATATGCCAATCATCGCCAATGTTGATTTTGGCCACACACAGCCAATGATTACATTCCCAATTGGCGGCACTGCTCGTATCAAAGCAGGCAAAGAGTCATCGATTGAGATCCTCACGCATTAGGGTTTCTGACTTTCATGTCTAGTAGTCGACTAATCGAGTCGCCATATCGTTCAAAGCACGAAGCTCCAACTGTGCTCTCACATATTCTCGAGCTCTATCAATGAGCTCATCGGGCACTTCTACATCATCAATCTTTCTATGAAACTCATCAGGAATATACCCTTCGATAGCAAATACCTCGCTCCCCCATGGAGTGATCGCCAGGTTATTCGCATCCGGAACAAAAATACGACGTCCGGTCTCAGAATTTCCGCGTAACATTTCCATGGCTTCGCCCATTTCACACTCGAGAATCTGACCTTTCATTGGCATAGAGGTTTGGCGGAATGACTACTGAACACAGTATAGAGTAACACTCTTATTCTATTCTTTCTTCGACTTCGCTGCTTTCTTGCCGTCGAAGATCTCCACGAATTCTTCAAACGACATTGTCTCGACCTTGAGAAGCTTCTCGACGAGTTCATCGAGCTTGCCGCGGTGCGCTTTGATAAAGCCCTTGGCACGCTCGTACTCAGCGGCGATTGTGCGCTTGGTGAAGGCATCGATCTTCTTTGCGACTTCTTCCGAGTAGTTGCGAGAGGTGCCCATGTCGACACCCAAATATGCCGATCCTTGCTTCTCGCCGTAGGACACGAGGCCAAGCTCATCTTCGTCCATACCGTAGCGAGTTGCCATATTACGAGCGATGGCCGATGCCTTCTCGATATCGTTGCTTGCACCGGTTGTGATCTCGTTGAACACCAACTCTTCTGCTGCACGGCCACCGAGGAGTCCACAGATTTCATCCAAGAACTTCTGCTTGGTGGTTGTGTACTGATCTTCCTTTGGCAAGAACCATGTGACACCGAGAGCAAAGCCACGAGACACGATGCTGATCTTATGGAGTGGGTCAGATTCCTTGCACAAATGCCCCACGATCGCGTGACCGACCTCGTGGTACGCAGTAATGCTCTTCTCCTTCTCGGAGAGCTTACGCGAGCGTTTCTCAGCTCCAAGAGCAACCTTCTCTACTGCATCGACAATGTCTTGCTGCTGAACCGTCTTGGCACCACGACGAGCGGCAAAGATGGCGGCTTCGTTCATGATGTTTTCGAGGTCAGCACCAGCGAGGCCAACGGTCTGCTTGGCAATCGTGTGAAGATCGATCTCTTTCGCCATCTTCTTATTGCGTGTGTGCACTTCCAAAATCTGCTCACGAGCCAGGAGGTCTGGCTTGTCGATAAATACTCGGCGATCGAAACGTCCTGGACGCAGGAGAGCACTGTCCAATACGTCTGGACGGTTTGTCGCAGCCATCACAATCACGTTCGTTTCCTTATCGAAGCCGTCCATCTCGGTGAGAATTTGGTTCAAGGTCTGCTCGCGTTCGTCGTGACCACCGCCGAACCCAGCACCGCCACGCTGACGACCAACGGCATCAATTTCATCGATGAAGATGATGCACGGAGCGTTGCGCTTGGCGCGCAAGAATAAATCGCGAACACGGCTGGCACCCACACCGACGAACATTTCAACGAATTCGGAACCAGAGATGGAGAAGAATGGCACACCTGCCTCCCCTGCGACTGCCCGTGCGAGAAGTGTTTTACCTGTTCCTGGTGCACCAACGAGGAGCGCCCCACGTGGAATCTTGGCACCAATCGTCGTGTACTTCTTTGGGTTCTTGAGAAAGTCCACGATTTCCTGGAGATCAGTCTTGGCCTCATCGCATCCAGCGACGTCCTTAAATGTTGTTTTCACCTCGCGCGCATCGGCAATACGAGCGCGAGACTTTCCAAATGAGAGCGCAGTGCTCTGGCTCCGAGCGATAGAACGAAACACCCACATACCAATAGCAACGAGCAAGACGAGAAAAAGAAAATCTCCGAGGTGAGCCTTGAAGAAATTTTTCAGCTCAATGTTATCGATGCGAACAATAGTCGCATTCTTCGGGTCGTTCCAGCCAAGGGTGGCAATACTATCTGCAACTTCTTTGTACGACTGAATGTAGGTGCCAGATGCGGATGTCGATGCGTTGTATTTGGCAAAGACATTGCTGCCACGAATGATAATCTCGGAGAGAACGCGTTTCTCATACGCTTGAGTAATCTGGCTAATAGGTACCTCTGGTGCAGAAAGGAGTTTTTCATCCTCAGAGCGCTCTGGAGCGGTCATGTAATACACCGAGCTCAGGATCAGGAAAATGAGCAGTAACACGGAAAGAAACTGATTTTGTCGTCGACGTGGTGGGAGAAATCCTGCAGGCGGCATTGGACAGTGATTCTACTCTCCTTTGTATGTTGGAACAACGCTTGGGCATAAAAAAAGGCGGCATTGTGAGCCGCCTTATTGTGTACTGAAAGAAAAGTTATTTCTTCGCTGCTGGTGCTGGAGCCTCCAGTTGCACTGGAACAACGTCCAAGATCATGTCTCGGTCTGGATCGTAGAGGATAGCACGCGTTGGGGTAACGATGAGGTTGTCACCGTTCTTCGCCTTAGCGTAGAACTCATTGTTCTTGCGGAGAGCTTCAACGTCGACGATGGTTGCAACCGTTGGCTCGATCGTTGTGTCGATGTCGATGTGTGCCTTCACCTTGTCGATGATGGCGCGAGCCTGTGCAATGCTCTCTGGGTTATTGCCTGTCTGGAGTTGCTCCATTTGTACGGAGAGCTTCTTCAGCTCCATAGCTAGCTGCACACGCTTCGTGTAGTTCACGAAAGCGAGCACTGCGAGTGCGACAACGAGAACTAAGGTAAGGAGTTTGGTCTTTGGCATAAATGAGAATGAGGAAGAACGGCACGCAGTGTAGAACTGGCTGGTGCGCATTGCAAAAGGGCGATCTTGCGAAAAACCGCAGTTCCTTGCGGTATCAACTTATGCCGAAACCTCTTTCATCTCCCGATTCTTGGGAAAAAACGGTGATGTGTCAGCACGGAAGTAGAGTGGCAACACACAGGAGAACATCTGGATTCCATCTCGAAGGATGCGCACCTTTGACTCTGGTACTGCTGTCCATGCGAGCGGCACTTCTGCAACAGTGAAGCCGCGACGTAGTGCAATTGCGAGGATTTCAACATCGAAGGCGAAGCGGTCGATTCGCTGACGCGAAAAGAGATCGGATACCGTCTTCGCCGTGAAGAGCTTGCAACCACATGCAGTGTCATGGAGCCCTGGGACAAGCGCATAACACACCGCATGGTAAATACGTCCAATAATGCGGCGGTACCACGTCATGGTAACCAGTGATTTACGGTGGTCCATGGCACGCGATCCTATGGCAATGTCAGCATTCTTTTCGCGCAGAGCGGCGTAGAGCTTATTCACTTCCAGAATCGGTGCTGCTCCGTCTGCATCGTAAATAAGTGCCAACTCAGCACGAGACTGCTTCATGCCTAAACGTACAGCAGCACCTTTGCCTTGATTGTGCGGCAAGGCGACAATTTCTATAGGGAGCTGTTGCTTCCACTCCTCTGCCACAGCAATCGTACGATCGGTACTACCATCGTCAGCAACAATAACTTGCGCGAGCGACAGCCCTGGCATCGCGGACTCCTTCCACGCTTGTACGATGGAAGCGAGCGTCTTCCCTAATCGATCTTCCTCATTAAAGGCCGGAATAACAATCGCGAGTGAAGGCATGAATGTGAAAGGCAGTATACCGATCGCCCCCTAAAGAGCACCTGCAGAAAAAGAAGATGACATTCCACCGCCAGGCAGAGATGTCTCAAAGAAACTCTCCGGTGTACCACGTGCATGCATTGGCTCGGCAATCAGCACAAAAAATGCATACAGACCTATCATCAACATGCATCCGAGTTGGACAACCTTTCTACGGCGCTTGGGGGAGAGCTGGTCGAAGAAGTAGGAAAACATCTCGTATGTGAGGTTTATATTATTATAACACTTTTTAATATTTTTGTAAATATTGCTACAAGACGTCTCTATCTCCTCTTTTTGGATGCTTTTGGCCTATCGTATTTACTGAAACCTAACTGAATAAGAAGGGCTGCGATCAATATCCCTGCGATCCAGAGGGCAAGCGGAATAAGGGGAAGCACCCAGAAATTCACCACGCGTTCCTCCGAGCCTCCGCCTGGCGCAGCGATACGAAGCGTGGCGGTGTACCGACCAAGCGCAAACTGCGGGCTCCATGTCAGTGTCTTGCTACGCACCGAATTACGAAGAACAAACCAATCTTTCAGCGGCAGTCGATCGACAATCAAGCCGAGCATATTTTGTATCTCGATGACTCCGGTCGGTGCGGCAAATACAGTCCCCGTATTTCTATATTCCACAAAAAACGACGGAGGGAGAGTGAGATACATGGTCTTCTCTGGCAAAAAATTCTCGATCTGTCCTTGGCGTACGCCGTCACCTTTGACACTCACGAGAAGAAGCGCGGCCATACGAGAGACAAGACTGGTTGCTTCGGCATCGTCGCGCTGAAACAGTGCTGCAGCGTAGTAGTCGCCTGATTTCGCATTTTTGGGGACGGTGATGGTCAGTGGAACAAATGCCTGGTCGCCATGCTGCAGCCACACATGAGATAGCGCTGGCTTTATCCAGTGACGAGCAGAGTATGGGCCATCGTTATTGCCATAGAACTGGATGTCCGTGACCTCATTCTCAATCGCAAAAAAATCTTCCACGAAGACGGAAAACACTTCGTCACTACCGAAACGATTGAGTACTGCCACTTCCACTGTTTTACTTTCGCCCGGCGCAAGTTCGACGATAAAGCGTTTGGGGTGCACCTGGAAATCGCCACGCACCTCAAGATGTGGCTCCTGACTAATCACGATAGGCTGCTTCTGTGCGAACGCCGTACATGGAAGTACTGCAATAGTGCAGAGAAGAATGCCATGTCGCAGTGCGCGATGCATGGAGATTATCGTAAGTGAAAACGAATTGGAGACAAACTCGTTGAGATTGATTTTCTTCTGCTATGCTCTTTGCTATGACAGCCCTCACTTCAGACGCACTGCGTCCATTTCTCTCTACAACATTAGATTCTACTGATTTCGCAGGTCTTGGAGACAAGTACGTTGGCAAAGTCCGCGACGTCTACGCACAGGGAAAAAGAAGTATTCTCATTGCGACAGATCGTCAGTCTGCCTTCGACATTTCCTGGTGCACCATCCCGCTGAAAGGACAGACACTGAACCAAATTAGCGCGTGGTGGTTCGAGCAGATCAAAGACATCATGCCGACACACGTTCTTGCCGTCCCCGACGAAAACGCAATGGTCGTGAAGAAGCTCAACATGCTGAAAGTCGAAATCGTTGTTCGTGGCTACCTGACAGGCTCTACAGGCACTTCCGCATGGGTGAACTACAACAAGGGCGTCCGCAACTTCTGTGGCAACACTTTGCCAGAAGGCATGAAGAAGAACCAAAAATTTGCAACCACCATCATCACCCCAACAACGAAGGGCGAGACCGATGAGCTCATCGACCCTGCGGGCATCATTGAACGAAAGCTCGCAAGTAAGAAGCAGTGGGAGGAAATCAGTGATCGCGCACTCGCACTCTTTAAGCGTGGCCAAGAACTCGCCAGGAAACGCGGTCTCATCTTGGTCGATACAAAGTACGAAATGGGCTTAGATGAAGAAGGCAACATCACCATCGCCGATGAGGTACACACACCAGACTCATCACGCTACTGGGTAGAAGGAAGCTATGAAGATCGTATGAGCAAGGGCATGGAACCAGAGAGTTTGGACAAGGAATTCTTTCGCTTATGGCTGAAAGATCAGGGCTTCGATTATGGCAAACCAAAGCCAGAAATCACCGATGATGTCCGCGCAATGCTCGCACTCCGTTACATCCAGCTCTACGAGAAAATTACTGGCCAATCGTTCCGGTTGCCATCAAGCTCAGATGTGAAGGGTCGCATCGAAAAAAATCTTGCACCGTACCGAATGTAATTATTTCGGCGATGCAATCTTTTTGACCTGATTCAGATCGATTTTCCAGCCAGTACCGATTTCGTTCTTGTCGCGGAAACCAGGTGATACCTCGAGCGCGTATTGAGACAGAGCAGCCGACTTATAGCGAGGACATGGGTCTGCGGCGCATGGCTCCATCGTTGCGACATTGACAAAATTTCCCTCTGCATCGAAGAAAAGAATCTCTAGTGGAATGAGTGTGTTCTTCATCCAGAATTGCATCACCTGTGGATCTTTGAACGCGAAGAACATACCCATGTTCTCAGCGAGCGATGAACGCCCCATGAGACCTTTCTCTCGCTCCTTTGCCGTATCTGCCACCTCTACTTCTACATCGACAGTTTTGCTGCCGTCGTAGGAAGAAAGAGTAAGCGTGGATGTGCCGCAAGCAGAAAGCATGACGGTAAGAGCGAGGATGGAGAGAGTTTGGAAGCGCATGAGAGGATTATACGTAGGAATTGACCATAGGTATAGATTACTTCGCCGCACGAATAATATCTGCAAACTCCTCGAGCTTGAGAGAGCAACCACCGACGAGTGCACCGTCCACATTTTTTTCTGCAAAAATTGATGCGGCGTTCTTTGGCGTGACCGATCCACCGTAAATAATTCGTATGTCTTTCTTTGGGAGGAGAGAGCGAATGAAGGCATGCGTTTGCTCGATAGCCGATGGATCTGGCGTTTTGCCTGTGCCAATTGCCCAGACAGGCTCATATGCAACTATCACATTCTCCCTCGTCATGGCTTTGCCACACGCATCCAGCACGGGGAGCAACTGGTCGCGCAGAACATCTTCTGTTTCATGGAGCTCATACTGATCAGCATTTTCACCAATACACACGACCGGTACGAGGCCATTGCGCAATGCCGATGCAACCTGACGTCCAATCGCTTCGCTGCTTTCCTCGTGCTGCTGACGACGCTCGCTATGACCGCATAACACATATGAAACATTGATTCCTGCAAGCATTGCCATACTCACGTCTCCTGTGTGCGCTCCGGAATCATCGGGATGTGCATACTGCGCACCAACCGTGAGACCATCTCTCTGACAGTCGTGCAATTCCAGAAAAGTTGGGAAAACCACAACATCCAGAGCTGGTGTGCCATGGTATGGAGTTTTTCTGCCTTCGGCGACCTCCAGCTCTATCGCCTGTGGCCGCTCGTTCATCTTGAAGTTTGCCCCGATGAAGAATTTTTTCTTCGTCATTCGAAGGAGAGTGTACGCGGATTACTACTCGCGACTCAATTCATTCTGTTATGATCGCTTCCATGCAGCCCCCTCAGCGCGTCGTCCTCGGCACCGATCATGCAGGCTATGTGCTCAAAGAAGCTGTGAAGAAACATTTGATTTCCAAGAAGATCGACGTCATCGATTGTGGCTGTTTCTCGGAGGAATCCTGCGACTATCCGCCGATCATGATGCAGGCTGCTGCAGCAGTAAAAGAGCACAAATGCCCCGGAATCATCTTTGGTGGCAGCGGTAATGGCGAGGCAATGGTCGCGAATAAAGTGGCTGGCATTCGCTGTGCACGCTGTGTGTCCGAATGGGACGCAGAGATGGGAAGGAAGCACAATGACGCGAACATCATGAGTTTGGGCGGTCGTGTCACAGCACCAGACGTCGCACTAAAAATGGTCGATATTTTCCTCACGACAGACTTCGAGGGTGGTCGACATGCCAACCGCTTGAAACAATTCCCCGACGCATAAGATGAAAATACTCATTGCACCCTCCATCCTCTCGGCAGACTTCGGACGACTCCAGGACGAAGTTGCGTCTGTCGAGGAGTATTCCGACTGGCTACAACTGGATGTCATGGATGGACACTTTGTTCCGAATTTAAGCTTCGGCGCGCCGGTGGCCAAGTGGCTCAAAACCGCACTCGTTCTCGACGTACATCTCATGGTGAGCAATCCGGCCGATCGTATTAAAGAATTTCAGGCAATTGGCGCAAAAAACATTACGTTTCACGCCGAAGCAGTGAAGGATACAAAGGCGCGTAAAGCCCTTATTAAAGGCATCCGTGCAACTGGCGCCACAGCAGGAATCGCCATCAATCCACATACGCCAGTCTCTGCGATTGACGATGTTGTTGGTGATATCGATCTCGTTCTTGTCATGTCTGTCGAACCAGGTTTTGGAGGGCAGATGTTCATTGCATCAGTGCTGGACAAAGTAAAAGCTCTTCGCAAGGCACACCCAACGCTCATGATTCAGATGGATGGCGGTATTGATGACAAGACTGCAGTAAAAGCGCGCGAAGCAGGTGCGAATAACTTGGTCGCGGGCTCCTACATTTTCAAATCATCAGATCGAAAGAAGGCCATCGAAATGCTCCGGGGCTAGTGACGAACCCACTTCCCTCCTCCGACATTTTTCACGACTCCTTGGATTTCTAAAATAGTCAAAACTGCATTGATGGTTGCAGCATCCAGCTTGGTTTTCACGGAGAGATCATCGATGGGAACTGGAAGCGTAGTAAGTGCCGAATAAATCGCACTCTCTTCTGGTGAAGATGGTGAAAACGTGGATGCCGATGCAGCCCTGCTGGAAGCGACGATGCCGACTTCGGCCAAGATATCGTCGGCATTCGTGACTAACTTTGCATGACCTTTCGCAATGAGCTGATGGCAGCCGGCGTAATTGGGATGAAAGAGATCTCCGGGAACTGCCCCTACTTCCCTGCCGTACTCTAACGCCAGTTCAGCTGTAATCAATGAGCCAGATCCTTCGGCAGCTTCTGCAACGACTGTTGCAAGCGAGAGTCCTGCGATGATGCGGTTACGAGCGGGGAACGTGTGCTTATCTGGAATCACATCGAGTGGAAATTCGGAAATCAGGAGGCCACCATTTTCAATAATCTTTTCACTCAACTTCTCATTCGCCTTCGGGTACATCATCCCAAGCCCATGCCCAAGCACTGCAACCGTCTTTCCCGATGCATGAATCGTTTCACGTGCGACTTCGGCATCAATACCGAATGCGAGGCCGCTGACAGTTACAACGCCGGCTGCAACCATCGGCGGAACGATGTGGCCCACTACTCGCCTGCCGTACTCACTCATCTCGCGCGAACCAACAATACCGATACACGGCTGCGAAAGAATGGAGAGATCGCCACGCATGTACAGAAATACCGGCGCATCCGGAATTGACCGAAGCTGTTCTGGATACTCTGCATCATCGAGTGTCAGCAAAAATACATCGCGCTTTGTAAGTTTGGATGCGTAGTCGGCGATGTTGAAATTTTCTAAGCGCACCATCGCCTTCATGGCCGAGTCTTCCGTGAGGCCAATCCCTCGTAACAAATCCATCGATATCTCGTCCATGGCCGCATCCAACGAGCCATACGATGCCACGAGTGCATCGTATCGCTTACGGCTCAGAACGTTCATCCACGACCATCGGAGGGCGTTTTCCATCTTCATAGGTGTATGAGTGTACACCTTTCTTTTTCACATTACCACTAGACTTGTTCCCACATGAATTCAAAGAGTGCGCGCATCGTGTCGGCCATCATGCGACTCTCGATCATCACGGCCATGTGCTCGTGACCGCCAGCCGAAAAATACACGACGAAATCTCCATAGATATGGATGTTTCCGGGGAGTGTGTACTTCTTTGGAATGAATCGTCTTTGACGCAGTTCTTTCGGGTCATTCAGTTTTAGTTTATCGGCCTCATCGGTGTAGCCGACGAGTACGCGCATCGGAATTTTCTTTTTCTGAATACGCATCGGCATGTAGAACTCCACATCGTTTTTGCGAATCACCGGCGTGCGCAAAAATTGGTACGACGTGAAGAAGAGAATTTCATCGATTCCTTCTACAAACAAACTGTGATTAAAGGCTTCAATAACACCTTCCTTGCCCTCAAAGAAGCGAACCTTAGGCACCACGTTTCGCTGAGAATGAAGGGCTGAAAGGAGTGGCAACGATTCTTGAAGTTGCTTGAGTTGCTCGGTCGATTCTTCGATCTGCTGTTTCTTAAAATCCAACAGCGATGATGGCTTTTTGCAAAAGTAGTACTGTGTGTTTCGTTTGTAAATTTTGGTCACGATTCCACGCTCGCACAATTTATCGAGCGTGTTGCGAACTGTACTCCGAGGAACCTTGAGAGCATTCGCAATCTTCGAGCCCGCCTGTTCGCCAAATTCTAAGAGGTACAAATATATCCTGCTCTCGTGATGATTGAGGCCAATGCTTTCGAGGAGTGCCTGAGTGTTTTTCATAAAGTGGCGAAACTGACCGCCAGATTGAAATGATACGTCAGAAAATATTGAATACGCAAGCTTTATTCTTTCCCCTATTTCTATGCCTAATTCTCCTGATCTGAAAATTGCTCCTATTAGCCGCCAGGAGCTCGCCAAAGCTGTATCTCATGTCTTCGGATATATCGATCCTACTCCAGTGATGTATTCGCCTCAGATTAATACAGAAGCAGGTGCTGAAATTTCATTTAAAATGGAGAACTTCACAGCAATTGGTGCCTTCAAAGCACGCGGAGCAATCCATGCCCTTCTCTCTGCTATGGAAGAAGCGAGAGCAAAAGACAGGAACGATAAAATGATCTCAAACGGTGTTGCGACGTTCTCTTCTGGCAATCATGCACAGGCTGTCGCATGGGCTGCACGTCAGTGCGAAAAGCAGTGCGACTTTCCTATCCCCACGTACGTCGTGATGCCAAGGAATGCGAAAGAAGTAAAGAAACGCGGTGTGCGCGAGCTTGGCGGAGAGATTGTTGATTGTGGCGATTTCGGAAGTCGAGAGAGCAAACTTAAGGAAGTCTTAGATGGAACCGGCGCACTCTTCATTCCCCCATTCGATAATTATAGAGTGATTGCTGGGCAAGCAACGGCAACTCGCGAATTAATCCGTAGTGTGCATCCACTTGATGAGATTGTGGTACCTGTTGGTGGAGGCGGATTGATTTCGGGGGCAGCAATGGCGGTGCACCACAGTAAGCGTGATATAAAAGTAATCGGTGCAGAACCAGAGGGCGCGGATGACGCTTTCCGATCGTTGCAGATGGGTGAGAGGCAAAAGAATGCATCCGTAAATACTATCGCAGATGGATTACTGACAAGTTTGGGTGAAAAAACGTATCCGGTTATTCGAGATTTTGTGGATCGTATCGATGCCGTGAGCGACCCCGAAATCATCCGAGCCATGCGACTGATGTGGGATCGACTGAAAGTGATCGTGGAACCGTCAGGCGCAGTTGGATTGGCTGCCATTCTAAAAAATCCAGAGGCATTCAAAGGTAAACGTATTGGCGTCATCGTCAGCGGTGGCAATGTCGATTTGGACGAAGCGCTTGAGATGATGAAATCGAAGTAAGAAATATATTGAAAAATCCCTCTCACGTAGGGGGATTTTTGTAGAACAATGATATTTGACAATACATATTCACCAATCGACAATTTGCCTTGTAAGCCGACGTAGCTCAGTTGGTAGAGCAACGGTATCGTAAACCGTGGGTCACCGGTTCAATTCCGGTCGTCGGCTCCATGCTATACACTTCAACAATGAGCTTTATACGCTCCCTTGCCGATATTTCATCTAAGGACGTCGCGTCCGCGGGCGGAAAAGGTGCGTCTCTTGGTGAAATGATCAATGCTGGCATTCCGGTTCCGCCGGGTTTTGTCGTGGTTGCGAAAGCATTCGATGCATTCCTCAAAGAAACAGAGCTCGTAACAGAAATTGATGCGATGCTTGGACGAGTGAATATCAACGCAATGCATACAGTGGAAGATGCATCGGAAAAAATTCAGGCATTGATCGAAAATGCAACGATGCCTACAGATATCGCGAAGGAAATTTTGAAAGCGCATAAAACCCTCGGAGCGCGATTTGTTGCGGTGCGTTCGAGCGCAACTGCCGAAGACAGCGCCGCAGCAGCCTGGGCTGGACAGCTGGAAACGCATTTAAACGTGCAAGAAAAAACTCTGCTCAAAGAAGTACAGAAATGCTGGGCATCACTCTTCTCTCCTCGTGCAATTTTCTATCGCTTTGAACAAAAATTGCAGAAGAAAAAAATCTCCGTGGCTGTGGCAGTGCAGGAAATGGTCGAGAGTGAAAAATCCGGTGTCGCATTCTCGGTTCACCCGGTCACACAAGATAGAAATCAGATGATCATCGAGGCTGCTTTTGGGCTTGGGGAAGCGCTCGTTTCAGGAATGATCACACCGGATAGTTTTGTGATTCGCAAAGACAACAGTGCCATTATTGATATTCAAATTCATGAACAGACGAAGGGAATGTTTCGAGGAAAAGATGGTGGTACGAGCTGGCAAACAGTGAAGAAAAAAGACAAAGCAAGTCTCTCAGCGAGTGAAGTGAAAGAGTTTGCAAAGCTGCTTCTGAAAATCGAGAAGCACTACGGATTTCCTGTCGATGTGGAATGGGCACAAGTGAAAGGAAAATTCTTTATTCTTCAAAGCCGTCCGATTACGACACTGCAGGCATCGACATCAAAACCTTCGATTACATTTGAATTTTCCTGGGGGGAAAAACATTCGGTCATGACAACAGAAATGTGGCTATCGTCCTATGTCCGCTTCCGCGATCTGCCTGCAAATGAGAATCAGCATGTGGCCATGGACGTCCATAACGGTCATGTGAGCACATTTAATGCAGCAGAAGAGATGCCAGCAGCGTATGAAGCTGGAAAAGCCTTCATAGAGCCAAAATTCTTACCTTGGTACCTGAAGAAATCAACAAGCGTTCGCGATCGTTTTGAAGAACTTCGTCAAAAGGTAGAGAAGACGAATCTGACAAAACTTTCGAACGAAAAATTGGCGGATTTCCTTGATGACTATCAGAAACTTTTCCACGAAGTGTATGCGCTTTTCAAAATTTCACAGCCAGAATATCAGCTGGCCGCAAGCGATCACTTGCGTTCACTCCTGAAAAAAATCTTCAAGAAAGAATCTGATCTTGAAAGTGCGTTCATCGCACTCACCTCTCCGACGGAGATGGACATGATGAAAGAGGAAGAGCTGACTGCGATGGAAATTTCATTGAAAAGAGGATCGGTTGAAAAAGACATTAAGCGCTATGCAGAGCGCTTTTCGTGGTTCTTTTTCAATACATATGAGCGAAAGACAATTCGCGAATTTTTGGAGAATCGATTCGCTGAATTGCAAAAAATTCCAAAAAAGGAACGCCAGGAATTCATTCGCGAAGCAGAAGAATCTGTCGTGAAGCAGAAGAAGGTGCATGCTGCGACGCTCAAAAAAGTGAAGAATGATCCGGAGATTGCGTACCTCTCTTCCCTCTTTGGAACTCTTGGAAATGATCGACTGGAACTCAAGATTTGGTGGACGGGCAGTGAGTATCTTTTCTTGAGTTTGTTCGAAGAAATTGCAAACAGGCTCGATCTTTCGACGGAGGAATTCCTGATGACATATCGTCTCAAAGAAGCATTTTCAGCGCTCAGGGAAGGGCTTCGTATCCCATTAGCCCTCCGCACGAGTAGAAAGAAGCGATATGCCTGCGTACTGGATGGCGATAGAGAATTATTCCTGGAAGCTGAGGAAGCCCTAATGTATGCAAAGAAGCACAATCTTGTCTCCGCTCAGGCGAGCGTGCAATCCGCAGGGAAGACCCTGAAAGGCGTTGTCGCAAACACCGGCAAAGCAACTGGCACCGCACGAGTGATTCATGTGGAATCCCTAAAGGAACTTTTGCATGACATGAAGCGCTTTGGCGATGGAGACATCATCGTGACGACGATGACTCAACCTTCCATTGTGAGCATTGCCCGCAAAGCCACAGCGATTGTGACCAACGAAGGCGGCATCACCTCGCACGCTTCTATCCTGGCACGTGAATTTGGCATTCCTTGCGTGGTAGGAACGAAGAGTGCCACTCAGATGATCAAAGACGGCGACACCATCGAAGTCGACGCAAATAGGGGCACTGTCACGATCCTCTCGTAGATCTACTCAAATCTCCGCTACCATAACGGAAATATGAAAAAATTCTCCTCGCCTGCTGGTCTCCTCTTCTGCACAATTCCAGTCATCGCGATCGTGCTGCAGCTCGGCATGTACGGCGAACCACCGGAGTCTGCCATCACGCTGTCGTACCTTCCAGTCTGGGTTCTCTTCCTTGCTGGAGGATTGAGTGGCAATGCGGGAGGTGCGCTTGCCGGGCTTTTGATTGGCGGAACCATGACGCTTGGGATTTGGTTTGCAGTAGGGCTCATCGCAAATCTTGCGGCCGTACTCCTTTCCAAAAAGTACAGACTGACATTTCTGTGGATCTTCTATGCACTAACATTGTTTTTCGCCGTTCTTCTTCCATCAATGATGTACGAATCCGATCGTATTGAGGAGTCGGCAATTGAAGAAACGTGGGAAACATGCGGTCAAAAGGCAACTCCCGAAGCGATCGAAAACTGTCGAGAGAAAGTTCGCCCTCGAATGAATCAGGAGAATGCGGACTGGGTACGTGATCATTTAGCGAAAGAGGCCATCTCATACTGCAATCAGCAGATCGACGAGAAATTCCAGACGAGTTGCTGGGGTGCGGTTGGCATGTTCCATCCTGGTTCTGCAGCAAGGTGTGCATCCGCAACCGCACAATCTGCAAAGAGCATGTGTTACTTCCAGGCAGCGGAGCAACTCAGTGACCCAAAGCTCTGCACTAAGATTCCTGACGCTGATATGCAGGAACGATGCAAAGATCGTGTGGAGATCACGCGTGACTACTTCACAGCACAGCGGGCGAAGAATGGTATTCGAGACTAATGCTTTTGAAATGAGCACCCACGCTCTACACTACTTCGTATGCCTAGCCCTAAAGCACAAAAAGACCTCTACGAGCTGTTTGCATCTGTCGAGAGTACGAAGGAGGCCGAGCTCCTCCTCAAAGACCTCCTAACCGAACAGGAGCGTGAGGCGATTGGCGAGAGATGGCAGCTCATCCAGGCTTTGGCTTCTGGCATGACCCAGCGCGATGTGGCAGAGAAGTGTGGGGTGAGCATTAGCAAGATCACACGCGGTGCACACGCACTTCAGTACGGCAATAAGGGCTTCCTGCATTTCTTAAAGAAGCTTGGAAAGAAGGTAGAGAAGTATGATGAATAGGAATCCAAAGGAACCCATGTAACCAAGGAACCCAACGATTTTTTACCATTCTTCGGATTCGTTGGTTCCCTTGGTTTCTATAAGACCACTTTCAGTAACTTTCGCAATATTTGAGATGTGCACGAAAACGCCATTTCTGGTATACTATTCAGATTTCGCAAAAAGCGGACTCACACACAAACACTCACCCAAATACACATGACCATCGAAGCGTGCATCGCTCATGCCATCCACAAGGATCTCGATATCCTCGAAGCACTCCCTGATGTCTATGAGCTTCCGGTAGAGCAACTCGAACCACACATCGATGGATACATTCAGAATTTGCAGTCGTCCTTGGTAAAGACAATCAAGACCTTGGGCGAGCCCTACATCAAGGCAAAAGACGCCGCTGGTCTCTGTATCACATGCCTCAGAGCAGGTGTCACTCTCCCACCAGAAATGATGCTCAAGATGTGTCACACCATCTTGCAGCTCTCTGCCTTGGACGCACGATTCATCGCAGACAACGCGGAAGGCACCAGCGTGTACTACATGAAGATGACATTGGCGTAAGGATTAATATCCTTCATTCGCCTCAGCTTCTTGCTGACAGCCGACACAGCGTTCCGCTTCAGGAAGGTGTTCAAGTCGAGCAATAGGAATACGCTTTTCACAATCGACACAAATACCGTAGACGCCTTTACGAACACGATTGAGTGCATCAAGAACTCTTCGGCCAGCCTGCTGATGTCTTTCCATATCAATCGCACTTCTTGCATGGCCATATTCCGCCACAGATTGATCGACTGAATCATCAGAAACTGCACGCTCACCCAATTCTCCTGACAATTCATGTGCGTGTGCCATAGAAGTGCCTGCCTTTTGCTCAAGTAATGCAATAAGAGGCTTTAGCTGAAGCTCACGTTCTGACCTAGAGATACCGGCCATACAAAAGGGTGAAGAAAAGTAGGCGCAGAGGATAGGCATGCCAACTTTGCTTTGCAAGTGAAAAGATCGTTGAAGATGTTTCCAGCCCTGAGTGAAGCCAAATTAACGCTTGGCGAACTGTGGTGCACGGCGAGCGCGCTTGAGACCTGGCTTCTTGCGCTCTTTGATGCGGCTGTCGCGACGGAGGAAGCCTGCGTGCTTGAGGGTCGTACGGTGACCTGGATCGAGGAGCGTGAGAGCGCGGCTGATACCCAAGCGGATAGCATCGCTCTGAGCAGACTTACCACCACCCTGAACGTGAACATCGATATCGACCTTCTTAAGAGTGTCTGTTGTTGCGAGAGGAGCAAGGGCGTTCTCTCCAAATGTAGAGAAGAAGTACTTATTCATTGCCTCACCATTCACTGTTACCTTGCCTTCGCCTTCCTGAAACACACGAACTTTCGCGATGGCGCTCTTGCGCTTGCCGAGTGCGTAGAAGTACGGGCGAGACATATCTTAGAGAGGAAGTGGGAATGGAGCTGGCTTCTGAGCCTCGTGTTCATGGGCTGTGCCCTGGAAAACGTGGAGTTTCTTGAGTGTGTGAGGGCGTGTTGGGTTCTTTGGGAGCATACCCTTCACTGCGAGTTCGATAATCTTCGCTGGGTTCTTTTCCATGATGTCCTTGGCTGTAGCCTGACGGAGGTGACCCAAGTAACCAGTGTGGCGGTAGTACGTCTTCTGATCTTTCTTGGCACCCGTCATTTTGACCTTCTCTGCATTGATGACGATGACATGATCACCAGACTGCCAGTGTGGAACGTAGCTCGGCTTGTAGCGACCTCGGAGCACGTTTGCGATAGCGACGCTCAAACGACCGAGCACCTTGTCTGTGGCATCGACGATGAACCACTGTGGTTGAGCCGGCTTTTGGTAGGAAGTCTTCATGGGAGTTAAGCAGATTTCTTAGCAGATGGAACTTTCTTCTTCGCTGCTGGCTTCTCGGCTGGAGCGGACACAGTTTCTGGAGTAGCAGCATCGATGAGCATGAGATCGACAAGGAGAGCACCATCGCCCTGGCGCTGACCGACTGGCTCCATGCGAGTGAAGCCCGATGGGCGGTTAGCGTAGCGCTTCTTCAAAACTTCGAGCACTTTTCGGCATGCGTTCTCGTCGCTGACCATCAGGTTGATCTTGCGGATAGCGAGATCTGTGCGTTCGCGCTTGCCGAGCGTGATAACACGATCGATGAGCGGGCGAACGACCTGTGCGCGCTTCTTGGTTGTGCGAATGCGCTCGTAGAGGAGCACAGACGTCACCAAGTTCTTCAGGATTCCTCGGGCCTGGTCAGGCTTGCGGGAGAGCCGTTGGGAATGATTGCGATGACGCATGGGGCGGAAATTCTAGGGGAGAAAAGTCGTTTGTACCAGTCTTATTCTTCGGAAAGGGCGAGGCCGCGAGTGGCGAGAGTTGCCTTTACTTCGTCCAAGGCCTTTGTACCGAAACCACGGAAGTTGCTGAGAGTGGCTGGAGTGCACTTTACGAGCTGTTCGATGGAACCAACGCCGGCGTTAATGAGTGAGTTCAGTGTGCGTGGCGAGAGGTTCAAGATTTCGATTGGAGTGTAGCTTTCCTTTGCAGCTGCACGATCGGCTTCTGGAACAACCTGGCTTGTACGGCTGAAGTCGGCCATGAATTCCTTCTCCACTGTTTCCTGATCCATGGAGAAGAAGTTGAAATACTGAGAGAGGAGCTGAGAAGCGAAACGAATTGCTTCGTCTGCTGTGAGAGAACCATTGGTGACGATCTCAATGACGAGCTTCTCAAGGTTTGTGCGCTGACCGACACGAGCAGATTCAACTTCGAAGCGAACGCGCTCCACTGGGCTGAAGATGGTGTCGATGTGCACGAGACCTGGCTCGTTGTGCTTCTTGTTACGCTCGGATGCAGGCTGGTATCCAACGCCCTTTTCGACTGTGAGGTCGAGCTTGATAGAACCGCCCTTCTCCAGGTGGAGAATTGGGAGTTCTGGATTGAGAATTTCGATGTCAGAGCTGACCTTGATATCACCAGCAGTGAGAACTTTTGGCCCCTTGCCTTCGAGAGTCACGACTTCCGCATCCTTGTGGTGCTTGCGAAGCTTGACCTGCTTCAAGTTGAGCGCGATATCCATGACAGACTCGCGGACACCCTTGAGCGTGGTGTACTCGTGATTTGCACCTGCAGCACGGAGTGAGCTAATCGCTGTACCTGGAAGACTAGAGAGAAGAACACGGCGCAGACCGTTACCAAGCGTCATGCCGTATCCTGGAGGGAGTGGGCCAACAGAGAAAACAACGTGGGTATTGTCCCCTTTTTTCACCTGAACTTGAGTGACCTTTGGTAGGCCGATCTCTTCCTGAATGATGTGCATAGAAGGATGAAGGAAATGAGTGAGAGAAGGGGGTTGTTTTTTTAACGAGAGTAGAAACCGATGACTTTGCGCATATCGATGGACTTCTCGAAGTGCTTGTCCTCCGTTGGGAGAGCCTTCACTTCAAAGCTGATCGCTGCAGAGTCTGACTTGAGCCAATCTGGAGCAGTGTACTTCTCGTGTGCTGTGAGGATTGGACCAAAGACTGGAGACGACTTGCGAGCCTGGCGTACCTGCACCTTATCGCCAATGGAGAGGCGGTAGGATGGGATAGTGACGCGGGTGCCATTAACGGTGAACAGGCCATGAGAGATGAACTGACGAGCCTGCATACGTGTTGTTGCAAAGCCTGCGCGGAAGAGAGCGCTGTCCAAACGACGCTCGAGGAGAGCGTGCATCATGGTGTCGGTCTGACCCATTGTCTCGCTAGACTCGGAGTAGATCGCGCGGAGCTGCTTGTCGTGAACACCATAGGTGTAGCACGCCTTCTGCTTCTCCATGAGCTGCTTTCCGTATTCTGAGAGCTTTGGTGCGCGGCCGCCACGAGCAGCTGCCTGCATACCAGGAGCTGTTGGCTTGCGCTGCAGGATCTTGTCGTACTTATCGGATCCAAAGATGTTGAATCCCTGTCTGCGAACGCGCCGTGCTTTTGGACCTGTATATCTCATGGGGTAAGAGTGGGGGTGGATTGATTAGACTCTGCGTGGACGTGGAGCACGGCAACCGCCGTGTGCAATTGGAGTAGTGTCCTGAATGGAATCAAAATTGATGCCAGCAACCTGAAGACCACGGATCGCCTGTTCGCGACCTGGGCCGATACCCTTCACTTCAATCTGCAGTGTCTGGATACCGAGAGGCTGCGCGAGTGTCATCGCCTTTTCTGCAGCTACCTTGGCAGCGTATGGAGTGCTCTTGCGAGCGCCCTTGAAGCCGCAGGAGCCGGAGCTCGCCCACGTGAGAACGTTACCGTTGAGATCTGTAATGGAGACGATTGTGTTGTTCTCGTTGGCAGTGATGCACGCGCGAGCGTGAGGAACAGCATTCTTGTTCTTCTTTACCTTGCGCTTTGGAGCAGCGGCAGCATCACCCTCAGTAGGTGTTGTAGCTGCACCAGCGGCTGCCTGCGGGGTCTTCTTATCGTCGGCCATAGATTAGGTCTTGGTAAGAGTAGTACGTCCGGAGAGACCAGTCTTTCTCTTACCGCGCTTTGTACGAGCATTGCGGCGAGAAGTCTGTCCACGAACTGGGAGCTTTTTCTTGTGACGATATCCGCGCCATGTACCAATGTCCTGGAGACGCTTGATATCGAGGGATGTCTTACGAGTGAGGTCACCTTCTGTCGTGAGCTTTTCTACCAAAGAACGAAGGAGTGCTTCCTGCGTCTCGTTGAGCTTGTCTGCCTTCAACGTAAGGTCGATCTTGGCTTCTGTGAGCAATTTCTTCGCCATTGGGCGGCCGATACCTTTGATCGCAGTGAGTGCGATTTGGATCTGCTTCTGGCCTGGGAGAACGACACCGGAGATACGTACCATGAGGAGGAAGTGTGGAAAGGGAGAATCGAGTCAGTATTACCCCTGTCTCTGCTTGTGACGAGGGTTCTTGCAGACGATGCGACGCACGCCCTTGCGGACGACAACGCGGCAATCCTTACAACGAACGGTGATTGATGGGGCGACTTTCATGGGAACTTACGCAGCGTGCGTGGGGGAAACAGGTTGCTGAGGAATCAGCTGACCGTCTGGAGTGAGGCGAGTGTCGTCGGCGCGGAAGCGGTAGACGATGCGGCCTTTCTTGAGGTCGTAGGGAGTCATCTCCACTTTGACACGGTCACCGGGGAGAATTCTCACTTTGTTCACTCGCATTCGTCCTGCCAGATGACAGAGGAGCTCGTGGTTCTTGGCTTCGTCGGAGGTGATGCGAACGCGGAATGTAGTATTCGGATAGCATTCCTCGACTTGGCCAATGAGCTCAATAACGTCCTTAGACACTAGGTAAAAGCGGGTGACGGTACCCTACGTAGATCGTAGGGCAAGCCGGAGGATCCTACCGATGGATTTGGCCAACTGCAAGCCTTGAGCCCCCAAAAAACTCATGAATCCGTTAAAACGTCTTGCAAGAATAAAATTTTGTGTTTATAGGAAAACTGAGGGGCTTCCTAGAGGCTCTCTACCGGCAAGAAGGTGAAGAAAATCATCCAATGGATTGAGGTCTGATAATGAAGGAGGTGAATAAGATGGCTTTGTTAAGCGATTTGAGGTATAATACTGAGAAAAATAAAAATCAATATTCATGCCAATACCCACACCACAATCGACGGCAAAAAAGACTCGTGTATTCACATTTCCAACAGGTGCCGCGCTGTATGACACATTGATGCGGGGCATAGAACCAGAACTCGTGACTGCAAACTTGAAGAAACTCGACGCTCCATACACACACGAATCTGACGCAGACCGAAAAAGGCGCTACAAACGCTACGGAAAAGCATTTACTGCCTATCAGAAAGCGTTCAAAGCATGGTCTGCTGTAGTACGTCGTGCCATTGCGCAATACAAGAAAGCCCTCTCACGAGCGGGCGAAGCAACGAACAAAAGACAGGAAGATACATTCCTCCAGAGTTTGGAGTTCCAAATTCTTAGCGCCTAATACACATTCCATTTCCCGTTCTTCGTATGCGTACACACCACTTCCCTTCTCCACTCGATCGCGAGCATCGCCTGGCGTTCTTTGGAGCCGAAATGAGTGAGCCTGACCAGGCAGCGCAGAACGAGGAATTGAAGCAAGCAGAAGAGCTCATGGATCAAGATCCAATCAATAAGAGTGAAGATGCTGAACGAAAAGCTGCGGATGCAAAGGCTGCAACAGACCGAGATCTTGCGGACATGAAGAGCGCAGTCCCTGAACCAACAACATACGAAGTGAGCATTGAGGGAAAGGAAGGTGAGGATGTAGAAAGCGCAGAAGAAGATTTGGAGAAAGCACTGCGCCCTCCATCCTGGAAAGAGAGTCATCCAGAGGCAGAGGAGCCAGCTACTGCCGAGACTACTGAACCACCAGCAAAAACTGAAACGCGACCTTCTACAGAGGAGGGCGAGGTTGGGTATGCAGACTCCGAAGGAAACACACGAGTGAAGAAAGATGGGAAGCTGGATACCGGAACACCGTCTGGCTCTATTCCTGCAGATACTCCAAGTGGTGTGGGGTACGGTGATAAGGAAGCAGGAACAGTAGATATTCCCGACAGCGTACCTCTCGAGAAAGGTGATACCGGGAAAAAGACTGATGAAGCAGAGGAGCCTGAGAGTACAGATGACAAGAAAGGCGATGAAGGAGCCCCAGGCGATACCGGAGAAACCGGAGATGCTGGCGAGCCTGGGAAGAAACCTGAACGCACAGACGACAAGAAAGCTGATGAAGGCGCTGCTGATGACAAGAAAGAAGCAGAGGAAAAGGCTGATGGAGAAGAGGAACCTGAACGCACAGACGACAAGAAAGCTGATGAAGGCGCCACAGGCGATACCGGAGAAACCGGAGATGCTGGCGAGCCTGGGAAGAAGTCGGAAGCAGAGTCCTCAAAAGCAGAAGGCGGAGATACTCCAGAGAAAGACAAGGAAAAAACAGAGAGCGAGAAAGCCAATCCAAACGAGACCAATGGTCAGCGCATCGATCGTCGGATGAAGGAACAGCAGAAGATTTTGGCCGATGACAAATCAACACCTGACGAACGATTCGGCGCAGCTCTCGCTATGGCTGGCCTTATGCTCGAGCGCGTGTTCGGCAAGGTCAATGGAACACTCGATGCGAAAGCCGACGCACCGGAGGCGAGCAATACTAAGGAAAAATCTGACGAGAAAAAGACGGAAAAGAGCGACGATAGTGCGAGTGAAAAACCAAAGGAAGCCACAACAGAAGTGAACGATAAGGTTCGTGAGGCTCGCCTGAAAGATGAGCTCAAGGATGCCGATAGTGGCGACATGCTGATACAGGAGAAGCAAACAAAATTGAATGAAAAAGTGCAGAAAACTCACGACGAAATGGACGAGATCGACGGTGAGATCGATGGGTACGACGATAAAGTTCACGATTTGGAGCAAAAGAAAGACCATCTGCAAGACGATGAACGCGATTACAAGCAGGAGCTCGATGCCATGGACACAAAGGGTAAGACTGGAAAAGAGTTCGACAAAGATCGCGCCGATTTGAAAGAGAAGATTCGCGAAACTCAGCGTCAGATCAAAGATGCTGAGACAGATATCGCCTCCACAAAGCAGAAGATTGAGAACCGCAAGGAGGAACGCACAAAACTGGAAACTGAACTCAATTCCGATAAGGAAACCGTCGCACTCCGGGAAGATATTCGTGTCCTCAAGGGCATGAAAGAGCGCAGCGAGAAAGAGGCAAAAACGATGAATGAAGAGACGAAGCTTGCACTGAAAGAATTTGCAAAAACTATTGATGGTGTCAGCGAAACAAGCATCAAAGTTGAGGTAGATCCGAAGACATTTGGCCTCCGCATCGTTATCGAGAGTGGTGTCGTCAATACGCTAAAAGAGATTCTGAAGGACACGAAAATCGACGTCTCGAAAATGGTCGACGACAAGGGTGTTGTGACGGATATGAAAGCAATGATTGAGGCCTTTCAGAAGGCAGTTTCTGAAAAAACGAAGACGAAGGAGAAGTAGTTCCCCTCTTTGCCATCCAGAAAGAGCGTCCTCTGCGGCGCTCTTTTTGTTTACGCAATGACCTCACACCCATCCTCGGTGATGAGGACGGAATGCTCAAAGTGGCAGGCCAACGAACCGTCCTTGGTGAGGATCGTCCATTGGTCGGTAGCGGTGTAGACATCGGGCTTTCCGATCGTTGCGATCGGCTCGATAGCGATCATGGTACCCACAGGCAGTACTGGCCCCGTACCCGCCTTTCCAACGTTTGGCACATCGGGGAACTGGTGGAGCGTATCGCCGAGCCCATGGCCGGTGAGTGCACGCACGGGACTATAGCCAGCCTTCACCAAACGCTTCTCGATGAACGAAGAAATATCACCCACATGTGCACCACCTTTCACGACCTCGGAAATCACTGCTTCCAATGTCTCCGACACAGTGTCCAAAAATTTGCGGGCACGAATGTCGATATTGCCGACCGGTACCGATGTACACGCGTCGGTGTAGAGACCATCCACAATGACGCCGCAATCTAGCGAAATAATGTCGCCGTCTTTGAGAATCTGCTTCTTGCTTGGAATACCATGCACGACCTGATCATTGACCGATGTACAGAGCGTGCAGGGGAAACCGTTATAGCCCTTAAACGCTGGAACTCCTCCCCTCTTACGAATGAAATCCTCGGCAATCACATCGAGTTCCAGTGTGCTGATGCCTGGCTTCACGAATGTCGCCACATGCTTCAAACAGTCACGCAGAACCGACCCACCCGTGCGGAGAGAGTCGATTTGCGATTCAGAGAAGATTTGGCAGTCGTCGATATAAGTCATTGGCTACAGGATTGCTCAAATGGTAGCCAAGCTCAAGGCTAGTTTTGTACCGATTCTAGAAGCTGAGCGTGTGCAAACATTTCCTTCATGACAGCAGCACGCACTTCATCAATACCCTGTGTTCCATCAATACGAGTGAGGCGACCAAGAGCACCAAAGTGATCAATGACCGGCATCATGTCCTTTTCAGCACCATCCAAACGAGCCTTGCGGACAGCTGGATCGACGTCGTCAGCACGTGGCTTCTTGCCATTCCTTACAGCATCCTCACCACGCCTAATCATGCGCTCTTCGGCAACCTCACGAGGGACATCGAGGTAGACGAAATGATCAGTGCGACCGAGCTGATCTACGAGCTCAGAATACTCACCAATTTGGTCACCTGTGCGAGGGAATCCGTCCAAAAGCCATACAGAATTTGGATCGAGCTTTGCAATGTTCTCACGAACAGCAGGAACAATAACGCTATCTGGCACCATCAAACCCTTATCGCTGTACGACTTCACCTCTTTGCCCAAAGGTGTTCCCTGTTGAATGTTTGCACGAACCATTCCGCCTACCTCAAAGTGAGATACGCCAGGAATCTGGGTCTTGAGACTTTCAATAAGAGTTCCCTTACCAGCAGCTGGATATGGGGAAATAGCATTAAGAGTATTAATACCGTCTTTCAGAGGAGAATTGAGACCCATAATTATTTGGAAACAAAATAAGTAAAAGTCAAATTTGATGACTCGCGAATAATACGAATTTCTCACTTTCCACGCAAGGGTCAAGACACCTTTACAGGCTAGTCTCGATCAGTTTTTTTAGCATTTCGTAGACTTCATCTACCCCCTGATCTGCTGATATTTCAGCCACTTTTCCGGCCTGTTCGTACTTCGTAATCACCGGCTTGGTCTTGGTCGTGAATGTGGCCATTCGGCGCTCAATAATCTCAGTGTTGGCATCATCGGCACGGCCTTCGGCTTTGGCACGTCCCAGGATTCTCTTCTTGGCTTCTTCCACGTCCAAAAGGAAGTGAATACAGCGGAAGTCGCGTCCAGAAGCCTTCATAATGGTATCAAAATCCTTCATTTGAGCGTCGTCGCGAGGAATGCCATCGAAGAGGAGTTTCTGCGTCTTTGGACGAGCTGCAATGGCCTCTTTCACCACCTGCATGATGATCTCATGCGGCACCAAATGTCCTTGGTCGATGTAGCTCTTCACCGTCTCTCCGAGCTTGGAACCGGATACTGCGATCTTGCGGAGTTCGCCACCGGCTTCGAAAATCTCGTAGCCAAAATCTTTCGCAAGCTTCTTTGCTTGCGTGCCTTTGCCGGAGCCTTGGATGCCGAAGAAAACTAAGTCCATAGTGGAGGTATTGTAGGTAATGTACGTAAGGTATGTAAGGAAGGTGAATTACGCAATGTTTACCTAACTGCAGCAGCGGTTCGCAAACCGCTGTGTCAGTAGTACAATCAACGGCTATGCCTCAAAAGCATTACCACCAGCACGGCACATTCCACGTGACTACAAATACACAGAATAATTTGCCACTCTGCACTGCCGCAGGTGTTCCGGATCGTCTTATAAAGCACATGTGTAATACAAGAGGAATGCACGGCGCACAGCTCTTTGCGTTCTGTATTTTGCCCGATCATGTGCATATGCTGATTAGTCCTGGAGAAAAAGGACTGAGCTCTTTTATGCATGCATTTAAGAAAAACAGCTCTCGGGACATTCCCAATCTTTTTTGGAAAAAGGGTTATCACGATGAACGCATTCACGATGGTAAACAGCGAGGTACAGTGCTCGCCTATATTCAAGGCAATGGAATGAAGCATGGCCTTGTCGATGAGATATGGAAATGGCCATGGTCATCTCTTCATTTTGAAGACGTACTAGATCCGATGGATATTTGGCTTTATTGAATAAGCGATTTGCGAATCGCTTCTACGGCTAATAAACCGGACACCTTCTTTACCTACCGTACCTTCCTTACCTCCCTTACTTACTTAAATCAGCTTTTCGTAATCATGCACCAGGAGCTGTGCGTTGATCTGGCGGATGAGTTCCAAGATCACACCGACGATGATGATAAGACCAGAACCCGAAATGATGAGATCTTGAGACGAAAGTGTGGAGTAGCGCGTGAAGATGAGCGGAATAATGGCAACGATACCCAGGAAGATGCCACCCCAAAGGTTGAGGCGGTTACTGACTTTCTCGAGCATTTTGGCTGTCTCGCGGCCTGGGCGAACGCCAGGGATGAATCCACCGCGCTTCTGAATATTCTCTGCGAGATCCGCTGGCTTGAATGTGACTGACACGTAGAAGTACGTGAAGGCCATGACCAAGAGGAAGTACAGAACGATGTAGAGGATGGTTGGATTCTGAGAGTTTAAATTCGTATTGATGAAACTCACGACACCAGCGAAGCGAGGGGCTGTCTGAAGGAACTGTGCGATGATCGCTGGGAATGTAATGAGTGAGACAGCGAAGATGATCGGCACCATGCCAGCCTGGTTCAGGCGGACTGGGATATTGCCCTTCACACCACGTCCGGCGCCCTGGTTAGCGTATGTAATGGGAATAGCACGGTGTGCATCGGTGAAGAGCACAACTGCAACGAGGAGGGCAAGGGAGACGATAAGGAAGAGGTAGAACGCAGAGATCTTCTCCTGGCCAGCGAGGAACATGGCAGAAATCGTGCGTGGCATGCCAGCGACGATACCTGTGAAGATGAGAAGCGAAATACCATTACCGATACCCATCTCTGTAATAAGCTCGCCAATCCACATAACGAAGACACAACCCACCGAGACGAACAGCATGGGGAAGAGCACTTCTGGGAATGAGAGAGGAACAATGTTTCCAGCACCGCCTCGGTTGAGCAGAAGGAGGAAACCGTAACTCTGGAGGAACGCGAGAACGATGCTGAGCCAACGAGTGTACGTATTGATCTTCTGCTGACCCTGAACGCCCTCCTTACTGATCTCTTCAAGTTTTGGGAAAATAACCGTACAGAGCTGCAAGATGATAGAGGCGTTGATGTATGGAGAAAGACCCAACATCACAATGGAGAAGTTCTGAAGAGCTCCACCGGTGAGTGCGGCAAAAACACCAAGCGGTCCGGCACCTGTGCCGTTCTGAAGGAAGCTTGCAAGAAGTGTGCGATCTGCTCCTGGGACTGTCACATGCGAGACCGCGCGGAACACGAAAAGCATGAAAAGCGTAAACAGGATGCGCTTCCTGAGATCGTTCGATCGCCAGAGCTGCCTCAAGTACGTGAACATCTTAGAGCTTCACAATGGTTACAGATCCGCCTGCCTTCTCCACCGCTGCCTTCGCAGACTTGGAAGCAGCATGAACGGTGAGAGCGAATTTCTTTTTCACTTCGCCACGACCGAGGAGCTTCACGGAGCGCTTGCCGGAGACAATGCGCTTTCCAGCGAGAGCGGCAACATCGTATGCACCAGCGTCCAACTTCTTTTCGAGAACATCCAAGTTGAGTGGTTCCATCTCTACGCGGCGTGGGTGAACGAATCCACCGAGCTTTGGCTGACGACGAATGAGAGGAGTCTGACCACCTTCGAAACCGAGGCGACGACCCTTACCTGTGCGAGACTGCTGACCCTTTGTTCCACGACCAGCGGTTGTACCGATACCGGAACCATTACCACGAGCAACGCGGACACTGCGCTGAGTGGAACCTTTGTTTGGCTTGAGCGTGTGCAACATGGGAAAGGGTTTAAGGGCGATTGAAAACCGCAGGAAAACGAGAAGACGTGTTCTTTCGGTGTCTTAGTGTACCGAAGCGGAGCCAAAGGCTACAGAGGAAATGGCCAGAGAACAAGGGGAAAATAGGGGGCAACCATAGCCCTCCACGCACAAGTACGATTGGCCATTTTTGGCTTATGGAAGAGAAAAAGCAGCAATTTTTCATCGGTCATCTTGCATTTATTTGAAAAGGCCTCAGACTGCTGGGTACACATTTCATGCGTACAAACCGCGTCGTCGTCAGCCTCTCCCTCGTTCTCGTGCTTCTTAGTGCGGGAAGGCGGTTGGCTGCGTAAATGTGAATCGTAAGATCACCTAGCAGAGCCACCTTCCCAAGCGGCTCGGCTTCTTTCCTGATGCCGAGAAAATTTTACTTTCATTTTTCTCTCATCACCAATGACTACACCATACGAAACACCAGCAGCTCGACGTTCACTGAATTCAGCTGAATTACAAAGATTTGGATTCGGTATCGATCCAGATCCACTGACAGGCGCCAATGCTGCACTGGCACAAAGCTTTTTCTTCGTTCGACCTGCACGAGGCACAACTCCACCGCTGCGATTGCAAATCGTCAAAGGTCTCTCTGGCGAGTGGAATGTCGTAATTATGCCTGCCGATCATGGTGATCAAAGCATGTTGGACAATCCGCCGAGGTTTTTTCGCAACAAGTCCCTCCTGATTCAGATGCCATTTTGCGAACGATCGAAACAGCTGTAGCAGACATCGAACAACGTTTCGAACGTTTTCAGATTGAGCGTCAGCAGACAGCTACCGCCGACGATATCAATCGCTGTCTGAACTGCAATCGTCCCATCGATGACGCCGCAAAATATTGCGGTAAATGGGACTGCGAAGACAAAGCAGCCAAACGATAATTTATTTCATTTCTCTCTCCCCTCCCATGTCACTCATCGAATCACCATCTCACTCTTCCTCTTCCGAGGCGCCCACTGCGGCGTCTCGGTCGGCGGAAAAGACCCAAGCACCATGTCCAACGCTCATTGATCCGCCACCGGCAGATCTGCAGCGATTTCAAACCGCCGAAGGCATCCACTGTGTCCTTTCGTCTCGCTGGCAGAGCTACGAGATAGAACATGCGCCCGGAAATCGGATGATTATCTCTATTTTGTATGGACGAAGGATCGCAATCATTGAGCTCCTGGAACACCAACAAGCCCTTCCAGAAGCGGAAAAAGCCATAGAAGTTTTTGAGCAAAGACAAGTTCATCAGCCTTGACTTTTTCGGCCATTACTCCAATCTATCTGCCAACGTTTTTCCCGCTCTCCACATGGTAAAAACAGCTGTTCAACTCAATGTCGGCGTCCCGAATTCTCCGGGTATGCTCGCACGAATGTCCGATAAGCTCCGCTCGGCGGACGTCAATATCGAGGCACTTTTTTGTACCGATGGCGAGAAGCAGTCGGTCGTGCACCTGATTGTTGATGATGTTGAAACAGCAAAGCTTGTGATGCGCGAGCTCGGAAACGTCACAACGACGGACGTTCTCGCATGCGAAGTAAAGAACAAGCCAGGTGCCATCGCACAGCTCGCTCGTGTCTGCGCTGGTGCACAGGTCAACATCCGTCATATCTACGCGACATCGCTCGGACGAGAAGCAATGTGCTACATCGCTGTTGATGATATCGAGAAGGCGAAGAAAGCTTTGAAGTAGTAAGTAGAAAGAAGTAAGTAGTAAGGGTGCATGCAAGAACAAGCTTTGTCATAAGCAATTCCTTACTACTAGCTACGTACTACTTACTACTCATCCGAGCGAACTTCTTTCCAAACTCTTCTGCTGCCTTCGGTCCATTTGCAGTGATAATCAATCCATCGACCGTGACGTCCTCCCCTGTGTAGGTTGCCCCTTTTTGCGTAAAGAATGGCACCTGCTCATCAGTTGGGGTCGCTACCGTGGCTCTCTTACCTTTGAGAACTCCCGACGCAGCGAGGATCATTGGTGCAATGCAAATAGCGCCGAGTGGCTTCTTGGCAGCAACTGTTTCCTTTGCAATACGATGGGCGTCGGTATTGTCACATAACGCAAATGCACCTGGTCCACCGATGAATCCGATGCGATCGTAGTCGGAAACTTTGACATCGGAGAGTGTGATGGTGGCTGTTTCTCGACCATCGTACTTCCCAATACATTCGCCTATGTCTGTGCTCGATAAAACAACCTCGAATCCTGCAGCAATCAATCCATCACGAGCTCCCTTGAGCTCAACATCTTGATAACCGTGCTTGGCGATAACAAGAAGTGCCTTCATACGAGAATTATGAAGCATGAATTATGAATCATGGAAGAGCGATTCCCATAATTCTTGATTCCTGATTCTTACTTCTTATCCTTTGAGACCTTCGTTGAGCTTCTTCACGTTCTCTGCTGTTGGCTTCACCTGCTTGATCGGAAGGTTCTCCTCTGGATGACCAGCAACTTCGGACTTGAGGCCAACAACTTTTGGCTTCATGTCTTCTGCTGTGGCAGCGCGGCTACCGCGGAGCTTGTTGAGAGCGAGCATCGCAGCCTGAGCGTTCACAAGCTTGTTACCTGTGCCGAAACGCTTGGCGAGAGCATCTTTTACACCTGCGAGGTCGAGGATGATACGGAGTGGACCACCTGCGATAACACCAGTTCCCTTACTTGCTGGCATGAGACGGAGACGAGCTGCCTTGTGCTTCACGTTTACTTCGTGCGGGATGGTACTCTCGACCATCGGAACGATGATCATGGCACGCTTCGCATCGCGCTGAGCCTTCTGGAGAGCGAGCTGCACTTCTGTCGCCTTTCCTGTTCCAAGGCCGACTTTGCCCTTGCGGTTACCCACAACGACAACGGCGCGGAAACGCATACGACGACCACCTTTTACGACACGCGTGACGCGGTCGATGGCCAATGTGACATCATCGAACTCGCTTGG
Organism: uncultured Candidatus Peribacteria bacterium; assembly: GCA_964575275.1. GTDB lineage: Bacteria > Patescibacteriota > Gracilibacteria > Peribacterales > Peribacteraceae > CAZKJL01. The sequence continues at coordinate 14,952 of CAZNPE010000007.1, read as the reverse complement.
TTCGCGACGATCTCTGCGATCGTTGCGCTTGCGGTCTGGGCGGGAAGTCTTAGCGTTCATGAGAGGAAATTAGAGAGCGGGATGCTTCCCGCGGGGGAGTGGAAATTAGAATGTGAGGCCTGCTTTGCGAGCTGCATCGGCGAGTGCCTTGATGCGACCATGGTACTTTCGGCCGTTGCGATCAAAGACGATAGCAGTGACCTTGAGATCCTTGGCCTTCTTGGCGATCTCTTCACCGACCTTCACAGCTTCAGCCATGTTCTTGCCCTTGGAGGACGCAGCGGAGGCAAGAGTCTTGCCAGCCATGTCATCGATGAGCTGAACGGAGATGCGCGTGAGGGAACATGTGACGGAGAGGCGTGGGCGTGCAGCATCGCCAACGACTTTGGCGCGGATGCGACGCTTTCTGCTCTGCCGGAGTTGGTGCTTGGTTGGCTTCATAGTGAGTGATTATGCAGCGGCTTTAGCGGCAGCAGCCTTACCTGGCTTGCGGCGGACAGTTTCGTCTGTGTAGCGGATACCCTTGCCCTTGTATGGCTCTGGTGGGCGGAGCCCGCGGAGGTTTGCAGCAACCTGACCAACGAGCTGCTTGTCGATACCCTTGATGGTGAGGAGGTTCTTGTTCTTTTCGTCTTGGACAACTTCAATCCCCGCTGGGAGTGGGAAGTCGACTGGGTGAGAGAAACCAAGGCTTAAACCCAATGTCTTGCCTTTGATCTGAGCACGGTAACCAACACCAACGATTTCAATCTTGCGCTCGTGACCATCAGCAACACCCTTCACCATGTTTACGAGGAGGCTGCGCGTGAGACCATGGCGAGCCTTGGCATCGGCATTGTCGAGAACACGCTTTACGCGGACGTTGCTACCTTCTACTTCCACGCCTACCTCTGGGAGGAGCTTGTAGGTGAGCTCGCCCTTGGAGCCCTTGACGTGCACAGTTCCGGATTTCACTTCGACAGTGACTCCGGCTGGCAGCGCGATGATTTTGGCACCAATACGTGACATGGAAATAGAGAGTTTAAGAGACAGTACAGAGGAATTCGCCACCAACTTTTTTCTCGCGTGCTTCTTTGTCAGTGAGGAGACCATTACTTGTGGAGATGACACCCATGCTGCTTCCGTGGAGATACTTGCGGATGTCAGCGAAGCCAACGTAGGCACGACCACCTGGAGTGGAGACACGCTTGAGTTCGAGGGCTGGGCGGTCGGAACGGAACACTACAACAATTTCCTTCTCGATGCCCTCACCTTCTGTGGATACCTCAGCGAGGTAGCCCTGAGCCTTGAGGAGTTCGCAGATGGACTGCTTGATCCTCGACCATGGAGCGCGGCATTCGCTGCGTCGACCGTGCTGCGCGTTGCGCATGCGGGTCAGGAGGTCGCCGATGGGATCTGTAAGTGGCATGAGAGAGAAAAGAGTTGATTACCAGGAAGCTTTCTTGAGACCTGGAATTTCGCCGTTAATGGCGAGTTCGCGGACGCAGATGCGGCAAGCACCGAAGAAACGGATGTATCCACCTTTGCGGTGACAGAGCTTGCAGCGGTTGTAGACACGAGTTGGGAACTTCGCCTTCTTTCCGGAGGCACGTGCTTTGTCACGCTCTTCGCGCTTCTTTTTCCAGCTGATGACGAGTGCGTCGCGTGCCATGGAGAGAGAAAATTAGGAGGGAGGGAAATGCGGGAGAGCTCCCGCGGGGCAAGGGATTATCGCAATTTTAGGGGTTTTATGCAACGTCGGCTGACTTCTTTGGAGCTGGACGACGGAATGGCATACCGATGTGCTTCAGGAGAGCCATGCCACGCTCATCGGTGCCTGCATCTGTGGTGATCTGAATCTGCATTCCGAAAATCTTGTTTGCTTCTGGTGGTGGGAGCTCTGGGAAGATCGACTGATCGACAATGCCCAGTGCGTAGTTACCACGACCGTCCATCTTGGCTGGAACGCCACGGAAATCGCGGATACGAGGGAGGACATAACGGATCAAACGATCGAGGAAGTAGTACATCTGCTTTCCGCGGAGAGTGACAATCATACCGACCACCATGTTCTCGCGAATGTTGAAGTTGCTGATGGACATGCGGGACTTGCGGACAGCTGCCTTCTGACCAGTGATGATGGCAAGCTGCTCAGCAATGAACGCCTGGATGTCTTTGCTGGAGTACTTCTTCTGGCTCAAACCAACGTTGATGATGACCTTCTTCAAGTGAGGAAGAGCATTCACGTTTGTGACTTTGAGATCGCGCTTCAGTGAATCTGCAATGTCAGTCTTGAGCCGCTGTTGGAGTGGGACGAATTTCATGGGGAGCTAAATTTAGGAACCGCGACCGGCGGAACGAGTGTGAGTAACTGGAGTAGAACCACCGCCTTCTGTCTTTGCAGATGAACCATCGGCAGCGGCATCGGCACCAAAGCCTCCCTTCTTCCAGAATGGAGACTTCTTACCGGCTGCATCAGCCTTGGCTGGATCAACCTTGGAGCGAGTGATGGTAGAACCGCTCTTCTTGGCGATACGCACTTTCTTACCTTTGGCATCGACCTTGAATCCAATGCGAGATGGCTTGCCAGTCTTTGGGTCAGCGATCATGACATTGCTGGCGCTGATGGACACTTCGTACTTCACGATCTTACCTTCGGACTGAACTGTCTTCTTCACGTGCTTTGTGACCATGTTGACACCACTCACGATGACGCGGTTCTGATCGTGGAGGACGCGCATGACAGTGCCTGTCTTGCCCTTGTCCTTGCCGGCGATAACGATGACAGAGTCACCTTGAGCGAGTTTCATGGGAGTTTAGAGAACGTCTGGGGCTTGGGAGATAATTTTCTGGTAACCAGCGGAGCGGAGCTCGCGTGCCACAGGGCCGAAAATACGAGTGCCTTTTGGTTCCTTGTTCGCGTCGATGATGACGCATGCGTTGTCGTCGAATCGGATACCGCTTCCATCTTTGCGACGTGTGATCTTCTTTGTGCGAACAATCACTGCGCGCTCAACGGCGTGCTGGCGGACAGTGCCGCGTGGGGCTGCTGTCTTTACTGCGACGACAATGATGTCGCCGACAGCTGCGTAGCGGCGTTTGCTGCCTCCGAGAACCTTGATGCACATGCAGGTCTTTGCACCAGTGTTGTCGGCCACGTTGAGGATGGATTGCTGCTGAATCATGGTGATTAGGCGGTAGCAGCGGAATCTTTTTTCTTCTTCTCAGCGAGAGAGTCGCGGTGATCGCGCTTGACCTGAGATTCAATCTCTTCCGACTTGAGTTCGGCGAGACGTGGAGCTTGCTTGCGTACTTCTGTCACACGGAAACACTTCCTCTTGCTGAGTGGACGACACTCAGTGATCACCACCTCATCGCCAACACCAAGGTCAAAACCTGTGCTATCAGCGAGGAATTTCTTACTCACGCGGAAGCGCTTGTCGTACGTGGGGTGCATCACAGAGCGGTGCACAGTCACGACAACTGTCTTCTGCATTTTGGCCGATGTGACTGTTCCAATCTTGGTACGCATGAGAGAGAAATAGAGTGAGAGGCGTTAGGCAGCCATCTTCTTTTTGGAAGTGGAGCCGGAACGTTTTACAGATTTTTTCGTCATTTGGGAAGGCTTTTCTGCGGAAACTTCTTTCTTTTCAGAAGCAACACCGGACTTCGTCATCTCATGAAGCACCATAGTCATACGAGAGATTTCCTTGCGATGTGAGCGGTAGAGACCGGAATTCTTTTCGCTCTGCATGGCGAGTCCGAGGCGCATCTTGGCAACCTCAGTACGCTTGATCTCAAGTTCCTTGCGAAGTTCCTGAGGAGTCATGCGCTTGAGCTCGGTGATGGTTGTAGAAGAAGTCATGGGAATTAAGCAGCAAGAGTGTTAGCAGGTGCTCCGGAAACTTTCTGCATTTGCTTGCGGAGCGACATCACGAACTTTGTAGCAACGGGGAGTTTGTGAGATGCGAGACGGAATGCTTCACGTGCAACGTTCTCAGCAAGACCATCGAGTTCGAAGAGGATTGTGCCTGGCTTTACAACAGCAACGTAGAATTCCACTGCACCCTTTCCTGCTCCCATGGGCACCTCTGGAGACTTACGAGTGACTGGCTTGTGAGGGAAGATACGAATCCACATGCTTCCGCTGCGACCTACTTCGTGCGTGATAGCGCGACGCGCAGCTTCGAGCTGGCGTGATGTGATCTCACCTGCTTCCTGCGCCTTGAGAGCGTACGAGCCGAACGCAATGTTTGCACCACGTGTAGCCTTGCCTTTGAACTGGCCACGGCCACGGTGGGCTTTGCGATACTTGGTGCGGATAGGCTGGAGCATGGGGAGAGAAAATCGTGATTAAGCAGCGAGAGATTTAAGAGCGGCTGGAGACTTGGCATCCTTCATCTTCTTGAAGACCATTCCCTTGTACGTCCACACCTGCACACCAATCGTGCCGTAGGCAGTAGCAGCGTGACGTGTAGCGAACTGAATGTTTGCGCGGAGAGTCTGGAGCGGAACGTTACCCATCTTGAAGCTGTCATCGCGTGCAATTTCCGCACCATTCAAACGACCAGAGACACAGATCTTGATACCAACCAAACCGGCCTGCATTCCTTTCTCGAGGGCGAGCTTGCACGCACGGCGGTATGGCATGCGACGCTCGATCTGACCTTGGATGCTCTCTGCGATACACGCAGCATCGGCATCAGGGGAGCGGATTTCGTGAACATTAATTTCGAATGATCCGCCGAACTTCTTCTCGAGTTCCTTGCGAAGCTCCTCCACTGCAGCACCTTGCTTGCCGATGATGACACCGGGCTTGCTGGAGTGCATGAGGATCGATGTCTTCTTACCGCGATCGATCTCGATAAGACTCAATCCTGCATCCTTGTACTTCTTCTGGATGAAACGACGGATGGCAACATCGGAAAGGAAGTTTTCACGATACTTATCCTTCTTCGCGAACCAGGTGCTCGGCCACGAATGCGTGATACCGATACGGAAGCCGTTGGGGTTAACTTTCTGTCCCATTTACTTGGAGGAGGAAGGAGAAGTGGAAGTCTTCTTAGCTTTTGTGGAGCCGGAAGTTTTTACAGGAGTTTGCACTGGAGCGGAAGCAGTCTCTGTCTTTTTTGCTGCTGTCTTCTTCTGTGGCTTGTTGTCACCGGGGAAACCGAGGGTGAGACTGATGTGACAGAGGAACTTCTTGATTGGGCGAACGCGGCCGCGAGCCATTGGCACACCACGGCGATATGCAGTGCCCTGGTTCACAACGATAGTCTTGATGACCATCATCTGCGGATCCTGCTTGAAGTTGTGCTCAGCGTTGGCAATAGCTGAACGAAGCACATCTTCGAGGAGGCGTGCACCCTTCTTGTGAGTGCGGCGCAGAAGCTCAACGGCATCTGGCACAGTCTTGCCACGGACCATCTTGGCGACAAGATTGGCCTTCTTTGGGGCGAGCCGAGCGGAATAGTGGTGAGCTTGCATGGGAATCAGTAGAGTGGATTATTTGGCTGGGGCGGCGGCTGGCTTCGCTGCTGGAGCAGGAGTTGCTGCGGCAGCCTTACCTCCGTGGTTGCGGAACTTGGTAGTGAAGGAGAACTCTCCGAGTTTGTGTCCGACCATCTGTTCAGTAACGTAGACTGGTGGGAACTCTTTGCCGTTGTGGACAGCGAAGGTGAATCCGACGAACTCTGGTGGGATGTCACAGTCGCGAGCCCAAGTCTTCACGATCTTCTTCTCCTGCTTCTCGATCATCTTCATGACCTTCCGAAGGAGCTTCGGGTCGACGTAGGGGCCTTTCTTGAGAGAGCGTGTCATGGGGGAGAATTAGAGAGCGGGATGCTTCCCGCGGGAGAGATTTAGAGAGCTGTTGTAGTCAGGATGAATGCGATTGCGATGAGCGGGATGATGACCTGGTACATGTGAGGAATGGGGAGAAAAAAGTTTCTTATGACTCCTACCTCGGGAGTCAGCTTTAGGGATACTACACTATTTCTTCGCCTTTTTCTTGACTCGTCTGCGGATAATGAGCTGATCGCTGATGCGGTTTGGACGACGTGTCTTCACACCGAGAGCATGCTTACCCCATGGCGTCTTTGGATACTTCATACCGATGGGAGAGTGACCTTCACCACCTCCGTGTGGGTGATCCACCGCGTTCATGGACTTACCAAGAACCTGTGGCTTGCGACCCTTCCAACGCATACGGCCGGCCTTACCGATAGAGATGAGGTGATGGTCTGGGTTGCTGACTGTACCAATGGATGCGTAGCACTCGGCGCGGACTTTGCGCATTTCGCCACTTGGGAGCTGCACGATAGCGAATGGAGCATCGAGACCGACGAGTACAGCACTGGAGCCAGCGGAACGGACGATCTTTCCACCGCGACCAATCTGAAGTTCGATGTTGTAGATGCGGTAACCAACTGGCACGTGCTCGAGGCGCATGCGGTTGCCTGGCTTGACCTTTGTACGCTCAGCACAGACGATTTCGTCGCCGACCTTGAGGCCTTCGGCTGCGAGAACGTAACGCTTGTCGCCGTCCATATAGTGAACGAGAGCGATGTAGGCAGAGCGGTTTGGATCGTACTCAAGAGCAGCAATGCGACCGACAATGCCGAGCTTGTCGGACTGACGGAAGTCGACATCGCGGAGGAGGCGCTTGTGTCCACCGCCACGGTGACGCACGGTGACGCGGCCCAAGTTGTTGCGACCGGATGTGCGCTGCTTACCAGCCGAGAGACGCTTCTCTGGGCGCTTCTTCGTGAGGCCAGAGAAGTCCGCGATCGACATTTGTCGTCGTGCGTTCGTCGTTGGTTTTTGCTGAATGACTGGCATGGTTTAAGCGGCGGTACGGAAGGATGTGAAGTCGAGAGCTTTGCTACCCTTAGCGAGGCGAACGATCATGCGCTTACTGCGGTGACGCTTCTCCATCACTGTGCCCTGACCGATGATGCGGCGCTTTGGAACAGTGCGAAGAACGCGGATGGAGGCAACCTCAACGTCGAAGTACTTGCGGAATGCATTCTTTACTTCAACCTTCGTGGCGTCCTTGTGAACTTTGACCACGTACGTGCCGGTTGCCTTGAGGCGTTCAGCCTTCTCGGTTACGACTGGCGCGATGATGACGGAAGAGGTTTGCATGGGTTATTTCGTGGCTTTGGAAGCGGATTTCTTTGCTGCTGGTTTCTTGGCTACCTTCTCCTTCTTCTCTGCCTTTGGCTTCTCAGCCTTGGCAACCTTGGCTGTCTTCTTGGCAGCAACATCTGTCTCCTTTGTGAACACCTCTTCTGCTGTCTTCACTGCGTCAACGAGGAAGATGATGTGCTTGGCATTGAGGATGTCTTCTGGGTTCAAGTACTGAGCGAAGATTGTCTTCACGCGATCGACGTTGCGTGCGGAGAGCTCAAGACCGCGGTGGCGACCTGGAGTCACAACAACGATGCGGCGACCGTATTCAATGGGGAGCTTCTTCAAGAGATCGACGAATGTCTTGGTCTTCACTGTGTCTGGATAGTTCTCAAGACCAATAATTGCACCCTGCTTTGCGCGGTACGAAAGGCAGGAGAACAGAGCGGCGCGGCGCATCTTTTTTGGCATTTCCTTGCGGAAGTTTGCGTTGTTGCGAGGGCCGAAGGTCTTTCCACCGCCACGGAGGAGTGGGCTTCTGAGAGCACCGCGACGAGCGTTACCTGTGTGCTTCTGTGCGTAGGCCTTCTTGGTTGTACCAGCGACCTCACCGCGTGTCTTCACGTGAGCGATAGGAGCGCGTCGGTTGCTGAGCTGGCGGACGAGCGCCAAGTGCATGAGACCCTTGTTGATTGGGGCTTCAAACATCTTCGCTGGAAGCTCGAGTGAGCCTTGCTTAGAGCCGGTGGCGGAGAAAACATCGATTTTCATGGATTATTTTTTCGAAGGAGCTGGAGCTGGTTCGAGTGTGACGTACACCAAAGAGCCGTTACCGCCTGGTACCGGACCCTTCACGCCGAGGATTTTCTTGTCCTTGTCACAGACGAGGACTGCTCGGTTCTTGATAGTGACTGTTTCACTTCCCATGTGTCCCGCCATGCGCTTACCAGCATGAATACGGCCTGGCCATGTACGCATACCAACGGAACCTGGCTCACGCTTGAAGTGAGAACCGTGTGTGGCTGGACCACCTGCGAAGTGGTGACGCTTCATGACACCCTGGAAACCTTTACCCTTACCAACGCCCGTGATAGTCACGAGGCTTTCCAAAGGCAAAGATTCAACCGTGAGCTTTCCGCCAACTGTGTATCCATCCAATGATTCGACTTTGAATTCCTTCTGATTCTTGTGCTTCTTCAGCTCCTTTCCCTTTCGTGTCTTCACTGTGTGCTCACCAATACCAAGAACGAGAGCCTGGTAGCCGTCCTTTTCTGTCGTGCGAGTGCGCACAACTGTGTTGTCCTCTACCTGGAGGTAGGTGACTGGGACTGCTTCTCCGGTTGGGAGAAACACACGAGACATGCCGATTTTGCGGGCGATAAGGCCGAGAGCCATAGAGATTGCGGTGAGCAGGAGACGTCCTGCGAGCGTTTGGCGGTTCCTTCTCATCCGCTTGTCCTTGCGGTTTTCCTGGAGGAGGCGGATCAAGAACTCAAACGGCTTTTCTGTCGAAAGCCGGTGCACTTTACTTGCTAGACAAGGCCTGGTCAAGCACGTTTCTGTAGGAATTTTTTGATCAGCGGATTGATGGAGGTATCCATGGAAAGAAAGAACGTCGTGCACTCCTGCAGGTCTTCCGGCACAATACGACCCGCATGGACTCTATCCGCTACGAAAAAGCACAGAAACTCCGCGACCTGAAGCGCATTCCGTACGCGTCCAAGTTCGACCGCTCCCATACTGCTGCAGAAGGAAAGGAAGCAAAAGATGGAACAAAGATGACATTTGCTGGTCGGGTGGTGCTCTTCCGCGAGATGGGAAAGCTCACATTTGCAACACTCCAAGATCACACTGGGCGACTGCAGATTGCGTTCCGTGAAGAAGCTCTTGGAAAAGAGGAGTACAAGCTTTTGCAGAAACTCATCGACCTTGGAGACTTCATTGGCGTCACTGGCGAACGCTTCACGACACAAAAGGGTGAACCGACTGTACAAGTAAAGGAATGGACAATGCTCACGAAGGCTCTCCGTCAGCCACCAGAGAAGTGGCACGGCATTACGGATAGAGAGAAAGCATACCGTCACCGCTACTTAGACACGATGAGTAATAGGGAGAGTTTCGATCGGTTCATGTTCCGCTCCAACTTCATTCGTGCCATGCGCGAGTTCTACTGGAGCAAAGGATTCGTGGAGGTTGACTTGCCAGTGCTCGTGAACTCCGCATCGGGTGCACTTGCCTCTCCATTCGCTACTCATCACAACGCACTCGACCTGGATGTGTATTTGCGCATCGCACTCGAGACGCATCAAAAAGAATGTTTGGTGGGTGGATTCGACCGCACATTCGCACTTGGCCCTGTCTTTCGTAACGAAGGAATGGATCCGTCTCATTTGCAGGAATTTACGATGTGTGAGCACTATACGGCCTATTGGGACTATAAGGACAACATGGCATTTACCGAGGAAATGTTCGCGTATCTCCTGAAGAAGACACTCGGCACAACAAAGGTAAAAATTCCAGATCGAGATGGAAAACTCATCGAAGCTGACTTCGGCGGAAAGTGGCCGCGCATTTCCATCCGCGAACTCATCAAGCGCGACTCCGGTATCGACTATGAGGAATGTGCGACTGCGAACGATCTTCGAAAAGCGATGAAGAGCAAGAAGATCGAACTCGATGTCGATGTGAATGTCCTGGGTCGCGGAAACTTGATCGACCAACTTTATAAAAAAGTGAGTCGTCCAAACATTGTTGCACCAACCTTCGTGACTGATCACCCTATCGATCTGTCCCCTCTTGCAAGACGCAATGACACCGAGCCCAATCAGACGGACAGATTCCAGCTTGTCGTTGGCGGCTGGGAAATCGTGAACGCGTACAGTGAACTTGTCGATCCAGTAGATCAGGCAGAACGCTTCCGAGCCCAATCTGAAGCCAAAAAAGCGGGCGACGAGGACGCGCATGCAAAGGACGACGAATTCGTGGAGGCACTCGAGTACGGATGTCCTCCATGTTCCGGTTGGGGCATGGGTGTCGATCGCATTATTGCCCTCCTCACTGCACAGGAAAATCTCCGTGATGTCGTTCTGTTCCCAATCATGAGACCTGAGATAGGAGATATGAGACAAGAGAAAACCGCTCAAGTCTCAAGTCTCAAGTCTCAAGTCCCTTCTGGAAAATCACTCCCTCTATCCAGCTCCACTCATCTCCTCCAACACGCCGAGTACGGACATCTTCTTCCGGCAGCGCATGGACTCATTGAGACGCACGCGAATCAGACGAAGGGACACTTGATTGCAACTGGCGCTGCGATGGAAGCACTCGCCAAAAAGTTTGGCGGTGACCCACAGACGTGGAAAATCGCCGGAATGCTGCATGACCTAGACTGGGATATGCTTGAGAAGGATGCGGAAAAACACTGTGGCAATACGTTGGAACAATTGTTGGCAACCATCAAAGCTCCACAGGAACTTCTCTCTGATATTCGTGCACACTATGCACACAAGTACGGAGAGGAGTATCCGCTCAACACGATGCTTCGTAAGTGCTTGTACTGTGTCGATGAACTCACTGGTTTCATCATCGCAGTCACCTACGTTCGTCCAAGTAAGAAGATTGCCGATGTGGAGGTGAGCAGCGTGAAGAAGAAATTGAAGGACAAAGGTTTCGCAGCACAGGTGGATAGGGAGCAGATCAAAAAGTGTGAAGAACTCCTAGGACTAGGGCTCGATGAATTTATCGCCCTCACACTCGATGCGATGAAAGTAGTCGCGAAGGAGATTGGGGTCTAGGAAGTTGACGATGCTCTCTATATTTGGAAAACTACGCCATTCCCCTGTTTTCTGTGTCTAGCCGCCTTCCAGAATCATCGGCGCTGCCGATCAATAGGTTATCTGATGCCGGAAAAGAAACCGGATTCACGGAAGCCTACGTTGCAGGAGCAAAAACAAAGGCCGAGCAGCTCTTGGCACTCACCTTAGATCCTAAGACGCAGGAATTATGTCGGGCACTCCTCACACAAATTGCGGCACTTGAAACAAATGCGACAAATAATCCTGCCCCTCTTGGACTCATTGCAATGCAACAACTGAAAGTCAGCGAACTACTTGCAAGGGAAACGATGAGCCAAAGTTCCGCTGCGGCAACATCTACTTATTTTGATTCTCATTATTACACCCCCTAATCCCTATGTATCCTCGTAATATTTCTGATCAGCAACCTTCTGCCGATTTTAGGATCGACGGTCAGCCCAAGCCTATTCTTGGCGAACAGGAACTCCGTGCACTCGATCTTGATAACATTTTCGACGCCACTCGACTTTTGGAAATGCTTGAAGCAACAGAGAGAGGCTCTGATAATTTGGCTAACTAAAGCCAAAAAGTTGGGTTACCGAAGAAAAACTTTGCGATCGTAAATTGATAGTCCTATAAAGACGCATCACTTTTATGGGTACACTTCATGTTCCTCGCGAGGAACCAGATATTATCGGCCCTATTGCAGAAATGGGCGAGCGCATCGAATGTCCAAACGACATTTTACGAGAGCATTGCAAAAATATGGACCGACGAAGATTAGACAAATTGCAAAACTCACTCGGACAGAGTCGTCTCGGCGGCCAGCCGTTCTCGCAGGAATATCAGTACGTGGCACACACTCGTAGCCAAGTCATCGAGTGGCAAGTAGAAGTGGATATCTTCAATGGGCGCATCCCCGATCATCAACCCATAACATTTGTCGAGGGAGCTACAGCACGTATTCCTTCCCCCGCTCCGGCAGTTCCACATCGATCGGCTTTGCTGCGGCTGTTCTCTCCGCAAGAGCAAACATCCCCCGCTCTTCTCCATGCACCAGATACAGCCTCTTAAGCCCTGGAACTCCTTGAATTAATCGGTCGAGGTCGTTTTTGTCTGCATGGCCTGAATAAGCGTTAATGTACTGAATCTCAGCCTTTTTGCGGATCGTCTCATCGAAGATTTTTACATCCGTATACTGCGGATCGATGATGCGACGACCAAGGGTGTTCTCTGCCATGTAGCCGACAGCGAGCACTGTATTGCGCGGATCTTCGAGTTCGTTTTTTAGGTGATGACGAATGCGACCGGCCTCACACATGCCGGAACCCGCCATGATGATCATGGGACCACGAGCACCGTTGAGCTCCTTACTTTCGTCGACAGATTCGGTATAGCTAACAAGGGAAAACTGGAATGGATTGTGTGCGCGGTGTAAGAATTTTTCATAGATTTCTGCGTCGTAGCATTCTGGATGCTTTTGAAAAATATCAGTGACCTTGGATGCAAGTGGCGAATCGATAACGATGGGGACTGCGGGAATTTCCTTGGCATCCCAGAGTAGATGCAGGTCGTACACAATTTCTTGAGTGCGCTCTAATGAGAAAGCAGGAATGAGGACTTTTCCGCCACGTGCTGCGGTTTTTACGACTACATCACGGAGCTTGTCGCGTGCAGTGAGAATGCTGTCATGCTCGCGATCACCGTAGGTACTTTCGCAAATAAGGTAATCGACAGCTGGCATCACTTCCGGATCGCGAATGATGGGAAGCGTGTTGCGACCAACGTCTCCACTAAAGCCAAGTCGGACAGTTTTTCCTTTTGTTTCGATTTCCACAAGAAGCATCGCCGACCCCAAGATGTGCCCAGCTTCGTAGAAGGTGCAGTAGATTCCTGGGATGACCTGAAAACGTTCGTGATAGTTTTTCCCAACGAACAGTTTCATCGATTCTTTCGCATCATTTTGGGTATAGAGCGGACCTGGGGATTTGATCATCGACTTTGCCAAATGTCGCTGATAGAAGTCCTCATCTTTCTCCTGAATGTACCCGCTATCTTGGAGCATGACTTCGGACAAATCTTGTGTGGCATAGGTGCAGAAAATAGCGCCTGCGTAGCCCTTCTTGTACAGAAGAGGGATACGGCCAGAGTGATCCATATGTGCGTGCGAGAGGACAACTGCATCGATATCTGTTTTCGGATTAAACAAAAAATTGGCGTTCTTTTCGGCAGTCTCACTACGCCTTCCCTGGAACATGCCACAATCTAAAAGCACAGACTTATCCCCGACTCGAATCTCATGACACGTTCCAGTGACCTCTCGTGCTGCACCGTGCGAAATAAGTTGAATATCCATCGTATGAAGTATGAAGTAAGAATCAAGAATTATGAATCAGAATTCGTACTTCATACTTCCTAATTCGTAATTCATTTTCTAATCATTCAAGCCAACTGAGGACAAAAGTTCCTTCTTTTCCGCTTCCGTCAGGGCTCGAATCGCACCGAAGGCAAGTGTGTCATCTGTCAGTGTCATGATGCGAATGCGCTTGAGGGACTTCACCGTATATCCAGTCTGCTGGAACATACGACGAACCTGACGATTCTTGCCCTCCGTCAAAATAATCCGAGCCCTATTTGGAGCCACTTTCCAGCACTTGAGTGGCTTAGTTTGGGCTCCGTCCATTTCGAACCCTTCTTCGATCTTTCTGCACACAGCAGGGGAGATGGGCTGCACTGTGGTGACCTCATATTCTTTCTCGTGGTTGAACTTTGGATGCGTGAGTCGGTAGGCAAGGACTCCGTCATTGGTGAAGAGGAGTAATCCAGAAGAATCTTTGTCTAAACGTCCAACTGGAAATACTTTGCCTTTCAGCTCCTTCGGAAGAACGTCTCGGACTGTCTTCACTGGGAAGCCGTCCTTCGACTTCACCGTTTGCGCTCTGCGCTCGTCTGTCTCTACGTTGACTGTCTCTACCCCAACCAACTTGTTCATCACGTAATAGAGCATTTTTGTGCGATCCTGAAGCACCGTACCATCGACCTCTATGGTATCCACCTCCGGATCCGCTTTATCCCCCACTTTCATGACGACGCCATTCACCTTCACCAAGCCTTTCTGAATGTACTCCTCAGCCTTGCGGCGAGAAGCAATCCCTCGCTCGGAGAGGATCTTCTGGAGTCGTTGGAGCATGCGTACAGGATACAGATTGTTTCTATGAGCGTCTGCGGCTCTTCATCAAATCACGAATACTCAATGAAACAGTGCGGCCATCTTCATCAACCTCTGTCTCGCATCGATCAAGGACAATAGGCCTCTCCAATTCGATTGGACGCTCAAGATTACCAGCGATTCCATACATCATGGACATCAGCCCATGAGATGGAAATAGCTCGTTGACGTCACCTTTGTTGGGAGAGCGGGATTTCATAAAGTGCGCGTATTTTAAAGACGAGATACTGAGTGTCAACTTTTTTGGACGCAATCGTCAAAAAGCCCTAGTTCTAGAGCTAAAATAGATATGTAGATTTCATGAACCTACCCCTCGCAGGAAGAACCGTGCGCTGGGTTGGTTTGTATCAGCACTTTGTCTTGGCACCGACCTACTCTTGCACGGCGGAACCGTACTACCATTGGCGCGTCCGAGCTTAACTGCCGTGTTCGGAATGGGAACGGGTGTTTCCCCGGAGCTATAGGCACCAAGACAAAATGCTGATAATTAAGAATGATCAATCAAGACTCTATACCTTCGCGTGGCGAAGGAAGAGCTCACGTAGACTGTGGAATCGCTTCCAACATGTCCACGTACTGCCCGCTCATGAGCCATGAACAGCACAGAAATTAAAATATATGTTCAATCTCCCGTTAGTACCACTCAGCTCAATGCATTGCTGCACGTACACTTATGGCCTATCTACCTCGTAGTCTTCAAGGGGGATTATGGGGACAATTGATCTTGAGATGTGTTTCCCACTTAGATGCTTTCAGCGGTTATCACTACCGAACATAGCTACCCTGCAATGCCGCTGACGCGACAACAGGTACACCAGAGGT
>CAZNPE010000006.1:0-74878 GCA_964575275.1 uncultured Candidatus Peribacteria bacterium | reverse complement strand
CCACATCACCTCAGCCCCAGAGCCTTGGCGAAGACTGGTGGGAGAGAGTGGGGTAACTATTCTATGATGCGCACACTTACCACTATCGGCCTCATCGCAGGATTCATCACCTGCGCGTTCGTCCCTCCAACGGATGCGAACTTTGCCACCATTACAGAGATGGCAAAGACTCAAGTAAAGGAGCGCACCATCGGTAGTTTGCTCTCTGCCGATATCGATAGCGCAGACGTCAAGAAGGCTGCGGAGGCACTCAGGAAGGTTGCAAATGATCCGCGTACGGCAGATATCATGAAGAATCTTTCTAGCTCCCAGAACTCATTGTCTGATGTCGTCACAGCCGCCGACGTACTGAAGAGCGTTGCTCCTTCGTCCAAGAAAGTCGCAAAGGTTGCCGCTATCTTTATTCCTAAGACTGCACACACATTTACGATGGCTTGGAAGCAGCGTAAAAGTGCAACCGAAGATCCAGTGTTCCTCAAGCAACTCGATCGTATTGAGTGGGCTGCACGCAAGGAAGATGTTCGTCTCTGCGGAGATGTGCTCACAGAAAAGGAAGCAGGGGATTACCTTGCTCTGTGTCTTGCAATTGTCGCCAAGGAACCTCTTCGTTGTAAGCAAATCGACGAAGTCGCTCCACATGCCCTGCAGAAAATGTGCTTCGATGAAGTGGCGTCGTAACTTTCTCATTGTCTCTTCACTTTCTACTTTCTCTACAATCTCTCCATGGAAAAGCGCAAAATCAAAATCGGTGTGATGGGCTCGGCGAGCGGCCCACAGGTCTCCGATCCAGTCGCTCGAAAGAAGGCAGCCCAACTAGGAGCAGAGATTGCGAAGCGCGGCCAAATTCTCATCAATGGTGCCTGCCCTGGCTTGCCGCACGATGCGATGGAAGCAGCGAAGAAGGAGGGCGGATTTACCATTGGAGTGTCGCCGGCGTTTTCCGAATATGAGCATATCAATGAGTACATGTCGCCTGCTGGCCACGACATCATCATCTTTACTGGTCTTGGTTTCATGGAGCGCGATA
Source organism: uncultured Candidatus Peribacteria bacterium (assembly GCA_964575275.1). Taxonomy (GTDB): domain Bacteria; phylum Patescibacteriota; class Gracilibacteria; order Peribacterales; family Peribacteraceae; genus CAZKJL01. The sequence continues at coordinate 73,851 of CAZNPE010000006.1, read as the reverse complement.
TCATCAATATTCGTAGCTCCGACGGCATCGTGATTGTTGGTGGAGGCATCGGTACATTGAACGAACTGACGATCGCGTATGACGAAGGTCGCCCGATTGGTATTCTCACGAACTCGGGTGGTATCAGTAATGCGGTACCACACGTCATCGAAGAGCTCTGTAAGCGTAAGATTCCGCCAAACATGGTCTTCGACGATGATCCAGCCAAGCTTCTCGATAAGCTAGAAATTGTGATTCGCGAATATCCACTACCGATTCACGAAGATGGACGTGTGAAGGACGTCACAGAGACTCGTGAACGAGGTTAAAATTAACGATCCTCCTTCTCAGTCGACTTCGTAATGAAACGGATTGGTGTGCCGTCGAATCCGAACGTTTCGCGCAGACGGTTTTCTAAGAAACGGAGATGCGATGTCTGAATACGCTTTGGATTTTTTACGAAGAGCACAAATGTCGGTGGGATTTCGTTGGCTTGTGTGAGGTGCTTGATCTTCGCGACTTCACCAAGAGGCTGACCGTGGACAGCCTGCTCGAACCAGCGGTGGAGCTGACGAGTGGTGAGGCGGCGTGTGCGACTGAGCTGGATGGATTCCACCATGTCGAAGAGCTTCACCAAGCCTTCACGTGTCTTGGCGGAGCAGGGGATGATCTTCACGAATTTGCTGCAGAAGTGGAGAGCGACAGAGACGTATTCCAATGCCTGCTTGCGCTTCTCGCCCTTCATCGTGTCGATTTTGTTGAGGAGGATGAGGAGTCCTTTGCCGCTTTCTACGGCCATCGCTGCAATGCGCTTATCCTGCTGACTTGGCTGTTCACTGGCGTCCAGAACGAGGATCACGATGTCAGCACGCTCGATAGACGTGAGCGTACGCATCGCGGAGAAACGCTCGATTTCATCGTCGCGGCGGGCGTTCTTGCGGAGTCCCGCGGTATCGATGAGCGTGTACTGCTGTCCGTTGTACGTCACCTCTGTGTCGATACTGTCGCGCGTGGTTCCAGCGATAGGAGATACGAGGAGAGGGGAGCGCTCGCGATCGGCATCGGACATGAGTGCATTCACAATCGAGCTCTTACCCACGTTTGGACGACCAATGATAGCGATGGATGGTGTGCCGCTTGGGAAGTAAGCAGGTGCTTCGTACTCTTCACTGCCGTCGTCCATCGATACAGGTTCTGGCACTTCGATTTTTTCCTCGCGTTTGAAGTGCAGCTTGAGGAGTTGCTTCTCTATTTCCTCGAGCAATTCATCGACACCGAATTTATGAACGGAACTCAAGGAGAGGAACGCTTCGCCAATATTGACCTCCTGGAAATCAGCCATGACTTCGTCGTCTTCGCCTGGTGTGTCTGCTTTTGTGAGAGCAACGATGACGGGCACGTGACGACGGCGCTTTTTACGGAGCAGCTCCAAAATCTTTCTGTCATCGGCAGTAATATCTTGCTGTGAGTTCACGGTGAATACAATTACATCGGCAAATTCCAAGGCCATCAGAGACTGCTCCTTCACATCTTCCTCGAAGTCTTTATCGCGCGTCGCACCGATACCTCCTGTATCAATCAGAAGGAAGGACACCGACTCCATATCGATACGGTGGCTGATATGGTCACGAGTTGTGCCCGGAACATCGCTCACGATCGCTTTGCGCCTTCCGACAATGCGGTTGAAAAGCGTCGATTTGCCCGTATTTGGGCGGCCAATGATCGCAACTGCGGGGAGTTTGGACATAAAAACAGCCCTTTGTAGGGGCTGTTGTATTGTAGCTCAGGTTTTGGGCTATAGATAGCGAATTAGTCGACTTTTACTTCCTCAGTTACTATTGCTGTATCAGTGAGTTCTTTCATGCGCTGAGCGAATTCACGAGAGGCATGAATACTAGGAAGGAAATGGACGTCATCATCTCTCTCACTTGTTCCTTGCTTGAGTACTTTAGCTGTAAGAGAGCAAACAACTGTTATAGCTGGATCAGTTTCAAGATGAGGTTCGTACGTGAGTGGGGCGCCGAGAGCCATACAATGTAAAAGGGAAAGAAATTAATGTGACAAAGGAGTTTCGTTTTGCTCGCCCATGAGCGCATCTCGCTTCTTACGGAGATTGTCGACTAAGCTGGTTACATGCATGTGTAACTTCCAGTCGCCCGGAGTGAATTTCTGTGTAACGACACCAACTCCCTGCATTGCAACGATGATCTGACCTTTATCAGTACCCCACTTCACACTTGGATCATCCGGAAGGGTGTTGCCCAACTTTGGTAATTTCTCTGGGGAGTCGTAGGAGCCGAATGCAGTGTCGAGACTGAGCATGGGTGGAATTGGAAGAGGTAAAATTGATTCGAAAGTGACGCAGTATTGACGTTTCAAAGAACTGTCGCAACCCACCTACTACAGCGATGTAGGGATATGCCAAAAAGAGCCCTAAATAGAGCCGAAAAGTCAGGGATGGTAATCTTCTATTTCTTGTTAATTTTAGGCGACTTTTGTGAGGAAGGAATCGGTCAAACTTGCCCATTCTGAGTGGTTCGACTGAGGTTGGATCGTCATGTAGTTCCGCACGCTCGGTCTACCTATCAAAAAAAGCTTTGCAAGCTCAGTATGTGAATCAGATTCTTCAGGCCGAACAGGGACGACGCTATCCGCTCCGCAGTTCAGTAGAAATGTAAGAGCATCTTTGCCTTGAAGATCGATAGTAAAACCAACCGCAAGTCTGTTTTGTTGAAACACTTTTTCCAGTAAGCGTCCTACCAATGCCTCTCCGATGGAGTGTCGTCTGAAGTGAGGATCTGTGCTCATGTACACAACATCAATGTAGTTTTTGCGTAATTGATAGATCATCGAGCCGAGCACTTGTCGTGGCTTTCCACTTTCAAGAAGATCAGCAACCATTCCAATGGTATCGCTGCGTCGGAGGTGAGACTGCATGTAGTCCATAGAGATCTCATCTCTATACGAACGATTGTGAATATCGAGCACTTGCTCATGGTCTCGCTGGATCATCCACCGGATATCGATGAGCGGACGAGGCGTCGTTTTTCGATCTATCTGCCCTACCCAACCACTGCTTTTTCTTCCTAAGACTTTTACTAATTCTTGGATTTGAATCTCTCCTCTGCCATTGGGAAATTGTGGTGCAGCAGATAATAAAACGCTTGCCTCTTTTGCGGATGGATCCATGACATGAGCAATGGAGTTTCGGAATAAAAATCTCTTTCTTTTTACATTTCTTTCGTCTTCATTTCTTTCAAGTAGAGTCTGCGCATACTCTTCGCCAGCGACTACCGTGCGACTAATCCGAGAGGCTTCATGAGGCTGAAGCAGTAATCGAACTCGATCAGGTGATTCTGCCGCGACTTCTGCCAGGTGAATGGTGCGAGATCGGTGAAGTGCATCGAGGAGGGGCACGATGTTTCCGTTTCGGAATTCTTGAATCGCTGTTCCTGATTCAGAAAATGGAACTTCCATTATTCCTAAGTGCATTCGACACTCATCGATGATGTCTGCTTGTTGTCTAAAAAATTCTTCTCTCGGCTCCCATTTCTGTTGGCTCATGCGATCCAATTCAGCAGTGACTTTTTCCATGCGTATTTCTAGATTTGCTCTCTCAAGCTCCAGCACTTTCCTATATGCGTCAGTTTCAGCACGTTCAGTTCGTTCTCGATCGAACGTCATCACTTCCTGAATGAGGCGCGTTCCATCGATCGAGACATCATCGCCAATCGGATTTGGCTCAAGTGGCATTGAAAAATAGCGTACAGTAGTCCCTTTTCCTCTTTCAATGTCCAGGCTAGGATAGTTGCCGTACACCGCATGTTTACGCCCTACGACCCATCATCGGCCGAAGTAAAGTGGCGCAAGGCATGGGCAGATGCGCGTGTGTTTGATGTTGATGTCAGCAAAGCGAAGGATCCATATTACCTCCTCGTGATGTTTCCGTATCCGAGTGGAGCACAGCTTCACGTAGGACATTGGTTCCAGTATTCCATCCCCGATAGCTACGGACGTTTCCTCAAGATGAGAGGAAAAGATGTCTTTCATCCCATGGGCTTCGATGCATTCGGATTGCCTGCAGAAAACTACGCCATCAAGACTGGTACGCCACCTGCCGCGTCGACAAAGGAGAACGTCGACAACATGATCGAGCAGTACAAGCGCATGGGCGTGATGTTCGATTGGAGCTATGCACTCAATACATCGGATCCAAGTTACTACCGTTGGACACAGTGGCTCTTCCTCGAAATGTATAAGAATGGACTCGCCTATAAGAAGGAGGCAGCCGTGAACTGGTGTCCGAAAGATCAGACAGTGCTCGCCAATGAACAAGCGCAAGATGGAAAGTGCGAACGTTGCGGTACGGAAGTAGAGAAGAAATTCTTGGCACAGTGGTTCTGGAAAATCACGGATTACTCCCAGCGATTACTCGATGGCTTGGAAAAGTTGGATTGGCCAGAGAAGACCAAGATCATGCAGAGAAACTGGATCGGCAGAAAAGAAGGAATCGAGATCACGTACAAGATCAAAGATTCCAAAAAGACGATCACGTGCTTCACCACACGCCCGGAAACCAACTTTGGCGCGACATTCATGGTTATTTCTCCGGAGCACCCGGAGCTGATGTCGTACGTGACTGCTGAGCAGAAGAAAGCAGTCGAGAAGTATTGCGAGCAAGCGAAAAAGCGCACGACGACCGAGCGAGAGGACGCGACACGCAAGAAGACAGGTGCCTTCACCGGTAGTTACGCAGTCAATGATCTCACTGGCTACGAAATGCCACTCTACGTTGCCGATTACGTTCTGATGGGATTCGGTACCGGAGTTGTTGTAGGTGTTCCCGGTCACGATCTTCGTGACTACGAGTTTGCCGCAGCCATGAAGGACATCAAGATTGTTCGTGTCATTAAGAGTGCCGACGGCGATACTGGTGCCATCGACTCTGCTGACAAAGTGTTTGAAGACGAGGGAGAAATCATCAATTCCGACTTCTTGAACGGTCTTCACCCGCATGCTGCTATCCCAAAGATGATGGATCACATGGAGAAAAAGAAGATGGGAAAGCGCGTCATTAGTTACCGTTTGCACGACTGGCTCGTCTCACGTCAGCGCTACTGGGGTGCGCCTATTCCTATCGTCTACGACCCGCAAGGCAAGCCGCACCCAGTACCAGAGGAGCACTTGCCCTGGACACTTCCGACTGATGTCGAGTTCAAGCCGACAGGGGAGTCACCACTCAAGAATTCCAAAGAATTCAAAGCGCGCACGGAAAAGATTTTTGGCAAAGGCTGGACACCGGAGTACGACACGATGGATACCTTCGTGTGTAGCAGTTTTTACTACCTGAGATATTTGGCTAGTGGCAATTTGCAATTAGCTAGTAGCTCTAAGCCAAAAGCCAAAAGCCAAAAGCACCTTAGTCTTGTCGATCCCTCCGTCGAAGCGAATTGGATGCCTGTCGACATGTACATTGGTGGACCAGAGCATGCATGCATGCACCTCATCTACGCACGCTTTGTCATGATGGTGCTCAAAGACTTCGGTCATGTATCGCACGAAGAACCATTCCAGAAGTTGGTGCACCAAGGACTCATCACTCACAAAGGAGCAAAGATGAGTAAGTCGAGAGGGAACGTCATCAGCCCGGACACTTTTGTAGACCAGTATGGTTCGGATGTGTTTCGCATGTACCTCATGTTCATGGGTCCGTTTGAAGCCGGTGGAGACTGGAGTGATTCGGGTATTAACGGTGTCGTTCGTTTCGTGCAGCGTGTGTGGAAAATGCTTACCGAAAAGACGAGTGCGAAAGTGTTATCCGATAAGCCAGAGATCACGGCTGCACTCCATAAGACCATCAAGAAAGTAACCACAGACATTGAGGCACTCCAGTTCAACACTGCGATCAGTGCACTCATGCAACTCTTGAACACTATCGAAAAAGAAGAATCTCTTTCCGAAAGTTTCAGCAAGACGGTTGCCATCTTGCTTGCACCACTTGCACCGCACCTTGCCGAAGAATTGTGGGCGACACTTGGCGGGAAAGGATTTGCGATTGAACAAGCGTGGCCGAAGTTCGATGAATCGCTCATGGTCGAGTCTACGATCACGGTTGTCGTCCAAGTGAATGGTAAAGTTCGTGGTGATGTGAATGTCCCAAAAGACACCCCAAAAGAAGAGATCCTGAAGCAGGCGAAGGAGTTGGAGAACGTCAAGAAGTACCTCACGAGTGCCATCAAAAAAGAGATTTACGTTCCGGGGAAGTTGGTGAGCCTTGTCGTGTAAGCACTGACACTAATAATTAAGACGAGAGCGGCCGTTCCCAGTCGCGGTTTTGTTGCGTAGACATCTGAGACTTCCCCCTACCAACCTTTCGGTCGGCAGGGGGTCGTCGTGACGAATCACTTTACCAGGGGCGCTGCGGAGGGGGGTCCGCGACCCAGCGGGTGCGCACGCGTTCTCGATACATATTCATCGAGACTCGGTAGTCGTCGTACGCGCTGTGGCCTTCGGGCTTACCCCAGGCGATCCACTGCGCCTTCAGGTCGTAGTCGCACGAGGCGTTTCCGAGCTGCTCGCGCAGTGCCGACGTGGCCGCCGCGATGAACGCGACGATGATACCGGTCACGATGAGCGTCGGGACGATGGGCGTGAGCCCGGTCGCGAGCAGCACCCCGCCGGTGGAGCACGCGACGATGACCATGACGATCGCTGCGAAACGCAGCGTCATCGAGGCCTTCTTCGCCGCCTTCTGCCACCAGCGGTAGCTGTCGTACTCAGCGATGCCCTGTTCGTCGATGCTGGGCATGCCGCTGAGTCCGCATTCGCCGCCGATGCGGTGCATCTCGGCGAACCACTCGTCGCGGTCGAGCTGCGCGGGCGCCGGGGGGTGGGTCTTGGCGATGAGGCGGATAAGCTTTTTCAGTGCTCTCCGCTCTCTCCACCCCATCTTCTTGACGTAGTCGCCGATGTCGATCGAACGCATGACTGTCTCCCTTCTTGTCTGATAGGCCGAAACTGGTAGGAACAGTGACTTTGTAGGTCACGACGTAAATATTATTATAACATAAAATAGTGTATTTATCAATAATCTCCACTTTTTCTCAATTAGGTAATAATTCCAGATTCAGGCGCTCTAGGAGCATTTTTAGCAATGATCAGAACCCGCTCTGCATTGCCCATATAGAAGTAGCGCGGAGGCTCGCGAGTACCTGGTGCTGCTGCCCATTCCACGACTTCTGCATCCAAATACTGTTGCGGAAAGTGCATGGGGATGATTTCTAGTGCCGATCCTACGACAGAGCTCAGAGGATCGGCTGATGCCGGTGTAAATCTACTCATCACACGTCCACCTGCTTGCAGATCTCTTCGGAGCAGAGGATCGATGTAGCAACTTTGGGCTGCTGCCTTCCGTTGGTACCACGCGAATTGATCGGCAGTTAAGAGGAACCCATGCACCCATTCCTGCACCGAGTAATCCGATTCTCCGGCCAAACTTTTCATATGCTCAATTCCAGATGAAACCGATCGTGCATGTTCGGGGTAACCCCTGAAACCGAATGGCGTTCTCTCAAATGCAAGCATGCGACCGCCGACCGGCAGTGTCTGAAATGCGATGCGGAGTATTCGTTCGCGCTCCTCGCCTGAGAGATACGCAAAAAGATGAGAGAAGTAGTAGGTATCTACAGGCCTTTCGGAAGTGCCGTTGGTGAGAAGTATTATCAGCCGAGCAATTTTTTCCTGCATCGATTCCAGCCTCGCACATGGTGTGAGTTTCATAATTTCTTTGAGTGACGTCACTTCTTGGCCGACCGATGGAAGTTGTCTTAGGTCGAATGCAACGCCATGCGTGTTTTCTGATCTCAGCGTTGCCAAATGTTGCTGCATGTGCACCACATCTGCATCGAGTGAAAGGACATGAACATTTTTCTCTCTCAAACGTGCAAGCTTCGCATCCGAAAATCTGTTACCGAGTGAACCAACATCGATAATCAGTGAGTCAGGTCGTGCAGTGTCTATCACTTGCTCATCGAACACTTCCTGCATTCGTGCGAAGTAAAAACCACCCTCTCGCAAGATGCGGGCATTGTCTGCTGTGTCGTATGGGATATCGATTGCCCGCCTCGTTCTGTCTTCGCTCAATCGTAATACGCTTGGCATAAGGATGGTATTTTAGCACTTTTTGGCTATATTGCAATATTTATTAAATTGTTTTATAATACCATTTGCTCTGCACCTTGTGGGTGCGGGGATGTCGATCCTTGGAACAGAGTTCGGAGTTCGTCAGATGGGCTGGCTCATCGCTGTCGCCGCGGTCCTTGTTCTTTTCGCCGTCGCGTGGATTCTCTCGAATCCATGCTTCGAGGCCTACGGCCGCCTGCGGGCGGCCGAGGAGAAGAAGGCCGAGGAAGATCGGAAGCACTACGATGAGGTGCAGTTGCCAGAGTGGCTCGCCCGGCGCGAGGCCGGGCTCCTCCCCTCGGAAGAGGAGGAGGACTTCTTAGAAAAGATCGAGAGGGAGGAGGGGTATCCAATCCCCATCGCCTCCCCCGAGGGCTCTCGGATTGAGCCGGAGGTGTGGCGCCTCCGGCAGGAAGCGCACCGCCTCGATGACGGATGGCGATTTTACATCGCCGTTCGCGTCTGGTGGCTGGCTGTCGTCCTGGGGCTCTCGACATTGTTCGCGGGTGCCCTCTGGCTCCTCTTAACTTTCTGAGGAGCCAGATCCCCCCCTCAGCCCCATCCCTGGGGCACTCTGACACATTCCATGATCGATTCTGTGAGGCTGCCCTTTGGTGGCCTCATTCTTTTGTTATTAAGAAGCCATAAAGTCACTCTTTTATCTCTAGAAATTGCACAAACGGACAATTCTCAGGACAATGTCCATACTCCTTTACCTATGGGCATCAATCGATTGCCACCGGACGATGAGCAGCCACAGGAATTTTTCGATGAGAATCTTCAGTATGGAGTCGATTATTCAGCACATTTTCTTGGTCTATCGAAAGCGTTTCACGCTCAAAAGAGCACTCCTAAAAATCGCATTACAGATATCGCGTCACTGGAAAGAGGAAAAGTTTCGACGATGATGTTGCCGCAGCAATCTTTCCCTCGTCCGACATTGGAGATTCCTTTCAGCATGAGACTCAGTTCCAACGAATTGTTGAATTCCAGAGAATACATTTTCGGACACGATCCCATGAAAGATGAGAATGGAGAGACGGTGTGCGAAGGGCACTACATTGTGTGGGGCGCAGTGGGTCTCATCAATTCAAAAGAAGGTGTCGTGCTGGATGTAAACGTAGGCTCAGAAACATTGCGTGTGCGGATGCGTGACGGCAAAGAGGTCACTCTCCCATTTACGACAAAGGTTGTCATTCTTCCGGATGCAAACATGCTGGATAAAGATGCAGGGTTTCACATGCGAGTCATCGACGACGAAAAAATTATCCCGAAGCTTGTCGGATAGTTACACGGTTTTCGCGTAGTCTCGAACGTGATTCATAATTTCAGGGATTGTTTGCGCAGGCTGTAATTTTCTTTGAAGTTTTCCATTTGTTAATCCGGGGAGACCGAGAACGCGTCCGATTCTCCCTGCTATGTCGATAGCATCCATTGGGTCACTGAGATCCAAGACCCGTTTGGGTACCTGATCCGGAGGTATGGCCAATGCGTCGCTTACCGCCCCAATAGCGATATCTCTCAGTACATCGTCGGGAGGACATTTGATAGGCATACCCCTATGCTTCCAAAGCACTTCTCAGAAGTCAATTTTTCCGCAGATCTCCTTGGAAAAAGTGAGTTTTCTCCGTACCCTACGTCGGTGCCAAATACGTTCGATACATCGGCTGCACGCAAAGCGTTTGAGCGCTACAAAGATTTCACCGATCTTGAGGCACTTCTTGATGCCAGCTCTCGTCCACTCCGCAAATCGATCCGTGCCAACACACTCAAGTGTTCGGTCGATGAACTGAAGAGGTGGGGTGTGTCCAAGAAGTGGACGATGCAGGATGTGCCGTGGTGTCCGGAAGGAATCTTTGTCGATCGTGTTGATCGCGAAGAGGCGCTCGGAAAAGATTTGCTCCACTTGCTTGGAGGCTTCTACATGCAAGAGGCATCCAGCATGTTGCCGGTTGCACTCTTGGATCCACAACCAGGAGATCGTGTGCTTGATATGAGTGCTGCCCCTGGAAGCAAGACGACACAGATTGCCGCGCGCATGCAGGGTAGGGGAGTAGTGATCGCGAATGACGTCCAGGAAAAAAGAATTTGGTCACTCATCAGTAACGTGCAGAGATGTGGCGTCACAAACGACATCGTCACACGAAAGGTAGGACAGTGGTTTGCGGGACACATGACGGAGAAATTTGAGCGTGTGCTCTGTGATGCTCCGTGCACGGCACAGGGGACAGTGCGCAAAGATTCTGACGCACTCAATTACTGTTCACTGGATAACATTGGCAAGATGGCGAACCTGCAGAAGGAGCTTCTGGAAGCCGCAGTTCATGCGTGCCGAGTGGGCGGAAGGATCGTGTATTCCACCTGCACACTCACGCCAGAAGAGAACGAAAGCGTCGTTATGAGTATATTGCAAAAGTTTCCGCAGCTCTCGGTTGTTGATCCTCGAACAATTGAAAATGGAAAATTGAAAATGGAAAATGCAGTGGAAAATTCAATTCGAGTGCAGGAATGGATGAAGCACAATTCTCAATTCTCAATTTTTAATTATCCATTCCTCCGTCTCTGGCCTCAGACATTCGATAGCGAAGGATTCTTCTCCGCAGTACTCCAGAAGAATGCGTCAACGCGAGAGAGAAATAAGAAAGACCTCGAGTTCCATAAATGGAATGTGGTGCCACAGTCGCGCGCCAAAAATATTGCAGCGAGACTGGAAGATTGGTACGGAGCAAAGTTCCTCCGTGATGATGAAGTTCTCCTTGAGTGGAAAGAGCAGCTCTCGGTTGTGCCAGAATCATTCCTGAGATTTGCATTGCCGGTGCAGCCATACAACGCGGGTCTTCCATTTGGAAAATCGACGACACACGGACTCACGCGTCTCTCGCACGATATGTCGACACTGCGCGGAACAGAAGCGAAGAAGCAAATTGTTACTGTGTCCGAGTCCGCCATGCGTGACATGATGGCAGGGAAAAATATTGAGGTCGATCAGGCGGGGATGGACGATGGCGATGTGCTCCTTGCAGTGAACCTGGAGCCACTCGGACGATCGATGGTGTTCGGAAGGGGTGTGTTGAAGAAGGGTGTTGTCATTAATAGGCTGCCGAGGGACATGGTGAGGATGTTTTCATAAGGGGGGAACCAAGGAATCCGAGGAAACCGAGGATTCCAAGGATTGGAAGATTTTTTAGCAACTCGTTGGATTCTTTGGTTTCCTTGCTTTCTTATCCATTTTCTCTTTGCTTCTTGCAAGCTCCTGTAGTATCACCTCCTCATGGACGTCAAAGACGAAATCCGCGCTCGGCTTCCCATCGACCAACTGGTTGCGCAGTACTGCCAACTGAAGAGAAAGGGTAGGAATTTTGTCTGTGTGTGCCCATTCCACAACGACACGCATCCGAGCTTTTTAGTCTCACCAGACAAAGGAATTGCATACTGCTTTGCGTGTCAGAGTGGTGGCGACATTTTTAGCTTCTACCAGAAGATCGAAAGCGTCGATTTCCCAACAGCTCTCAAGGCTCTCGCGGAGAAGGCGAATGTCGAATTGCCGAAGGAGCAATTTGCCCAGAAGCCATCGGTATCCAAGGATCAAAAAGAGCGACTGCGCGATTGCTTGATTGCGGCGCAGAAATTTTTTCAAGAGAAGATGTACGCAACACCCAAGGCGATCGAGTATGTTCGCGGTCGTGGTGTATCCGATGATCTCATCAAAAAGTTTGGTATTGGTTTCGCACCAGATTCGTACTCCGCAACGTACGATCATCTCCTGAAACTCAGCTTCAGTCGATCGGAGATTGTGGCTGCAGGACTCGGAATTCAGAAGGAGTTGGAAGGCAGATTCTACGATCGATTCCGTAACCGCATCATGTTTTCCATTACCGATGCGCAGGGGAATTTGGTTGGGTTCGGCGGCCGCACCATGGGTGATGACGATGCGAAGTATGTGAACTCTCCAGAGAGCCCTCTCTACAACAAATCATCCATTCTCTTCGGACTTTTCCAGGCGCGCGATGCTATTCGCAAAGCCAAGAGCATCGTGCTGGTGGAAGGGTATTTCGATGCGATTGCGTCGCACAAAGCAGGAATCGAAAATGTGGTCGCAGTGAGTGGAACAGCACTCACCGATGAGCACGTAAAAATTATTCGTCGCTATGCAGAAAAAGTAACACTCTGTCTCGACCAGGACAACGCTGGTCAGCTCGCCGCAGGTCGTGCGTTCGATCTTCTGTGTCGTGCCAATCTGCAGATCGAATCGGTCTCGCTCCCGGCGAAAGATCCAGATGAGTTGGTGCAGCGTGATGCATCGATGTTTCATACGCTCATCACCACATCTGCTATCCCATATGTGGATGCAGTCATTCAGAGACTTCGCACGCGTCCGAATATCAACGATCCCGCTGGGAAACGAGTGATTGCCGATGCGCTTTTCCCTCTTCTGGCTGCGCTGCCGACATCGATGGAGTTGCGTGCGTACATCGCGAAGGCTGCGCAGGAATTTGGTCTGATCGAAAATGAAATGCACGCCGATTTTCGTCGTTGGAAAATGGATGCAGATCGAGGCAGTGCCATGAAGAAGCAATCCCTTGCCATGACCGCGTACAGTAGGCAGCAGTTGTGCCTTGGTCTTGCCTTGCTCTACCCGCAAGTACGCGCACTCCTTGCAGAGATGATCTTAGAAGAAACAGATCCGATGTTTGCTGTACGAACAGCCATTCAAGTCATCACAGATCTTCCGGCTGGTGATCTCATCGATACATTGCAAATCGATCAATCTGAGAAGGAAAAGTTACGTGTACTTTCGCTGTATTGCGAAGAGCATTTTCCGCACTGGTCGGAAAGTTTGGCACACAAAGAGTTTCGAAAACTCATTGTTTCGGCAAATCATGAACTCATGACAACCAAGCAGATGGAAATTGTACAAGCGCTCAAGGAAGCGCGGACACTTGGTCGTGTAGAGGAGGAAGCTCGTCTTCTCTCTCAGTATCAACAGGTTCTAAAGCTTTCGAGGATGACGGCAAAATAGTCACAGCGGCAACTATTCCTTTCATCTCACGAATCAGTTCAGCCAACACAGATGATTCGTGCGGAAGGAGAAGAGCGTGGAGCACGATGCTAGTCTCTGCAGTTGGAAGAAAAAATGCCTGCGGACACAGTTCCCACACCGTTCGTCGGACAAATCTTAGAACATCCGCTCTATACGAAGTCTGGTCGTCGTGTGGCCACGCAGTGACGTCAGGCGTTTGGTCGATGGCGATAGAGACAAGATCTGGATACTGGCAGTCAGGCATTCGGGTGAAGTGGAAGACTTGGCTGGCCGATTGTGCCGTATGAAATGAGAAAAACAGTATTCATTTGATGTGTCTTTGAAACAAATACAAAAAAAGTCAAACTAAAGTGCCTCTCTACGTGCGTCATCTCTTTAGCAGAGGCTTGCCAACGTAAGCCCATAACTATAGTCTCCTTGTACTTTCTATGGCTTCGCATCCACGTAGTTTCATTCATCAGCCGACTGATGACGAATTAAAGGCGTTCCCTGAAGAGGTAAAACATTTGGTGAAAAAAGGGCGTGAACAGCGCTATGTCACTCACCAAGAAGTCCTTCGGGCTGTGCCAAACGCAGAAGAGAATATCGATCTCTTGGACAGTGTCTACACACTGTTCATGGATCTTGGTATCGATGTCATCGACGTAAAAGACACGCTCATCTGGCAGCGCAAGGCAAATGCCAACGCCGAGCAGCAGAGTGCCGATAGCGAGGCTGGTTCTGGTGCAACAACAGCTGCCGACACAGACGACGCATCCTTGGAAGTCGTCGCAACTGCTGGTATCCGTTTGAAGGATGACAAGAAGGCAGCCGATGATGCAAAGAAAAAGCGCAAAGAGCGCGAGGTCGATCTTCTGGAAATCTCCAACGACTCCGTGCGTATGTATCTGTCCGAGATTGGTCGTGTACCACTCATCGATGGTCGCAAGGAAGTCGAGCTCGCACGCCGCATCCGCAAGGGTGATGCTGGTGCCAAGCAGCAGCTTGCCGAAGCAAACCTTCGTCTCGTTGTCTCCATTGCCAAGAAGTACATTGGTCGTGGACTTTCGTTCCTCGACCTTATTCAGGAGGGGAATATCGGTCTCTTCCGTGCGGTAGAAAAGTTCGACCCAGAGCGTGGTTTCAAATTCTCGACGTACGCCACATGGTGGATCCGTCAGGCCATCACTCGCGCTATCGCAGACCAGGCGCGCACCATCCGTATCCCGGTGCACATGGTAGAGACCATCAACAAGCTTACGCATACACAGCGTCGTTTGGTGCAGGAACTTGGCCGTGAGCCCACAGTGGAAGAGCTCGCTGTCGAAATGGAGATGGACATCAAGAAGGTGCGACACATTCAGAAGATCAGCCAAGACATTATCTCGCTCGAGGCTCCTGTCGGTTCAGAGGAAGACAGCAAGCTTGGAGACTTTATTGAAGACGAAGAGGCGGTAAATCCATTCGATGCAACCAACCGTCAGCTCCGCAAGGAGAATGTCCACGCCATGCTGGAGTACCTCACTCCACGTGAGCGAAAAATCATCGAGATGCGTTTTGGATTGAAGGACGGTATTGGTCACACGCTGGAAGAAGTAGGAAAAGAGTTCAATGTCACTCGTGAGCGTATTCGCCAGATCGAAGCGAAGGTGCTTCAGAAACTTCGCGATCACCCGCGCTCTGTCAGTATTCGCGAGAGTGCGCAGGGTAAGGGTGGAGGGTTTGCTCCAGCATCGTTCATGAGCGGTAAGCTCTGTCCAGAGTGTCGCAAGGGGACTCTTGTTGAGATTCATCAAGCAGGTTCCTCGGTTATGAAATGCGATCACTGTGCCTATACTATGGCACCAACGGCATAGCCTTCTTCCTCCCTCTATGCACAAACCAACGATGATGCCGTTGCCGCACTTCCTCGTTGCTGTCTTTGGGTTACTGCGACGACAGTGGGTATCTCTTCTTGTTTCTGCACTCTGCTTTGCAATGATGGGCGCTGTGGCCGCTGCGTTTGTCGAACGAAGAATCAGCTCTGTCGAAGAGCGCATGGCCAAGGAGCAGTCTGTGACAGTCGATGCATTTCGTAACGACATGCAAAACAAAATTCAGTCTATGACTGCAGAAATGATGAACGAGTTTGTCGTTTCCGAGCCCGGTGATACAGTGGGGGAGAGCGATACTCTCCATGCGTACGTTCGAGATGTTGGTTTTTTTGTGCTTGGTCTTTTTCTCTTCTTCGGATTCATTGCATTCATCGCATCGCTGTTTTACCTCATTCTCTTTGTCAGCGGCGATGCCGGTGCGTCGGATGCATTGACTGCTTTGCCGCTACGTGTTTTTCCCATGATCGGTGTGTATCTGTGGATGCTTATTCGCTCCTTCCTCTGGATTCCGATTGTCGGTGTTCCACTGTCTTTTTACTTTGCTCCACGACTCTCCCTCGCTCCAGTCATTCTTGCCAGTGGTGAGGCATCGGTGCGGAGGAGCGTTGCTCTCAGCATGAAGCGCACCAAGGGAATGTGGCTTCAGATAGTATTTCGCTTCCTGATGGTTTCATTTGTCGCTTTTGTGCTCGGGTGGCTACTCCTCACCGCTGTAGGTGTCATGAGTCTTTTTTCCATCAAAATTGCATACATTCTCTGGCTACTACTCCTACAACTATTGCTCGCATATTTCACTGCGAGTCTTGTCGTGTTAGCAGTGACGTTAACGTAAATGAATTATGAAGTAGGAATTATGAATTATGGGAGTACTATCCCGTAAGAATATGTTTCATGATTCACTATTCATGATTCATAATTCTTTTCATGAGAGACTTTGCAACCGAGTACGGCCGATTGAACCCCGAGCAGAAGCTCGCAGTGGATACTGTCGAGGGTCCGGTGATGGTTGTTGCAGGTCCGGGTACCGGAAAGACGCAAGTCCTTTCCATGCGTGTCGCAAACATCCTGAAGAAAACCCAGGCTGCTCCCAGCAATATTCTCTGTCTCACATTTTCCAATGCAGGTGTCACGGCAATGCGTGAGCGCCTCCGCGAACTCATCGGCGGTGATGCGTACGGAGTGACTGTACATACCGTGCACGGTTTTGCCGATGGCATCATCAAGCGCTATCCGCTTGCGTTTGCGGATTTCTCCGCACAGCAGTCCCTCTCCGATCTTCGCAAGTATCAGCTCATGCAAAAGATCGTCGATGATGTGAGTACGCACTCATCGCTCATCAATGCGCGTAATCCGTACGACCGAATACCAGATATTCTCTCGCGCATCAGTGACTGTAAGAGAGAGGGAAAGACGCTCGAGGAATTGCTAAAAGCAGCGGAGATCTACGACAGCGAGATGTCGGAGAAGAGTAGGAAGGGTACAAAGCAGCACGAGAAGAATTTGCTCCAAGCCAAGAAGTTCCGCGATTTCATAGATCTCTTCAAGCGTTATGGAGAAAAATTGAAGGAAGAAGGTCTCTACGACTACGACGATATGATCCTGGTCGTCCTCAAGGCACTGAAAGAAGAAGACTGGTTACTCCAATCACTCCAAGAAAGATTTCAGTACATCCTTGTTGATGAAGCACAAGACTTGAACGGTGCGCAGTGGGGGATTATTCGCACGCTCATTACCTACGACGCTCTTCCGCACGATCCTAACCTTTTCGTTGTCGGTGATGACGATCAATCCATTTACCGATTCCAAGGTGCAAACATGGAGCACATGCTGGAGTTCGCCTCGCATTTCCCGAAAGCTCCGGTCATCGTGCTCAAGACGAATTACCGCTCCACGCAGCCAATTCTCGATGCTGCTGGTCGGCTCATTAGCAAGAATGAAGAGAGATTGATTGGCCGCATGCCAGGACTGACGAAAGATTTCAACGCATTCAGTAAAGAGAACGGGAGTGAGCCGACACTCCTTCGCCCACCATCCGATGCAGCCGAACCGTGGCTCATTGCCGATCTCATCGAAGAGAGACTGGAGAGTGGAGTTCCACCAGAAGAAATTGCAGTGCTTGTCCAAACGAATAGTGAGCTCAAGCCAATATACGATGTACTTCGCGCACGTGACATTCCTGTCGTTCTTCAGGGAAAAGCCGATCTTCTCACGCAGCCAGTGGTGCAGCAGGCGATCATGATTCTTAAGAGCATTGAGTCCGAAGCAGATAGCCCACTCATCCGTGCGATGTCCTGTGAGTGCTTCGGCTGTCACCCAGCCGACATTGCCCGCATTATCGCTCAGGCACGAAAAGAGGAGCGGAAGCCAATCGAGGTTTTGCTCTCTCTGGAACGCTCGGAAGAGGTTTTTGCCAAGAAAGAAAAGCTGATTGCAGCACGCGACACCGTCCTCGATTTACGTCAGAAAAGTCATTCACGAACAGTGCTCGAGACAGTAGAGCACGTGCTTCGCGAGAGTGGCATTGTCAGTCTCACTCGCTCCAAACAAGGAGGAATGGATCCACTCAACCTTGCTGTCATAGAAGCGTTCTTCCAGTACGTGAAGCAGCATTGTTTGGATCGTCCGTGTTTATCGCTGCATGCATTCATGCACGACATCAACTTCTACGCCGATGAAGGCTACGGTCAGGTGCGACTCCGCTACCAACTCCCGCACCTTGTCGAAAGTGGTGTGCAACTGCTCACAGCACACCAGAGCAAGGGTCTGGAATTCCATTCGGTGATCTTAAGCAAATTTAGCGATGGTCATTGGGATGAACGTCGCACGCCATCCGGCCTGTCTCTCCCAGAAGAAATTCTCTTCGGATGGGTGAGTGAGCAGAAGCGATTCGAGAAACATCAAGACGAGAGGCGAGTGGCGTACGTGGCTTTCACACGAGCAAAACGCGAGCTCATCCTTCTGTGTCCGCGCGAAGTATCTGTCGGAGAACGCGTGCAGAGCGTGAGTCCATCAGCCTTCTTTGCCGAAGCCGGACCACTGCCCGAAAAAGATGCAGCACTGAAAGATCCTGAGTCGTCATCGGTGCTCCTTCTCAATCCTGTTCCAGAGTTGGATGACGAACTCCGTGCATACCTTCTCAAGCGCATCGAGACATTTGCACTCTCACCCACATCACTCGCGCGCTTCCTCCGCGATCCGGAAGAATTTAAGCGCGTTGATCTTTTGGGACAACCAGAAGAATTTACCGAAGACTCCATCCGAGCACTGGGCTACGGAAGTGCCGTGCACTGGGCGCTGCGTGCATGGGCGCTCTCGGTGCAGGAGCAGAAAGAGTTCAGTGTCGAGAAGTTTGTCGAATCGTTCGATTGGTACCTGAAACACCGAACAATCCTCACCGAGCTACAGGAGAAAGTTCTGCTTGCAGAAGCCAAAAGTGCCATGCCAGTTTATTACGAAAGGAGGCTCCAAGGAGCGAAGCCCGTACTTCATGCCATCGAGCGTGAGTACCGTGCTGTGTTCAAAGATCCGACTGATCCAACGAAAGATATTCGTCTAAAAGGAAAGATCGATCGCATCGATCGTGCATCACCAGAATCGTCGGATGCGATCGTGATGGATTACAAAACTGGCGCACCAAAAACTCCGTCGATGATCAGAGGGGGCATCGAAGCCGGAAAAGTATCGTGGACAGACAAGGGTGAGCAATTCCGTCAGCTTGTGTTCTACTCTTTATTATTGGAGCAAGGTGATCCTCTCCTTTCCCCGCAAGTGTATTCGCTGGAGTTCGTTGGCAGTAAAACGCACGAACCAGAGACACGTGAATTTTCTGTTGTGCAAGCGGAAAAAGATGATCTACGAGCGCTAATCAGAGCAGTGTGGGAAAAAATTCTTGCTCTCGATTTCACACCGCTCTACCGTGCAGCTGATGAATCGAATAGTTCGCGATCCACTACCCAGCGAGATGCCCAGGAGTCTAACACTCCACTCACTCGTTCGTAACATGTACACGTCACCGAGGATTCATGAATCTCTCGAATCTGAACAAGATGCGATAGATCGCTTGAAGGTGTTAACTAGTGAGCTGAAAGAGAGCGAGACAGAGTTACGAATAGAAGAAACAGTGCGGTGGTTTTCTGCCACCTTTCATATCGCCACTGCATGTATTGTTCATTGGTTATTCACTGAGCATCTCTGCATTCCGCCTGAAGCGTCCGTATTTCTCTCAATACTCAGTAATGGTTCTGTCTATTCGGATCGCATCCATGGTTTTTTAGAGACAGTAAAGGAGTGCCGTGAGAAGGCGCTTGCAGCAAGAGAGCGCATTGCAGAACTTTTTGAGATGCATCCTACTGCCCTCCCCCTCCTTCGAAGTACCCTAGTAGATCAGGGTTTTGACCCAGATCAATTAGAGCCTTCTGGGCTTCTAGAAGGGCTCGATGATTATGTGGTCTACCAGGGTGAGTAAAAAATGAACAAATTTTGTGTTCATAAATATAGGTCATTGCCAAGAAAATGCTCTAAATCATCTGTACAAGCATCTGCTAACGACTATAATTTCGCGTATTCAGGCTTTGAACCCCCTTCTAAGAAAAGCCATTTTACCCCCTAATTTATGAGAAATTCTTTCTCATCCAAGATGCGTGGATTTTCAGCCCGCGTCGGTCTTTCGGCGATGCTTTCCAACATCGTCCTTAGTTCCATTGTCTCTGTTCTCCCGGCATTCACGCCGATTGTAACAGCTGCGACTGTTACGCTTGCGCCATCTGGTGTTGGCAATTACGACAGTGATTTTTCCGCTAGCTCCGGAACAAAGACTGCTGCAGTAGCAACCAATGATGGTGACACAACCTACATCCTCGGCCCAGACGACAACGACAGGCAGAGCTTCACATTCCCAGGTGCCAGTATTCCTGCCACTTCGGTTGTGAACTCGGTTGAGGTCACTGTAATCGCAAAGCGAGACGGTGGTAGTAATTCCGCGTATCGAATTTTGGCAGAAAAGGGGACAGGCGTCAGTGATCGCGACGTTGATTCGTCGCATTCTGCAGGTAGCTCATACTCGTCTACGACAAGGACAATGAACTCAAATCCATTTGGTGGTGATTGGACAGCTGCACAGGTCAACACCTGGGCAATGAATTTCGGTGTCGAGCAGGATGATAACGACAATCTGCGTGTCACACAGATCTACGTCACAGTAGATTACACAGTCCCAACGTGTAACGGTCTCAATGCGACTATTTCCGGTGCAGGTGTGATCAATGGTACTGCTGGTGATGACGTCATTTACGGTTCCAGCGGAGTCGACACAATCACTGGTAACGGTGGTAACGACACTATCTGTTCCGTTGGCGGTAACGACACGATTGTCACAGGCACAGGCAACGATTGGATTGATGCTGGTGATGGTGCAAACGATGTCAACGCTGGCTCTGGCGATAACACTATTCTCTCTGGTTCTTCCAATGACAGCATCACCACAGGTGACGGCAATGACAACGTCAGCGCAGGGAACGGTACAAACGTTGTGAATGCTGGCGCTGGTAACAACGTCATTACAACAGGTAGCGGCAACGACAACGTCACTGTTGGTGACGGTAACGACACTATCAACGCTGGTGACGGAGCAAACTCCGTTGCAGCAGGAAACGGTACAAACACCGTGACAGGTGGTAGCGGTAACGACACGGTAACTAGCGGTACTGGCGATGACACAATCATTGTTGGAAACGGCGCAAACAACGTCCACTCTGGCGACGGTGATGACGTGATTTCCGGTGGAAGCGGTAATGATGATTTCGATGGTGAGGCTGGCACAGATGCCTGTCTTGCATTCCAGGGGACGAACACGCTTCTCAACTGTGAGCCAGGTCTTGGTTCCAGCGGAAACAACGCAATGATCGTCATCAAGAAGGACTCAATTCCAGACAACACTGGCGAGTTCGACTTCACAGGTTCACCAGGCATTAGCCCATTTACAGTCAATGGCGACAGCTTGTACGGCTACGGAGTCAGCGATCCAGGCGGTGGAGCTGGCACAACGTATACAATTACTGAAGGTGCTGAATCTGGCTGGACTCGCACAGACCTTACATGTCTCTCTATCGATGGTTCTTCTGATAGCGGCACAGCTGGTGTTGTTGGTACAGGTGTATCCACCATCAAGCTTAACCGCGGTGATTTCATTGTCTGTACGTACACCAACACTCTCACGAGTGGCACGCTCCGTGTGAATAAGGAGGCAGTAGGTGGCGATGGCACATTTAGCTTCACTGGTGCTGCATCGTTCGACATCACCACATCTGGTGGTGCTGGTTCTCACGACATTACTGACCTCACTCCAGGTTCGTACACTGTCAATGAGACAGCAGAGGCTGGATGGGACACAGACGACAGCGACTGTGAAGACGTGTCTATCACCGCTGGTGTCACAACAGAATGTACGATCACAAACACGAAGAAAGGTCAGATTGTCATCGTGAAGGAAACACTTCCAGATGCAGCAACTGGCACATTCGACTTCACAAGCGACACTCCAACTGCATCCTTCGATCTCTCCGATGGAGAGAGTGAATCTATTGAAGTCAGCCCAGGAAGCTACTCTGTCACGGAAGACACTCCTCCAGCAGGATGGAAGATTGCAGGTATCGTCTGTGATGATTCCGACAGTTCCGGCAGCACAGACACTGCTTCTATCGAAGTCAGTGCAGGTGAAGTCGTGACATGTACGTTCTACAACTTGAAGAGCACACACATCGACCTCGGAAAAATCACAACGAATGATGTTGGCTCGTTCAACTTCGTTACACAGTACGGTAGCAGCAGCAGCTCCAGCGCAAGCCGCACCACAACAACACAGAACGTCGAAGTGAATAGTTCATTCTTCGACGTCTTTGCTGACGTTGACTTCGGTAGCTCCAGCAGCGCTCCAATCGTTTACCCAGTTCCAGTCGAGATCGTCGAGCTCAGCTTGATGGGCTGGAACCCAATCGATGTTCAGTGTTCCAACCTCTCGAGCTCCGCAAGCTCCTCCTCTTCTGCAGGAAACCTCGGTGTGTCATTCCAGGCAGAGGCTGGTGACTCTATCTCTTGCGTCTTCACAAACCAGAAGTCCGTGTGTGGAAACAACGACGTAGAAAGCGGAGAGACATGTGATGATGGCGGCGTCGCTGGTGGCGACGGTTGTTCTGCAACATGTCAGAGTGAGGTCTGTGGTAACAACGTACTCGATGTAGGCGAAGACTGTGACGACGGCAACATTGTCGATGGAGACAGCTGCGATGCCCTCTGTAACTTTGAAGTCTGTGGCAACGGTATTCCTCAGACTGGCGAAGAGTGCGACGATGGTAACGATGTAAACGATGACGCATGTTCAGACTCCTGCACGCTTCCAGTATGTGGTGACAACATCCTTCAGGCTGGTAGCGGTGAGCAGTGTGACGACGGCAACATCGCAAATGGCGACGGTTGTTCCGCAACATGTCAGTCTGAGATCGTTGAGCCAGCTCCTACATGTGATGGCGAAACAGCCACAGTATGGGTCAACAGTTTGGGCAAGATCGTCGGTGGACCAGACGACGGTGACACGTACACAGGCGACTTGAACGGTACAGACGGTGACGATGTCATGGTCGGTACAGACGGCGAGGATAAGATCGAAGGTAAGAAGGGTAACGACATCATCTGTGGACTCGGTGACAAAGACGACCTCCACGGTGGTGACAATAACGACACCATCTTCGGTGGCGAGGGCAACGACAAGATCCGTGGTGATAAGCATGACGACACCCTCTACGGTGAAGATGGTGAGGACGATATCCACGGTGGTGATGGTTCCGACCTCATGTACGGTGGTAACAACGATGACAAGATGCAGGGTAACCAGGATGCCGACACCATGTACGGTGAAGACGGCGATGACGACATGAAGGGTGGTGATGGTGCCGACGTCATGGAAGGTGGTGCAGGAAACGACAAATTGGAGGGTAACCAGGACGCAGATATCATCCGTGGTGGAACAGATAACGATGAGATTAAGGGCGGAAGCGGAGAAGATGCTCTCTGTGGTAATGCAGGTAGCGATGACATTAAGGGTGAGCAGAACGATGACCGTATCGATGCAGACACTGAAACTGACGAGATCGATGGCGGTAGTGGCAGCGACCAGTGTGTGAACGGTGAAAGTCTCGACTCATGTGAGTCCACATCTGGCACCGTGCCTGAATGTGCAGTGTCTTCAAGTTCTTCCAGCTCTAGCTCCTCGAGTTCTTCCTCCAGTAGCTCCAGCTCCTCCTCTAGTTCATCTAGCTCTTCATCCAGCAGCTCTAGTTCGTCTAGCTCCAGCTCTTCCAGCTCCTCTAGCAGCTCCAGTGCACCAACAATCCCAACATGTAATGGTCTCACTGCCACTATCTACGTCAATAACAGCAATGTAATCGTTGGCGGTCCATTCGATGGCAACACATTCAATGGAACTCTCTTCGGTACATTCGGATCTGACGTCATTGTGGGAACAGGTGGCAATGACACTATCTACGGTTTCACAGGTAACGACACCATCTGTGGTGGAGCAGGCCACGACTGGATCGACGGAGGCATTGGAAATGACGATGTCTTCGGCGAGGCAGGGAATGACAGTATCTTCGGTGGCGTCAGCAATGACGACCTCGACGGAGGAAACGGTATCGACTACTGCTTAGGTGGTCTCGGATCTGACACAGAGGTCAACTGTGAGGAAGACCACGCACTCAAGGGTCTCATTGTTGTCGAGAAGGACGCACAGCCAGATAGCGAGCAGGACTTCACGTTCTCTGGCATGACAGGCTTCACTCTCGATGATGATGGTGGATCCGATGACACGTACGAAAATTCCACATACTTCTCGAAATTCTTCGGTGACTACACTGTCACTGAGAACTCTGTGCCGGGCTGGGACTTGAGTTCTATCACTTGTTACGACCCAAGCTCCGGTTCATCGGTAGATCTTGGCGATGCAACTGCGTCTATCGATCTTGATATTGGAGAAGTTGTCACATGTACTTTCGTGAATACACAGCAGTCCAGCTCCTCTTCGTCTAGCTCATCGTCTACGAGCAGCTCCAGCTCGTCTTCCTCATCGTCCAGCTCTGAGTCTGGCGGAGGAAGCAGCGGCTTCTCGGCAGAGAACTTTGATATTGATCCAGATCAGACGAATTCCTCTCACCGTGGACACGAGACAAACCGCTTCCTGACTCAGGCAAGCCTTCTCATCGGACTCTTCGGTGGTAATTCTGGAAATGCCTTCGGCGGTCTAGTTCCACCAGGTGCGTTCGGTGGTGGTGATATCCCAGGCGGTGGATTCGGTGGAGGTTCCGATGTTCCATTTAGTCAAAATGAGAAGGACTACATCTGCTCAATGCAGAGTGGTATGCCACGCACTCACACTGACTCCTTCGTAGTATGGCTTGCGAACTACATGGCCACACTCATGGGTCGCGATGCCGAGCAGGTCTTGGAGGCACTGAGAGATCCTAACTTCTGTGCTCCAGATGTGCAGGCTGCAGCTCCTGTAAAGGAAGTTGTTCGCACAGTTCACTTGAACAAGCAGGGTGTCGTGGTTTCCACAAACCCTGTCTGGAACGCGTGTGTCAGCGGCAAGGATCTCACTCTCTCGCTCATTAAGAGCAACGAAGATAAGATCGTTCACCGTCAGAGCACTGTCGTGAAGGAATTTGCTAAGACCTGCCGCGACTATCACCGTGGTGATGTCAGCATGTGGTCACACCCAGATTACCCAGGCCTTGAAATTCAGCTCGATGCAAAGGGTCGTCTCGTTGGTGGAGTCCCATCCGGATACACTATCGTGAGAGAAGGCGCTCCAAATGTCGTTCAGAAATAAGTGTAGAATAGCGTACTCAAAACGGCCTCCAGCGATGGGGGTCGTTTTTGTTAATAGGACATAAAAGAGCTTCTCGTTTTAGTCTTTTACATCCTTTGTTTCCTTTGAGCCCTATTCACCCACTCTCCACTTACCCAAGAACGTTATTGGGTGCACGGTCTTTGCATCCGATTCAGCTCCTTCGTATGGCACATGATTCTCACCGGCAGTTCCACGGTCGATTTGTAGGTGAAGATGTGGCGCAGATGTATTACCCGTCATTCCGACGTATCCCACAGTCTGGCCAGGCTTCACGTCTGTTCCAGCACTCACAGCAGCGGAATCGAAGTGGCCATAGATTGAGTAGTACACCTCGCCGTTCTTGAGACGATGTTCGATGACCACATGCAGGCCAAGACGCTGTGTCTTCGTGACCGATGTCACTCTACCACCCGCAATGGCACCGATTGGCGTACCGCGAGCAAGTTTTAAGTCTATGCCAACGTGCTCACCTGTGTGCTCACCGGCATCGAGATCGTACGAGCCATAGAAACGAGTGGAATAGAAGAGCTTTGCTGTGATGGTAGGGATGTTCTCATCTTTGATTGGATTGATGAGCCCAGCCATGGGTGTAGTGAGAACGCCCATGTTGTACGATGGCAGGGAGACAAAGTCCTCACGCGTCATTTGGCTATATGTGCGGTTCCATTCCTGTGGCGTACGCATGGCGCCCCAGTTGGGTGTTTTTCCTACTGGCCACGATGTGTGGTCGAAGGCAGGGAAACCTGTCGATGGAGCAGGTGCGCTGGATGCAACAGACGAGATAGATGCAGCGCTACTCGATGATTGTGGAATTGGTGCGACTGACGAAGACGACGATGCGACGCTAGATGCAATACTCGAAGAACCTGGAATGGAGGAGATTTCAGACGATGAAATGGAAATGCTCGAGGAAGATGAGACGATCGGAAGACTGGAGGAAATTGGTTCGCTTGAAGCTGTCACCGAACTACTGCTTTTTGTAATGACAATCTCGATGGCTGGCTCACTAGATGTTGGAGCTGCCGGACGGAGAGTGATGGGGGCCTTCGATGACACTGAAGATGAGGAGGGGAGTGGGGCAAGAGGGATTGCTTCGAGGGACTCCATGCTTGAGCTAGACGAGGTCGAATTCACACTTCCGAGTGTTACCACCCTGCTCAGAATGTCGGTTGTCTGAGGGCTTTCCTGGGGCATTGGTTGACGTGCTTGGTATGTATTGAGGAATGTAATAAAAAGCACGGCCATGAGTGCACCACATGCGGTTGATGCAACAATGTCTGCATGTTGTCTATCAAGCCGTTTTACTGCGTAATACGCCGCAATAAGCTGGTATTTGTATTTGTTCAATCATTCCATTATACATTAAATTTGACTAATTGTCACTATATTAAATAACAGCAGAATAGAGGGGGATACTCCCCTCTTTAATATTGTGCGTTATTCAATTCTAGGTGCTTTTTGAGGCTCTGGACGGCCTTTCCCCGATGAGAAGTACGGTTTTTTTCCTCGACTGTCATACCCGAATATACAGCGCTATGACCATTGGGCTTAAAGCATGCTGAGATCGGTAAACCTGGGAGATATCCAGCCTCTAACTTTTCGGTGATCGCGCCTTCGCACACTCCTTCGAAGAAATGTTCTTTTCCTGTTGTATCGATGAGAGCGAGTACACACACGAAGCGTGCTTTTTTGTTTTCCTCCTTCCCCATTCGCTTCAAAAAATAGTCGATCCATTCTTGATCAGTCGCATCTGGTCCCGCGCCCCAGCGGCGTGTGTGAATACCAAGTTCATCCCTGAGCGCATCGACAAGAATTCCTGAGTCGTCTGCAAGCACTGGTACTTTGGCTCGCTTGTAATAGAAAAGGGCTTTCTCCAGCGCATTCGCTTCGAAGGTATCACCATGCTCTTTGGGTGACTCTGTTATCCCAAAATCCGCAGGAGTTTTGATATCGATATTCAAACCTGCGAGCGCTTCGCCGATCTCGATAATCTTGCCTTTGTTCGTTGTCGCAATGAGAAGTTGCACGAGGTTTATCCTACCACTTCTCCTACCGATGTCTCAGCAGGCGCACCCGCCATACGATCGATGAACACTTTGCGTGGCTTGGCACCATCCGCAGGGCCAACGACACCCTTCTCTTCCATGATGTCGAGGAGGCGTGCAGCGCGTGCGTAGCCTACTTTTAGCTGTCTTTGGAGAAGCGATGCAGATGCCTTTCCTGTCTCCTGGACGACACGGACAGCCTCGAAGAAGAGGTCATCGCCACCGTTGTCATCGGCATCCAAATCGATCATGCCAGATGGAGCGCCACCGCCTGCTTCATTCCCATCGCCGAGCGAGATTTCTTCTGTGAGCATGCCGCCACCAGCGATTTTCACCGCGTTGATGACACGCTCGATTTCCTTGGTGGAAATGAAGATGCCTTGAATGCGCACAGGCTTTGGTGTCGATGCTGTCATATAGAGCATATCTCCACGACCGAGGAGATCTTCGGCGCCGATACCATCGAGAATCGTGCGAGAGTCGATGGCACTGACCACACGGAAGGCGATGCGTGTGGGGATATTTGCTTTAATGAGACCCGTAATGACATCGACGCTCGGGCGCTGCGTGGCGATGATCAGGTGCATCCCAACGGCACGAGCCATCTGAGCAATACGTGCAATCATGGTTTCTGTGTCCTTGCGGTGCTGACGCATCATAAGGTCAGCAAGCTCGTCGATGACGATGATGATACGAGGGAGCTTCTTATCCGCTTCAGTCTGCTTGTCGTTGTACTCAGTGAGGTTACGAACACCGTTTTCCGAGAAGCGGTGCAGACGTCGTCCCATCTCTGCGATAGCCCAGCGCAGCGCCTGGAGGGCTTTATCGGACTCTGTGATGACTGGCGTGAGGAGGTGAGGAATGCCGTTGTATGGCATGAGCTCCACGCGCTTTGGGTCGATGAGGATGAACTTGAGTTCGTCGGGAGCGTTCTGGAAGAGGAGAGACACGAGGAAGGTGTTCATCGCCACAGACTTACCAGCACCAGTTGCACCGGCGATGAGAAGGTGCGGCATGTCTTCGATCGTGACCACATTTGCTTCACCAGAGACACCGCGTCCCAGAGGAATAGAAAGAGGGGATTCGGATTGCTTGAACTGTTGCGATTCCAAAAGTTCGCGGAGGTACACAGTGGAACGCTTCTCATTTGGCATTTCCAAACCGACGAGCGCTTTGCCTGGGATTGGTGCCTCGATACGCAAGCTCTGGGCTGCGAGCGCGAGTGCCAAATCGTTCTTGAGGCTCTCGATCTTACTGAGCTTAATTCCTTCCGCTGGCTGGAGTGTGAACTGCGTGACAGTCGGACCAGGGTGCGCGTCCTTCATCGTCACATCGATGTCGAACTCAGCGAGCTTCTCTTGGATACGAGCGGCTTGTTTCTTCAGTTCTTCATCATCGACGGTGAGCGTGCTGCGCTTATTTTCCAGGAGATCCATTTCTGGGAATTTCCACTCTTCAAATCGAGTATCTTTCATCTCGATGAGCTCCTGCGACTTAGCCTTACTTACGGCTTTAGCTAGAGCTTTTCCAGCTGGCTTCTCTTCTTCTGAAGCAAAATTTGGACGAACAATGTTGAGGTCTGGAGCAGCCGTGTCTTGCTCGATGAGATCGATAGCAGATTGAAGATCATCTTCCTCTTCGTCTTCCTCCTCTTCCTCTTCTTCAGCTTCTGCACGCGTTGTTTTTTTGAGTGGCTTTCGCTCTGTCTTCAGGCTTGCGAGGAGTGCTGGAATATCTGGCTCGAATGTAATGAAGAGTCCTACTAAGAAGAGTGCACTCAACATGATGTACCCCGCGCTCTTGCTGAGGAATGCAGCGAAGGGGAATGCCATCATGAAACCGACAGCACCACCAAGCTGTTCGCGACTATCGGCAAATTGATCGAGTGGCGCAGTGAGCTGAGCGAGTCCTAAGAATGTTGCGAGACACAAAGAAAGTCCGACAGTTCGTTTGAACTCGATATTCGGTGACGTGCCGATCATGAGGAGGCAGCCTAAGAGTACGAGCGATGCGGGGAAAAGGACATTCCACGCACCGAAGAGGAATGTCATGATATCGCTGATGCCATCCCCCAAGGCTCCGGCACCATTTTGTAATGCCAAGAAAAGCACCAGTCCAAGACCAATAGCGAGCACTGCTTTCACCTGACGTCTGGTGTGGTCTTCCAATTCCAGCTGTGGCAGGTCAGAGGAAGCCTTCCGGCGCCTCACATTCCGTGTTTTCTTTCGACGGGCTTTGGGCATCGGCTAATATTGTACAGAAAAGAGAGCGTGCAAGCACGTCGACTTTTTGTCTTGTAGATCAGTTCTCTAGAATTTGGACTCCCAAGAATTTCAGCGCATCGCGAATGCGTCTGTGGGCCTCGGCGGCAGGGGTAGGAACTCTCGGGTCGGGGGCGCCGAACGTTATTGTCGCCAAGCGTTCTTCTCCTTCTCTCTCGTTTTTACGAACCTCGATGGCCATGTCAGGAAGAATTTTTTGTAACTGTGATTGCACAGAAGAGGAAGAGCCTTCGTACTTCAATCGTGTCGTAAAGGCGACAAGCTGAAAAGAATTACTCAGCTCTTCTAGCCTTTTTCGAGGAGTTGCAAATATTGCTTCCAGCAGTGCTACTGCTGCACGATACTCTTCGCTTGTTATACCTTCTCCTACATCTTCTTCCTCTGCTTCGTCCCAGTCAGGTGGGATATCGATGTCGAGATCCTCGATTTTACTGCGGCTCATAGAGTGGGGAGAGTAAAGTGCTTGAGTGCTTTTAGTTCCGTGCGGTACTCGGGCATCTTTTCTTCGACTGCGAACCAGAATCTGTATGAATGATTGGGATGAGGAATGTGTGCGAGTTCGTGGATGATGACGTAACGGAGGATAGAAGGAGTCGTGAGGAGCAGGGGAGTGGAGAGCGCGATATCACCGCGTCTGCTGCAGCTTCCCCAGCGTGACTTCATCAGTTTGAGCGTGACTTTTTTCACTGGCAAGGAAAATGTCTCGCGATTCACTTGATGAACCAGATTTTCGGTATCTTCTTGCGAAGAACTGGCCAATAATTTCCAGAGGAACCGATGAAAAACTTTGCCTTCAGTCTTTGCCGATCGCATGATCTTCCAGCCATCTTCCGTAGCAACTGCTCGAGTGCGCGTACCAACGTCGACTTGGAAATGAATTGTTGATCCAGTGACGAGAGTGAGCGTGAGTGATGATTCGCCAGTGAGGAGCGGACGAAATGGATCGATCTTCATACGCGTCACTTCTTTGGCATGCGCCTTCACCATTCGCTTCACCAAAATATCGATGTGCCTCTGCTCTTCGCTCAAACTCAAACCACGTGCGAGGCGAATCGTGATCGTGTCGTTTCGTAAGATAGCCCTGGAGGTTCGGTTCTTGCTCCGCTCAACAAAGATGGGCAGATTCGTCATGGATTCATCATTGTCTGAGATATGAAAAATGGAAAGTCATTTCAAAAAAATTGAGGCAAAAATCAGGAAAAACCTATACACTATCAGCATGAAAGTCCTCATTTTTGGTGCCGGCGGTTTCATGGGTACGTATCTCAAAAAGCTCTATCCAGATGCTGCAACGCCCAAGACAGACATCGGTGTTCCTGCGCAAGTACAAAAGGCTTTGGAAGAGTTCAAGCCCGATGTTGTCATCAATGCGGCAGGCAAAACTGGTCGACCAAATGTCGACTGGTGTGAGGATCATAAGATGGAGACATTGCATTCTAATGTCACCGGCCCACTCGTACTTTTGGAAGAATGTCTTAGAAGAAATATCTATTTAGTGCATATCGGTTCCGGTTGTATCTATAACGGTCCAGCCGATCATCCATTTACAGAAGAAGAGGCGCCAAACTTCACTGGGAGTTTCTACTCGCTGACCAAAGCAATGAGCGATCAGCTTCTGAAGCCCTTTCCAGTCTTGCAGCTCCGCCTGCGTATGCCATTCGATGATTCGAATAACCCACGCAATCTTCTCCAGAAATTGATCAAATATAAGAAGGTGTTGGATGTCCCTAACTCCATCACATATCTGCCAGATATGTTCAAGGCACTTGAGACACTCGTAAAGAAGCGTGCGATGGGCATCTATAATATGGTGAACCCTGGTGCTATTTCGCCGTATCAAATCATGCAGAAGTACAAGGAGCTTGTGGATCCGAAGCATGAATTTGAACGCCTCACACTCGATCACTTGTCCGATGTCGTGAAAGCTGGCCGCAGTAATTGTGTCCTCTCATCGAAAAAAATTGAAGCAGAAGGAATCAGGCTTCTCTCCGTCGATGAAGCGATCGAAAAAGCAATGAGGAGTTTTGCTTAACCTTTGTGGTGAATTACCGAGAGGTCGACATCTGCAGGAACGCGAGACGTATTGAGGATGGAGTTGACTTTCTCAAGTATAAGTTTGCGGCCACGAGTAAAATATCGAATATCTGTGCTCGATAATTGTCTGCCTAATTCTTCTGCACGTTTCAGTTGAGCAGCCGAAGAGTCAGGGCCTGTGCCGATATATTGTCCGAATCCTTCATCGACTGCAGTTCGAATAACTGCAGCCCTTGTCTCATCATCCAAAAGGCGTACATGCACTCTTTCGTTCAGCGACATATCAAAATTAAATATCACTATCGTTCGCTCTCCACTTTCATTGATCATGGGATCAATCTGCAGAAGGCATGCCTGTTTTATTTGTTGTGCAATTCCTTCAGCGACCCCTGCATTGCACTGTAAATCTAGAGTCAGCCTCCCTTTATCTTTTGGCTCCATGGCCATGAAGGCTTCCAAAACGTTTGCCGGTTGCTGTAATTCAAGGGACATTGGCCGCATTTTTTATCAGTTTAGTCGATGAACGTCAATTCTCGTTGACTTTACAGTTGATATCCATACAATTAGGGCATCTAACTATTTATGACCACGAAGCATTCACACGAGGCGGCGAGTGATCTCCTCCACTCCACGTACGAGCTTGGCCGGTACATTCGTCAGCACATGATGTCTCACTCGCAGGAACGCCTTCACATGGGGCAAATCCATGCACTTGTTCTCATTCAGGAAGAGTCAGGCATCACCATGAAGAAGCTGGCAAAGATGATGCACATCACATCTCCTTCTGCCACAACCCTCATCGACCGTCTTGTAAAGCTTGGGTATGTCTCTCGTAGGAACGATCAAGAGAATCGTCGATTGGTTCGCCTCAGCCTGACGCCAGAAGGTGCCGCAATGTTGAAGGAGAAAATGACAGAGCGTCAAAAGCTTCTCATGAAACTTTTTTCGTCCCTATCCGCCGAAGATGTTAGTGAGTTGAATCGACTTGTAAAAAAGCTCCTTCAGCATTGTTCTCACTCGTAATTTTTACTATCGTACTTTCTCACCTTTTCTCTCATGTCTCCAGAAACCCTCGCCTCCGACACTTTGGTTGCCCGGCCAAGTCTTTGGCACCGTATTCGCACGCCATTCCGGTGGATGCGTCGTCATCCAAAATCCACCGTTGCAGGTTTTGTCACACTCTTCTTTGCATGGGCAGTCTACGGCGTTACTCGTCCAGCCCAGCCTACGTATGTCACAGCTGCTGCTGAGCGCGGCACGCTACGTCAGACGGTAGAGGCTGTGGGAACAGTAGTCTCAGAGAAAGATTTGGAGCTCCAATTTCCATCCACAGATGTTGTGGCACAAGTATTGGTAAAAGAGGGTGACCACGTGAAAGCAGGCCAGAAGCTCGCATCTCTTCGGTCTGGCACGCTCTCTGCGAGCGTTGCATCTGCGAGTGCGAGTGTACAGTCGGCTGAGGCCGCGCTCCGTGCGCTCGAAGAAGGAAGTCGTCCTGAAGATATTGCAATTGCAGAAGCAAACGTTGCTAATAAGCGGGCATCGCTCCAGGTGTCTCAGCAAGCACTGAAGAGTGCTGAGGATAACTTGAGCATCGCGCAGTCGAAGCTTCTCACCCTACAGACCGAGGCAAACATTGGACTATCCGGTGAAATTTCTACGGCCGCGAGCACCATTGCTCAGCAGCTCGCAATCTCCAAGACGGCAATACAGGCCGCGCAAGGAGTCTTCAATGCCAATGACGTTTCCGACGCAGTGGTGAAGAGTTCGCCAGCAGGATATGACACAGTGCAGGCAAACATGAGCACGACGCTAACGGATCTCTCTGTTGCGCAAATGAATCCTGCCCCTACCGCATACAAGGATGCACTTCTGCAGTACCAGAAGGCACGATCGCTCGTTGCTACTACTGCAAACATTATGAATCGTGCATACGATATTCTCTCTGGTCTTCCGCAGACGGCGTATTTCACGAACACGTCGCAGGAAACGAATAAAGCAACACTCGCTACACAGAAGTCGTACGTGCAGTCTGCACTCTCGACATTGGATGCCTCCATGCAGTCTCTGCAAGATGCATCCGCTACGTACGACACACGCATTGCCACTCAGCAGGCAGAAGTTGTCAGCCTGCAAGGTACTCGCGACAAGGCAAAGGCAGATATTTTTACCTACGAGACATCACTGCGCATTGAGGAGGCGCAATTAGCACTGAAAAAGGCTCCAGCCAGACAAACAGATATCGATGCTGCTCGCGCACGCGTCCGTCAGGCGCAGGCAGATCTCGCACGTGCTGCCGCACAGGTACGAGATACCCTGCTGACAGCACCCGTTGATGGAATTGTCACGAAAGTAAATGTAAAGGTCGGCCAAATTCGTCCAACGACTGAGCCATCGATCACTATGCTCGGAGTCTCGCCGTATCGCATTGAGATGTTTGCGTCTGAAGTCGATATTCCAAAAGTGCGATTAGGTCAGAGTGGCTCTATTGTTCTCGATGCATTCCGCGATACGCCATTCGAACTAGTTGTCGGTGAAATAGATGCTGCAGCGACAGACAAAGATGGCGTACCAAAATATCGAGTCAAAATGGATTTCCTCAAGCCTGTTGATACGCTGAAAGTTGGAATGACAGGTGATGCGGAGGTCACAACGGGAATCCGCCAAGATGTTGTCTCTGTGCCACTTCGTGCGGTTATCGAACGCGATGACGGAACACACTATGTTCGTGTTCTCAATGCCGACGGAAAGACCTTCGAGGAGCACACAGTGACAACTGGTATTGAAGGCGAAGGCGGAAGTGTTGAAGTCACTGGCGTTCAAGAAGGTGAAATGGTTATTGTGCTCATTAAGCAGTAAGTTTTCCCTCTTTTCTCTGTGTCTACTCACTCCGCTCCACTCATCGAGCTTCGCGATCTTTCGAAAGCGTACGAAAACGAAGGTGTCGTGACTCCTGTTCTCTTCGATATCAACTTGAAGATTGAAAAGGGTGAATTCGTTGCCATTATGGGGCCATCTGGTTCTGGAAAGTCCACACTCATGCACATCATTGGATTTTTAGATGGCTACACCGGAGGTCGTTACCTGTTCCAGGGGCAGACGACACAGACATTCGATGATGATGAGCTTGCACGTATTCGTGCGACTCGTGTGAGTTTCGTGTTTCAGGCTTTCAATCTTCTCCCACGTACATCTGTACTCGAAAATGTCATGTTACCGCTCTTGTATCACCCAACGGTTCCGGCATCCTCTCGAGAGGAGCGCGCGTGTGCGGCAATCGATATTGTTGGCCTGACTCAGCGTAAGGATTTTCTCAGCAATCAGCTATCCGGAGGTCAGAAGCAACGTGTTGCCATTGCACGCGCACTCGTTACCAACCCCGATGTCATTTTTGCAGATGAGCCGACAGGGAACCTAGATTCCGCATCCGGAGTTGCTGTCATGGAAGCTCTCCAAAAGCTGAATGATGATGGTCACACTATTATTCTTGTCACGCATGAGCGCACAACAGCAGAGCACGCGCGTCGCATCATTCACCTGAAAGACGGTCGTATTATCAGCGATTCTTCGGAGTTCAAGCGTGTCATCGCGGGACAGAAGGATCACTTAAAATAGTGGCTCACCATACAAGCATGCGCCTACAAGATACCTCCCGATCGGCATTCAAAGGGGTAACCGTGAACCTCATGCGCTCACTCCTCACCATGCTTGGCATCATTATTGGTGTCGGTTCCGTCGTTCTTATGAGCTCGGTGGGAAAAAGTATGGAGGGAGTTATCCTGAGTCAGATCAGTAGCTTGGGACCAAAGAGTATGGTTATTTTCCCCGGCCAGGAGGAAGGTGGGGCAGGTGCGATTTCTACGGGGTTCAACAGTCTGACGTTCGAGGACCTTCGTGAATTGGAGCTTCTACCGAGCGTGAAGAATTTTGCACCGGTTATTTTTGTCCCGGGCGTTGCATCGTATGGTCGTAAAGAAGGCTCACCGCAAGTCTTTGGTGTCGTAGAAAACTTTTTCAAAAATCAGAATATCACTGTCACTGCTGGTCGGCTCATTGAAGAGTCTGATATTCAGGGTGCAAAAGAAGTAGCTCTCCTGGCTCCCGATGTCGTGGAAAAGTTCTTCGGCTCTGTGGATCCACTCAACAAACGCATGAAGATCGGCGATAAGCATTACACCGTCATCGGGGTGACTAAAGCATTGGGCTCTCAGTTCTTCCAGAATGCAGACGATCGCATCTATGTGCCGTTTTCTGTTGCTCGCGATGTTACTGGCCAGAAGTACCTGAACTACGTCACCATGGAGGCAACAGATACGTTTGATATTGCATTCGAGGATGTGAAGGCTCTTCTTCGTCGCAGGCATGGCATCGACAATCCTCAAGACGATGAGAAGAAGGACGACTTTGTTGTTCATTCATCTGCACAGGCCAATGACATCTTAAGCTCTGTCTCGCTTGGCCTCACAATGTTTATCACGACGATTGCTGCAATCTCGCTCCTTGTTGGAGGGATTGGGATTATGAACATCATGCTTGTCTCTGTCACTGAACGCACCCGAGAAATTGGCTTACGCAAAGCTCTTGGTGCGAGAGCTGCCGACATTTTGCTTCAGTTTTTGATTGAGGCCGTCCTCCTGACACTCATTGGTGGTGTCATCGGGATTGTGGGAGGCATTGTCTTTGCGTGGTTCATCTCACTCCTTGTCGTGAAATTTTTGGCAACATATACCTTTGCTGTCTCAACAGGTTCCATGATTGTCGCATTTATTATGGCTGTGGCGACGGGACTGATCTTTGGTCTTTCGCCTGCTCGTCGTGCAGCTCAACTCTCTCCTATGGAGGCACTCCGCTACGAATAATGCTCTTCTCTGACACTGTTCAAACGGCTTTTAAAGCGATTCTGGTCAACAAAAACAGATCGCTCCTCACCATGCTCGGCATCATCATTGGAGTTGCCTCTGTGGTGCTCATGGTAAGTATCGGTCGTACTTTTCAGAACTACATTCTCGTGCAGGTAGAGTCGTTTGGTACGAACACCATGGATGTCTTTCCCACAGGGCTCGAGAAGTTTGGAAAGAATCTCGATAGCCTTTCGATCGAAGATTACGAATCTGTTCGCCAACTTTCCACTGTTGATAAGGTCGTTCCTGTGATTTTAGTCGCGAAGCCTGTCAGTTACGGCAAGGAAGAAGTTTCTCCAATGGTGATGGGGAGCAAGCAAGAAATTTTCGGAAACTATGGCCTCAAGCTCGATCACGGACGTCTTCTCGATGAAAATGATGAGCAGGGTGCAAAGTCTGTTGCTGTTCTCGCAAGTCAGACAGCTCTGGATTTGTTTGGTAATGTCGATCCTGTTGGCAAGAAGGTGAGTGTGGGAGATGCTTCATTTACTGTTGTGGGTGTTCTCCAGAGTTTAGGATCGTTTCTATTGCAAGACTTGGACAAGCCAGTATTTATTCCATTTTCTACTGCACGAGCTGTGAGTGGGCAGAAGTATCTCTCATACATGACACTGAAAACAGTCGGCGATCCTGAACTTGCAAAGCAGGACATCACGGCACTTCTTCGACAGCGTCATCGCATCGACAATCCAGAGAATGATCCAGATAAGGATGACTTTATCGCGCGTAGTGCAGAGCAAGTGACGTCCATTATTTCTGGTGTCACGATGGGACTCACCGTATTCCTTGCATTGGTAGCGGCAATCTCACTTCTGGTCGGTGGCATTGGTATTATGAATATCATGCTCGTCTCGGTAACCGAGCGCACAAGGGAAATCGGTTTGAGAAAGGCGCTTGGTGCGAGGCGTCACGATATCTTGCTCCAATTCCTCATTGAATCTGTGTCTCTCACTCTTAGCGGGGGAGCCATTGGCCTCGTCCTTGGTGTTTTCTTTGGATGGTTCCTCACCCAGCTTGCTGCAAAAGCGTTGGGACAGCTCGACTTCATCCTTTCTCTTTCTGCCGTTTTCCTCGCAATGATCATGGCAGTGGGAACGGGTCTTGTCTTTGGTATTTACCCTGCGAAAAAAGCAGCGTCTTTGAGCCCCATGGAGGCGCTAAGATTCGAATAAAAAAAAGTGCGATGGGTGTGAGTCACACCAGCACCGCACTTTCGAAAAAAGCAAAACCGAATTAACAGTCGCAGCCGTAAACGGTCTGGCGCTTGTTTTCCTTGCAGCGCCATGCAGCCTTCTTCACCATTTCCTCACAGGACTTGGCGAGAGCATCGCAGAAGTCACCACCGCAGCGGAGACCCATCTTGGAGAGCATGTCCTTAACGTGAGACTGAACGATCATGGTATATGGGGAGAAAAAGTAGATGAACAAATTCTAGAGTGCACGGATGGCGGCGCACAAGGCCGAAATACGCAAGGAATTGACAATCAGGACGGTACACGTGAAATAAAATGAATCTTCAATTTTGAAGATAAATGAATATTTCACAAGAAAAAAGTCTTTCAGCATCTACTTCAGACGAAAGTTTCCGAATGGCATCCTGAAGCCAAAAAAATGTTCTTCACATTCTCAATTCTTCCGAAAATACTCTGCGATATAGCAAAAGTACAACCGGCTGAATCTCCTTAATTTTAGATAACCAGCTCATTATTTACGTAAATTTCAAGAGAGCTACACCGAGCGCAATCACCAGAATCCCAATCCATTGTGTCTGCCGAAGCCGTTCTCCATACCATCGCCACGCGAGCAACGAAGTGACGATGAGTGATGCACAGCTGATGGCACTCGCCACTCCAATCGGTCCCAAGCGCACTGCCATCGCGAGGAGTCCTGTGCCGATCAATGTTGGAGAGCTACAGAGTGCAATTGCACCAAATTTCCGTAGCGATATTCTCTGAAGATGCGTTTTGAAGAACATGCTTCGTAGAAGTAGAACAAGTGCATTTGCAATGCCGATGCCAGTCTCCCAGATGTAGCTACTTGCGAGCGGGTCGCTGACACGAGAAATAGTGAGGAAGATAAAGCTACTCACGCATTTGCATGCAACAGAAATAATGACGAGCCCAAGACCTTTCAATGTTTCATTCGTGAGGTGTTGCATTGGGTTTTTTTGAAAACCGAGCCACACCGCAGTTACAATGATAATTGCAATGAGAAGGAGTGAAGCTCCAGAAATTGTTTCCTGAAGAAAAACCCAACTGAGACTGCTGAGAAAGATTACTTCCGCAGCTTTCCCAATGCTACTGCTAATTCCGACAGCGATATACTGGAGCGACGCAAACCCAATTGCGAGTGAAATGACTCCGCTCAAACAGGAGAAGATCCACAGTTGCCATTCACCGAGTGAGGACATGATCCCATCCGGTGTTGTAAAGAACAGAAGGGGAAGAAGAGTGATGGTGAAAGAAATGTTTCTATAGAAGCCCATGCTCAAGCTATCGATTTTTCGCGCATAGTGCACCAAAAGCGTGCTCTGCAGGGCGTAGCCCAGCATGGAGCCTATAGAAAGAAGGTAAAACATGGTAAATAGGGAGTTTGACGAATTGAATACTAGCGTACTTTTGCGTACACTCCGTCAGCGTTCTTTGTGGGTCGGTAGCGAAGTGGCCAAACGCATCAGACTGTAAATCTGACGGCTTATGCCTTCGCTGGTTCGAATCCAGCCCGGCCCACCATCTTTATCCTTCTAAAAACATCTCCAGCTTTTTCATGTACTCCTCCGGTAGCCCACAGTGCCGGGCGCCGTTCAGGATATGTTGGATGTACGTGTGATTCGGTTTTCCTTCCTTGTCATGCACGCGGTGATACGCGATGACATCGTGCTCCTTTCCATGGTCGTCTGTGACTTTGATTGTGGATCGCAGATAGGAGTGCGGATGATTCTCATGTGCATCGAGTTTTACAAGATCGTCATCGCTCATGCGAAATACTCCACCCCACACGAGACTCTCTGCATCCGGGACGATGTTTGCGACAGAACAGCCACGACGTTCGGAGTGTCCGTCGAACAGCATGCGATACCCAGGAAGTTTGGCACGGAAGAGGTACACACTGCCCGGACACCGAGTTTTGATCTGCTCATGGTCGAGGTTGCTGCCGTAAGCGAAGTAGAGGACATGTGACACAAGACGCCACGGTATACAAAAAGAGCCGCTTGCGCAGCTCTTTTTGCCCTTTCATCCACTGTCCTTACTGAGCTTGATTCTTGTGTTGGTCTTCCATTCGCTGGAAGAAAGTCTCCTCACCTTCGGTCATTTCACCGTCGACTTCGCCAGAGCGGAAGTGCTTCATAAATTTCATGCCAGGCATCCCACCGTGGCCACCTGGGAATCCACCCTTCATCATGTGCATACCGCCCATCATTCCAAGGCCGGCACACGATGTGCGCAGAGAGTTGCGAGCGTCTTCTGTATCAGTGTCGAACTGCTCCATCACTGCTTTCATAGAGTCGCGCATTGTTGACTGTGCAGCCTCTATAGCAGTGGTGCGGGCAGTCTCGTCGGTGAGGGAGAGTGCTGCTTTCAAGTCGCTCGTAAACTTTGTTCGAGCAGCTTTTTCACCGGCGTAACGTTTGTCCTCAGCCGGAGCGATGACTGTTGTCTGTAGGTCGATGACCGCCGCACAAGCAGATGCATCGAGTGTTGGTCGCACCCTATTCGTAAAGAAATCAGCTGGTGCGGAAGTGGTATCAGCATTCTGTGCAAAGGCAGTAGCACCGAGCGCCAGGAGAGAAACAGCGCCAATGGTGCCGGCTGTGAGTGTCTTGGAAAAATTCATAGAGAAGAAAGAAAAGAAGTAAGTGTGTCGCGACAGGTGCACACTAAAGGAGGGTGACTTAAGAGCAGATTAAGAATGCTCAGAAGATTAAGACTGGGTTAAGGCGATGGCGAAAAGTGTTCCAGAGCCGCTCTTGCTCTTCGCTTCTATCCTCCAACCATGAAGTTCGACAATGCGTTTTACGAGAGCAAGTCCAAGGCCGTACCCTTCGTTGCTGCGTGAGGCATCTGCTTGATAGAACCGATTAAAAATATGAGGTAATGCTTCCGTGCGAATTCCTATGCCGGTATCGGCAATGGAGAGTTCCTTCTTCGTCAAACGCACGGTGATAGTTCCACCCTCGCTCTTACTAAATTTAATTGCGTTCCCAAGAAGATTGGAGAGTACTTGCTTAAGAAGAGCTGCATCACCCTGCACGGAGATTTCAGGGGCGACTATGCTTTCGATTGTCACATTCTTCTCCTGTGCGAGCTGACGATATTTCTCTATCGATTGTTCCACGAGGAGAGATACGTTAATCCTCTCTCTATGCAGCACAAGTTTGTCTAGACGTGCGAGCTCCAACAGCCGTTCAACTAATGCAGACACTTCCTTCAGGTCATCTTTCGCAGAGAGGAGTCCTTCCCTGTGCTTTCCCGTCTTCAGTGCAACATCGAGCGATGAGCCAAGTGCAGCCAAGGGGGTACGAAGTTCATGACTTGCATCTTGTGTAAATTGTTCGAGTCGCTCCACCATTTCTACTGCGGGTTTCAGGCTACGTCTTGCAAATGCCACGCCGACGAAGAACGTGAGAGCGGAGATTGCAACGCTCACAAGGAGGTAGATCATCGCACGCTCAGGAAGTTGTGCCATTTGAAATCTCTGCAGATCAGCAACTTGCACGAATCCAATAGGCCCACCATTGCGAATGATCGGGAGTGTCAGAATTTCATAGGGTTCCTTCTCAAGGAAGATGCTTGTAAATCCTTCCGTGATATTCAGTGGAACATCATCGAAAACATTTCCGATGTACACAGGGTTTCCATTGAGAGACAAAACACGAACACGCTGGCGTAAATGTGGCGGAATACTGCGAGAAAATACGTCTGCCGGTAATCCCACTTGTGACTGAACAGTCGCTGAATCGCGTACCATTTTAAAGTGGAGCTGCTGCCGGGCATTTCCAATGTCCGCAATCAGGAAGGCCATGCCATTAATTAGCAGTAATACAAAAACGAAGGCGGTGAATTGCAGCGCGATTCTGTAGCTGATTCTCTGGAAGATCATTGTTCATCAGCGGGGACAAGATAGCCTTTGCCGGCTACTGTTTGGATGACGCTCTTTCCCAGTTTACGTCGTAGGTATGCAATGTGCACGTCAACAGTTTGGGAGAAGAGAAGGTCATCGCGGCCGCCCCAGACATGGTCGATGATCCGTGGCCGGTCTTGTACAACACCTTTATTGCGTAATAAAAATTCGAGGAGCGCGTATTCTTTTGGGGAGAGATCCACTTTCTTTTCATCACGCCAGACTTCTTGTGTATTGGTATCCATACGAATGTCCTTTGTCTCCAGCATGGGCTTTTTCTCCCCAGCCTGACGACGGAGAAGCGCGCGGACGCGGGCAAGCAACTCATCCATATCAAACGGTTTGGTCAAGTAGTCATCAGCGCCAATATTCAAACCGTGAATCACTTCCTGCTGTTTTGTCCGAGCTGTGAGCATGAGAATCGGCATGTTCTTCTTTCTCTGTCGCAGCATAGAACAAATGACGTACCCATCCATTCCCGGTAGGTTAATGTCGAGGATGAGTAGATCGATATCTTGTGTCATTGCTTTTTCAAACCCATCTCTTCCATCGTGAGAAATGGTCACAGCGTAGTGCTCTGTTTCCAGGTATTCTTTAATGTTTCTGGCTAATTTCTCCTGATCTTCGATAATAAGGATATGCATAGATATTCTTTAAGTACTGTAATAATAGGATATGCACATTAAGACGATATTAAGGCATAACTCTTACAGAGTGTATTCATACCATCTTTAGGATTTGTCTACTCGATCGGGAAAGGATCATACTATTCCTACGTCTCCTGGAATATCAGACTTTTTACTTATTTCTATTTTACCTTTCTCTCTATGCGAAAACTTCTCGTTACTGGTTTGGCACTCACAGTATC
The DNA here is from genome assembly GCA_964575275.1 of uncultured Candidatus Peribacteria bacterium. Lineage (GTDB taxonomy): Bacteria > Patescibacteriota > Gracilibacteria > Peribacterales > Peribacteraceae > CAZKJL01. The sequence continues at coordinate 31,648 of CAZNPE010000006.1, read as the reverse complement.
TCTTTCCCTTGCAATGCCAGCAATGGCGGAAAATTCTGGTGATGATTCTAGCAGCTCGTCGTCTGTCTCTAGCTCGTCCTCTGTTTCCAGTTCTTCTTCAAGTTCTTCCTCAAGCTCCTCATCCTCCTCTTCTTCCTCATCAAAGTCGAAGAAGGCAGTCGATGGAGCGTGTGTGTCAGCTGCAGTAGAGAAGCGTGACAGTGCCATCATCAATGCACTCGACGCGTACCACACGACTGTAAAAACAGCTCTCACTACTCGCAAAGATGTTGTGAAAGCAGCATGGCTCCTCACAGACAAGACACAGCGCGAGGCAGCTCTGAAGAATGCATACAATGCGTTTCGGGGTACATGGAAGACTGCAAAGAGCACGCTCAATACAGCCCGCAAGGACGCATGGAAGACATTCAAGAATGAGACGAAGTCATGCAAAATCCCAGGTTCGCAGTCCGAGAACTCAATGGAGGGCACAGATAATCAGCTCTAATTATTTTCGTAAGCGGAGACAAAAGGGTGTGCGTGGGGCGCACCCTTTTTGTTAGGCCACAACTTTTCTATAGAAGAGCGAAACACCAAGGAGTGCTGGAATCAAAAGCAGAAGCGCACCCGCAGGCCCGGTTTCTGTCACAGTCTTCGGTGTATGCGTGGCAAGCTGCTTGAGAGGTGCTCCACTGTGGAGCTGTTCTTCATTCTGTGCATTGTCAATAATGCTCTGTGTCTGCGAAATCTTTTCAAGTCCAGACTGCACAGTGTATGGATTGGTCGGAACATTTGCATTGGTTGATGCAGCAGATGAGGACACAGTGTTCTGAGCTCCTCCCAAGCTAATCACAACTGCATCGGAAGAGTGTTCCGTTGGCTGCACATCAATAACAGGAGAAGAAGGAGTAGAGCTCGCTGTAGTAGGTACGACAGGTCCGTCCCCGAATGGAATCGGAATCTGAGAATCCGATTGAGTAGAAGGAGCAGACTGTACAGTGGCAACTGTTTTTGGAGTGACCGTGATTGTGAGAGTACGGTCGGCGGGGAGCGTTTCTGATGTGTAGACGTATGCGCCCATCGCGGTATCAGGAATGACGAACGAGAATGGTGTATCGAATACGACTTGAGCCGAGAAGAGCTCTCGACCATTGCTGCTTTTGAGTACCTGAGGGTCAGCATTTTCATTGGTGATCGTGATGGTGTCACCTGGATGTGCAGCACTCGTACTTGGCGAGAAGGTGCCATCTGCTGTGATAGTGATGGCAATACTCGTGTCATGTGTCAGATCACCTTGAATATTTCCCAGACCAAACGAGAAGGCGGCAACCGCAAGCACAATACCAATGCCGAACATCGCAGACAGTCGCATGGAGCGGGCGTTTGGCATCACGTCGTTACGCTTAAATTCCATGCCATGTTGTTTCTGGGTGAGATCGATAGCATCGCCCGATGGAAGTACCATGGCAGGTCCTTCGGATTTCGATACTTTGATCGGCACAGGCGATTCATCGTCTGTGGCATTCCAGCCGGTCATAGGAGAATCAGAAGGCATCAAGAGAGGGAAATTTGGCGGCGGAAAGCAAAGAATGTTCCAATACCAGCCGAGCCCAGAACAATCCACAGCAAGGACGAACCGAGTCCGGTTTCACCCTGGATCTGCGATCCACCATTCTTCTTGATCGTATTTGTTGGCGTTGGCGTGATGCTTCCATTGAGCAGTGGCACGGTTGCAGTCTCTGGTTGACCAACGGTGACAGAGACTTCCTGACTAAAGACGCTTTCTTGCCCCTGTGTGTTCACAGCGCGAACAGCGAGGTAGTAGGTCACACCTGGTTCAAGATCACGAAGTACAATGCTCGTTGCATTGGGTGCAAGGCTTTTTCTCTGAATGTATTTACCAGTTACGGTGCCGTAGTAGACATTGTAGCCAGCAAGTTCAGTGCTTCGCAGAGATTGCCAACCCATGTAGATGACATTCTCGCGCGATGTCAGTCGCACGTCTTGTACTTGGAGTAGCGTAAAGGCAGAGCCTTGTGGTGCCATTGGTGCCCCTGCACTCGATGTTGTGGCTGTTGGGTATGGAATAGTGCTTGGTTGGATACCGCTTCCCTGTGCGTTTTCTTGATCGATCATGCTCTGTGGTACAGCAGCTGCTTCAGCAGCGTCTGCAGCCTGGTGTGAGAGTACGACAGTGAGAGACGTTGGCTCAGATGCCAGGAGAGGATTTGTGGTTCCTCCACAGCCGATAACAAAATCGATACACGGTGCAGATGGGAGCGCGCCTTGGTCATCCTTTGCTTGAATTTTCTCTCCATTGACTGCTGTGTGGCCAAGTCCTGAAGAGTTGTAGTCGTAGAAGGAGATGGACGTGTTCTCTGTTGTTGCAAGCACTCGGAAGGTCACACGAGCAACAGGAGTATTATAGGCGGCGAGTCCTGTAGACGTGCTGCCACCAATTTTCACAACTTTTGCAATCTGGTCGACGGTCTGTTCGCCAGGTGTTGGCGAAGGGAGCGCAGATGTGAGTTCGACACTGCGAGCTTCGAGAACAATAGGGTCGTACGAGAGCCAGGCACGAACGCTGCGAACATCGGCAAAGCCAGAACCTCGTACCACAATGTCGACATCGAGAATGTCACCAGCATTCAACTTCTGTGTTTGAAGGCTCTTTGCATCTGCAGTAGCAAAATCAGCACACTTCGAACGATCTTGCTCAGCGCAATGAGGCTGAAGCGTAAGTGTCATTGTCGTTGCCGCACTAGCCACCGGAATTGCATTCAGGTGGAGCAGAGCGCTGATGACTGTAGCCGCGAGGGCGTGACGTGTGAGCATGAGATGAGTGTTTGTATGAATTCGTGTAGTGTTTAGAGTTCGGCGCTGGTGCTGACACCGAGCCGCTCTAGTTTATCCAGAATCGTCATGACATCTTCGTTGGTGATGTGGAAATCCTGGTTCGGATCTCTCGCAAGCTCATCTGGAGTTGGAGAGCGGTAACCGCTTGCAATTTCGAGTGCAAGACGAGCGTCGTTCACATCCAGGTGTCCATTGCCATTGAAGTCTCCAGCGTGGTCTGCAGTGTCAGCAAGAGTTGTACTCACAACAGGTGTAATGTCGCCTGCAGTTTGAATGCCAAGTGCGAATGCCACAGTCATGCTTCCCGCGACGATCGCGATGGATGTAAGGGACTTCTTGCCGTAGACAGAATATGACTTTTTCATTTCCCTTTATTATACGCCAAAAAAGCACTTTTCTCTATCGACAACAATTGACTAAGACATTGTTTGTGATCTTATAGTACAAGAGAATTCTTAGGTTTTAGTGCTCTTAGGAGCCGATTCGAGCTACAATCCATGCTCATGGCCACGCACGAGCTCTACTTCTTCACAGGCGAGAATGACTACGCGCTCGAACGCGAGCTTTTGCGGTGGAAGAAAGCATTCCAAAGCAAGCATGGCGATGAGAATCTTCTGACACTCGTTGGCAAGGATACGACGCTCTCAGAACTACTCGATGCCGTCTCCGTTCTGCCATTCATCGCAGAGAAAAGATTGGTACTCATTCGCGGTCTTCCAAAAATCGATCGTGATGAATGCAAAACGTTGGTCGACAATATTCATCCGCAGACGATCGTTGTCTTTGCAGAATCTGTCCCGGACAAACGACTGAGTATCGTGAAAGAACTCATGGCGGTCTGTCAGGTGAAGCAGTATGCGCCACTCTCTCCACGAGAACTTTTCAACTGGATCGCAGAGACAGCGCGTCAGAGTGGCTCGTTCATCGCACCAGCTGCGGCGACCCTTCTCTTGGAGATCGTCGGTAACAATCAGTGGATGCTGGAATCCGAAATTCATAAATTATCTGCCTATGCAGCTGGTCGTGAGATCGTACAAAAAGACGTGATGGAGCTTGCCGTGCCAGCGGGCGAGCAAGTGGTATGGCGCCTCACTGATCTCATCGGCAATAGAAAGATCGACGACGCAATTCGATTTCTGCAGTACAACACCGAGCGCGGCGAAGATCCGTACGCGCTCTGGGTCATTCTCCTTTCTATGGTAAAGAATGTCGCACTTGTGTGGGCAGGACTCAACGAAGGTCTTCGCGATGAGCGAAGTATTTCCGGTGCATTCGGCATCCATTTCCTTCAGGTGCGAGGACTATTACCACTCGCAAAATCACTCAGCGCAGAGCGTATGAAGGACCTCGTCGACTCTGCCGCAGAGGCAGATCTTGCCATGAAGACAGGTGGACACAGCTTTACTGCTGAGCGTCCACACGAACTGCTCGCGCTCACCGAGCGCTTGATGCTGAAGTGTGCTTAGAAAGACTGAATCTGCGCTAGGAGCTCGTCTTCTTTCGATTTTTCTTGCACATCGTGCTCGTCTTCTTTTTGCTTGCGCTTCAGCTTCTTGTCTTTGATTTTCTGTTCCATGGATGCAACGACTGCGGCATTGTCTATTGCTGCTCCCTCTTTCGAATACTTTGCGTCGATGGCCGCGAGCTGACTTTTCTCACTTGTGAGAATTTCCTGCAAATTTTGAATTTGCTCCGGTGTCATGATCGGAAGGATATTGATCCAGTACTGCCTTTCTTCGTTGTTCATACTTTCCGACCCTTGAATGAGTGCAAGGAGTGCGCCAAATTTTTCCTGTACATCGGGAGGAATCACGAGTCCTGTTGATGATTGTGTCTGATCGGCCATGCAGAGATCAAAAAAAGAAGTAAGGGGATTATGCCCTTACTTCAGTTGAGTTACTACTCTTACCGCGGCCAGGGATGGCCGCTCTGAATTATGCGACCTTGACGACCTCGTACTTGAACTTACCTGCGGGAGCGATGACATCGATGACATCACCCTTCTCACGCCCAAGGAGAGCCTTACCAATGGGGGATTCGTTGCTGATCTTGTGTTCCACTGGGTCGGCTTCCATGCTTCCCACAATTGTGTAGGTCTCTGGGTCGTCGCCGTCTGTCTTGTTGCGGACTGTGACGATGGAACCGATTTCAATCGTCTTACCCTTGGATGCTTTTGCAGATGCGTCGTGCTCTGTGATGATACGAGCATTCTTGATCTGCTTCTCGAGCTCGAGAATGCGACCTTCGATGAACGCCTGCTCGTTCTTTGCTTCTTCGTACTCGGCGTTCTCGGACAAGTCTCCGTACGAAATCGCTTCCTTGAGACGCGCAGCGATCTCCACGCGCTTGGTGGTTTTGAGGTACTCAAGTTCATCCTTGAGCTTCTTAAGACCTTCCTTAGTAATAAGGACTTCTTCATTTTCGGCGAAGGTGCCGTTTTGAGATGTTGGCATAGCGGAGAGAGTGTAAAGGGGGAGTGCGGCTTTGACAATGGCTTTGGTGAGAGCCTCCGGATGGGTATCCGGAGGCTCAGGGGTGGCCAGGAGGCGGGTGCCTTCTGGCCTCAAGCTTCAGCGGCTCGGCCACGTCTGCCTGGGGGTAGTCGGCGGCTCAGGGGGCAATTCGCCCCGACGGACAGGCCTGTCACGAGGGGCTTCGATGCCCAACTTGACCGATCCGCTCTTCGTCTTGATCACCTTGATGACGATGTCGTCACCGATGATGATCGTCTGGTTCGCCGACCGCGTGAGAACTAACATGGCAGTATCCTTTCATTGCCATGACGCTTCAGGTAGCCACGCGACATCGTGTCGCGAGGTAGGTTCTACCTTTGGCATGTTCCAAGTATACGAAATATGATCAAATAATCAAGTGCTTCATGTGTCAAATTCATCGCAGCAACAAGCCAAAAAAACGCCTTCACGAAGCATTGATTCACGCTCGCTTCCTCTCTACACTGCTTCCTGACCTATGACCCCCGACAACAAATCACAAGCGTATACAGCGGAGAAAATCCAGGTTCTGGAAGGACTCGATCCGGTGCGCAAGCGTCCGGGTATGTACATCGGTTCTACCGATCAGCGAGGACTTCATCACTGTGTCTATGAAATCGTCGACAACTCTGTCGATGAATCCATGGCCGGTCATGCAGACCATATCATCGTGATGCTTCATGACGACGGCTCTGTGAGTGTCGAAGATAACGGTCGTGGTATTCCAGTTGATATTCACCCAAAGACCAAGAAATCCGCTTTGGAGACAGTTTTGACTGTTCTGCATGCGGGTGGAAAATTCGGTGGTGACGACTCGGGATACAAGGTATCCGGTGGTCTTCACGGTGTTGGTTCCTCTGTCGTGAACGCTCTCTCCAGCTACATGCGTGCCGAGGTCTACCGCGATGGAAAGACCTACATGCAGGAGTATGTGCGCGGCAAACCAAAGGATGATGTGAAGGTCATTGGTAAGTCCGACAAGCGCGGAACACTCATCAAGTTCCTCCCTGACACAGAAATTTTCGATACACCAACGATGAGTGTCTCCACACTCCTCGCACACTTCCGTCAGCAGGCGTATCTCACACGCGGTATCACAATTTCTGTTCTTGATGAGCGCAACAAGCGCCCAGAGGAGGATGCGAATTTGCCACGCTTGTATCGCTTTCACTTCGAAGGCGGAGTCTCTGCCTACGTCCGTCACTTAAACCAGGACAAGCAGGGGATTGGCGATGTCATCTGGTTCGAGAAGGAAGAGAAAGATGGATTTGTGGAAGTCGCTCTTCAGTACAGCCAGGCATTCCAAGATCAGACGATCACATTCGCAAACAACATTCACACGACGGAAGGTGGTACACACCTCACTGGTTTCAAGGCTGCGCTGACACGCACAGTGAATGCCTACGCTCGCAAGGAAGGAATCCTCAAGGAAAAAGACGAGAATCTCACTGCCGATGACGTGCGTGAAGGTCTCGCTGCCGTTATTTCCGTTCGTATTCGCGAACCACAATTCGAAGGTCAGACCAAGAGCAAGCTCGGAAATGCAGAAATGAAGGCGCTTGTGGAAACAGTCGTCAACGAGAAGCTTTCGACATATTTCGAAGAACACCCAGGTGAAGCGCGCGATGTTGTTGGAAAGTGTATCCTCGCTGCTCGTGCTCGTTTGGCTGCTCGTGCTGCTCGTGATGCGGTGATCCGCAAAGGTGCGCTGGAAGGCATGACACTTCCTGGAAAATTGGCGGACTGTAGCTCCAAGGATCCAAGTGAATGTGAACTCTTCATCGTCGAGGGAGACTCCGCCGGTGGTTCTGCCAAGCAAGGTCGTAACCGCGAATTCCAGGCCATCCTTCCAATCAAGGGTAAGATTCTCAACGTCGAACAGTCTCGTTTGGACAAGATGCTTGCCAACAACGAAGTGAAGTCCCTCATCATTGCGATGGGTATGGGTATTGGTGAAGTAAAAGATCTTGCCAAACTTCGCTACGACCGCATCGTGATCATGACCGATGCCGACGTCGACGGAGCACACATCCGCACACTGCTTTTGACACTCTTTTACCGATACTTCCGCGAACTCATCGAAACAGGTCACCTCTACATTGCCCAGTCTCCGCTCTACAAGATTTCTGTTGGAAAGGAATCGAAGTACGCATTCTCGGATAAAGAGAAGGAAGCGGTGTTGAAGGAGTGGGGTATTAGTTCCAAGGAATTGGAGCAGTCGCAGGAATCCGAAGAGGAGGCAGTATCAGAGGAGGGCGAAGAGCCAGCCGAGGATGCAAAGGCAAAAAAAGGTGCCAAAGACACGAAGCGCCCGAAGAAAGTGAACGTCCAGCGCTACAAGGGTCTTGGTGAAATGAACCCAGAGCAATTGTGGGACACCACCATGGATCCATCTCGTCGTGTCATGCAACGCGTGATGCTCGAAGATGCCGAAGCGGCTGATGCCATCTTCACCACACTCATGGGTGCCGATGTCGCTCCGCGCAAGAAGTTCATCCAGACACACGCGAAGGGAGTGAAGAACCTTGATATCTAAATTCGAAATTAGAAGTTAGAAATTCGAATTAGGTGTGAGAGCGACTAGGGATTTCTGTAGGATTGCTCCGAAAATACTTTCAAGCTCAGTTGATTCATTCATAAGCTTGAGCCTGATTTTGTTGAGATTTTCTACTGAGGCAGTATCAAAAAGAGAGGGCCAAAACCTTGATTCTTTCACTTCTTTTCTACAAATCTTGATACGCATTATAAAATCCTTTTTACTGAGAGATTGGTTTGCTTCAATGTAGTTTGCTCCAACAGAACCAGAGGATCGTATAACTTGGATGATGTCATTTTTTGTGAAAAGAGTGTTCGGAAGAAGCTTCACAAAGCTTCGTACTTCCAGTGCAAAGTTTCTAGTCCTTTCAAGTAAATCAAAAGTAGGGGGCATACTAGTATTTTATCGTCTCTAAACCTCAGCTGACTCAATGAAATACTTCACAAAAATTTTACATCCTCTTTATTTCGTTTTGTGTAAAAGCAAAATCTAGTTCCGATCTGACCAAGAACTTCTTCAAATTTCTAATTTGAATCTTGATATTTACTTATAAATGGGGCGATCGATGGGGTTCGAACCCACGACCCTCGGGACCACAACCCGATGCTCTAACCAGCTGAGCTACGATCGCCATAAAACAATGAACAGTGGCCTTTTCAACGAAAATCTGTGCTACAAAATGATCGAAAGCTCGGGGATTGTAGCGGAAAACAACCTCCTGTACACTATCCGTCATGGCCGAACTGAAGTTTCGTTCTCCCAAAGGCGTTCACGACGTGCTTCCAGCCGATCACCAGTACATGACGTACATCAAGAAAGCCGTACGTCACCGTGCTCGTCAGGCAGGTTACAAGCGCATCGACCCACCAATGTTCGAAGAGAAATCTCTTTTCGAGCGTGGAATTGGTACGCACACAGACATCGTGGAGAAGGAATTGTTTGCAGTCGGTCGCAAAGGTGCAGCCGACACAGAGGATAAGCAGTACGCACTTCGCCCAGAATTCACCGCTGGTATTTGCCGCAGCTACATCGAGCACGGCATGCAGGAACTTCCGCAGCCTGTCGAGCTCTACGCTATCGGTCAGTGCTTCCGCTACGACCGTCCACAGAAGGGTCGCTACCGTCAGTTCCACCAGTTTGATATTGAAGTTATTGGTCTCTCCGATCCATCGCTCGATGCGCAGCTCATTCATGTCGTCGTCAAAATCTTCAACGATCTCAAGATCCTCAAGCGCTTGAAGCTTCAGGTGAATAACATTGGTGCACCCGATGATCGCAAGGCATATGTGGAAGCCCTTAAGGATTACTTCACCGGTAAGGAGCGAAATCTTCCAGAACAGGATCGTGCGCGTCTCCAGCACAACCCACTTCGCTTGTTGGATTCTAAGGAAGAGGATACGCAGATTCTCCTAAAGTCCGCTCCAAAGATGGTTCAGTTCATCAATCCTGAGAGCAAAAAGTATCACGAGACGCTTCTTGAGTACCTCACAGAACTCGGTATCGAGTTCGTCGAAAACCCAGGTCTAGTCCGTGGTTTGGACTACTACAACCAGACAGTATTTGAATTCTGGGACAGTCACACAGGCGCCCAGAATGCTGTGGGTGGTGGTGGTCGTTATGACTACCTCATCGAGCAGCTTGGCGGAAAGCCAACACCGGGTGTTGGGTTTGCTGGTGGTATGGAGCGCATCATGTGGCACATGCAAGAAGCAGGTGTGGAAGCTCCAAATAAAGATCAGGTTGATGTGTTCGTTGCGCAGCTTGGACCAGAGGCAAAGAAGAAGTGCTTGAAGCTCGTCAGTAAGCTCCGCGACCTTGGCATCCATACAGTGGGTGCGCTTGGCGAAGCGAGCCTGAAGAGCCAGATGCGTCTTGCCGACCGATTCCAGGCCAAGTTCTGTCTTCTTCTGGGTCAGCTTGAAGTGAAGGAAAATACGATTATCTTGAAGGACATGGCTGCTGGTAAGCAGAAGCAGATTTCATTCGATAAGGCTGTGCCAGAGGTTGTAAAGCTTCTCGGCAAGGGCAACCTCGACACGTACTCCATCACCGATAAGCTCGGCGAATTCGCTGATCCAGGCGAAGGCTGAGATTTTCGTATTATTGCATCAGGCTATCCGCCTGCACGATCGCGATTGGCGGATCGTCATCGGAGCGGTTGATTGTTGTTGATTTCTTATCAGCTGGATTGAGAGGCTCAATCGGCATTGGCTCTAGTTTCTTTGGCGCTGCAGGAGCAACTGGCTTTGACTTCTCAGCTTGAGGAGCAGGCTTTGGCACTGGGGCTGCGGCAACCGGAGTAGGTGTTGGTTTTACTGCAGGAGCTGGAGCTGGTGTAGATTCAGGCTTTTTCTCAGGAGCTGGAGGCTTTGGCGCAATGGGTGCAGGAGGTTTAGCTGGCGGAGGAGTAACAGGCTTTGGAACTGGCGTCACTGGTGAAGGAGCTGGTTTTGGTGCTGTCGCAGGAGATGGAGCAGGTGTGACAGGTTTCGTTGTTGGTGCTGCTGCTGGCGTAGCTGGAGCGGCAGGCTTAGGTGCCGGAGCTGGACTTGCTGGCTTTGGTGCAGTAGGTGCAGGTGCTGGGGCAGGTTGTACAGTTGGCTGAGCGGCCGGAGTCTGTGCGACGGCAGGCGCTGCTTGCTTTGCTGCAGGAGCCGGAGTTGCTTGCGGTGCAGGAGCAGGTGTCGGTGTAGCTGTTTTTTGAGCTGGGGCAGGTGGTGGTGTCGCAGGCTTCGGCGCAGGAGCTGGTACTGGCTTCGGCGCTTGAACTGGGGCTGCCGGAGCTGAACTTCCTTTTTGCAACCATGCAGGGACAGGACCGGAAGAAGCGACAGGAGTTTCTGGTTGCTGCTTCTTCATCTCTGGTTTACTTGTTTCCTTATCAATGATCTCAGAAGGTGGACTTTCCGATTTTACTACTGTCTTTTTCAGTTTCATTGGCTCTACTGCAACTGGGGATTCTGTTTTTTCAGACTTTTTGACGATAGTATTTTCCATTTTTTCTAGAGTTTCCTGAAACGAGGACGTTGTGCGACGCTTAATCCAGGTGAGTAATGTGTATAGGCCAATAGCAATCGCAAGAAGTACGAAAATAATAAATATAGCGCGAATAACGGAGCCCAGAGAGAAGCCAGAAGATGACTGACCTTCTGTGGCTGAGGATCCTGCGCTCGATGCAGTGGAGGCTGGGACACCTTGAGTTCCAGCTGAGCTGGTCAGTGCACCCTGAGAACCAAATACCTGAATAGGAAGTGTGCTTTCAGCAACAGCGACACCAGTGGCTATATCTCTGATCACAAGTTTTACTGCGTAGTTTCCTTGTGCAGGGTAGCTATGAATCGGAGTGTTCAAGAGACTTCGTCCCCGATCGCCAAAATCCCATTCAAATAGAAGTTCCTTACCCTGAGTAGACGCAGAATCAAAGGCGACGCCAAATGCGACGGTCAGTCCGTTGATCTGGGTAAGAATGTGAGCGCCATGAGAAGTTCCTTGGGGCAATGATGGAATGCTGGATTGCGTAGGTGAGCTAAAAACAATAGCAACCTCAGTGCTGTGAGGTGCACGTGTATTCATTGCGTCAGTAACAGTCAGCTTAATATGTCGTTCCTGAGGCTTTTTTTCAATGAGATAATACAGTGGATTTCCGCTTCTATATGATGTTGTACTCGAATTATCTGCATCATTCGCAGGGTCGCCATCTCGATTACTATCGACCGATGTATCGACATCGATCTGGTACATACCAATTCGCCCCTTTGATGCTGATGGGTCAATTTTTACGACTCCACCATCTGCAGGAAGAGTGACCGAGTTCACAAGTAGAGCTTGGGGTTCTGTGCGAAGAATTGCTTGGAGTTCTTCGCCTTCTACAGGGAGTGCATGGTTCTGTGTTGAGTCGGATCCAACCTGGATCGTGAATGCTTTGTACGAATTAGTTTTTGTCACGGCATCCTGGATACTGACATCCAAGACGTACGTTCCAATTTCAGAAAAGCGAGTCTCAAAGAAGCGACCACGTTGTGCAGATTGGAACTTGCGATCCTTTGTGAGAATCCAACTGAGTTGCGCGTCTGGGCTTGTGTCGAGGCCAATAGTTGCCGTCTCACCAACGCCGATACGAATCGGAGCAGGATCAGCCGCAAGCATACTGGCTGGACTCTGCCCGAAGACAATTGCCAGGATTGCCAGAGAAATTCCAAGATGCCTGATATGTACGGAGCCCTTCATTAAGAGGAAAAGAGGTTATTAACGAATGTGACAATAAGGCGAGAGAAGAGAATGACAACAATGCCTATCAGAGCATACAGAATAATGTTCTTCGCCTTGTCTTTCTGCCCTTCATCTCCGTTGCTGACAATAAGATAGATGCCAGCGATGATAATTGCGACAACCGCAAGAAGGAGAACGAAGTTGAGTACAAAGAGAATGAGTCGAATAATCAGGTCACGAATGCTTGTTGATGTAGAAATGCCTCCAAGACCAGCTGCAGCACTAATGCCTGCAAGAATGCCCTGCCCACCATAGACCGCTGCAAGAGTAGGCGTTGCATCCAGTAACCATGCAAATCCAAGTGCGGTTGCAACGCCTTCTACGAGACGAACAAAGCGAGGAGTAGTCGACATAAATTGGATGCGAAATAATCATTCTATGATAGCATAAAATGCGAAAAAATGCCAGATATCACCCCATTCCTCATACAAAGGCTCAGGAAGGCGCAGAAATTAGTTAAAAATCAGCGGCTTGAAGCATTGTATGTCACAAATCTGACAAATATTCGGTATCTGACAGGTATAGAGGCATCAGCGGGTGTCATGCTGGTAACTCCAAAAAAGGTCATGCTTTTCCTCGATAGCCGATATTCAGAAATGGCTTATTCTAGGGCTCCAAAGAAAATTTTAGTGATGGATCCTGCAAAAATCCTGGACATTCTTTCTGCATACAAACGAATTGGCATCGAATCTGAGGATATGACCGTTGCTCGGTTGAATCGCCTCAAGTCAAAATTAAAGAATAGAAAATTTGTTCACACATTTGGTATTTTAGAAGGGCTCAGAAGAAAAAAGGACTTATATGAACTGTCTTTGATTAGTCGTGCATCTTCTCTTACAAAGAGGGTGTTGAATCAGGTGCCAACACTCCTGAAGATTGGAATCACAGAGCGACAGCTTTCTTGGAAAATTTATGAACTTTGCCAAAGCTACGGAGCCCAAGGACTAGCCTTCGAAACAATAGTTGCTTTTGGCGAACACTCTTCTCGTCCACACCACCATCCAACTGAGAGAAAGTTAAAAAAGGGAGATGTTGTGCAGATTGATATGGGTGCGAGGTATCAGGGCTACTGTAGTGACTACAGTCGAGTCTATTGTACTGCGCCGAAGACTAGAGAGCAGTCAAAAGCGTACAAAGCTCTTTCAGAAGCCAAGAAGAAGGCAGAATCACTCTTGAAAAAGAATGTGACGAATCACGAACTCGACATCGCAGCGAGAAAGGTTCTTAAAGATTACGGCTACGACAAAGAGTTTAGCCATTCACTTGGTCATGGTTTGGGACTGGATATTCACGAGAGTCCGACACTTTCGAAACGTGCTCCTATGATGAAGTTACAGAAAGGCGAGGTTGTCACGATAGAACCGGGACTCTACTTCGAAGGAAAGTGGGGTATGCGACTCGAGGATACTTGGGTCGTCAGCTAATTTTTTTTCTGGTACTCTGCTTATCCGTATGGCTCGCCCCAAAATTGCAGTCTTGTATGTCGGTGGATCGATCGGAATGATCCGCAACAGAAAAACAGGTCTTATCGAACCCATAGAGTCCTTGGTAGAGATTCATCGTTTTATTCCAGATGCCCAACGCGATGTCTCTCTTGAGTTTCACCATATTACGAGTGTTGGCTCGTCTGAAGTAACACCGGAGCACTGGGTGCAGATAGCTGAAACCATCCGAAAGATTTATGACACGGTGGAAGGCATTGTTGTGATCCATGGAACAAATACGATGGCGTACACAGCTGCAGCTCTTTCCTTTGCACTTCAAAATCTTAGCAAGCCAGTAGTTCTGACAGGATCCCTCATGCCTATAGATGATATTGGCAGCGATGCTCGCATGAATTTGACGTATGCAATTCAGGCTGCCCAGCTCGACATTGCAGAGGTTTGCATTGTTTTAGGTCCACGTGTGCTTCGTGGTTCTCGTGCAAAGAAGGCAGATCAGTCGATATTACAAACATTCGATAGTCCAAGATTCCCTCCGCTTGCTGAGTTCAACACAGCGGTGTCTCTGCACCCTTGGCGCACAGTTCGACGCAAGCGCAGCCTTGTCGTGGAGCCAGATTTCGACCCAAATGTTGCATCGCTCACACTTCATCCAGGTATGCCTATGCTCCAGGCGGATGCACTTCTCGATGCTAAGCCACACGGCATTGTTCTACGTGCGTACGGTCTAGGAATGCTGCCGGAGTACTTGTATCCGTGGCTTAGAAAAGTGACGAAAATGAATATTCCTATCGTTATTACTTCGCAGCTTTTGCGTGGCACGATCGATCTCCACCTCTACCGAAAACAGTTGACCCTGGAAGAACTTGGCATCATTTCAGGTATGGATATGACGTACGAATGTGCAGTGGTAAAGCTTATGTGGGCACTGAAACAGTCCACCAATGTTCGTCGTATTCGTGAGCTGATGGAGAAGAACCTCACAGGCGAATTGTCAGAGACGAATTGATGAACGTCGATGTTCCGCTACACTTTGCGTACTGCCGGGGTGGCGAAATGGTAGACGCGAGGGACTTAAAATCCCTTATCCTGTTACAGGGATGTGTGGGTTCGATCCCCACCCCCGGCACCATCCTGCTTTGTTGTGACGTGCTCTTTCCAGAGCCCATATTCTATCTCGCTCTGGACATGAAGCGCAGTAGTAAGCGGCGGAAACCGTGATATTTACAAATATATATAAAAGTGTTATAATAAACATAACAAATATCACATATGGAACTCGCGTTTCAAGCTCGTCAGAGGCGTTTAGGTATTACCCTCGCATTTGGTTCTGTCCTTTGGGCTGGAACATACAACGCGCTTGCAAAAGGTCTCACGCCCTTCCTGTCACCAATTACGCTGCTTCTTATCAGCGAAGCGCTCACAGCAGTTTTTATTATCATTACTTTTGGATTGGTGCCGCTCCTCAAGGAGCTTGCAAAGCTTAAGGCGAAATCTATTCGTATGGCAATTGTCGTTGGACTTCTGAACTCTGCCATCGCGCCGCTTCTCTGGTTTACAGGACTTGCCCGCACATCTGCAATCAATGCTTCCATGATTTCTACTGCAGAAATTCTTTCTGTCATGTTCTTGGGCTGTGTTCTGCTTAAAGAAAAAATTAGTCGAATGCAGCTACTGGGAGGCATGACAATTTTTATTGGTCTGGTGATCATCAATCTCTTGGGTCATGGAACCGAGCTCGCCGTTCATTCTGGTGATCTCCTTATTTTGGCCGGATCTTGTGTTTCAGGTACGGGTGCTGTGCTCTTTAAAAAGTACCTCTCAGATGTCATGCCTGAACTCGCAATCGCCATTCGAAATGTAGCAGGTGTTATTGCTGTCGCGTTCCTGGCATTCTTTATCGAAATCTCTATTGGGGCTGAGGTTGCAGCGTTCCCAACGCGACTCGTTCTTCTTCTCCTCGCATTCACATTCTTCTCACGCTATCTCAACCTCACGTGTTACTATGAGGCGTTGGAGAGGCTTCCTGCAACAACGTTGTCGCTCATCGAAATTGCGACACCGCTGTCAGGCCTCATTTTTGCGGCACTTATTCTTGGCGAGCGTATTGAATCGTATCAGTTGCTTGGCGGAGTCTTCATCGTCTTTGGTCTTGTCCTTGAACAGATTTCTGCACAGACGCTTTCAGGCTTCAGAAAGAAATCATTCTTCCGTTTCCTACATCGTCATGAGGATCCGGTGGTTGTGATGCAGACACTCCCGAAGAACGTCTAAATAGGCAAAGCTTCCAGTCTTCCAAATGGGTTCTCCGGTCTTTCGTCTGGACGCTCACCGACTTTCAGGACATCGCCAGACTGTGGATCAATCTCTTCAGCCTCGACGATAAGACGTCTGAGTGTCGTGCCGATTGGTGTGCAGGTCATGAGTGTTGCAATGCGACGATCTGTAGGCTGGTCGAGGACATTGACGTTGCTTGGTTTTACTTCGTATTTGCGAGTGATGCGATAAGTATGACGGTCGCCACCGTAGTACACCGAATAGGTGTCGCCTGGCTCTAACTCATGGAGACGAGCGAAGACGTCTTTGTAGCTTCCGTTGTCCCAAGGGTAGTAGGAGCTATGACCTGTGACGAAGAAGTTGCCAGCCTGACCTGGCTTTGCAGAGCCAGGATAATGCACGACTCCATCGTGAAGGGCAGTCTGAATATCATCTTCAAACTGTTTCCAGTCTTCCTTCATAAGTGCATCCATACTCGGACGCACTATCGGTACGTTTTTTCCGATCTTCGGAATAATGATGCGATCCTCACTAGGGCCAACTGCGGGGAGATAGGCCAGGATATTGGTGTTATCCATCGTGGCTGTCTTGGCAGAGAGTGCTGCCGTGCGCGCACCGCGCGAGAGCGCATCGAGACCTTGTTCTGTGGTGATGTCGCTGCCAATAGCGAGCTGAGCGCGGGCAATCTGCCAGAAGCTCTGGTAGTTAATACCGACGAAGAGAACAGCGAAGATGAGTCCGAATGTGCCACCGAAACGAACTGTATCCATCAAGAAGAGCGTCACCTTCTTCGGTGGACGCTTGCCTGCTTTTCGCTTGGGGAGTTGCACTGGCGTCTGTCCGACCTGCCACAGATGTTTACACTTCTGGGCGAGACGAGCTGGCAAATCTTTCAGGCTAAGTTTGGCATCCGAGAATTCAGAATAGACAGATGAAATTGTTTCCGAGAATTGCTTGCGACTCTCTTCCACCGATTGCTCGACCATCCGCTTGGCCTGAGTCTTCGCTTTGCTGATGGTGGAAGGTTTTGGCGGTTCAGCAATCTTTGGGATCTTGATCATTGGTTCTACTTTCTTTTCGATTGGTCTCTCAATTTTCGGCGCCTGCAGGATTGGCTTTGGCTCAGGTGCCGTCAGCATTGGTTCTGGTTCATGAAATTCTTCTTCGTCCAGCATGAGCCACTCTTCGGTGCGCATCGGGCGTAGTGCAGGCTCAGAGATTGCAACAGGAATCTCCACTTCCATTTCCTCACGCAAAATCGGGATGCGCGTCACTTCGCCTCTGCCGGCATCGGCTTCGAGGATAATATTGCCCTCAGCGTCGTAATAAGCCCGGCGGATGTGTGGGTATGAAGACATGAAATTTAGTTGATTATTGTATCACAAAACGGCTTTCTGAGGGACTAGACAGGATGGGAATAAATGTTTGATAGATACACTTACTGCATCACCCCTCCACCAACGACTTCTTCGCCTCTATAGAGCACGAGAGATTGGCCTGGAGCCTGCGGTGACTGAAGTGTCGAAAACTCAAAAATACCCTCGTTTCCGGTGACCTTTAGAGCGCCATGCTTTCGGGCGGAGAGCGAGCGTAAACGACAATCAATTGGGAGAGCGATATTCGTCTCTGGTATCCACGACACAAACCGAACATCGGCGAGCTTCACGCTTGTGATGCGCTCCGTATCTTTTTCGGCGACGATGAGGCGATTGGTATGCGCGTCTTTTTCCACAACCTCGAGTGGAACTTTGAGTCCGCCAATCTTCAATCCTCGGCGCTGACCAACGGTGTAGAGGGGGAGTCCTAAGTGTGAACCAACCACCGTGCCATCGCGACGGATGATTTCTCCAGGGCGGAGATCGGACTTCAGGTGACGCTTGAGAAATTCCTCTGGAGTTTTCTCTGGGAAGAAACACAAGTCCTGACTTTCACGGTAGGAGTCGGGGAGTGGGACGCCAAAGTTTTCCGCAAGTGCGTACACCTCGGACTTCAGCATTCCGCCGAGTGGAAACGTAACAACACGAAGTTGCTCCTGCGTGAGTCCGTAGAGGTAGTAGCTCTGGTCTTTCTTCTTATCAACGGATTCCAAAAGAAGCATGCGACTTGTGCCATCGGACATATTTTCGATAGCTGTACGTGCGTAGTGACCAGTGGCGAGCATGTCGCAGCCGAGCTCCTTCGTGAGATTCAGCAGTTTCCCAAACTTGATATTTCTATTGCAACCGATGCATGGGTTTGGCGTAAGACCTTGTTTGTGACCTTCTAAGAATGGATCGACGACCGTCTCTTTGAATTCATTCTCAAGACTGATGATGTGAAGTGGAATACCAAGCTTCTTTGCGACATTATTGGCGCGAGAGATGTTCTGCGTCGTGCAACATTTGGTCGGCAAGATTTGCGCGATGGCTGGAGCCAACGGATCTGTCCACAGCGTAAAACGTACGCCAATCACCTCATGCCCTTGCTCTTTCAGAAGATGAGCAACGACACTGGAGTCGATACCGCCGGACATGGCCAGAAGGACCTTCATAGGCAAATAGTACTACAAAGTAAGCCAAGAATCCGTCAAAAAGTTCTGTAACCAGAGTAGTCCATTTTTCGTCATACTCATGCTATCCTTTTTATCACTATGCACATTCGCAAAAATCTTTCTCTCATTCTCGGTGTTTCCATTCCACTTCTCATGATCCTTGCGGTCATTGTGAGTGTTATTGCTCCAAATTGGTTTGCCAAACCCACTGTTGATTTCGTGTACGTGATTGGTCAGAACGAGTACTACCTCGGGAATCGTAACTACCAGTTCTTTGTTGTGAAGGGCAATACTCTTGTCAAAGGAGAGGCTCCAAACTTCAGAACGATCCCGCCAGAATACAAAGCCGATCTCTCTATGATTCCAGAAACTCCACGTATTTACATTCACGATGTGGAGGAAAACAGAAGTAAAGAAGTAACGTTTGAGGAAGCGACGAAGCTCTCTCTGGATGCCAGTACTATGTCTAAGGATGGCTTTGAAGTCCGTCATGGTCGAGGCGGAGGAGACTTCCTCTTCTTCGATAGCTACAGCGACTACAACAGTATGTACCTCGTCGGAAATCATGCAGCTCTCAAGCTCAACCTAGTAGTGAATCAGAACATGGGATATTACTACGGTAATGGTGATTATCGCTTCCTCGGTTGGATCAACTAGCTCTTTCTTCCTTCCACTCTCCTATGAAGAAATCACAATTGCTTCAGGAAATTTCTGCCATGATTGCCTCGGGTGAGGTGACACGACATGAAGTCATCAATGCAGCCAATCAGAATAGCCACGGCGCAATGGGACTTCGTAATGCGAACTTCTCCGACATTCTGACATTCATCGGTGGAGCAATTGTGCTCATGGGTATCATTATTTTCGTCTCGCAGCAGTGGGACACGATGAGTTCGTTTACAAAAATTCTTTCGACTCTCGGTTCTGCGATCGCCGCCTACATTGTGGGTGGTCTCTTCGGCCAGCAGAAGAAGTCGTACGTCTCAAGTCAGGTGTTCTACTGTCTTGCGTGCGCTCTCATTCCGCTTGGTATCTACGTTCTTTTGAATGAAATGAATGTTTCAACCTCAGAGAGCGGTATGAATCTCATTGTTTCATCTCTCGCGTTTGCAGCTCTTCTGCTCTCGTACTTCCTCAACGGAAAGCAGGACGTATTCTTCGTGTTCTCTGTGATCTACGGAACATGGTTTTACTTTGCAGTGACCGGTCACTTCGCTCGTAACAGCGAGTTCTACTATTCCAATGAATACCTCGAGTACCGCGTACTAATCGCAGGCATATCGTACCTCTTCCTTGGTCACTGGTTTTCGACGACAACTCTCAAGTCGTTCTCTAGTTATTTGTATGGCTTCGGTGCTATTGGTTTCCTTGGGGCGGCGCTGTCACTTGGTGGCTGGACGCCAACCCAGAACATGTTCTGGGAGCTTAGCTATCCACTCTTCGTGTTCGGATTCATGTATTTGAGTGTTCGTCTCAAGGCGCGGTCACTCCTATTGGTGAGCTCCATGTTTCTGATGGTCTACATCATAAAGATTACATCTGAGTACTTCTCCGACACACTTGGTTGGCCTTTGGCACTTGTCATGGCTGGTCTTCTCCTCATGGTTGTCGGCTACGGCTCTGTGCGCATCAATAAGAAGTACATCGCCAAGTGAGCTCAATAGCTTAGTAAATAGGCGAAACCCCGGCGTAGTCATGCACTTCGCGAAGTGCATGACGGAGACTGGTAAGCATTTTGGAGTGCGTGGGAAGGGTAGTTTTGCTACTCTCTTTCGCACATGATCGACAAGATCAAAGCCAAAATCGGCGAACTTCAAGACGCACGCAAGAAGGTGGAAGATCCATCCGTCTACGGTGACCAGAAGGAAGTCACACGCTTAGCGCGTATCATCAAGAGATTGGAACCACTCGAAGCAACGTACAAAGAGTACGAGGCAGGGGAGAAGGCGATTGCCGAAGAGGCAGCATTTGAAGATCCAGAACTAAAGGCGATGGCGGCTGAAGAAGCGGCGAATGCGAAGGCGCAGCAGCCGATCTTGCTCGAAAAAATGAAGCGCATGCTTCTGCCACGAAACCCAGATGATGAAAAGAGCGTCATCGTGGAAGTTCGTGCCGGCACAGGCGGTGAGGAGGCTGCGCTCTTTGCTGCAGAACAGCTGAAGATGTACATGCGCTACGCCGAAGTTCGTGGCTGGAAAGTAGAGCTCATTGATACATCTGCCGCTGATGCAGGTGGTGTAAAGGAAGCGTCTATTCGCATTGAAGGCGAAGGTGTGTACGGAGATCTCAAATTCGAGTCTGGCGTGCACCGTGTGCAGCGCATTCCGGCCACGGAAAACAAAGGTCGCGTGCATACATCCACAACAACAGTCGCGATTCTTCCAGAGGCTGAAGAAGTTGATATTGCTGTCCGCAATGAAGACTTGAAGATCGATACCTATCGCTCCGGTGGAGCTGGTGGTCAGCACGTGAACAAAACAGAGTCTGCCGTGCGCATCACACACTTACCGACAGGTGTTGTTGTTACGTCACAGTCCGAACGAAGTCAGATCAAGAACCGTGCGCTCGCGATGTCGATTCTCCGCAGCCGTCTCTATGCTGCTGAGCAGGAGCGTAAGGCAAAGGAAAGAGGGGATTTGCGTGCTGGACAAGTGGGCTCGGGCGATCGCTCGGAAAAGATCCGTACCTACAACTTCCCACAGGATCGCATTACCGATCACCGTGTGAATGAGAACTTCAGCAATATCCCAGCCGTGATGGAAGGGGATTTGGGTGACATTGTGGCTTCCCTCAAGAAGTGGGAAGAAAACGAGCTTCTCAAGCATCTGTAACGTGCTTTCTAGGCACGGAGCTTCTTCATCATGTCCACGCGCTGCTTGAGCACGTCTGCTGTGCCAATGTCCTTTCTAAATCGAACAGGTCCGTGGATCTTTTCTGAGAATGCTTGAGCTGATTCTTCAGCCTCAGCGAGAGTTTTACCAAGACCAACCACACCGATCGAACGAGATCCGCCGAGCAGGATGTTGCTCTTCTCATCGAGTGAGACATCGCCGTAATAGACTTTCACACCAGCTGGGGCAGGGGATGGGACATGGACAATCTGTCCCTTCTCATTCTTTGCGTCAGGATAACTTTTTGGTGTGATGTACTTACAGACTGTCGCCTTTCTAGCGAATGTGACATGCGATTTACTCAGTGTGCCGTCGATAATCGAAAGACAGATCTGTACGAAGTCAGATTCGAGCAGAGGTAGCACGTTGAGCACTTCAGGATCGCCAAAGCGAGCGTTGTATTCAATCACTTTGACACCAGTTTTCGTTGCGATAAATCCGCCGTAGAGAATTCCCTTGTATGGTTCGCCGCATTCCTTCATGAGAGCGGCGGCGACTTGTGTATTGATCTTGCTCGCATCGTCCAAGTCCTTCTGCGTGAGGAAGGGGAGTGAGTGATTGCTATCGGAGTAGGTTCCCATGCCTCCTGTGTTTGGACCAGTATCACCCTCGTATGCGCGTTTGTGATCTTGGACAGCTGGCATATCGATCGATGTTTTTCCAGAAACGAATGACATCAAGCTAAATTCAATTCCGACCAATTTTTCCTCAAGTACAACACGACCACATTCCTTTAAACATTCAATAGCGTAGGCGACACCCTCATCAACCGACGAAAGATGTTCTCCGCTTACTTTCACACCTTTTCCACCTTTGAGCGCATCGTATTTCACTACATAATTGGAATCTAAATCACGCACAATATATTCGCGAATCTCTGCTTCCATTGCAGGGTCTGGGCTTTTGGATGCAAATGCGCGGAACGTTGGACTCGCATCGATGCTATGCTTTTCCATGAGTTTTCTGGCAAATCCTTTACTGGCTTCGATCTGCGCCAACGCCATTTTTGGCGCGACAGATTGAATCCCAATTTTTTCAAATTCATCAGCAAGTCCAGCGCCGATGGGGTCATCCGGCGAGATGAATGCAAAGTCAGGTTTAACATTTCTGGCGAGTTCTATCATCGGAGGGAATTTCATGATGTCCATGACATGTACCTCCTTACACATCGAGACGAGGCCAGGGCTACGGACGGTAGAAATCGCGATAACCTCAGGCTTTGGGCTGCTGCGCAAAAGAGCATCAGCAATGGCTTCACCGCGAGCAGAGTTGGAGATAAGGAGAATCTTCATGAGACGTGAGATAAGAGACTAGAGACTTGAGTTAAGAAAGTAGAGATGCGTGAAAACTATAAATCATTCGATGAAGTTCGTCTGTCTTTTGCAACAGTTCATTCCGCAGTTTTTCATCGCAATATTTTCTTCTACTTGAAATAATAATTTGAGTTTCTAGTTCAGCGAGAGATCCTTTAGAAGTCGAAAGAAAATTTGCAAAATCCTTTTTGGTAGTTCTTTGGCTTCCCTCTGCAATATTAGAAGCGATTGAAATTGCAGAACGGCGCATTTGTGAAGTTAAGCCATAAATTTCTTCCTTAGGAAAACTTAGTGTTATTGCATAAATAGCATCGACCAAATCGATGCTTTTTTGCCAAATCTTTAAATCCTGGTAACTCATCCCAATCATGATTGGGATGGTAACAGATCTCTTATCTCATGTCTCAGATCTCAAAACTTAAACAAGTGCCATCATCTTCGTCTGGTCAGGATTCTGCGACTGATCTTTGTCGAAATTGTCGCGTGTCTCATTGCGGCCGCTCCCAAGATCGCGAAGAAGTTTTGGAGTGACTTCTGGTGTTGGGTACTTGCCGGTGAAACAACCATCGGAGAAGCGACGGATCTTTGGGTTACCGAAGCGAATCGCCTTCCGCATGTCTTCGATAGTGCTATAGAAGAGTCCATCGGCACCAATCATTGTACAGATTTCGTCTACGGTGTGATCGGATGCAATGAGCTCGCTCGTTGTTGGAAGGTCGATACCGTATGGATCTGGTCCGATGATCGGAGGAGAGGCAGACGCGAAGTAGACTTTCTTGGCACCAGCCTTGCGAGCCATATCGACAATCTTCTTACTCGTGTTTCCACGAACGATGGAATCATCGACCAAGAGAACGTTGTTACCCTTGAACTCGAGTTCGATCGGGTGGAGCTTGAAGTTCAAGCTGCGTTTACGGACAGACTGTCCCGGCATGATAAATGTGCGGCCGATGTAGCGGTTCTTTACGAAGCCTTCGCGGTAACGAACGCGGAGCTTATCGGCGAGACCTGCAGCAGCAGGGCGGCCAGTGTCTGGGATTGGAATGACAGAGTCGATGTGGACACCTGCCTTCTTGATTTGCTTGGCCAAGAACTCACCCATACGAACACGAGCCTTGTAGACGTTCACACCGTCGATCGTGGAGTCTGGAGCGGCGAGGTACACCCACTCGAAGATGCATGGATTCAAGTCGCCTTTCTTCACGACGCGTGAGTGGAGCTTATTGTTTTTATCGATGAAGACAACTTCGCCTGGCTGGATGTCACGCACGAATTCGTAATCGAGAGCTTTGAATACTGTGTCTTCAGAAGCGATCATGTACTCGAATTTCTCGCCAACGCGACGACGACCGAGCTGAAGTGGGCGAATACCGTGTGGGTCGCGGATGCCGACGATGCCATGGCCACCAATGAGGGCGACTGCAGAATACGCACCTTTGCAGCGACGGAAGACCATGCGCACGGCACGGAAGACATGTTCAGCTGTGAGCTTGGTCGGGCGCTGCTTGCGGAGAGCGAGCGAGAGAACGTTGAGGAGGACTTCTGAGTCCGAACTTGTGTTGAGGTGACGGTAATCCTGCTCTGTAATTTCCTTTGCGAGCTGTGCAGAGTTTGTGAGGTTACCGTTATGTGCCAGTGCCATTCCAAACGGAGAGTTCACGAAGAATGGCTGGGCCTCGAATTCGCTGGAACAACCGGCTGTTGGGTAGCGAACGTGGCCAATACCCATCGGACCCTTCAAACGCTGGAGAGAGTGCGCATGAAAAACTTCGCTCACCATCCCTGTCGACTTCTTTAAGTGGAATTGATTGTCGTATGTCACGATACCGGCAGCATCTTGACCGCGGTGCTGGAGGACGATGAGACCATCGTAGAGATCTTGGATGACGTCCCGGTAGCCGGAGACTGCGAGAATTCCACACATAATTAGATGGATACGCTCAAGCACGGCTTTCCGAGGAGTGGGAAAGCCAAAGAAGTGCAGTGGGCTGCAACCATAGATAAATTGTACAGAAATCGACTATCGAAGAAAAGCGAAAAATGAGCAAAAATGGTCAATTTTGAGTGCTTTTCGTATGAAAATGACCCATTTTTCACCAAAAATCGCCCAATTTCATCAAAATATGACTAGTTGCCGCTTATCACTTATACCGCCGATTGCGCACTGACAATAGCGTCTATGTGTGCAAATGTTTCAAGCTGAACAGCGTTTCGAGCGCGCCAAGAATCTGCAAATGAATTCACAGGTTCATTTGTTGGAGTTGCAGTTGCAACTGCGAGATCGACAGTGTCTTGGTGTGTTTCAAAGAGTGAACCTACAACCGCTGCATAGTCGTCCCACTTTCCTTCTTGAAATGCCTCAATGGCGTTTGCCACCTCTTCACGTATTTCATCATTCTTTGTTTTATCGTTTACCTTGCGAATAACAGCGGCAGCAATTTTTTGTTGATCGAGCACAAGAGGACGCATGGAATTCAAAGGGGAAAATTCCGAAATAAATCAAGTGATGCTTACTCCCAAATGAGTGCCTGTTTGCCGCGTGGCGCTGCGCTGATCTGATCTGTTGGATCGGAACCGCTATAGACTGGAGCTCGTGGAGCTTCGTAGTGAGGAGCTTCTGGTTTCGAGAACACAAGACTCAGACGACCCTGTGCGCCTCCGGTTTCTCTCTGTAAAACACTGATCAAATGATCAACGGCAGCCAAAACGTGAGGCGATGTGTTGCCTTCGCCAAGAGAAATTTCTGCATCCGTCAAACCTGCGTGGTAATTGAGTGTCGAGCGTGGTGGTGTGTGGGGCATAGCGGGTAGTAAATTCCTGTTTATTTTGTTCGTCAAATGATCCCAAGCGCTTCGATTTCGCTAGGGCTTTTGCAGGCCAAAAAATCGTGGATTGGACAGAGGGTTCTTTCTGCCATGTAGGCTGTACATTTTGGGTTTTTCCGCTACACTACATCGTCTTTTCACAACTCTTATGGAATTCCGAACCATTGCCATCATCGCTCACATCGACCATGGGAAAACAACTCTGGTCGACCAAATCCTCAAGCAAGGAGGTGCGTTTCAGTCGCACCAGCATGTCGAGGAACGCGTGATGGACAGCAATGATCAGGAAAAGGAACGTGGTATCACGATCTACGCCAAGAACTGTTCCATTATGTACAAGGGAACGAAGATCAACATCGTCGACACTCCAGGTCACGCCGACTTCGGATCCGAAGTAGAGCGCGTTCTTCGTATGTGTGACTGTGTCTGTCTTCTTGTGGACGCGTTCGACGGTCCAATGCCACAGACTCGCTTCGTGTTGAAGAAATCCTTGGAACTCGGTATCCGCCCAATGGTCATTATCAACAAAATCGATCGCCCAGGTTCTGACCCAGAGAAAGCGCTGAGCCAAGTGTTCGATCTTTTCATTCAGCTTGGTGCCACAGACGAGCAGCTCGACTTCCCCTACGTCTACGCGATCGGTCGCGATGGTGTTGCAAAGCGCAAAATGACAGATGAATCCAAGAACTTGGATCCACTCTTCGATTATCTCTTGGAAACAGTGAAGCCAGCGGAGAACAATGCAGAGAAGACATTCCGCATGCAGCCAGTGAACCTGGAATACGATGTGTTCTCCGGTCGCACTGCGATTGGTCGTATCACAGATGGAAAAGTTGCTCAGAACCAGAACGTCTACGTTCTCAAGCCAGATGGCACCAAGAAGCCAGGTCGTATCACCAAGATTCAGGTGTATCAGGGTGTGAACCGCGTTGAGCAGAAGGAAGCGGTCGCTGGTGACATCGTGATGCTCTCTGGTCTTCCAGAGGTCTACGTTGGTGACACTGTCACAACGGATGAAAATGTAGAAATGCTTCCAGTCATCAAGATCGACCCACCAACCGTGTCGATGGACTTCATCGTCAATGATTCCCCATTCGCTGGTAAGGAAGGAAAGCTCGTGACGACTCGTCACATCCGTGAGCGTCTCGAAAAAGAATTGGAAACAAACGTTGGACTCAAGATCGAAGTCGGCTCACGTACAGACGCATTCCGCGTTGCTGGTCGTGGAGAAATGCACCTTGGTGTTCTCATCGAATCCATGCGTCGTGAAGGCTTCGAGCTGGCTGTCTCTCGACCAGAAGTTATCATGCACGAGGAGAACGGTGTGAAGATGGAGCCATTTGAGACTGCCTACATCGATGTGCCAGAAGAGATGTCCGGGACGGTCATCGACAAGCTCGGACGCCGCAAAGGACTGATGCAGAACATGGAAACGAAGAATGGTATTGCGCGACTGACGTACGAAATTCCAACACGCGGTCTCCTCGGTTTCCGCAACGAATTCATCATCGACACTCGCGGTGATGGAATTTTGACGAACTCGTTCTCAAAGTACGCACCTCATGCTGGTGATATGCCTGGTCGCACAACTGGTTCCATCATCTCCGGTGTCACTGGTGTTTCCGTTGCCTACGCTATTTGGCAACTTCAGGAGCGTGGATCATTCTTCATTGGTGCTGGTGTCCCAGTCTATGAAGGAATGATTGTCGGTGAGTCCCCAAATGGAATGGATGTCATCGTAAACATCAGCAAGGAAAAGAAGCTGAGTAACGTTCGTGCATCCGGCACAGACGAAGCAATCCGCCTCACGCCACCCCGCATTATGACACTCGACGCTGCGATGGAGTACATTCAGGACGACGAACTTGTCGAAATTACGCCAACGAGCATCCGCCTCCGTAAGAAGCTTCTAAAGGAGGTTGATCGTAAGCGTAACAAGAAGTAGTCGAAGTGGTGTATTTGGCTAAAAGCACGGAATAATGCATTGTTAGGTATCTTGCACGTAAAGAATAAGTACGTGAAATATATTTGTCATTTTAACCAAAATAGTTTAATATTCTTGGCATGCCTATCAATGGTGTTAATTCCATTGGACATGCTGAGAAAGCCTCGTCTCCAGAAGGTGACGGCAGGTATTCTACGCTGTTGGAAGGACTGGCATGGACTGCTGGTCTCGCTGCAGCGCTTTTTACTGCGAAGGCTGTGTACACAGGAGTTGCTGAGACAAACACCGCCAATGCAACAAACGTGCGCGTGGAGGCAGAAAGGCAGACTCGATTGAATACCGCACCTGAAAAAGATGAGCAGCTGAAGAGCTTAATGGCTGACGCGCAGAGAACGATGGATGGTATTTTAGCATCGTCAGATGAAAGTTCTGACAATCCATTTGATCGTATTCAGGAGTATGCACTGCCCGGAGCATTCATCACGCCGGAAATAGCTGCTGCGGTTCGTACGCATGTTCAAGAGGAACGCGATGTGATTTTAGACGAAATAGAACGTGCATATTACGAAACCCTGAACGATCCAAATGCGCGCCGTGCCAACTCCATGATTATCCGACTCGTACTTCAAGATCATATCCGTCCCATCGCTTCATCTAGTCAGCCACAAAAGAGAAATGACTTACAGGCCTCACTACGAATGAACTAGTCCTTACCCTCTTCACTTCAAGGATATGAAAGAAGGACCCCTAGCACCTGGCGCAAATTCTCCACGTCTCAGACGCCCGTTTCTGTATGCGCTGGTCACAGCGACTGCGATTGGTGGTGCAGTAGCACACGGAACAAGTGGTGTACTGAAAAAAATTCAGAGCGTCTTCGCTGGTGAGACGCGTGACCCGCGTGACCCACGAGATGGCTCTGGGATGCCAATGCATATTCGAAATATGGATCTTTCGCATGACCCTGTCTATACCGAAGGATTACAACTTATTCGAGAGCAGATGACCTTACTCTACCGCGAACATTTTGGGGAGCCTTCCGCAAATGAGGCTGACGATGTGATCGATCTTATGATGGATGATTTGCCTGGATGCAAGGAAATGGATCGAGACTTCTTGAGAAAAGAAATGAAAGCACGATTTTCCTCTTCCTCGTTATTGAGTCTAGATGAGCTCACAAAACGTGCACTCAAAGAATTCGACGATAGTTATCGCGAGCTCTTAGTTCAGCATGGACCTGGTGGTGTTGACCGATCGACCGTGTGGACAATGGTGACTGGGCATTCTGATTTGCTTCAAGTAAATAGGCAGATTGAACAAGCAGGACAAACTCGTTTTATTGGCTCTTTGAGAATGGCTGTTCTAGATCTATGGAAGAAGCACGATAACCATCGTAATGAGACGGCTAGCGGAGACTAGTTTTGCTCTACTGTAAGCCAATTATTATAAATACAGAGCGTAGAACGTTTTGCATTCCTAAATTGTGCTTTTTATGCTAGAATATAACGATATTTCATCGTACCTAAAAATAAAGAAAAACACGCTTCTAAACTATGAATCAAACAAGCATACCCCTCACAGGTACGAGATCACGCGGATCGATTCACAGTGTAGGTTCTAACCTGCTCCTTATTCTGGTTGCAGTGCTTTCTGTTCAACTCATTGGAAAGGTTTTTGCGATGACGTTTACGCTGCATAGCTCCACGACGGAGCTCCATTATACAGAGCAAGTTATTGCGGGAGACTTCGATGGAGATGGAGACCTCGACTACATTGCGTTGAACGATGATGCATCGGATGACCATGATCTCTATACGAATAACGGTTCAGGTACATTCAGTGCGTCAACAATTACAAAGACAGCTGACAACTTTGTTCGCGCGGCAGCTGGCGACATCGATGGTGATGGTGACATCGATTTCGTAACGCTTGATGATACGGGTGACGATATGTATCGATACCTCAATAACGGATCTGGGGTCTTCACAGAAACAGCAATCGTAACATCACTTACATCGGATGGTAGTAGCTTCGCACTTTTTGATGCAGATAATGATGGAGACTTAGATATTGTGTATGGTTCATCTGCAGGAAGTATCACACAGGCTCTCTATCTCAATAACGGACATGCTGTTTTTACTGCCGCTTCGTCGACACTCCGTTCAACACTGGATATGGAGGCTGTGGACTTCGATAGTGATGGGTACGTTGATTTGATCATTGGTAATGCAACAACATCGTACATTTATAAAAATAGTGGAACAGGCGCCTTCGTTTCACTATCGAGCTTCAGTACAGCTGCTGCTGCAGGGCTACGTAGGCCAACAACCGGAGACATTGATGGTGATGGAGACATTGACATCATTTTAGGTTGGGCGTCCGATGGAAAGGCGTATACGTACGTGAATGACGGTGCAGGAACCTTCACGGCAAGCTCAAACTTTGGAGGAGTCGATGCATCTGCGCTCACACCCGTTGGAGACCTAGATAATGATGGTGACTTTGACATTATTATTGCAGGCGAGTCTTCTGGAGAAACAAATGGAGGCAATGAAATCTGGCTGAACAATGGTACTGCAACTTTTACGCAAAATGGCACACCAACGGAAGAAGGGGATCATACGTTTGGGTTAGCTTTGCTAGATAGCGATGCCGATGGAGATCTTGATTACATTGCAGGAAATACTGCGAACCAGGCCAACCGCCACTACAAGAGTGATCAGGCTGCGACATTGGCAAACACTACCCCGTCTGCTCCCACGACTGGTTTTGGTGCGACATTCTTTACGGGAGTGAACAAAATGACACAGCCTGATACTACCGGAACAGTTGGTTTCTATAGTTCACTAGTACTTGATACGGACAACTTTGCCATTGTTGCATATTACGATACGACCAATGGCGATTTGAAAGTTTTGAAATGCGGAAATGTCGACTGTACATCCGGCAATACTATTACTCAGGTTGATACCACTGGTGACGTTGGTCAATCTCCATCGATTGAACTTGGATCCGATAATTTACCTATCATCTCGTACTACGATGTCACGAATGACGCGATCAAAGTTGTTCACTGCGGAAACGTTACGTGTTCCTCTGGCAATACAACAACAACGATCGATACAGCAGGAACTGTCGGACAGTACTCAGATATTGTCATTGCTGCAGACAATCTACCGATGATCAGTTTCTACGACGATAGTAACGATGACCTGAAAATCTTGGATTGCGGGAATATTTCTTGTTCTTCTGGTAATACTACGACGACAGTCGATTCAACAGGAAATGTAGGACTATATTCTGGCATGGCGATTGGGGCTGATGACTTGCCGATTGTTGCCTACTACGATGCAACGAACGGTGATTTGAAAGTTATAAAATGTGGCAATGCAAGTTGTTCATCTGGTAACACCACATCAACTGCGTATTCGACAGACAACACCGGATATTTCCCCTCCGTTATTATCGGCTCGGATGATATCCCGATCATTAGCCACTTTACTGTCGAGGCCTCCAGAATTCGTAGCACCGTCTCATACTGTGGTAATGCATCTTGTTCCTCTGGAAACACGAGTACGTATTACACGTCCCTTGGAACTTCTAATGCAATTCCGAATCCGACCTCTATTCGTCTTGGGAATGACAATTTGCCAATAATTGCATTTACGCCTGCGTCTCAGTCAGCACCGAACCGTCGCTTATTCAGCATGGTGAAATGCTCAAATGTTTCTTGTACGTCTGCAACAACAACCACTATTCAAGGAACCCAGAACCTTGGAGGAAATCCTTCCCTCCGCATTCAATCGGATGGCCGCGCGATCGTGAGCTATTACCATGAAACTTCCGCTGACCTCGGTATCCTTCGTTGTGGAACAGCCGGTTGTACTGTGGATGGCACAACTGGTACCCAAACACTTCGCCTCTCCTGGGGTTCCGGCTCGGACTCCATCACTTCCACTCGTCTCCTCCAATACCAACTCAAGATCGGGACAGGATCCAGCACACAGAACATCATGAGCGGAAAGACAAACTCACCAAACTATGTCACACGTCTGATGCCGAATGGTCAGAGCAGGAGCTTCCTTTTCAGCCCTCCCTTTGGATGCGACAGTGACGTCACCTACTACTGGTCTGTAGCTACCGTCGACTCTGGCTTCAAGCAATCATCGTGGAGTACGCAGCAATCCTTCACTATTAGCGATAGTTGTAGTGTGACTGAAGGATCGAGTAGTTCCAGTAGCTCCTCCTCCACCAACGTCGGTGGTGGTCTTCCCTGGTCTGTGTTCCGCCAAGGAC
>CAZNPE010000005.1:91108-95528 GCA_964575275.1 uncultured Candidatus Peribacteria bacterium | reverse complement strand
CAATTCTTCCACACGAGCATTCATCAGAGGTGTGAGCATCTCTCCAGTTAACTCCTGTTCTGTGGCTTCCTCTAGGGCTTGGACGGCAGTAATGCCTTCGACCATTGCATCCAATTCTTCGGGCAAAAGGCCAGTGAGTTGCATGATGGTGTCTGGATCCTGACTCATGGGTTCCTCTGCGACAGGAATACTCACAGGTCGTTGCCCTTCTACGCTGATCGTGACGGACTTGATGGCGTACTTTCCATCACCCATGCTCAGGGTAATGGCATGCACATCGCGATCGACCGCAAACACGCCACCAGTTCCAATTCCTTGATATGAGTTGCTTCCCCAGAGTGGAGAGTTCATGCGTCCTCCAGTGCCACCACCCAAGTGGACGATTTCCACTGATTCCACATGGACAGGCTTCTGCGAAGGATCGGTATTGAACACCACAGCAAAATCGCCACGGCCTCCACCGATATATTCTGAGCGCGCGTATCCATTTTCAAACACAGTCTGCCCATCGGAGGCAAACATCACCGGAATCTGCTTTTCACCCATGGTTGTCGTGTAGCCATTCTGTTGCGTACCACTCGCGATGGAGCCCATATCTAAGGCAACATTCTCAGTATATGTTTCCATTTGAACGCCCTCAGTTACCGCAACTCCACTCGTACCAGAAAGAAGCACACGATGTTCCAATGTCTGCACCTCTGCCGCGACATATCCATGACGATTGGCATACAGTCTCCATCGGGGATTGCGAGGTTTCCCAAAGAGCAGATGCACAATCTTGTCTCTGATTCTTTGGATGGCACTGGGCCTGTGCTGTTCCTCGCTGATCTCTCGCATTCTTTGCCAGACAGAGGAGTCGTCTTCATAATTGTTTCGCATAACAAGTGGGGGAAGGGGATGATCGATGCCACTTCATCAGACGTTTTCCTGTCACTGAATGCATTCATCAGCATAAAAAATTTCATACGAAAAAATATCTCTTCAACTAGGGCTCGGCATCGTTCTTTGTTCACTCAGAACTAGGTGAATTTTCGTCTAAAATCGATCGATTGCTCATGTCAAAAATTTTTTACTCGTTTGCCAGACTACCTACCCAATGCGGTCATGCGAGTCACAATTGGGAAATCCAAAAAAAGTAGCGGATTCTTCACATTTTGATCATACAGTTATAACTCAATATTTTGGCTTATATATGAGGAAAAGTCAGCATACTTTTTAGTCGTCGAAAAACGTATATTGCATACTTTTCTTGGCAAAAAAGAAATCTTTACATACGAATACTAATATGTGGTAGTTATAGGTTCTAGGGTACTCGGAACTGCGTTTTTTTGATATAATAATCAGATTTCACGCGCATATATACATACACGCGCGAGAAAGAAAATAAAAATTCAAATGCAAACACACACACAGCAGCGGCTGAAGACAGGCATCGCTCTCGGGGCGTTGGTTGTCTTGTTCGCACTGCTCTTTGCATTTGCGAATGCATCGCCATTCGTTGGCACCGGTCCAGGCAGTGACGTTGTCTCTGGGGGTACGCAGTCCGGAGCGCAGCTCATTGTCGCAGCTGAAACTTCGACGACTGATATCCCAAAGCCAACATGGATCAACTTCGAGGATTCTGTGTGGACGTTCGAGCCAGCAGCACAGGAGCACACTGCAGCGGACGATTGTCCAAACGGCTGTGATGCAGAGTCCATCCAGACTCGTGTCTTCGCTCGCTACACCCAGCGTCTCGGCGCAAGCGTGCAGGCATTGCTTGCGTCATTTGGTCAGGCTGAAGATGGACAGGTTCTGACGTTCAAGAACGGCGTGATCTCATGGCAGGATCCTGTTGTTTTCCATGGCGCTGCTCCAGAACCTGAGCATAGCCTTGGACGCAAGCCAGAATCGTTCATCGATGGCCAGCGTCATTACAGCGGCGGTGGCAGTAACGCTACGACAACGACAACAAGCTCAAGTTCTGGAGGTGGCGGCACAGGGGATCTTACCCAGTCCACCGCCGATGGCAGGTATGTGAATGTGACAGGCGACACCATGAACGGTGCGCTTCTGATTACCTACGACGGACTCGGACTCAATGTCACCGGTACTATTTCCGGATCGGTCATTCACGCAGAGAGCAAGCTGACGGTTTCTGGCACAACAGTTTTCGATGGCAATGCCCGCTTCAACTCCACGGTCACGTTCAACGGTGTGACCTACACATTCCCAGCAGGGGATGGAAACGGTTCCGGTAAGGTGCTCAAGAGCAATGGCGCCGGTCAGCTCTCGTGGGCAGATGATGATGCGGTTGGTACGGGTCTCTCGCAAGCTGCAGGTGACGCTCGCTACGTCAATCAGAGTGGCGACACCATGACCGGTGCGCTCACGATCAACGTGACAAACGGCAACTTCAACACCATTGGACTCAAGCTCATCAACACGCTGTCTGGCGCGTCGATTCACGCAGAGCGTACGCTCACCACATCGGGCTCTCTCGTCTTCGAGGGTTCGGCATCGGGCGCGTCGCTTTACATCGCAACATCCATCCAGGGTGCAGGCCTCACCGATTGTGATGCTGCGAACCAGACCTTGAACTGGGATGCAACGACAGGTCGTTTCAGCTGTGGTACTGATGCAGATACACAGTGGTCGAACACTGGCGCAATCATTTCTGCACTGGATAACCGCTACGTGAACCAATCTGGCGATACGATGACTGGCGCGCTCATCGTGCAGGCAACGATGTCTGGTCGTCACCTCATCGTCTCTCAGACCGCTTCCATTAGCGGTTCCCTAGTTGTCGTTGGCAACATCACCTCTCGTGCAACCATCTCCGGCGCTAACCTCTACGCCGCTCGTTCTGTCACTGGTGCCTACATCTACGCAGGTCTCACCTTCGCTGGTGCCGGTCTCACCGATTGTGACGCTGCCTCTCAGGTCCTCAAGTGGGACGCTACAACCAAGCGCTTTACGTGTGGCACAGCGACATCCAACTCGTTCGGTACCGGCAACGTCCTCACCATCGGTGATGCTCGGTACGTCAACACATCGGGCGACACTATGACTGGAGCTCTCTCCGTCCGTGCTGCTCTCTCCGGCTCGTACCTCGTGATCTCCGGTAACGCCAACGTCTCTGGCTCACTCATCGTGAAGAACAACATCACGAGCCGTGGAACGATTTCAGGATCGAGACTTGTTGTCTCTGGTCACGCAAACGTCTCCGGCACACTCCTCGTCCTCGGAAGCATCACATCCAAGTCCACAATTTCTGGCTCTAATCTCTACGCTGCCGCCTCTATCACAGGTTCTCACCTCTACGCCGCTCAGACATTTGGTGGTGCAGGTCTTGCAGACTGTGACACAGCAGGGACAAGTAAGCTTCTCTGGGACAGCACAACGAAGCGTTTCTCCTGTGGTACGGACGTCAATACTCAATGGTCCAATACCGCGTCTCTCATTACTGCATTTGACAATAGATATGTAAATCAGTCTGGAGATACAATGACTGGTTCTCTTGCTGTGCAGGGAACGCTCTCCGGTCGTCACCTGATTGTCTCTCAAACTGCAGCAATTAGTGGATCTCTTATGGTCGTTAATAACGCGACGGTACGCGGAGTTATTTCTGGTACATCGCTTGCCGTCTCTCGTTCGGCCACGATCTCGGGAGCGCTCCTTGTCAAGAACTCCATTACGTCGAAGGGTTCTGTGTCTGGTTCTACCATCGCAGGATTCAACCTTGGTTCTTGTAACGGTACCAACCAGAAACTTCTGTACAACTACAATACGCAGAAATTCGAATGTGGTGTTGATCAGACTGGTGGTAGCGGTACATTCGGCACAGGTAACGTCCTCACCATCGGTGACGCTCGCTACGTCAATGCTTCTGGCGACACGATGACTGGCTCGCTCTCTGTTCGTGCTGCGCTCTCTGGTTCGTACCTCGTTGTCTCCGGAAACGCGAGCGTCTCGGGTTCGTTGATCGTGAAGAACAATATCACAGGCACAAACGTTCGTGGTTCGACAAGTGTCACGTCTTCCGGATCTTTGGTTTGGGAAGGTGCTGCGTCTGGTGCGTCTCTCTACATCGCGACATCGATCCAGGGAGCTGGTCTTACTGATTGTGATGCTGCATCTCAGGCCCTCAAGTGGGATGCGACAACAGGTCGCTTCTCTTGTGGCACCGCCACATCCAACTCGTTCGGTACAGGTAACGTCCTCACCATCGGTGATGCTCGTTACGTCAACACATCGGGCGACACCATGACTGGCGCACTCTCTGTCCGCGCTGCGCTCTCTGGCTCGTACCTCGTGATCTCTGGTAATGCCAACGTCTCCGGATCACTGGTTGTGAAGAACAATATCACAAGCCTTGGTACTATTTCTGGATCTCGCCTCGTCGTCTCCGGCCACACAAACATCTCTGGAACACTCCTCG
>CAZNPE010000005.1:0-91008 GCA_964575275.1 uncultured Candidatus Peribacteria bacterium | reverse complement strand
GTGCTGCGTCTGGTGCGTCTCTCTACATTGCGACATCGATCCAGGGTGCTGGTCTTACTGATTGTGATGCTGCATCTCAGGTCCTCAAGTGGGATGCGACAACAGGTCGCTTCTCTTGTGGCACTGCGACATCCAACTCGTTCGGTACAGGTAACGTCCTCACCATTGGTGATGCTCGTTACGTCAATACATCGGGCGACACCATGACTGGTTCGCTCTTCGTACAAGCCACTCTCTCCGGTCGTCACCTCATCGTTTCTCAGACTGCCTCTATCAGCGGTTCTCTGATTGTTGCAAACAATGCAACAGTCCGAGGCACGTTGTCTGGATCTCGCCTCGTCGTCTCCGGTCACGCGAACGTTTCCGGCTCTCTCCTTATTGCAGGAAACACAACGACAAAGGCGACATTCTCTGGCTCTAGACTCATTATTTCTGGACACTCCAACATCTCCGGAAGCTTGGTTGTTGCGGGAAACATTACATCAAAATCTACAATTTCTGGTTCTCGTCTCATCATCTCTGGACACACAAACATCTCCGGATCTGTGCTCGTCGCCGGCAATATCGTATCCAGAAACACCATCTCCGGCGCTAACCTCTACGCCGCTCGTTCTGTCACTGGTGCCTACATCCATGCAGGTCTCACATTCGCTGGAGCCGGCCTTTCGGATTGTGATGATGCAACGAACAGTAAGCTCCTGTGGGATGCCACAACCAAGCGCTTCTCCTGTGGTACAGATCAGTCGGGTGCTGGTGGCCTCACACTCACAAGTGGCGACGCTCGTTACGTGAACCAGTCCGGTGACACGATGACTGGTGCCCTGCGCATCACAAAACAGGGTGGCTATTACACCGGTAACTTACTCACTGTTCTGGGAGGCATTTCTGGTCGAGTGCTCCATGCTGCGGCAGAGTTGCAGTCATCTGGAACGTTGGTTGTCACGAAGGGCTCTACATTCAATGGAACCGCTGTCTTTGGTGATAGTTATGCAGACACCATCACATTGAATGGTCGCGTCCTCGGTTCCGGTGGAGTTGTGCGCATGCGTGCTACTTTGTCTGGCACAGCGCTCACGATTGACCAGGGCATTTCTGCCTCTGGTGCGTTGATGATCTACGGCAGTACAACCCTGGGCGATCACCTCAATGACAGTATTCAGATCAATGGTCGTATCGTTGGCACAGGTGGTTCTGTTCGTTTCCGCACGACAATCTCGGGTACTGCCCTCAATATTGATCAGAATGCTACTATTTCTGGTTCTCTCGTTGTGGACGGTGCTGCGACGTTTAACGGCACAACTGTCTTCGGTGACAACTACAACGACACCATCACACTCGCCGGTCGTGTCCTCGGTTCTGGTGGCGTTGTTCGCATGCGCGCAACACTCTCCGGTTATGCTCTCGCACTCGATCAAGGCGCCACTATTTCCGGCGCTCTCGTCGTCGACGGTGCATCGACATTCAACGGCACCACAACATTCGGTGATAACTACAATGACACCATTACGCTCAATGGCCGCGTGATCGGTTCTGGCGGAGTTGTTCGTGTTCGTTCGATGCTCTCGGGTACATCGCTCCGTGTGGATCAAGGTGCCACAATCTCTGGTTCTTTAGTCACGAGTGGCGATGTGACATTCAATGGTACAACACTCACATTCGGTGACCACTTGAGCGATACCATCAACGTTGGTGCGCGCATTGTTGCGTCTGGCGG
Source organism: uncultured Candidatus Peribacteria bacterium (assembly GCA_964575275.1). Classification (GTDB taxonomy): domain Bacteria; phylum Patescibacteriota; class Gracilibacteria; order Peribacterales; family Peribacteraceae; genus CAZKJL01. The sequence continues at coordinate 89,294 of CAZNPE010000005.1, read as the reverse complement.
CATTCTCCGCGTTCGTTCCGTGATCTCCGGTTCGTCCTTGAAGGTCGACCAGGACATCTCTGCTTCTGGCTCCGTCTTCATCCGTCGCCACCTCTCTGGTGCAACGATTGCAGGCTTTGGTCTTACGTCTTGTTCGCAGAACGCTCAGAAGCTCCTCTGGAATAACAGCACGAACAAGTTCGTCTGTGGCACTGACAACGGAACACTTGGGACATCTCAGTTCTCCGGAGCAGTTCTTGCTCTTACGGATCCGAAGTACGTGAAGAAGGCTGGTGACACGATGACAGGTGTTCTCATCCTGACATATCAGAACACATATACAGGTGGCGTCCTCCTCAATGCTCGCGGAACAATTTCGGGTAAGGTGCTCCATGCATCATCTGAGCTCCGATCGTCTGGCTCCCTGGTCGTAGAGGGCACATCGACATTCAACGGTCTTACCATCTTGGGTGATAGCTATAGCGATAGCATCACATTGAATGGTCGCGTTCTTGGCTCTGGTGGTGTTGTCCGCATGCGCGCAACGCTCTCTGGTACATCGCTCCATATCGATAACGGCAGCACGCTCTCGGGTGGTCTGACTGTAGACGGTGTCACGCTCCTCAACGGCAACATCACTCTCGGTGGTAACCGTAGCGACATCATTACCGTACAAGGTATCTTCACCTCTGGTGGATCTATCCGCTTCCGATCGTTGATTTCCGGTACCACACTCCATGTGGATGCTGGCACTACGTTGTCCGGCGGACTTGTTGTCGATGGCATCACACTCCTCAACGGCAACATCACTCTCGGTGGTAACCGTAGCGACATCATTACCGTGCAGGGCATCTTCACGTCTGGCGGATCGATTCGCTTCCGCTCCACAATCTCTGGTACATCCCTCCATATCGATCAGGATTCCAGCCTCTCAGGTGCCCTTATTGTGGAAGGCGAGTCGACATTCAATGGTGCAATGAACCTGGGTGATCGTGGCTCAGATCTTCTCACTGTCTACGGCACATTCACCTCTGGTGGCTATATCCGCTTCCGCTCGGTGATTTCTGGCACATCTCTCAAGGTCGATCAGAACATCGCTGCCTCTGGTTCGCTCACTGTTCGTCGCACAATCTCTGGTGCTCTCCTGTGGATTAATAGAGTCACAAGCGATTTGATCCCAAATACAACAAATACATACAGCCTTGGCTCCACGACAAATCGTTGGAAGGACTTGTACTTGTCTGGAGGCAGCTTGCACATCGGTGCGGTGCAGCAGGAAGGTACTATCGGATACAACGGATCTGGTACGGAGGCCTTCACATTCAACTCCGATGGCTACGGTCCAGCCGAAATGGTGCTTTCCTCCGGTGGCAAGCTTGGCCTTGGTGTTGGTCGCCCAACGCAGGCAGTGCATATCAAGACAGCGAGCGGTAGCGCTGCGCAGGTCTTCCAGACATCTGGTACAGCAGCTGGTCCACGCAACGGTAGCGCGTTTGCTGACGACATAGGTCAGGGTTCGGATCCTTGGACAAACCACTCCAATGCTGCGACAAGCAACAACTCATTCGCCACAAACGCGCTTGGTATGAGTGCGACATCGTACTACCTCAGGGCGACAGATTTCAGCTTCAATATCCCATCCAACGCAACCATCAAGGGTATCGTCGCTGAAGTTGAGCGCAAGGCGAGTGGTAACACCATTACAGATAACGCAGTCCGTCTTATGAAGGCGGATATAGTGGGATCGACCGATAGGAGAACAACCGCTCCTTGGCCATCGCGCGATACGTACGCGTACTACGGAAATCCAACCGATCTCTGGGGTGATACATGGACACCAGATGATATCAATGCTTCTGGTTTCGGTTTTGCTATCTCGGTCTTCAACTCAGATACCAATGCAGCCACGACGACTGCTTCTATCGACCATATCCGCATCACGGTCTACTACACCACTCCGACTGCGGTTGCTCAGGCATGGTCGATTGGTACGTCCATTGCCGATGGCAGCTTCAAGATTATGAGTGGTTCTGCTCTGGGTACAGGCAATGAAGCTTTGAGCATCTCCACTGCGAACCTCGTACGCATCGGTGCTGGCACACCGACAGCGAAGCTGGATGTCGTTGGCACTATTTCTGGCTCTCGCTTGAGCATCAGCAATAACGCCAATATTTCGGGTGCTCTTCTAGCCATCGGAAACATTACAACGCGTGGAACATTATCTGGATCTCGCTTGGTTGTTTCTGGTCATGCAAACATCTCTGGATCGCTCATCACTGTCGGTAATATCACAGGCTATGGCAATATTACGAGCCGCGGTACGATCTCTGGTTCACGCCTCATCGTCTCCGGTCACACAAATATCTCTGGAGCATTACTCACGATTGGCAACATTACGACTCGCGGAACGCTCTCGGGTTACAACCTTACCGTTTCTCGTTCGGCAAGCATCTCGGGTGCCCTCCTTGTGAAGGGCAACATTGCCACAAAGGGCACGCTCTCTGGTGCTGCGCTCAACGTTATGAACGGTGGTACGAGCTACGTCCTCGGATCCTTTGGTGTTGGTACAGCGTCGCCGAAGGCGAAGTTCGATGTCGCAGGTACCATCTCCGGTGCTCGTCTCGTTGTTTCAGGAAATGCAAATATCTCTGGTTCACTCATCGTCGATGGTGACATCGTTCCTGGTATTACAAACACGTACAACCTTGGCTCCGATGCGCTCCGTTGGAAGGACTTGTTCCTCTCTGGGGCAACGATTCACATGGGTGCAAGTGGTGATGAGGGAACATTCGGATACGATGGTGTGAATAACCGCTTCGTGATGGACGTTGGTGGAGACGGTAGCAAGGACTTCCGCTTCTCTGCTGCTGGCAGCATGGACTTTGCTGAAGTGAGCTCCGATGCTCCGACAGCAGCTGGGTATGCACGCCTCTTCGCTCGTCCTGTAGTTGCCGGTGGTAACGATGCATACACGACATACTTGGTGACCGCAGAATCTGCGAACGGTACCGCACAAAATACTGCTATCGGTAAGACAAATAATTCGGCTCATGCAGGTTCTTGTATCTCGCAGAGCTCAGAACAGGCGAAGTTCGGTACCCGCAGCATTAAGTTCAACTGTAGTGGTTACCAGTATTACAAATCGATTAGCAACGACGAGCGTTACCCAAGTGCCAACTTCACGGTGGATATGTGGGTCTACGAAGGTGCAAATACATCGACATTGCGTCGTCTCATTGCTGCGACAAACTCGTCCAACTTGGCTCAGTGGGGTCTGGAACTTAATGCAAGTAACAAGCTCCAGGCACGTCTCCGCACATCGACGGGTATGACGATTACGTTCGCAGATACCACAGACTTCCCAGTGAACCAGTGGGTGCATGTGGCTCTGGAACGCAATGCAAGTACTTTCCGCTTGTACGTGAATGGTGCGGTCGTCGCCACACGTACGTACGGCGATAACCTCTATAACTCGCTCGCATACCTCATGTTGGGTAACCCATACCCATACAACACAAGTGGCTACCAGAACTTCACGGGCTACATGGATGAAATCCGTATCTCTAAGATTGCTCGTTACAGTGGTGCGTTTACCCCAGAAACAGCCGAATACCAGCTGGACTCCGGAGGACTCTTCATCCGACTTGGTAACGGTTCTGTGGTGAAGCTGAGCGGCACAGGTGGTTCTGTAGAATCCAGCGGCGGTACCGATGGAGCATGGACAATCAACGACGATAATACGATTTACTACGCCATCAACAATGTTGGTGTGGGAACAACGACTCCAGGTGCTGCCCTCCATGTCGTGCAGGAAATTGCGAGCGGTTCGGGTGCTCTCCGTGTTGTCCAGAGTGCATACAACAGTACAGGTACTCTTATTGCTTCTACTGCGACAGGAGCTCCTCTCCTCGTCCTCGATGCATCGGAAGCAAACAGCCGTTCGGCTGCTATCGTCTTCGGTAGCCGTGACACATTCGATGTTTCTCTCTGGAGAAGTGCAGCTGGCACGCTCAAGACCGATGGATCACTCCACATCGTCGGTACTATCTCCGGAACTCATTTGGCAGTCTCTCGTTCTGCAACGATTTCGGGCGCGCTTCTCGTGAAGGATTCGATCACATCCAAGGGGTCTGTCTCTGGTTCCACCATTGCTGGCTTCAACCTTGGTTCCTGTAATAGTGCAAGTCAGAAACTTCTCTACAACTACAGCACGCAGAAGTTTGAATGTGGCTCCGACCAGACTGGTGGTGGTTCGAGTTCCTTCTCAACAGGAAACGTCCTCACGATTGGCGATGCTCGTTACGTCAATCAGAGCGGTGACACGATGACCGGTGCACTCACGATCAACGTGACTGGTGGCAACTTCAATACAGTTGGTCTCAAGATTATCAACACGTTGTCCGGTGCATCCATCCACGCGGAACGCACGCTCACAACATCAGGATCTCTGGTCTTTGAAGGTTCTGCTTCCGGAGCCTCGCTCTACATTGCAACTTCTATTAATGGCGCAGGCCTTACAGACTGTGACGCTTCTAGCCAGAAGCTTGCATGGGATGCCACGACAGGCAGATTCTCTTGTGCCGCTGACCAGACTGGTGCCGCAGGATCGACATTCACGTGTCCGTCAGGATTTACGGAAGTTACTGCTCAAGGAAGAACTCTTGGTTGTATTCAGTCAGAGGAGGCGGATTACGATGGGGATACAGTTGTCAATGAAGCAGGCGATGCAACCACGTTCGACAACGCTCGAGAGTACTGTTTTGATACCTATGGCGCTCGATTGCCAACGACTATCGAATGGCAAGTTGGTGCAAGTAACTACACGCTTTCCAATGAAACGGATGACTGGGAATGGACGTCCGATCTTACAAACACTGCGCAACACTCTGTTGTTGGTAGCGCAGCAATCACAGCAGATTCGGGTGCCAACGATACCGATTCGTACGTACTTCGATGTTGGGTACCAGTCGATGGAGGCGGCGTCGGCACTGGCGTTCTCGTGAACGTAGGTGATTCTCGTTGGGTCAATACAGGTGGCGACACAATGACCGGTGCACTCACAATTAATATTACAAACGGCAACCTGAACACAGTTGGTCTCAAGATTATCAATACCCTTTCAGGTGCTTCGATTCATGCGGAGCGCGCCCTTACGACTTCTGGCACGCTCGTCTTCGAGGGCGCTGCCTCCGGTGCATCTCTCTACGTTGCTTCCTCGATTCAGGGAGCAGGTCTCTCCGATTGTGATGCTGCTTCTTCTAAGCTCCTCTGGGATGCGACTACTGGTCGATTCTCCTGCGGCTCCGATCAGACAGGTGGTGGTGCAGGCACCTTCTCCACAGGAAATGTGCTCACGATTGGCGATGCTCGCTACGTCGATGTCTCCGGAGACACTATGACAGGCACTCTTGTCATTCAGAGTGGTAACAGTGCGGCAACAACACTCACACCTCTCCTCAACGTCCGTGGCACAATGTCCGGTCGTGGTATCAACATTGCGGGTACAGGTTCTTCGACTGCCCCGCTCATCTACACAGATATTTCAAGCGGTCGTGTCGGTATTGGCACAAGCACGCCAAGCGCAGTCTTTGAAATCCGTTCAGATGCTGGCAACGCATCTCTGCGTAATGTGTTCTCTGGTACGCCTGCGACAAACGGTGGTGGTGGTAGTTTCCAGGGTCTCCTCTTACAGACACCGACAGCAGCTGGTCAACGCCTCGGTGACTTTAGCTTCGGTGCGTACGATTCGGCTGGTACTGTGCGCCTTGGTGCAGTCGTTCGCGCATTCGCTGGTGAAGCATGGGGCGCTCTTGCATCTCGTGCGGCGTATCTCACATTCGAGACAACACCACTGTCATCTACCACACGTTCTGAGCGCTTGCGTGTCACAACGGAAGGTGACATCGGTATTGCGACTACTACACCAAAGGCTCGTCTCGATGTTGTTGGTACGATCTCCGGTTCTCGCTTAAGCATTTCTCGTAATGCCAACATCACAGGTGCGCTCATCGTTGTAGGCAATGTCACATCTACTTCAACAGTCTCCGGTTCTCGTCTGGTTGTCTCTGGTCATGCAAACATCTCAGGCTCACTCGTTGTGAAGAACTCCATCTCCGGTGCCAACCTCTTTGCCATCAAGTCGGTCACAGGTTCGTATCTCTACGCAGGTCTTACATTTGCAGGTGCAGGACTCACAGACTGTGACACAGCTGCAACATCTAAGCTGCTCTGGGATGCAACAACCAAGCGTTTCTCCTGTGGTACAGACCAGACAGGCGGTGGTACCGCGGCTCCAGAAGTTGGAACATTGTCATTCTCCGGTGCCGTCCGTCGTATCGGCGATGATCGCTACGTGAACCAGTCTGGAGACACCATGACCGGTATTCTCAAGATCACAAAGTCTGGTGGCTACTACACTGGAGCGCTCCTCAACGTGCTTGGTACAATGTCCGGTCGTAGCCTCTACGTGTCTGGTTCCGGTGGCTCCACTGCTCCGCTCCTGTTTGCCAACAGCGCCAACGGTCGCGTGGGTATCGGCACCAACAACGCCAAGGCTCTGCTCCATGTCCAGGGTACGATCTCCGGTTCTCAGCTCCGTATCTATAACTCCACAACATCAACAGGTACCTACATTGCTCAGCGTGGTAACGGCACGGCTCTCGATATCATTAGCAATGCGACGACTATGGACATTATCAACGTTGATGCTCGTGGTCTCACGACTGGATATGGTCTTGATATCTTCAATGCAAACGCGCTCACCACAGGTCAGCTCGCTCGATTCCACTCGAACTCAAGCAACACGAGCGTTCGCTCACTTGTGACGATTGTGAACGATCATGCATCTGCCTCTCGTACGACAGTGCTCCGCTTGCAGCAGGACGCGAGCGCCACCGGTGCCTTCATCGATATGAACGGTAACGGTGTTGCGTTTGAAATCGATAGCGAAGCGACATCGCAGCCAGGTATTCGTATCGATATGCCGATGCAGAGCGCAAGCACATACAATCCTCACATCCTCTTCGGTTACAACGGTACATTCGATGTGAACTTGTACCGCAGTGCTCCAACTGAGCTTTCGATCAGTGGTGCCCTCAATATTGGTCCACAATCCTTCAGCTCGGTGTGGTATGACACCGACAATGATCCGAGCACTGGTCTCAGCGACAACGTCCTTGAGGCTCGCACATCGTCCGGTACTCCAGTCACTGTGTTCGCAGCTGAGAACCCAAGCAACGACTACTTCTACGTTGGTCTCCCAACACGCTTCTCCAAGGTTACATTCAACATTGCTCGTCCAGGTGCTGGCGTGAGCTTGCAGGCTCAGTACTATAACAGTGCCGGTTCGTGGGCAGAATTGCCACTCGTCGATGGTACAAGCGGTCTCACGGTCGATGGTTCTGTGACCTTTAACCCTCTGGCAAACTGGTCGCTGAATAGCCTCAATGCGGAATTGACGTCGCTCTACTACATCCGCTTCCACACAGTCGATCTGAACGTTACGCGTTCGCCGACGATCTACAGCGTTGCTCCATCGGGTCAAAGTCGCTTCGTTGTCAATAGTCAGCAGGGTGACATCCGACCGCTCTTGTACTTGAACGATCAGCGCAACGTGGTCATCGGTAGCTCGACTGCTGCTACAGGTGACGCTGTCCTCACCGTCTCGGGTGGCACGATCATTGCTCCAGGCGTGAACGCTCCTCGCTTGGATCCACGCATCGCTCTGGAAGTCGTCGGTACGATGTCCGGTCGCAACCTCATTGTGACTGGTACAGGTGGCGGACCTCTGTTCTTCACAAGCGTCCCCGCTGGCTCTGTGGGTATTGGTACAGGCCAGAACTTGAGTGCCAAGGCCACAATCTTCACGACGGATGCGTTCAATAAGGACGCGCTCTTGATCCGTTCTCAGGAGACAACGGCAACCGTGAACATGCTCCGTATCATGACGAACTTCAGCACCACAAATAATACAGTCTTCCGTGTGAGTGCCTCTGGTGCGGTCTATGCCGATGGTGTCTACAACTCCGCCGGCGCCGACTACGCTGAGTGGTTCAAGACAAGCACAACTCTAAGCCCAGGCGAAGTCGTCTGTATCGATGTCACGAAGCCAAATACCGTGAAGCGTTGTGACCACGACGGCGATAGCAACGTGATGGGTATCGTCTCTACACACCCAGCGTTCGTTGGTAATGTCATCACTGGTGCCGACGGTATTATTCCTCCTGGCTACGCTCTCGTGGGTCTCATCGGTCAGGTGCCTGCTCGCGTGATGGTAGAGGGTGAGAACGGAGAGATCCGCCCAGGTGATGCTCTCACTGCTGCATCTGTCCCAGGCTACGCTCGCAAGGCGAAGGCAGGGGAGTCCACCGTTGGTGTCGCCTTGGAAGGCCTTGAGAGTGGCGAAGGTGTCATCCGAGTCCTCATCTCTCGTCGCAATCAGTCGCTCACAGTCGAAACGGTTGAGCAGAAGGTGCTTGAGTCGATTGCTTCTATGAACATTGCTGATGAGGTACAGCTCCTCGTACAGAGTGCATCTGAGAACTTAGGTCTCGATCTCCGTGTCACAGACGCTATCACTGAGCAGCTTGCAGCTCTCGATCTCACGTCGCAGGTCAATGCGATCATCGATCAGCGTTTCGCTTCTGGCGCAGTGCTCTCGGGCTTCTCACTCGACCCAATCACATCGGCTCTTGTCTCGCTGACACAGACAAGCTCGCTCCTGAGTCAGCGTGTCAACACGATCTCCGGCACACTCGCGCTTCTCTCGGCTCGCATGGATGCCATGAGTTCGGGTCAGACACTCCACACTGCTGCTCCTGCACAGTCCATTAGCTCATTCACTGGCGCTCTCGTGCTCACAGGTTCTGGCACAAAGATTGGCAACATCAGCTTCTCTGGTTCAGAGGTACAGATTGGAACTCTGGTTTCCACTGGCGCTCTCCGTGTTGTTGGCAACATCACCATCACAGGTCTCACGACCCTCCTTGGCGACGTGCACGTGAAGGGTGAGCTTGTCCTTAGCAACCGTCAGGCTGGCTTTGCCGTCATCCCAGCGACAGGTACATCCGTCACTGTCCGCTTCGTCCAGCAGATGACTGGTACGCCAATTGTTCAGGCAACGCCTCATGGTCGCGTGGGTAGCGAATGGTGGATCGAAAATGCCACAATGATGGGCTTCACGATTCGCACAGATGAAACCGTTGAGAAGGATGTCCGCTTCGCATGGACTGCGCTCTCTGCGGAAGATCCAGTGACGACAACAGGTACGGGTTCTGCTGCAGTGAACACACCATTCCCAGTGAACTCGCTCAATCAGCCGATCTCGTCCGACCCAGTCTGGAACTCCTGCGTGAAGGGTCAGCCAATCATCTTGGAGTCCGGTGAGCCAGTGAACTGTGCTCGCTACCATGTTGGTTACGACTGGCAGCACCCAGATCTCGGTATCCTCTTCACCTACAACCCAAACAACGAGCCTCCAATTCTCACGGTGCCAGAAGGCTACGTCGTGACGGTAATCCCAGATGCTTCCTCATCAAGCTCGAGCGTCAGCTCGTCTGAATCCTCCAGCGCATCGAGTGAGTCTTCCAGCGATTCCTCAAGCTCCGCTTCATCCGAAAGTTCCGATTCTTCCTCTTCTGCTTCGTCTGAATCCAGCGAATCTTCTAGTTCTTCTTCCTCAAGCGTTTCTTCCGAAGCATCCAGCTCATCTTCGTCTGAGCCAGCATTGTCGAGTTCTTCGAGCGTCAGTAGCAGCGAATCTTCGTCTCTCGCGTCGAGTGAGTCGTCCTCAAGCTCATCGGAAATCACTGAGTCTGCTGACCCAGCACCAGCTCCAACGGAGTAGTAGTTGGTAGTAAGTAGCCAAAAGCCTGCTTATTTGCTTTCGTGCTTCAGCAACCATTTTTTCTTCTCTAAGCCGCCGCTGTATCCGCCAAGTCCGCTTGAGCCAACGATGCGATGGCAGGGGATAGCGACGACAATTGGATTTTTCCCACATGCTGTTCCAACAGCGCGTACTGCTTTCGGGTGCCCGATCTTCTTGGCAACATCGGCGTAGCGGAGCGTCTTCCCTTGTTCTATCTTCTGCATCGCGTTCCACACTTTCTTCTGGAACTTTGTTCCACGTGGCTCAAATTTCACCGAAAACTCACGACGCTTTCCATCGAAATATTCACTCAGTTCTTTTGTGAAGTTTTTTGTGATCGCATCACCGGATTCTTTCGATGCCTTAGATCCAAACACGACTTCCGTTATCGCTGAACCATTGGAACGAACCAACAGTTTCCCGAGAGGGGAGTCGATGACAGTGGAGGACATAGGGAAGAATCGTACGCCATCGACAAAACGCCGTCGATTATTTTTCAGAGGAAAAGTGGATTGGGTATCCAATTAGGCAGCGACAGCGACGTGCTTCGCGTGTTTCCTGCAGCGAGTATCGCACTTTGGTTCACATGCCTCACAGCAGATGAACAGGCGATCGGTGCATGTGTGATCCTGGCAGTCGCGGTAGCGATCGCACGGTGTATTGCAGAACGAACACTTGGTGAGATACGTGTGCGGGCGCTTACCTGGGAAGCGCATGCTCAAGCGAGAATCGAAGACGAAGAGGCTTCCATCGTAGTAGCCATCTGGAAAGGCTTCGCAGTACTTCACAATGCCGCCTTCCAGCTGACGAACATTCGTGAAGCCGTGCTTTTTGAGCAGTGCTGAGGCACGTTCGCAGCGTATGCCGCCCGTGCAATACGTCACCACATTGCGGTCTTTGTACACTTCAAGTTGTGTCATGTACTCAGGCAATTCGCGGAAGTTTCTCATCGTGAGCGTGACTGCGTTGCGGAAGCGGCCGATGGCAGCTTCGTAGTCGTTGCGCATGTCGATCAACACGAGATCTTCACCCGCTTCCAGCTCAGCGTGGAGCTGCTCTGGCGTGATGTACGCTGCCGCATTTGTGGCAGACACATCTGTCTTGAGCGCAACGATCTCTGGACGATGGCGCACGAACATTTTGGCAAAGACATGTTCTGGGTGATCGGACTCTTTGAACGCGATGCCGCTAAAGAGGGGGTGAGCATTGAGGTATGCCTGATACTTCTGAATTGCTTCAGGTGTTCCAGAGCACGTGCCATTGATTCCTTCCGATCCGATGAAGACACGACCGCGGAGCCCCAAGTCTTTGCACAACTTGAGTTGCTCCTGCACTTCTTTGGCAGGCTCAGGAACAGCCACATATTTGTAATACAGGATGACGCGCATCGGGCAAATGGTACCATAAATACATGAAAACATTCACTTTGATCACAGGCGCAAGTGCCGGTATTGGGCATGCTGCTGCCGAAAAGTTCGCTTCCGATGGCCGAAATCTGCTCCTCATTGCCCGTCGTTTTGACCGCCTAGAAGCCCTCAAGGAGGCTTTGGAGAAGAAATACAAGATTGAGGTTCGCATTCAAACGCTCGATGTGACCGATCGGAAGGCTTTGGACTCGTTTTTCACATCTTTGAAGGACATCAGCATCGATGTTGTGATCAATAATGCTGGCCTCGCACTGGGGACAGAGCCATTCGATCAGTACGACTTTGCTGATGTCGACACGATGATCGATGTGAACATCCGTGCGATGGCACGCGTGGCACAGCTCTCGATTCCATTTCTCAAGAAAACAAAAGGACATTTGGTAAATCTCGGTTCGATCGCCGGAACGCTCACGTATCCAGGTGGTACGATTTACTGTTCGACCAAACACTTCGTTCATGCGTTCAGCGAAGGGCTCCGCAAAGATCTCCTCGGCACTGGCGTGCGCGTCACGATCATCGCGCCAGGAAGAGTAGAAACCGAATTCAGCGAAGTGCGCTATCACGGCAAAGACAAAGAGAAAGCGAATGCCATCTACCGCGAGATCGAATCGTTACAGCCAGCGGACATCGCAGATGCCATACACTACGCCGTGAGTGCGCCGAAGCATGTGAATGTGGAGCTACTTCTGATTATGCCGACCGCTCAAGCGGGGACTGCAGTGAAGCGGGTAGCGTAGCGCCTTGTGACTCCAACTGTTCAATAAGGTCGAGCATCCGAGAAACCTGAACATCTGCTGGCTCACCTTTCTCTAAGATTCTATTGAGTTGTACGCCAAAAGAGTCACGTAGATCAGGGACGTCAGTGAGCATTCGCTGAATAATTATCGATCCAGCGTCAGGTGTATTGAATGGTGTAAGAAAATTAGCGGACATAGGAGGGGAATTCTATTCCTCCTATCGATGATTCGCTACCCATCTATAGATCCATCTTCCAATCGTCGGAATACCTGGAATGTATAGCATTGGAGCCAAAATCCAGAGAGCTGGAAAGTGCCACGAAAGGCTTCGAAATGCGAAAAAGCCAGCATTGAGGGTTCCATCTGGAAGGCGGACGTGCATTTCGGTATTGAGTGCCTTGAAATCAGTGTCGGGAGCGTATTTTTTTCGCACATTTGCATCGTGATAGTTTGCGAATTCCAGACGTTGTAACCAGTCGAACGATTTCAGCGTGATGATTGCTTTCTGGCAGAAGCCACACCGTCCATCGAAAAGAACCACTACCGATCGCTCTTTTCGATTCAGGATTGATCGAATTGCATCGAAATCATCATCCAGAAGGAGTCCCAAGTACGCGACACAGATGGTGAGTGAGAATGTCCCGACATCCATCATCAGGAAAATTCCTCCGTGCACCACAATGCCGCACAGAATCAGCATCCGTTTCCACGTATCGAATGCATGCCTGGATATCAGCCCGAGCATCGAGAGTAGTCCAAGAGGGAGAAGGAGAATCCATGCACTCTGTGCTGCGAGTGTGAAGTAGCCAATGAATGGGCTGGTAGCAGACAAAGAATCGGCAAGCTCTGTTGTCAGACGGCTAAAGTGCGGATGATGCAAAACTGCGGCAACAGCAGAGCCGTCGCGCCACATGAAACCGGAAAATTTCTCGATACTCGACGCGGTGTAAAGCACGATGAGCTGCCAGAGTAGGAGGCGATACGGCCAGATTGGCATAGTTCGTGCATGTGGTAGCTGATCCTTTCCTGTGAGGGAACTGACCTTCCATCGTTTCAAAAGATTGGAAAGCGAGAGTGCTCGGTGACACGGAGAGATCACCAAGAGGAAAGCAATGATGCGCAGGAGAGTGTCGCCGCCATTCAGAATGATTCGCCCATATTCATGGAAAGAGAAGAGGAGAATGGTGGATACGACGAGCGATACTCGCGTCCAGATGCCAATAATGACCAGCACGAGGCTTACGAGAAGTGCCCAGTAGAAAAGATGCATCGTTTCAACGCCGATGCCATCGAGCAGCGACATTCTCCACATGGAACGGTGTACATACTGAATCATGGAGTATGTCACGAGCCCATACTCGCCAAAGTACAGATCGATCTTTGGCCAATACGACAGCATCGTGAGAAGTGCTGAAATTCCATATCCAATGCGCATCAAGCCAAAGCCAGCAGCCGAAGTCGGACGAAACCAATATTGTTCGAATCGTGCAATGGCCGATGCAGTTACTTGTGCTGTCATGAAGGACAAAGAATAGCGTCGTTGAGCACTCGTCGATGCGATGACAGCTTTGCAGCACTGAGGTGCTTCAGGGCATGGAGTGAGTCAGGAATGACAGTGTATTCATTCACGAGTCGGATCGTGCGGCCTTTATTCGAAGGATCCTCCGCACACACAGAGAGTAAAAACTGTGGTACAGAAGCCAGCCATTCATCTTCCTCTAGTCGCTCAAGTACTTTCATCATTGTGGCGCGCTCGTACCAAGGAAAGTCGCTAGGGTGCAAAGTATGCAGTGTTTCCCACTCTGTGCGGGCAATGCCGGTGTCGCCGCCTTTCCATCGTTCGATGCTGTACATGGACACTCTGCGAAGGGGGTTCGGTGAAAAAATGTCCCACTTCTGCCATTGGCTGGTACTTAGCACATAGGGTGAAGCGATTTCCTTCGCTTTCACGAGCCATCCTTCTGGCAAAAGATAGACCGCAATCGCCGTCATGTGAAACAGGCAAAAGAGGATGATGCACCAGCGAGCGATTGTGCGTGCTGCCGAGGAAGGCATGGCGAGAATTATGAAGTATGAATCAAGAATTACGAAGAACATCAGCTTCCATAATTCATAATTCCTGATTCTTAATTCTTCGGCTTCAGCATCACGATCTCACGACCAACAAACTGATCGGCGCGGCGGTAGAGGAGTGAGAAACGTCCCATTGTTGGGTTGATGTGTGGCGGGAGGACTGGGCGGTAGCCAGCTTTCTCAATCGCTCCCCAAATCTTGTTCATCTGGACGATTTTCTTCTGTGCGTACCACACCGGGAGAATCATGACGATGGGCACACCTTTCAGCGTTGCAGCGCAGTTCTGCACAAAGCGTGTCGCAATATCTTCTACCTCTCGACAGTAGCCTTCAGCCTCCTTCACCATTGGACGGCGGACGAGCGGCGGACCAAGTGTGCCTTCTGTCACGATGATATGTGGCAGCATCGCAGCGAGCTCAAATGGCTTTGTGGCGTCTTGCTTCCAGACAGTGGTGTTCAAGTCTTTCTTACCGACAGCGTACTTCTTGCGCACCCACTCGATATTTTTCTCGCAGCCTGTGACAGCCTTCTCAGCTTTATCAGAAGCCAAGACATTGAATCCACGGAGCATCGCTTCCATCGGGATAACGCCTGTGCCACAGAATGGGTCGAAGAGTGTGATCGACTTCTCTTCCTTCACCATCGAAAGTCCAAGATTGATGAGCATCTGAGCCAACTTAGGTGGCAGAAGTCCTACTTTTGTATCGCGAACCGGTTTCTCCATATCGCGGTGCGTGTACGCTTTTACGTTTTGAGCACCGACAGTTCGCCCAATCCACAGGTGTTCCTTTTCTTGTAGCACGACAATCTCAGCTCCTTCCTTTGGATTCAAGATTCCTTCGTCATGGAGCTGAATTGGCTTGGCAGCATCGCGCTCGTTACCGATGTAACGGCTGGAGATTCCCTGAGCTTTGAGCCCATCTTTGCACATTCGGTAAAAATCACGAATGCGCTTTGGCGGTACACCGAGGAAACGCAAGCTAAAGGTGGCCTTTCCCTTCACTCCTTTCAGCTCTGTTGCGAGGAGAGTGGGGACGTCGTCAATCGTAAAAGTACTGTCACCTGTGATCTTTTTGGCGATAATCATGGTTCCACCCAGTCGATCGAGGAACTTCTGATCCAATTCCTGTGCAGTTTGGAAGATTTGAATATTGCCAGGGAACATGTGGCCTTTATCAAAATCCGGCAGGCTTGCGGCAAGCTCTGCGATACTGAGTTGAGGATTAATTCCGAGGAAAGCGGCGTACGAATGCATGGCCTGAAGCATAAAGGAAATCAGAGCACCCTTCCAGGGTGCAGAGCGCGAATGAAACAAAAAAGACTCCACGAGGGAGCCTTGTTTGTATCATTCGTCGGTTTCGGCAGTGCTATGGAAGCGTTGACGATACTAGGACGTGTTTGTGTAAAGGGGAGATTCCCATCTTCGCCCGCATTGTGGTTTCTTGTTTCTCCTCGGAACCAGCCGAAGTCCCCGTACCGGTTTGCCACAAGTCCTTGAGGGAGCTAAGGGAAACACTGGGAAGTAAGTTGGGTGCATCAACCATTCATTAATCTCAACGAAGATGGAAGACGTCATTATGCAGGCGGAGAGAATGATGACCACAGACCGCGATGTCACGTTACCTATACCCAGAAGTGTGCAAAGGTTGCATGTGTGTGGCCGGGAGGAACGAGTCGAAGTTAACGTGCGATCATCATCCTCTCCGCAGTTTTAGCTGTGATGTGAATGATCTTGGTCTTCTCGCTACTCCTTGGCTTACTGTTGGGCTGTTTGGAGGAGGGAAGTGATCCTTTTCTGTCCGGGATCGCTTCATCATATTCACTTCTGACTTTTCCGCAAACACTAGGGCTCGATGCATTTCCACAATCAGTGTACGACTACATATTGTGAACAAAATTGAACACAGAATTAGTTCAATCTTCTACCTACCTCAAAGTGCGGTGAAATCTATTTTGGATTTGCTAAAACTTAAATTGTATACAAAATTTATACATCATAAATAGTCTGGCAAGTACACCCTCAGACTACGACCCTGCGCCCCTGCTGACCTTCGCAAAATAATAAAAATATTGTGTGATGCAATCTTCACACACAACTGATTACACTCATGGATGATCCTCAAAAAATCAAGGGTCTTAGAGCGCACTTTTGTTGAGCAAACAGCCAAAGGAATGTCTTGCATGTCTGTCCGTACTTCATAGAATGAAGGTTAACCTACATATGGCAACAACTTCTCACTCAGCACAGGCGAAAAATGGACAGGTCGTACAGGTAGTCGGTGCTGTTGTAGATTGTGTATTCGATACCAATCGAGATCCACCGAAGCTTTTCCATGCGCTCAAAGTAAAGAATGGAAAAGAGATTCTTACATTGGAGGTGCAACAACATTTAGGAAAGGGCGTTGTGCGCACAGTCGCAATGGGCGCAACAGAAGGGTTGAAGCGTGGCATCGATGTGGAAGACACAGGAGAGCCCATCTCGGTACCAGTCGGACCCGAAACACTCGGGCGTATGTTTAACGTATTAGGAAGTCCAATCGATGGACTTTCTCACGTGAAGGCCAAGGCGACATACCCTATTCATCGACCAGCGCCAAAATTCACGGATCAGTCGACACAGACAGAAGTTCTGGAGACGGGCATTAAAGTCATTGACCTCATTTGTCCCATCTTGAAAGGCGGAAAAGTGGGTCTTTTCGGTGGTGCGGGAGTAGGGAAGACCGTCGTTGTGAAGGAATTGATTCGAAACATTGCGACAGAACATGGTGGATACTCTGTCTTTGCTGGAGTGGGCGAGCGTAGTCGCGAGGGGAATGACTTGTATTACGAAATGAAAGATTCGGGCGTTTTGGAAAAGACTGCTCTCGTCTTCGGTCAGATGAACGAGCCGCCAGGACCGCGTCTGCGCGTGGCACTCTCGGCACTTTCCATGGCGGAGTACTTCCGTGACGAAGAAGAACGCGATGTGCTCCTGTTCATCGATAACATCTTCCGTTTCACTCAAGCAGGAGCTGAGCTTTCGGCTCTTCTTGGCCGCATTCCATCCGCAGTGGGCTACCAACCAACACTTGCGAATGAGATGGGACAAGTGCAGGAGCGCATTACATCCACCAATAAAGGATCCATCACCTCTGTCCAGGCAGTCTACGTTCCTGCCGATGACCTGACAGACCCAGCACCAGCCACAACCTTCGGTCACTTGGACTCCACCATTGTTCTCACACGCGCCCTTGCAGATCTCGGTATTTATCCAGCGGTTGATCCACTCGACTCCACCTCGACAATTTTAACTCCATCCATCGTGGGCGAAGAGCACTACAATGTGGCGCGTGGTGTGCAGAAGGTGCTCCAGCGATACAAAGAGCTCCAAGACATCATCGCGATTCTTGGTATGGAAGAGCTCACCGAAGAAGACAAGCGCACCGTCCAGCGTGCTCGCAAAGTCCAGCGCTTCTTAAGTCAGCCGTTCTATGTCGCGGAAACATTCACCGGTATTCCAGGCGCATTCGTCCCGCGCGACCAAACTGTTCGAAGCTTCAAGGCAATCTTGGACGGCAAGTACGACGAGTACCCAGAGCAAGCCTTCTTCATGAAGGGCACCATCGACGAAATAAGAATATAGAATTCTGAATTCAGAATGCAGCAAGTACCTTTTGCTACCACTGGCGAGAAGACAGGAAAAATCAAATCATTCACTGATTTGATCGCATGGCGCGAAGCACACGTGTTGTCTGTGGATATTTATAAAGTATCCAAAGAATTTCCTAAAGAAGAATTATTTGGTGTCACATCTCAAATACGACGATCGGCTCTTTCCATAAGCTCGAATATAGCTGAAGGTTTTTCTCGAAGATCGCCGAAAGAGAAGACGCAATTTTATACAATGGCTTTAAGTTCATTGCGAGAAGTTCAGAACCAGTTACTCTTTTGCAAAGATGTTGATCTTATCAAAAAGGAAATTTTCGCTGCTTTTGCAGAGCGAACGATTCTTATCAGTAAGCTTATTACCGGATTGATTAAAAATATCCCCAGCTGAATTCTATATTCTGTATTCAATATTCTTCTCCAATGCTCCATTTCCAACTGATTACGCCAGATGAAACTGTGTACGACGGCAACGTCGTCTCGGTCACGCTGCCGTCTGCAGATGGGGAGATCACGGTGCTTGAGAAGCATATTCCGATCATTTCTACTCTGATGCCTGGTTCTATGGTTGTGCGAAACGAGAAAGGGGAGATGATCTTCGCTGTTTCGCGAGGTGTCATAGAGGTCGATGGTGGATCGGTGCGTGTCCTCTCTGACATTGCTGATCGTGCCGATTCATTGGAAGAAGAAGCAGTGGAAGCTGCGAAAGCGAAAGCCGAGAAATTAATGACTGAGAAGAGCGAAGATGCAATGAGTTTCGCAGAGGCAACCGCTCTCTTAGACAGAGAGCTTGCACGCTTAAAGACAGTGCGTCGCTACCGCGCACGCCGTGCCTACATGCCAACTCCTGGTCAATCATGAACGCTTCTCCCATGTCATCGGCAACTGTGAAGCGTGACCGCGAGGCCATGGGCATGAGTTTAAGCCTGGCAGGTCAGCTTGGGTACCTCATTGCACTCCCAGCATTCGCATTCGGATTCGGTGGTGCGTACATGGATAAAGCGTACGGCACCTCGCCGATGTATATGCTTCTCGGACTCTTCATCGCGCTCATCCTCTCCAGCATTGCTGTCTACCGAAAAGTGAAGGCAATCATTTCCTCCTTTCCGCCAGCATGAGCACCATCCACGCACCGACACTGGCTTCGGAAACGGTTGCGCACATTGGCGCCTTCGGTGTTCGCAATACCCTCGTCATGGCATGGCTCACAATGGCTGTGCTCATTCTGCTCGCCATCATTGCACGCTGTACTCGTTACAAGCTAGTTCCTGGCCGCTTCCAGACTGCTGTGGAGATGATTGTGGAGGGACTCTTTGATTTTTTCGATTCCATTCTCCAGGACAAGTCACTCATGCGAAAAATCTTCCCGATGATCGCAACGTTCTTCCTCTTCATCATGATGGCCAACTGGCTTGGTATCTTCCCCGGAGTCGGAAGTATTACTGTTGCCATGCTGCACGATGGTCATGCGGCCAACGTGCCACTCTTCCGTTCCATGAACGCCGATGTGAATACAACGCTCGCGTTTTCCCTCATTTCAGTCATTGCAACGCAAATCCTTGGTGTCACATCACTCGGTATTGGTTCACACCTTGGCAAGTATTTTGTTCCACCATGGAAAAATCCCATTAGCACCTTTGTCGGAATTTTAGAATTTGTTGGTGAATTCGCTCGGTTGATTTCCTTCACTTTCCGTCTCTTTGGAAACATTTTTGCCGGAGAAGTCCTTCTCGTCGTCGTGTCGTTCCTCGTTCCATACGCTGTACCCATTCCCTTCCTGGGATTAGAGCTCTTCGTAGGGATTATCCAAGCACTTGTATTCTCACTCCTCACTCTCGCGTTCATCAAAATGGCTGTCACACCCCATGGCGATGAACACGAAGCTCCACGCGGGGCGCCCGCTCACTGATTTTCTCCCCCTTATTTCTTTCTTCTCCCTCGTATGAAAAAACTGTCTCTCCTCCTTGGTCTCGGTGCAGCACTCGTTCCTGCTCTCGTGCTCGCACAAGAACCTGCCAATACAGATCTTGCTGCTGCAGCTGCGGCATTTGATATCAAGGATCTCGCCATGGCCATCGTCATGGGATTTGGAGCCATTGGCCCCGCGATTGGCATCGGTATTGTCGGTGGTATGGCCAGCGCTGCCATTGGACGCAATCCAGAAGCAGCAGCGCGTATCCAAACTGCAATGATCCTGACAGCAGCCTTCGCAGAAGCAATTGCTATCTACGCACTTGTCGTGGCTCTCATTATTAAGTTCGTCTAATCCTCTTTCTCCTCTTTCTATGGAAATTCTTCAGACTCTTGGCATCGATTGGGGGATGCTCATAGCACAGGCGATAAACTTCGCCATTCTGCTTGGGGCTCTGACGTGGCTTCTGTATAAACCTGTTCTCAACGTCATCGACCAACGCAGAATGCGTATCGAAAAGTCCATGGAACAAGCCAAGCTTGTCGAGAAGCAAGCTGCCGCAACAGAGAAGGAACGCATGAAGCGCTTGAAAGAGACAGACGATGAGACCAAGGCAATTCTGAAGCAGACACAGAAGGAAGCTGATGCCATGAAAAAAGAAATGTTAGAAGCAGCAAAAACAGAAGCAACAGAACTTCTGGAGAAAGGTCGGAAGCAGCTGGAAGATGAGCGTCGCAAACTCTTGGGAGATTTGCAGAGCACAGTGATTTCCATCGGCGTGAAAGTTGCCGAGAAGATTTTAGAACGTGAATTTAATGACAAAGATCAGCAGAAACTTCTCAAATCACTCGAGAAAGATATTCCTACTCTCATTGCGTAATGCACAAGCCAACGACCAAAACCATCGCGCAGAGTGCCATTGATACAGCGTATCAATTGCTCGAGGCACATAATATGCAGGCCGATACCACGCAGCTGAGCCGTGATTTGAGTCGTGAAATTGCACGCAAAGGTCGAGTGCTCGTTGTCACGCTTATCACGCCCATGGGAAACGCTGACGCGTCAGCGCAGAAGATCCAGGAGTTGCTCGAAGAGAAGCTTGCACGTCCCATCGATCTCATTCAGAAAGCCGATCCAACACTGTTGGGTGGCGCCATTCTGCTGTACGAAGATGTACGCATAGACCGTAGCGTGCGTGGTGCCCTCACTCGTGCGACAGAACATTTAAAAACTTTCCCCACCACATGAGTCTCACCAAAGATATTCAGGCATTGCTGAGTAAGCAGATCGATTCCTTGGAAACAAGCGGCGGCACACGTCAGCACGTTGGCACAGTGACGGCCGTGGGCGACGGCATCGTGAAGATCAAGGGTCTTTCCAGTATTGGTGCTGCAGAAATGATCGATTTCGGTAACGGCGTCATTGGCAGTGCTTTGAATTTAGAAACAGAAACAGTCGGTGCCATTATCTTTGGCGACGGAGCGGGTATCAAAGAAGGCGACAGCGCGAAAGCAATGGGTCGCGTGCTTTCTGTCCCCATTGGCAATGAGCTCATTGGCCGTGTTGTGAATGCGCTTGGGGAAGCGAAGGATAGTGGTCCAACTCTTGAGCCTAAAATATTCTATCCTGTGGAAAAGATTGCACCTGGTGTCATCGTTCGCACCTCCGTGCGTCGTCCGCTTCAGACAGGTATCACTGCTATCGATGCAGTTATTCCGATTGGTCGTGGTCAGCGTGAGCTCATCATTGGCGATCGTCAGACCGGAAAAACAGCAGTTGCCATCGACACGATCTTGCACCAGAAACAGACCCAGAATACCGACAGACCAGTCACATGTGTGTATGTCGCCATTGGTCAGAAGGAAGCGAAAATCGCCAAAATTGTCTCTGAGCTCGAAAAGCGCGGAGCCATGCCCTACACGGTAGTGGTTGCCGCATCAGCGTCGGAATCTGCATCGATGTCCTACATCGCACCATTCTCAGGTTGTGCAATCGCTGAGTATTTCTTAGACCAGGGGAAGGATGTGCTTATCGTCTACGACGATCTTTCCAAACATTCGTGGGCATATCGTCAAATATCGCTCCTCCTCCGTCGTCCACCTGGACGCGAGGCCTATCCTGGAGACGTTTTCTATCTCCATTCGCGCTTGCTTGAACGTGCTGTCTGTATGGACCCCAAGCACGGTGGCGGCTCCATCACCGCACTTCCCATCATTGAAACGCAAGCAGGTGACATCTCTGCATATATTCCAACAAACGTGATTTCCATCACTGATGGACAACTCTTCTTAGAGAGCGATCTCTTCTACAAAGGTGTTCGTCCTGCAGTGAACGTAGGAACATCGGTCTCACGCGTTGGTTCTGCAGCGCAGGTGAAATCCATGAAGAAAGTCGCCGGCCGTATGCGTTTAGATTTGGCTCAATACCGCGAACTTGCTGTCTTTGCACAGTTTGGTTCCGACTTGGACGCAACAACGAAGAAGCAGCTCGATCGCGGCGCGCGTCTCACAGAAATCTTAAAGCAAGATCAGTACGCGCCCATCCTCGTGTCTGAGCAGGTAGCGATGCTCTACGCTGGTGTGAATGGATACTTGGATACTATTCCACTCGCCGATGTTCGCCAATTCTTGGATGACTACCTCACTGTTGTACGATCCAAGACAACGCTGATGAAGGCGCTCGCCGTAGAAATTACGAAAGACGTCGATGCTGATCTACAGAAGATTCTTCAGAAATTGGTCGACAAGCGTGACTACGAAAAGAAAGAATCGAAGCACAAAAAGTAGGTATGGCACGAAACCTTCGCGAGCTTCGGCACAAGATCAAAGGTGTGAAATCCACACGCCAGGTGACGAAGGCGATGGAGCTAGTCTCGGCATCGAAAATGCGACGAGCAATTCAGAGTGCGATGCAGCTACGCAAATACTCTCGCACAGCGTGGAGTATCTTGGAGCGAGTGGCGCTCGCCAGTAGCAGTGAACATCCAGCACTCGGCACGCGTCCACTGAAGAATGTTCTCATCATTCTCTTTACCTCCGATCGTGGCCTTGCAGGAAACTTCAATACACAGATGACACGCCTTGTCGCGAAGTATCTGAAGGGACTGGAAGAGCTTGGCACCTTCCAAAGCGCTTCCTTCGTTGCAATTGGAAAGAAAGGTCAGCAATTCCTCACGCGAACTGGCCAGAAGATTGTTGCTGCATTTCCCGCGATGTCTGTTCGTCCGCAGTTCCGGGACATTCTTCCTATAACACGATTGGCACTCGATAGTTTCCAGAGTGGGGAATACGACCACGTGGTGGTGTTATATCCAGACTTCGTCTCGCCACTTGTACAACAGGCAACAGCCAAAGTACTCCTTCCTATCTCTCGCGATAACGTTCGTGAGATGACGGAGCGACTCGTGCCGCGTGACTCAGAGGCAGAGAAAGAGAGGCGAGTGACGTACACATTCGAACCTTCTGCCGAAGAAGTGTTAGATCGCATCTTGCCACAAATAACGGAAATGCAGATGTATCAGGCGCTTTTGGAATCCACTGCCTCCGAGCATTCGGCTCGTATGGTCGCGATGCGCAATGCTTCCGATAACGCGTCTGATCTCATCGGCGACCTGACTCTCACGTACAACCAATCACGCCAGGCAGGCATCACAAACGAGCTTGCGGAGCTGTCGGCTGCAGCAGCTGCGCTTGGTTAGGCGTTAACAAAGCTCGGCGTTGAGTATTTCCCATCACGATTGATGATGCTGCCCCTCTGCTCCATTTTGGCGATAACATGGAGTACTTGATTGCTTGTATAGGCACCAGTTTTTTCAATTACTTGGGCAATATCAGGAGCAGAATGGGCGTTCGGTCTCATATACACCATCGTCTGCACCGAGAGCGCAATGTATTGATTATGGTCGGATCGTTCAGCGGTCATAGGAACCACATTATAACAGATTCTTGATGTGACAAGGGGTATTCGCCTCTGCCATCGGTAGTATCTGCCCACTATGTTTGACGCCGTCATTACCTGGTTACAGCACATCGCAAATTCTGTTCCGCTCCCGCTCTTTGTGATTGTTGGCGGCATTGTGGAAGAAATCATCGCCCCAATTCCATCGCCACTCGTTGCCAGCCTCTCGGGCACCATCGCCGAAGCACAGCACATGGGTATTGTGTACCTTCTCTGGATCTGTCTACTTGCCACACTCGCAAAGACAGCGGGTGCATGGATCTTCTATTTCCTTGGTGCAAAATTTGAAGACGTGGCAGTTCCTCGCGTTGGAAAATATTTCGGTGTGACACATCAGCACCTGGAACGTTTCGGTAAGCATTTTAGTGGATCACAAAAAGATTTGTGGATACTCCTTGGGCTTCGTGCGATTCCGGTGATGCCAAGCACGCCATTATCTCTTGTTGTCGGTGTCCTGAAGATTCGTGCTCGCACCTTCTTCATGAGTACGTTTGTTGGTTTTTACGTCCGCAACCTGTTCTTCATGATCCTGGGTTTCACGGGTCTCTCTGCAGCAGATTCACTCATGAATGGTCTCGACACGGCCGAAACGATCTTAAAGATCGTGATGGTACTCATTGTCGGAGTTGTCCTGGCCTGGTTATATTGGCGCCGTCACAAAGGACAGAAGGTGGATTTCCTGAAGGATTAATTTCCAAACCTTAAATTCAGCGCCCACGAACGGCCGCTCTCCTTTTTAATAACCAGAGCGCCCCTTCGTGGGCGCGGTTTCATCGTGTTGATATACCCTATCAATGAGCAGGACTGTTAGCAGCATCGCAATAGGTGCAATTTGCAGTAGCCCGCGGCTGATGCCTGTCTGATCGATTGCTTCCGTCGCGAGCGATGGAATGATGAGGAAAAGCGTCATTTGCCCAATAACAGACAGACACGCAATGAGCGCAAGAATGCCTGTCGGCATTTCGAATCCTTTCTTGCCAGAGACAATGAGGAAGAACGGCAAGACGAAGGGGAGAAGCAGCCAGTTTGGTTCGTGTGTGAAGTGGAACCATATGGCACGTGCCACTTGTGGGTTGAGCACGAATGACACGCCACTGACAGATTTTGCATTTCCGAACGTGAGTCCATTGATCCACTTAAATCCGAGCCATGGAAGAACGAACGAGAGTACGAAGAGAGAAGCGACAGCAATTGATCGAGGAAGCGCATCTTTTGAGATGACAGTGGCTTTTGTTCGATCGTACAGCGCCCATGCAGCCGCCAGTATCAAGAGCGGCGTATGGAGAATCAGCGCTTCATTTTTGGTAAAGATAAGAAGTCCAAGTGCGAGTCCGAAAAGTCTGAGCCAGATCTTGAGCTCGTGTGCATGCGTCGATCGTGTGATGCCAAGCACTGTCATCACCGTCAGGAACAGGTGAGCCGCAACAAAAATATCAGCATAGGGATTACTTCCATGGATCAGAAAGAGTGGTAGTGACACGAGTCCATAGAGGGCAAGGAGTGACCAGTTGCGGTTAAGATAGCGACGACACGTGGCAAAGAAGCCTAACAGAAGACCTAAAAGCCAGACGACGTGTACGCTATTGATGAGTGGCTCCTGGAAACTTCCGCGGACGACCGACAGCCATGTTTTCACCATCGATACAGTTGGTGGATACGAGCCCACACCCTGTGCCGACTGTATTGCACCATTGCCGTTTGGAATTTCGAGAGTCAGCATTTCGGTTTGATAGAAGAGCTTGGCTCGCATGTTCCAGTTATTGAACGAGTCATCCCAGTATGTGGGAACCATCGTGAGGTCGTAGGCACCTGCGATAAGTTTAATCACTGTCCATACGACGAGAATGCCGAGCGTGATCTTTCCCCACTTTTTGAGTGGTTGATGAGAAGGTACGTACACATCTTTCGAGACAAATGCGCGAAGTGTTCCTTGTTTGGTGCTCATGCCAACCACGATCGCAAGAAGTACAAGAATAGGCACCAAGAAGCCAAGAAGTGTAAATGAGACGAGTCCAAGAATATGCAGAACAAACACCAAGAACATGGAGATTGTTGGCCCGAGTACAATCCCGAAAGCAAGGCGCTCCATGTTGGTAAGTACGGGTTGCTTTCCTTGAACAATTGCAACGGACAAGCAGCCGATGACAGTCGTGAGTCCAATGCCAAGAATGAAAGCGAGAATATTCATGAGCGAGAGACGCGGAAAATAAAAGAGTCGCTATCAAAACGCCCAAGGAGACTGCCTGGTTCAGAAATTGCAGTGCCATCGATTGTGAGCTGATTTGCAGGACTGATCTGAATGTCCGGTCGGTTGTAGATGACCCACGTATCATCCTTCTCATAGTCGATGCCAGGAATGGCGGGGTACGTGAGGTAGCGCATAAGTCCGAGGTATGGCCATGGCTGCTCCGCGAAGAAAATGTACGTTTCACGGTCAGACACGAGTGGGGTAGCAAACTGTGCAAAATCGTAGAAACGATCACGATCACGCAATGTTCGTATCGACGTATTTTCCCCAATGTACGTGCTCTGATCGTGGCTTACCCATGAGAGAAACTCGCTACCCATGCGCATATCGAATACCACCCATACAACAAGGAAGACGATCGACATGCGTTTTACGATCTGCGTCGTACGATCCTCTCGCGGACGGATGGAGGTGAATGCGACGACGAGGATGAGAATGCCCAGGAGAATTTCGTACGTGACAAGTGTTGCAGATGTCGATGTTGGCGGGAGTGTTGCATACAACTCATTCCGTTCGATGGTATTCGATGCAAGCTGTGGTCCCCACGTGAAATTGATGGAGTACGGTCGGTATTCATCAAACGTCCAGAATGCCTGAATATTTTCCATGACTCGTTCGAAAAAATTCCATCGGTGAAAATCGATACGATGCAGGAGGATTGATGTCTGTGGGGGAAGAACGAGGCCGACTTTTTTCTTTCCTCCTAACCATTCATGAACATTCGTGAGAGAGAACGATGCAGAGCGTCTCGCTCCTGAAGAAAAGGAGAGTGGGACACTGTACGTTGTGCGACTTGTATCATCGGTATACATCCACACGAAGTGCAGATTTGTTGGCTGTTGTGTACTTACCACGACAGTTGCAGCATCAGCCAGAAAGGCTGCCTGCGTTTCAGTGAGCAACATGCCTGTGCTGCTTCCTACTGAGAGTAAAATTCCATCGGCTTGTTTCTGCATCTGTATCGGCCCAATACCTTGCCATGATGCATTTACCTCTCCTGCGGCTAGGTCGAACGTCTGTGTCTGCATGGCACACAGCGTTAGGGGATGTAAAAGTCCAAATACGATGGCAATACTGCTGTAGAAGCGGCGGGACATAGGACAAGTGTACCGTGACTTAGAGATTTTTGCTGCCCTGAGCCGTCTTTACCAAAATAATGGTGCAATTTCTCGCCACAATCTGCTTTCTCGGTATACTCCACCTATGCCGGCCTCACTCACTCCCTACGACCGCGCCATGCACTTTATGCACGGTGCTTTTGACCGTTTGAAGCTTTCCAAAAAAGAGACGGAAATGCTTCTCAAGCCACAAAAAATTCTGAAGGAAACGATTTCTTTCAAGGATGACACAGGCAAAGAGGTGAAAGTGAAGGCGGAGCGCGTGCAGCACAACAACGCGCGTGGTCCGTATAAAGGCGGCATCCGTTACCATGCCGAAGCCGATGAGGAAGAGGTAAAAGCTCTGGCTGCTCTCATGTCGATCAAAACAGCAGTCGTGAATATTCCATTTGGAGGAGCCAAGGGTGGTATTCAGGTCGATCCGAAGACATTATCCAGAGCAGAGCTCGAGCGCATGAGCCGTGCGTATATGCGTGCCATCGCCAAAGATATTGGTCCCGATGTGGATATTCCGGCGCCAGATGTGAATACGAATCCGCAAATTATGGCCTGGATGCGCGATGAATATGAAAAGGTGACAGGTCGCTATTCGCCAGCAGTGATTACGGGAAAACCACTCTCGTTCGGTGGTTCCCTAGGTCGCGATAAGTCCACAGCCAAGGGTGGATTCTTCATCTTGGAACAACTGGTGAAGTCCGAGGCGATGGACATGTCCGAGCTGCGTGTTGCGGTTCAAGGATTTGGAAACGCAGGCTCTGAAATCGCAATGTTTCTCCACAATGCTGGTGCTCAGATCGTAGCAGTATCCGATTCACACGGTGGCATCTACAGCGCCGACGGTCTGGATCCTATTCGCATTCAGAAGTACAAGAAGAAGACGGGGTCAGTACGAGGTGAGTACTGCGAAGGATCTGTGTGTGACATCGAGAAGCTCAAGCTCGATCAAACCGAAGTAATCAGCAATGAAGCACTGCTCACTGTCGATTGTGACATCCTCATTCCAGCAGCGCTCGATAATGTCATCACGAAGGCAAATGCCAAGGACGTGAAAGCAAAAATTATTTTAGAACTCGCCAATGGTCCTGTCGCTCCTGATGCTGATGAAATTTTGAATGCGAAACATGTCATGGTTGTGCCAGACGTCTTGGCGAATGCTGGTGGTGTCACTGTCTCGTATTTCGAGTGGGTGCAAGGTCGCTCTGGTGACCAGTGGACTGCCGAGAAAGTCGACCGTGAACTTAAGCGTATTATGCTTACTGCCTTCGACGACGTTCGTGCCGAGGCCAAGCGAAAGAAGATTTCCTACCGCGATGCGGCTTTTAATATCGGTGTTGGTCGCATTATCGAGGCAATGCGCGTGCGTGGATGGGTGAGTTAACTAGGCTTCCTTCGCTACTTCCACGTCCTTCGGACCGCCTTCGACAATCGCTTTGAGGCGACGAACGCCCGAGGAGCTCGACTCTTCTTTTTGAATTTTGAAGTGGCCGAGAAGGCCTGTACGAGCCACATGTGGACCACCACAGATTTCTTTGGAGTACTTGCCCATGGAGTAGACCTTCACTTTTTCGCCGTACTTACTCTCAAAGACTCCAATGGCTCCTGCGGCTTTGGCTTCGTCGACTGTCATGACAGAGAAGGAGATGGGTGCGTCGGCTTTGATCGCTTCGTTCACCAAATCTTCCACTTTCCTGATCTGCTCCGGCGTCATCTTCTCTGGATGGGAGAAGTCGAAGCGTAGGCGCTCGGCAGTGATGTTGCTTCCTTTCTGAAACACGTGATCGCCAAGGACAGTCCGGAGCGCTTGGTTCAAGAGGTGAGTGGCAGTGTGGAGCTTGGTCGTTTCGCCCGAGTGATCGGCAAGGCCACCAGCAAAACGCTTTTCGGCACCTGCACGAGACTTGGCCTGATGTTCCTCGAAGGCCTTCTGGAAGCCCTTTTCATCAACTTTGAGACCTTGTTCTGTCGCGACGTCGCGCGTCATTTCGATAGGGAAGCCGTACGTGTCATACAGGTGGAAGGCGGTCTGTCCGTCGATGGTTGTTCCACTCAGGCTCTTCGTAATTTTCTCAAAGTGCCTGAGTCCTTCCAGGAGAGTTTTCTTAAATTGACCTTCTTCCTTATCGAGGATCTGCAAGATCTCATTCTCTTTCTTCTGGAGATGTGTGTAGAAACTTCCGTACTGCTTGATGACAGTGCGAGCGATCTTGGAACAGTACATCGATGTTTCAAAATTCAGGTCGCGTTCGATGTAGAGCTTACGGAGTGAGCGAATAGCACGACGGATCAATTTTCGCAGCACGTAGCCCTGATCGACGTTCGAGGGCACCGCGCCATCGGCAATAATAAAGGTGGAAGCCTTCAAGTGATCGACGATGATACGTACATGACGCTTCAGCATTTCGCCTTCCTCAGAAGCATTGAGCAGGTGTTGGTCTGGATAGACGATCTTCATGAGTGATTGGAACTCATCGGTGTCGTACACGCTTTCGACTCCTTGAAGCACGCATGCCAAACGCTCAAGTCCGCACCCTTCATCGAGGTTCTTCTGCTTGAGTGGCACAAATGATCCATCTTCCAATTTCTCATACTGGATCAAGACGTCGTTGCCGATTTCCATCCAGTTCGCATCGTCATTGGCAGGATTGCTGCCAGCGGGCGGCACAGCGGACTTTCCGACCCAGTAGAACATTTCCGTGTCTGGTCCACAGGGGCCAGTTTTACCGGCAGGCCCCCACCAGTTTTTGGCTTTCGGAAGGAATCCAATGCGTTCTTTCGGTACGCCCACCTTCATCCAGAGTGCGGCAGATTCATCATCACGTGGGGCGTCTGTGTCGCCCTCAAAACAGGTGACGGCGAATTTCTCTTTCGGAATACCAAGAACGCTCGTCATGAATTCGTAACTCCATTCGATGGTCTTCTCTTTGAAGTAGTCGCCCATACTCCAGCGACCGAGCATTTCGAAGCACGTGAGGTGACTTGCATCACCAACTTCATCGATGTCCTGGGTGCGAACACAGAGCTGTACATCACACACACGCTTACCCATGGGGTGCGCCTGCCCCATGAGGTAGGGGACGAGGGGGTGCATTCCGGCTGTCGTAAAGAGAACGGTTGGGTCATTCTCTGGGATCAGGCTCGCCCCGGGAATCACAGCGTGATCTTTGGACTTGTAGAAGTCCAAGTACTTCTGCCGAATTTCTGCAGTTGAAAGCGGCTTCATGCGTGGTGCAGAGAGTACTGGAAATGCCGCCATTCCTGCAAGAACGACTACAGTCCAGGAACCAGCTTCTCAATGTCTTCTGTCACAGAGTCTGCATGGTCGAGCGCAGAGTCCGATGTCTCCAGTGCTTCATCGAGATTTCCATTCTCCAGCTGCGTGTTTGCGATATCCAGGAGTTGCCTTGTCCCTTCGACGCGCGTTTCAATATTCACACTTGTATTTTCATCCAAATCTTTCAATGTTTCACGGATTCTCTTTTCTGCTTGCTGTACTCGCTTCTTGGTCATACGCAAACGCACTGATGTAGAGAATTCTGCGTCTTGCTTTTGGCGGATATGAAGATCGGAGTCGTCGTTATTCTCACTTCCTGCGGAAGAGGTGCGACCCGAAAGATTGATAAATGCTTTTGCTTCGCGAGCGTTACGGAGTGCGGAGCGACTCCATCGCAATTGTTCGTCATCTGTTGCAGAAGATGCCGAGCCGGAAATTTCCAATACTTCCTGCGCACTACGAAGTCTCTTCTGTACTTCTGGAGCAAGCGGTCGGCCAGGATTACTCAAAATCTTCTGGACAGCGTCTATCTCATTTTTGGCTTCAGACCATGCTTTTTCGATGTTTTCCTTTGCCATATTTCTGTTCTTTCGTGCAGCACTGAGTGTCGCCTCTTCTGTTTGCAAACGCGCCTCATGTACAGCATCGACAAGCGTGGCAATTTCTGTCGTCTGAGCGTCTGCATTCAAGGCATTCAGTACGTTGCCGTATGCAACGAGCGTTGCGTCGAAATCGATGCCAATGTCGCTCGCTTCCGAATTTTTCTCCGCGTCAATGAGCATCTGCATTTCTGTCTGAATCTGTGCAGTGTGTTCCTGGAAACGAGTCATAATTTTCTCTGCGACATCGGCCTTCAGCGATGCGCGTTGAGCCAGTGCCTGCGCTTCTTCCAGTCGTCGTTGTGCTTTGCGCGCCTCGAAACGAGCGCGAGCTTCCGGGGTACGATTGAGTGATGTCAGAAGTGGCTCATTGACCTGAACTTTTACTGGGTAGAGCAGGTCACCAGGAAGAGAGCTCTCCGCAGCATAGGAAAGGCCAGCGCCAGACCCCGCAATGATGACGAATGCCGCTGTGACAGACACCATGCGACGAAGAAGTCCAGACCACGAAATGCCTTTCTGCTTACTCATATGCTCAATCAACGACTCGCGAATGAGGACCCTTTCCGCAGGGGAAAGTCGTACATTTTGAGCCGTCTGAAGGAAACCTTTCTCGTCCATGTCTCCTGTAAGACGTGCATGAGCACCGTTCCTTACATGATTCCGTACGCCTGCCTGTATCGAAGACTTTTCCGCTGCAGAGAGCCGAATATTCTTTAGGCCGTCGAGGAACACATCCAACTCGTCTCTCATGGTTTCTTGAGATGTGACTTAAGTTCTTTCAGTGCTCGGTGAATACGTACCGAGACAGTGTTTGCGGCTATACCCATCATTTCGCCGATTTCCTGTGGCTTCAGCTCATCGACAAAGCGCAAGACAATGAGCTGCCTATCTTCTGGGCTCAGTTTCGCCAAAGTGTGCACCATTCGCTCTTCCTCAAGGCCACGGCCGACCTCGCTTCCGTCGCTTCCCATAGGGTCAAAACCAGATTCCGCGAGAGCATCTAACGACAGTTCTTTCGCTTTGCGCACATGGTCGATAATCAGGTTATTGGCGATCCTATAAAGGAGGGCTCGAATATTCTCGATCTGATTTCCTTTCCCTGCATATTCGTATGCCTTTATGAACGCGTCTTGCATCAATTCTTTCGCACGTTCGCGGTTGGAAAGCCGCAGATAACAGTGTCGAAAGATGGCATCTGCGTATTGGTCATACGCGGACTCGATAAGTTCAGCTACGTTCTGCATGAGGTCTGATTATAGGCTATAACGCATTTCTAGCCCGCATGTGATATTGACAAATATTAAATATATTATAAAATATATATCCTATATGCTTCCTGAAGCTCCGTGTATCCCCGGCCTCGTTGGATGTCCTGGAGGTCATCGGTACTCTATGCAGGAGTTACCGAGTTTTCGCTACAGAAATGATCCTCCATCTGAGCTGCTGACTCGTCCTCTTTGGGCGGGAAGTGGTGGTGGTTTCACAGGCTCAACTCTTGCAAGTCGACCTCGCACTTCTGGCTCTGTTCAGAGCTCTCCGACAGGTCGCAGAACTGCGTACACGTTCTATACAAAGAATAATTCTGAGCAAGAACGGAAGGGGATTACCATTATCCATGGAGATATTCCGAGCGGTGCCGAACTTGATACGGAGCTCTCTACAAAGGGCTGTGAACGCGTAGGAAACGAAGTCCGTTGCACCGTCGATTTTGCGAAAGGCGAGACGAAGTATCTGACCGCTATTTACAAGAATATTGCTCGTTGTGAGGATGCTCCGAGTCTTCAAAATCTCAAGAGCTCCACCATGGGTAGTGGTGTAGACATGCAGGTCGCGTGTGCCACCATCGATTTTGATCATCAGACAGCTCAGGGAGCCCTTACCAATGCGGAAAATGCAGTATTTCCGTCCGAGAACGTGACTACCCCCCAGCCGATGTACGCTTCTGTGGTGCTTCCGCAAACAGGCGCACAGAGTGTCCTTTTTGAGACAGCGCATGCGCAAGAATTTGTCCTGTTTCCAGCGCAAAATTCTGCGGAAAACTCCATCTCTCTCCTGCCGATTTTTATCCTCGC
The DNA here is from genome assembly GCA_964575275.1 of uncultured Candidatus Peribacteria bacterium. Lineage (GTDB taxonomy): Bacteria > Patescibacteriota > Gracilibacteria > Peribacterales > Peribacteraceae > CAZKJL01. The sequence continues at coordinate 56,387 of CAZNPE010000005.1, read as the reverse complement.
CGGACTCGCGGTTCTTATCCTCGGAATTGTCGGTTTTGCTCGTCAGTAGGGCAAAAAAGCCAGTAGACCCTAGCCAGAGGCGAAATTTCGATGTTTTGCAACAAAAATTTTATTTGACAATATAGGAAGTAAGGCCTACTATTACTCCCTTTTTTGTCGAATTAGCCCTTTTGTCTACTTTCCTTTCCACGTTTTGTATGACACAGATCAAGAAGCATATCGCCGCGGTTGCGATCGTCTCTCTGTTCCTCATCCAAGCGCAGATTGGGTCGTTGCCAGTCTTCCCAGGAATTGTGGAAACATCTGGTGCTGTTGGTGCGCAGTTCACATTTACCAGTGCGCAGGAAATCCGTTCTTTTGTGAATGGTATGGGGAATCTCACGCCAATTCCAGAATCTGATCCTGGCTCTGGTTTTGTGCACGATGATGAACTGACTGCGCAGCGCATTTGCGAACTCAAAGGATTTCCAAAAGTCGTATCCAAGTCCGCAAGTGCATACGCCGATGGCGAGTGCGACACGCACGTCACTGCAAGCTGGAACGGAAGCAATTTGTCTCTCAACGCAGCCTGTTCCGCCAAGGAATACATCACTGTGCTCACATGTGAAAGCCCAACACAGTGTTCCGATGGCATCGACAACGACAATGATGGCAAGCCCGACATGACAGATCCAGGATGTACTGATCCATCGGACAACGATGAGACAGATCCAGTGATCGTTGCCTCTCTCGTTGCTGACTCGAGCTCTTCTGCATTCAGCAGCCTTTCGTCTAGTGTCTCCAGCGTTTTCTCATCGCTCAGCTCAAGCGTCAGCAGCTCCCAGTTCAGCTCACTTTCGTCTTCAGCACTCTCATCGTCTCTGAACTCAAGCCTTTCGAGTAGCACGTCGTCAGATGCATCTTCGAGCTCTGCCACTTTTTCCAGCATCAGTTCGTCCGCAGCAAGTAGCGCGTCATCCGCGTCTAGCATTGTTGCCGTGAGTTCCAGCGCTGCGAGTTCTGTGTCATCCAACTCCAGTGTGTCGTCTGTCTCCAGCTTCTCGTCGGTGAGTTCTAGCACCTCATCCGATAGCAGCTCCTCTGGTGCGGCTTCCTCAAGCTCCAGCATTGGTGCATCGTCTGCGTCCAGCATTGCATCGTCCACATCCGGATCTGCTAGCTCCAGTTCTTCCGTCGGATGTTCTACGAGTTACGGTTACTACGGTCCATCGCCATACCTCGGTATCAGCGACAGTCCGTTCGTTGGGTGTAACGGCCAGTTCCAGTATTTCGTTCTCGAAGATTTTGAAGACTTCGCTCTCAATGTTCCTGGTGTGTCTGTGCAGAAGCCAGGCTCTGCCACTATTACGTATCCAGGTTCCTCAGACCTCCTCGTCGATTCTATCGATGAAGATGACGGCTCTCGCAATGGTCAGTGTCCGTATGGTGATTGTGGATCCATGGGCTTCCTCTTCAATAAAAATGAACATGAGCTCACGTTCACATTCGATCCTTCGGTCTTAGGCGGCCTTCCGACACACGTTGGATACGTCTGGACAGATGGTCCACTTCCAAGTCAGACCGGCATGCAGTACTCATTTGATGCATACGATGCCAATGGTAATAAGGTAGGCACATCTGGTACACATCAGCTCGGCGACGAGACAAACGTTGGCTCGGTTGGTGAAGATCGTTTCTTCGGTGTGGTGAATATCAACGGCATTGCTCGCATCGTGCTCAAGAACGTCATTCAGAACCCAAACGTGAACCAGGCAATGATCGAGCTCGATCATCTTCAATTCGGACGTCTTCTTGGCGCTCCAAATGGAGGGGGGACATCGTCTGTCTCATCGGTGTCCAGCGTGTCTTCTGTTGCATCGAGTGCAACAATCAATGGCTGTACCTCTGCACAGACCATCACATTTGGTGATGCTGGAATCACAGGTCAGCTGAATGGAGCCCAGCCGTACGAAAACCGCGGTGTTCGTTTCTCTGTCGAGAACCGTGCATCCGGACAGTACACACTTGCTATCGTTCCGTTGTCTGCAACAGCAGGTGGTCTCCCAGCGCCATCGGGATCCCCAGTTCTTGCGGTCAATACAACGCCAACATTTGCATCGCCAAATACGGTTGCCATCATGCGCTTTGTTAACCCAAGCAACCCAAGCCAAGCTGCAACTGTTGACGGCTCCACGATCGATTTCTACGTCGATGACACTGACTTCGGCGCTATCCCACAGGTCATCATTCGTTCCTACGGTCTCAACGGACAGCTCATCGAAACACGCAACGTTACCGGTCGTAACACACACGTTCAGTTCTCTACAGGCCAGGTAGCGCGTATCGAGTTCACTGATAATGGTGGCGAAGGTCACATCATCGATGACATTCACTTCGGCCCACTCAACTGCAACCCACAGGCGACATCGTCGTCTGCTGCTGCGTCCAGTGTCGCTTCTAGTACATCATCCCAGACAAGTGTTGGCACCTGTCGTGTGCGCGTGCACTTTATCGATGTGAAAAATACAAACCGCGGCAATGCCGTTGGTAGTATCCGCCTCAACGATGGAACGATTGTGACAGAAGGACAGACGTTCGATGTCACAACCGCAAACGGTCAACCAATAACCGATAGCTCAGATTACGGTGCAAATGACACTAGCCTGCATATTCGTCGCGAAGCAGGAAAGCTGAGTGTCGTGAACACGACCGTTGGTGGATTTGCCGACACTGAGCAGTACTATCTCACTCTGACAGTTGAAAATGGCTCTTTCACAGGCCAGGCCAATGGCGTGAGTGGATTCAACGGTCTCGAAGGTAACGGTCAGGGATTCCACGGATGGGATAGCATTCACTATTCTCACACCGATGAAGTAATTACCGATGGGTCCAGCGTTGCGCAGATTTACATTGCAAACAGCACGAACGACGACAGCTTCCAACTCTTCTACAACTGTAACGGTATCATCACCACCTCATCGTCCAGCGCGTCTTCGCAGCCAACCGTTGGTCAGTGTCGTGTGCGTGTGAACTTCATTGAAGTTCAGAACATTGGTGGTGGCAATGCCAATAACACTGTTCGCCTGAACGATGGCACTGTGATCCAAGATGGTCAGACATTCAATCTGACTGACTCCAATGGGAACATCATTACCGATACGGGGGCATACGATCGAACGAGTCCAAGCTTGGGCGTCAATCGTGCCAACGGCCATGTTGATTTCGTTGGTTTCCCCACAGGATACATTGAGAAAGTCTACGCACGTTTCACTATTGAAGGCGGTGTCTGGACAGCCAAAAACACGCCAGTGTCTGGCTACAATAGTGCCGAACGCTACGACGATGGTGTGCACCAATTGGTTGGTGGATATCACAACGATGAAGTTGAAGTGACCAATGGTTCTAACGTTGCCACCATGTATATCGGCTACGGCCCATACACAGATAGCTTCCAGCTGAACTACAACTGTGGTGGTGGCGTCAGCTCTTCTATTGCGAGTTCTTCAAACAATGGTTCTTGTGTCGTCGTACACGCATCCACATACGCAGCTGGTCCACAGAATTCCGCAGCTCGTTTGCCAAGCAATCTTCCATCGAATGTCCAGGTTCGCACACTCGATCTCTCCGGTAGTCGCCGTCTCCAGTCGTCCGATCTCCAGGATGCAGATCTTGTTGTCTGGGGTGACTGGCAATTGAGCTACCGTCAGCTCACACAAGCCGAAATCGATCTCTTCAAGAATGCCTACAACACAGGAACCAACTTCACATTCTTTGCAGACAATCCAATAGTCTACGAGGCGTCGTATAACACTCGTCAGATCATGAACAGCATCCAGTCCAAGATGAAGTACTCGGACAATACAACTGGTCGTGCCCACTCTGGTATCGAACAGCCTGACACGGTTCGCTACCCATATCTCCAAGGAAAGACATTCAACTTCACCGGTGGTCTCAACTCGCCAGGTTTCATTGAAAACATCCAGAGCCCAGCTGAATGTGCGTATAGCAAAGACGGTTTCTGTATCGCTGCGCTCAAGCCACGTGAAGGGAACCAAGGCTTTGTCTTTGCGGAAGGTAACTGGGGCGCTGGTCCATCTGGCGTAACTCCAGGCCAGGGAAGCGCTAACTATATTACGAATTTCATCAACATGGCATGTAATGGTGGAGGTGGAACATCCAGTTCTTCACCGTTTGTCCCAGAGTGCCGCGACGGTGTGGATAACCAGGATCCAGAAGATTCTCTCGCTGACATCAACGATCCAGGCTGTCATACCGATGGCAATCCAAATAATCCGAATTCGTACAACCCAGATGATAATGATGAGCGTAACTCGTTCAGTTCATCGTCTAGCAGCTCTTCTGTGTGCTCCACTCAACCAACAAATCAGAGCATCACGATTCCTTTCACATCCTGTAGTTCGCTTGGACAAGTGTGTAACAACGAGCCGACATACAACTTTACTATTCAGAACACATCACAAGTGAATGCCACCTATACGGTAGGTCCAGCACACTGTTCTTCTGTCCGCATGAAAATGTTTGTCGATGGACAGGAGCGTGGCACTACTGAGTTCATGGGCTGGCCTGGCGGACCTTCGCCACTCACAAGTCAGGCAATAAACTTCGGAACACTCAGTGCAGGTCAGCACACTCTGCGTTTACAAGCAGAGGGACAAGTGAGTGGTTGTAACGTCGGCCGTCTTGTCTCCTGGGCAGGAAGTGTGAATATTCAAAGTCAGCAGACATGCGCATTTGTCCCAGAGTGCCGCGACGGTGTGGATAACCAGGATCCAGAAGATTCTCTCGCTGACATCAACGATCCAGGCTGTCACACCGATGGTGATCCGAACAATCCGAATTCGTACGATCCAAATGATAACGATGAGACAAATACAGTCTCTTTCTGCCCGCTCAACTCACGATACGCCGTCACCATCTTGGCATCTACAAGTGTTCCTACTGGAAATCCTCAGACGATTCTCGGTGCACCAGGTGGCTTGGGCGACTCGGTGAACTTCGACAATAACGGTAGCCAAGCCGGTTATGTGAAGGTTGGTTTTGCCACACCTATCGTCAATCAAGCTGGTGCCGATGTAGTGATTCATTTGGAAGATACGGATGAAAACTTCGATGTCTACGGATACACAGCTGGTGGTCAGCGTGTCTTCATCCAGTCCTTCAACCGTACACATCCATACAACTCACGCCCACAGAACCTCTTAGATCTACAGGTTGATATTGGACAAGCTGGCTTGCAGTCCATTGTTGCGCTCGAGGTATTCAACACGGAAAACCGCGCATCGAATGATGTCAGTGAAGGTCCAGATATTCGTGGTTTCACTGCCATTCATTGTGGTCAGCAGAATCTTCCACAGTGTTCCGACGGTGTGGATAACCAGGATCCAGAAGATTCTCTCGCTGACATCAACGATCCAGGCTGTCACACCGACGGCAATCCAAATAATCCATTCACGTACGTTCCAACAGACGACGATGAGACCAATAGCCCAGTCTCGGATCTCTCTGTGACGAAAACTGGCCCATCGTCCGTTGTTCGTGGCGAGAACATCACGTACTCCATTGCTGTGGCCAATGCAGGTCCAAATGCTGCGGGCAACGTCATTATCAATGACCCAATTCCAGTAGGCTTGAACTACGTGTCAGCAAACGGTGCAAACTGTGCTGTTGCGCTGCCGTCTGGTGGTAACAACGGTTTTGTGTCTTGCAACTTGGGCACAGTCCAGAGTGGCGAGACAAAGACAGTGCAGCTCACCTTCAACGTTCCATCAGTGAATAGCTGCACGCAGAGCACTGTAACCAATACGGTCACCGTCAACTCTCAGTCCACCGATCCGTCGAACTCCAATAATACAAGCAGCATCAGCACGACAGTGACATGTCCGGGAGGCACCACTGCCGATCTTGGAATCGTTAAGTTTGGCCCAACATCGATTGTTCGTGGCCAGAATGCGACGTATTCCATCATTGTCAGCAATGCCGGCCCCGCTGTTGCACAGAACATCGTCATCAGCGATGTCATCCCAGCAGGATTGACCTACGTCTCGTCGTCCGGTGCGCAGTGTAGCGTCGTGAACAACGCTGTTCAGTGTACGATCGCCTCTCTCGCTGCCGGTCAGTCCACAGGCATCATCTCCATCACATTCGCAGTCCCAACCATCCAGAACTGTTCATCGAGCACTATTACGAATACAGCAACTGTCACATCGTCGGTGAGCGATCCAAGCACGACGAACAATACAAGTAGCGTTACAAGCAACGTTACCTGCCCAGGCAACACGTCCGATCTGTCTCTCACGAAGAGCGCAGTTTCGTCTGTTGTCCGCGGCAACAACCTCACGTACACACTTGTTGTGACCAATAACGGTCCAGCACAGGCTGATAACGTCGTCATCAACGACCCAATCCCAACAGGCGTGAGCTACGTTTCTGCCTCGGGCGCAAACTGTGTGACAGCGCTTCCATCTGGCAGTAGTAGCAACGGCTTCGTCTCGTGTGACGTGGGTTCCATCCCATCTGGCCAGTCCAAGACTGTCAGCCTTACATTCGCTGTTCCAACAATCAACAACTGTTCTCAGGTTAACCTGACGAACACAGCAACGGTTTCTTCTAACGTCAACGATCCGAATTCCAATAATAACCAGGCGAGCGCGACAACAACACTGCTCTGCCCTGGCAATACTGCCGATCTCTCCATCACGAAGTCTGGTCCATCGTCCGTGACTCGTGGAAACACCCTTACGTACACTCTCAACGTGACCAATAGCGGTCCTGCAACAGCAACAAACGTTATTGTCCACGATCTCTTCCCATCACCTCTGTCGTACTCGTCAGCAAGTGGTGCGAACTGCTCTCTCGTTGGAAGCGAGGTGCAGTGCACTATCGGAACTCTGAACTCTGGCGAAACACGCTCTGTGTCGCTCACCTTTAACGTTCCGACAGTGAATAACTGCAGCACATCCACAATCCAGAACAATGCGACCGTGACTTCTGATACGCAGGACACGAACACCGGAAATAACTCTAGTTCGTACGTCTCAACGACTCTCCAGTGTCCAGGAAGCAGTGACGATCTTTCTATCTACAAGACAGACAACCGTTCCACAGCGAACGTTGGCGATCGCTTGCGTTACAATATCGTCATTACGAACAACAGCAGCTCAGCTGCCAATGATCTGTACGTTGTCGACAATGTGCCATCGTGCTTTGCGATCATTACTGTCTCGGACGGTGCCACTATCAATAGCCAGCAAGTTCGCTGGACGAATGTCGATGTCGCAGCGAATTCCAGCCGCACATTGTGGATTGACGTAGAAGTACGCAACAACTGTGGCAATGGCAGCGTCACAAACACTGTGGAGGTGAACGGTCGCACTGCGAGCGATCAGACATACATCTACGGTGACGTGATCTACAACCCGCCGCCAATCTATAACCCACCGCCTTACTACAACCCACCATACTACAACCCACCGTATTACAACCCTCCACCAGTGTACTATCCGCCAACCTACACTCCTCCGACATACCCACCAGTCGATCAGAAGCCATACCCACCGGTCTATCTTCCTATCACAGGAGCACGCGATGGCGATCTGTACGCTGACCAAACTGTCGAAGGAAGTCTGACCAAGCCAGCCCAGACAGCATCCTCCTCAGGTGGCTTCGGTACCTTCGTTACTATCACGGTGGTTGCCATGCTTGCCATTGGTTCTGCAGCTGCGAGCCGCTTCCTCACTGGAGGACTCTAAATCCCTTTTGCCCCCTATGCGTAGCCGGGACTTCCGTGTCCTGGCTACGTTTATATGAGGTAGAAATAGGCACCGCGTGAGAGGCAGCCGATGTATTGTGAATATTTGATATAATTAAAAATTATGGTATAATAATATAAATAGGACAGGAGCAAGCGTGTTCACCGTCATGATTGCTGTTTCTCTCCGCCCTCATACACATGGACTCTCCGCGCAACTTCCACGCATGGCAGTATCTGATGGGCATTGTCCTCGGATTCCTTGCCGTGTTTTTCCTGTCCAGCGGAGTGGAGCAGACGGTGCAGGGTGAGCTTGTGGCAGAAGCAGAAACTATTGTGACCCCTCCGCCAATTTCTGGCGCTATCGATGCGCGTGCAGCGCTGCTCAGCCGCACCATCGCTGTGTCCTTTGTCGCAAATGATGCGACAGTCGGAAAGATGTCCATTGCCCTCAGTGCACACCCAGAGTGGGTTGCATTTGCGCTGTCCGACGACGGTTTGCCAACGGCGGTAGTACATGCCGAGCGTGTGAAAGACTATTTCAACTCGCATCCAATGGCTGATCTGAAAAAAGCACACACGTGTACGATTGTGTCTCGATGGACAGACGAATACAAAGTCACTCGTGCGGAGACGGATTGTATTGCGAGTGCCGGGTATGACTATGACATCGATACCATTGCACATTCGATTGCTACTGCGTTGAACGACGATGAAACGTCTCTCACTGTCGCTCTCAATTTTCGAGCTCCGGAGGTCTACGATCCTGAGAATTCAGAGCGTCCTTTGGTACTGCTTGCTACCGGTCGTTCCGAGTTCAGTCACTCCCCAGATGGTCGCATCGGAAACGTCAAAAAGGGCTTAGATGAGCGCTTGCAGAACGTATGGGTGCCAGAAGGAGCAACATTCTCCTTCAATCCAATTTTGGGTGATATGGGTGCACATATGGGTTGGTACATGGCGCCAACAATTTTCGAAGGTGGCACCGTTCGCTCCGCTCCAGGTGGTGGTATTTGTCAGGTCTCGACTACTCTCTACCGTGCCGTACTGCGTGCAGGACTTCCCGTGGTGCAGCAGAAGAACCATAGTCTCTACGTTTTTCATTACGAAGAGTACGGTGCCGGTCTCGATGCGACGGTGTATACCGACAAGCAGGATTTCAAATTCACCAATGATACAGGTGGACCACTGCTGATTCAGACACACCACGAAGGCACAGAAGCATTCGTCAATATTTATGGCTACGACGATGGTCGTCGTGTCACCATGGAAGGCCCATTCTTCTTGAAAACCGATGGTGCTGAAGCACTAGGCGATGGGACAGATCTCAAAATCAATGAGATCGGTTGGAGGCGTACGATCAGCAAGAATGACACGACTGTGACGGAGAATCGCATCGCTCGCTACAACGCAATTCCAAAAACACTCGCCGAACGAATGTCGCATACTATCGAGATAGTGAAAGAAGGGGCGCTCTAAGCGGCATCCCTATGCCATCGGCAGTTTTACTGTGACAGTGGTGCCTTTGCCCTCGGTGCTTTCTAGCGTCACTTTTCCGCCCGCTTGCTCCACAATGCCGCGGACAATATAGAGGCCAAGGCCGTTGCCGTCTGCCTTATATTTTGTAGCATTGGAACCACGAGTAAACTCGGAGAAGAGTCGCTTAATGTCCTGTTTTGGCACGCCGTAGCCTTCGTCGGTGACGGAGAATTCTGCATATTTTCCTGCATGTCGCGAGCGCACCGTGATCGTTGTGTCTTCGGGCGAGAAGCTAATAGCATTTGTAAGAAGTTCATGGAGCACTCCTGCAATGAGCTTGGAGTCGAGCTTCATGGTAATGTTTTTCTCAAGCTCGAGTGCGATGTGCTGTCGACGAACGGCCAGCTGCGTACCAGACTCTTTCACAACGTTCTCCAGGATTTCACTCAGCGAACCGAATGTCGGCTTGTACTCGATTTTACGGTTATGCACCAAGTCGGCATTTTTCAGTGTCTGCAGAATTTCTGTGAGACGCTTCACGCCTTCCTGAATATTCGCAACGATGCGCTGGATAGAGGCAGGACCCTCTTCCTCCAGTTCCTCGAGTGACCAGCTGATGATCGTGAGCGGACCGCCGAGCTGATGGAAGGCAAGACGAAGAAGTCCCGAGCGCTCAATATCCAAGCGATGCAACATCTCCACACGGCGCTTCCAGAAGTACAATGTAGTCCCCGCTGCAAGTGTGAGAGAGGCCAAAAGAATGAGCAGGAGAGCGATAGGCGAGAAGATGCTCGAAGAGAGCGCTACGAAATCTTCTGCGCCCATATCGATACCTAAAATTGCAACGACACGTCCATCTTCCGTGTGGATGGGTGCATATCCTGAGATGATTGGACCCCACTGATCTTCGCCAACGTGGTCGTCCACCGCAGGGTGGAGGAAGGCTTCATCCATCGCAGGAAATTCACTCCACTCGTATGGCTCACCTGGGACCGATGCCTCTTCGTCTTCGTCCACAGTACCATTTCCATTGCGGTCGAGTTCTTCGTCGGTGAGCGAGAGGTCTGCATCGGCAACGAACGCAAGCACATCAGGATTGTTGGTTTTGCGCATGATGTACGCAAATCGAACATGGGTGATGGTCCCGCGGATTTCCTGTAGTTTCTCTACAGTGTCGCGGAGGGCAGGGGACGAAGCGAGAGTGTCAGTCTCCTCAATACGCTCAATCGTTTCACCGCTAAATTGCATGGCTGCTGCTGCGGCAGTGCTTTGTAGCTTGTCTTTCAACTGCTCTTCCATAATGGCCTTTCCACGGAAGAAGAACAGCACTCCAGCGACACTCACGATAGCAACGATGAGTATTGCGACTGTTGCAATAGGAAGCAGCGAGCGAAACTTAGCCGATGTGAGCGATGTTGGTGTCATGGAGTTTTCTCGATAGTATACCACAAAACGAGGTTCTTGGCAGGTGGGGGAGTTTGATATTTGCTAGAAATATTGTAGAAAGTATAAAAAGTGAATGAGTGCTTTCTGAAGCGAGAAATCTGCGACAGGCACATATCATTGTCTCCATACTCTCTCAGAAGATCGCCTTAGATTTTTTTGCGAGTACAATGGTGAGAGTTCTTTCTCCCTATGAAGCTCTCCGTCTTTCGGATCAGTGAGATCCTCCTCATCGCCGGCATGATCCTCGTTGGACTTGTTCTGTATCCATCGCTTCCAGTCATGATGCCATCGCACTGGGGTATCACAGGCGAGGTCGATGGGTGGATGTCGCGTGAGATGGCAGTACTCTTCATTCCAGTTCTCACCATTGTCCTTGCGGTCTTTCTTCCATGGCTTGAGAGATTTGATCCAGAGAAGCATCGCTATCCAGAATTCCGCAGGTCATGGGAGTTACTACAGCTCGCACTTGTTGCATTTTTTACATACGTCTACGCCCTCCAATTGTGCGCATCGTTGAATCCTGATTTTTCACTTCACACTGGCCGGGCGGTGATTGGCGGCATCGGTGTTCTCTTTGCCGTACTGGGGTACGCCTTTCGTTCTATGAAGAAGAATTATTTCATCGGTATTCGTACGCCATGGACGCTTGCGAGCGATCGTGTGTGGGACGAGACGCATCGGTTTGGCGCAACGCTCTGGATCATTGCGGGAATAAGCATTCTGCTGGAAGCGGTTGTGTGGGTAGGCAGACCATGGGTTGTGTTCTTTGGCGTCATGATTGTTGCGGTTGTCGTGCCTATTGTGCAGTCCTACGTACTGTTTCAGAAACACGTTCGCAGAAAATAAAACTAATATTTTGACAACATCGTTCTGTCACGAGGGCTCTCGCTCCACGTCATATGTACGCGAGAGCAGATTTCCTGCTCGTGACTTTCCCCATTTTTCCTATGGAACTCCTCTGGTTCATTCTCATCGGAATTCTCGCTGGTTGGATTGCAAGCGTGCTCATGCATGGTCATGGCCACGGAGTCGTGATGGACTTCCTCTTAGGAATAGTGGGGGCAGTCATTGGCGGATTTGTCCTGCGGTTTCTCAATATCACCACCTACGGCACGCTTGGCTCTCTCGCCATGGCTGTCATCGGTGCCATGATCCTGCTTGCTCTCGCAAACCTTCTGAGGCGTGCGTAATCCACGGCGTATTCGGAAGACTCTTTTGTTTTTCCCCTGTTATTCCCATGACTGATACCACGACCACCAATAACGTCATTATGGCTATCGTTGCTGTTATCGCAATCGTCTTCGTTGCCTATGTCGCTGCACTCATCGTACGAGCACAGCAGCCGGCAGATGGCGATGATGGAATGCTCAAAACCGACGTGAACATTCCGCTGCAAAGTTCTCGTCAGTCTGTTGATTACTAATGTATGGCTTGGTCTGTACGTCACTATCCATTGGCAATGAAGCCACTTGAGCCTGGCCTTCGCCGAAAAGCGATTCGATTCGCCAACGCGTTCTTACGGCAAGGGTTCGACGAAGGTCAGGCAATTCGTGCAGGCATTCAGAGGGCGAGGGATATAGAAATAGCTTTAACCACTTCTTGAATGCATACGTCAACAGATCGGTGTTACTTTCATCGGTCTTGTTCGTAGTACCCTACTGTAGGAATCCTACTCATCCTCTGATCTTTATGGACTCATCTGAACTCGCGCATATCGATGCGTGCCAAGCAGGGCGCCTGCAGGACTTTGACGCTCTCTATACAACCCATGTCGACGCCATCTATCGGTATCTCCTCCGACGCACGCTCTCTCGTGCGATGGCCGAAGACCTCACCAGCGTCACGTTCCTGAAGGCACTCGAATCTATTCGTTCCTACGACCGTACTCGGGGCGAATTTCGTGCCTGGCTCTATCGCATCGCTCGCAATGCTCTCATCGATTACTTTCGCAGTCATGCGCGCAAGACTGTGGATATTGAATCCGTGTGGGATCTTTCCAGCGACGAAGTCGCCAGCATGGGGGCAGAGCAGTCCATCAATGCCGCTGAACTGCATAAGGCACTACAGACACTGAAGCCGCTCCAACGCGAAGTTGTGATGCTTCGTATCTGGGAAGGTCTTTCCTACAAAGAGATTGCACATCTTGTTGGGAAATCCGAAGGCAACTGCAAAGTTCTCTTCTCCCGTGCACTCTCCGAGCTACGCACAGCAATGCCAGCGTCGCTTCTCCTCCTTCTTCTTTTCCCCTCCTCTCTATGAAGCCATCTATGAAAACGTTTCTCCGAGAGCTCTACGAGATCGACCCAGATCTTCAGGCTCATGAGAGCGAACTCATTCCACTCATTGAAAAATTACTCTCGCACGATCCATCGCAAGTACCAAATGCTGCTTTCGTGCAGTCTCTCCGTTTGCAACTCCAAGATCGTGCTACTTCCCTTTCTTCTTCCCCTTCTATGTCTTCCTCAGTCTGGCAGAAAGTACTCTACGCCTTCGGTGGTGCGGTGACTGCCGCCGTTGTCCTCCCACTCGTCTTTATCGCATGGAACAAAGGTCTCCCTCCTCTGGGGACGTCGAGCTCCTCTACCGATCTCTTCGGATACCGCATCGAAGAGACATCAAAAGGCGCTTTTGGCGAACTTGGTGCACAGCAGAACGGCGAGGCACCCACTGCCCCACCAGTCATACGTGACCAATCTGGTGGCGGTGGCCCAACAAATGCTGTCGCGCCTGCCATGATGGGCATGGGCGGCGGTGGTATGGGCATGGATGCCAAGATGATTGCTCCGTATCCATTCTATGAGTACGACTATGTGTACGAAGGCAAGATCGCCGATCTCAAGGATTCTGTTGCCGTCTACATGCGTACTCCTTCGGCTAAAAACCTCTCCCTTTCGTCACTCCAATCTGCATTGAACTTGGGCACTCTCGATATCAGTTCTTTTCAGGGGATGAATGTCGATTCAGTCTCGTTCACACAAGATCGTCCGTATGGGTATCAGCTGTACGTCAACCTTCGTGAGGCAACGGTGAATATCGATGCAATGTGGAGCCAATGGCCACAGTCTCAGTGCACAACTGATGCATGTTTCCAGAAGCAGCGAGTGAAAATCGGTGACATTCCATCGGATGATGCTGTCATCAAGATTGCGCAGGACTTTGCCAAGGAACACGGTATCGATTTGTCGAACTACGGTACTCCCGAGGTCAATAACCAGTGGCGTCGCGACTACGACAACACCCCAAACAAGGCCGACTACTACATCCCAGAATCTCTACAGGTTGTCTTCCCACTCATGATCGATGATAAGCCAACATACGATCAGTCTGGAGCCAAGACTGGTATCGCAATCACAGTACACATCAAGGAAAACAGAGTGATGAGCGTCTGGGGTATTGCTGACCGCACGTACAAGAAGTCCGACTACACCGGTGTCACGGATGCTGCAGCCATCATGAAGTACATCGACAACCTCGGCGGTGGCATGTTCCCTATCGATGCACGCCCAATGCCTCTCATTGCTCCAGATGGCAATGGTGAATCCAAGAAGGCAACCGTTGTCCTCGGTGACCCAACAGTCTCCCTCGTGATGAACTACCGCTACGAGAATGGCAAGAACTCCGAAATCCTCGTCCCATCCTTGGTCTTCCCAGTGAAGGAAATCCGCGGTGGTAACGGTGGATACTTCTACATGAATAACGTCATCGTCCCTCTCGCAAAAGATCTCTTCGATGAGCAGATTCCATCTGCCATGCCTCTCGAGAAGGCGACTCCAGCAGTCGACCCTCGCGTGATGTAGGAGTAGTGACGATGCGATCGAAGAAAGAGCCATCCCAAAGGTGGCTCTTTTAGTAGTAGGTAGTTAGTAGTATGTAGTAAGGGCAAGCATATATTGAATAAATATCCTTACTACTAGCTACATACTACTTACTACCTATTTAATCGACCTCAAAAACGCATCGATAAATTCCGCCGTTCGCTTTGGCCATAGGTGCGGATAGAAGCTGCCATTTTCACTATCGATGGTGTGTGGGCACCACAGGATGTCGTTGCCGCTCGTACACGTGTACCGCTCGCAATTCAGCTCGGCGGGGCCGGTCTTTGCAGGTACCGGTTCACAGATATTTGTTTCCAGTCTTTGTTTTCGCACAAACTCAGCACCACTAAATGGTGCGAGCGTATCTTTCGGATTGTGGACGATCATTGCCGCTGCAGGGCCACTACATTTCGTGTTACTGCTGTCACCACCCACAGTTGCAGACGCCATGATGACATCGCCGCGAACACACGCGACGGTGTTCGCCATCCACGCACCGAGTGAATGTCCGACGACAGAAATCCTATCCATATCGATGCAGTACGTGTTCGCGAGCTTCTCCACGATGGCATCGAAGAAGGCGATATCGCGCGTTTCCTGTGGTTTATTGCCAGGATCTGCCCAGGAAAACGTATTGTTCCCATTTCTCAGTGCAGCCGGATACGCGATGATGCTGTCTGTTAGCTCTCGATCTAACCGCATATAACTCTTCACATCGCCGTTATCATTGGTGCGTCCGTGGAACGCAATCACGAGTGGTGCAGGGTCGTGCGATTTGTAGCTTCCTGGAATAGTGAGTAGGAATGCGCGATCTTGTCCGTGCACCTGGACTGTGGTGGGTGGCAGTGTCGGAGGTGCGCTATTGCAGCCAGGTGAAAGATGGGCAATGAATCGATCGTCTTCTCTTTTGAGCATTCTCCACAGCAAATCCGCCGCACGCTCGCGTGTCAGTGGATTCCATGGGATGTAGGAGTGCTCCGGCAAAATTTCGATATCTTCCAGCTTTGCTGTGTATGCCCTGTACCAGTTGGCGCCAGGCGTTTCGGCTATCTCTTCTCCGTACGCATTGAGTACGATCTTGATCGCCTCGGCGAAATTCACGGGTTCCTCTGGCTTAAAAGTGCCATTGGCATACCCCTTCACGATGCCGCGGTTCTTGGCGGCGCAAACGTACGGTGCATACCACTCATCGGGATTGATATCGCTGAAACAGCGCCTCTGCCCTGGCGTCGTATCGCTTTTTCCTTTGAAGACGATTTTCAGAAGTTCGGCCCGATTGATGGTGTCATTGGGTCGGAACGTACCATCAGGATAACCGCTTAGCACTTCTTTGCCTTTTAGGTATTCCACCGCTTCTTGGTAACGGAACCAGCGGCCTTCCATGTCGGCAAATGGCGCGGGAGCGGCGCTCACGGTGGGGAGCAATTCCAGGACAAACGCAGTCGCAAGAATCGCTGAGAGGATGCGTTTCATGTCTCCTGACTGTATCAGAATGAATGCACCGAATTGATGAGTTGCACTGCAAAAAATCTTCTCCGCCAACGAGAAATAATTTTCTTAATCTTTTGGATATATTCCAGTTGTATCCGGGCCACGATAGATTTTTGCCAGAATAAGCCCATCAATCTCAATATTTTTCACGAGTGCGCTCTCATCGAAGCGAGGCTTGTAGTCATTTGTAATCATGGCATCCACGATGTACTCCGCTTCACTGGCATCGACCATGTTCAAGCGATTGAGCTCTTCCATGGGGATCGTGAGCGCACTACCGACTGCGATTCGCTCTGCCGCATACACGTTGATCGTCGAATTTTTATTTGTTTCCAGGATGTATTCCAGTGCTGGTTTGTACGACAGTCCCCAGTAGTCCATCTCAAAATTCCCGCGCACCCACGCGGAAGGAATGCTGAAGTACCCATATTCCAGTGGATGATTCTTGATCATCCAGATTGTCGTCGACCCAGTGCAGAGAACAACGAGTGCCATCGCAATTCGCTCCAGCCACTTCTTTCCCGATACCCAGTGCCATACCATCTGCACACCGAAGAGTGCCAGGAGAAGGAAGCCCGGATAGACGAAGAGAAGATGTCGCCATTCATTGAAAATGCCGCTTCCTGTTGCGATGAGCGCAACAATCGGCAGCCAGAACCAGAGGAAGAACAGGAGTTCATCGGGCAGTTCTTTGAGCATCGCTATTGGTCGTCGAATTGCTGCTGCGACAAAGCCAATCGAACCAATCAAAAACAGTGCGCTATACAGGAGGGGGGTCGTGATGAAGATCCAGACGAATGGGTAATGCCACGCCGTGCTCGTTGTCATTTCACCCAAATACAGGGTGCCACCAGTACGAATCGTGCCACTCGTCATCGCTGTAAAGAAGTTCCCGATTGGGTGCGTCCATAGCCGTGGCCAGATGGCGATTGTCAGAATGATGAGTGCAAGGGTAAACCAGCCAATCGACTTTCCAGACTCTTTCCAAGAATTTCCTCTTAGCATGCTCCAGATCGTGAATGCGATCATCAGAAGTCCAATACTGCGGAGTGAAACAAGGATCGCACACAGAAGTGCATGGACGATCAATCTCTTCATCGATGGCGCTTCGCGGTAGCGAAGCAGTGTCAGCATGGATGCCGTAAAGAAGAGGAGAGTCGGAATGTCTTTTGGGTTGTAGAACGCGTGCGCAAAGAGACGAGGGCTCAAGACAAAGAAGAGCGAGCCCACAAGTGGCAGCTTCCAATCGCCGGAAATACGCGTTGCGATGCGGTAAAAGCACGCAACGGTGACAAAGAACATGAGGAAATTCACCCAGTGTCGCAGGAACCAAATGTCTGTGCCCATCGTCGAACCTTGCAGTTCCTGGAGGTACGCCAGCACGACTTGGATGATCGGATTATGAAAATTCCAGTCGATGATGGTTGGAGCTGCTCCTCCTCGCAAATACGCGAGCGTATCGATGCCGTACTTCAAAAGAGTCGGCTCATCGGATGAGACTCCGTAGTGCGAATGCACGATGTATCCCACGACAAAAAAGAGACCGAAGAAGACAAGTGCAGGAGTCGGCCAAGCGTTTCGCCATCGGCGTAGGACGTTCATGATGGCTTGTTATAGCGGAGAATTTTTTTTGCCGCAACGAGCCTAAGAGAGAAAGAAGACGGGAATTGGGAGTATTGCATAATATTATAAAATATGTTATAATATGCAAGTAAACTATAATTAACACACATAAAAATGCCTCAGTCAAATATTCAGCGTAACGCCACACACACTACGCACATTGTATCCGTGGCACTTTTGGCGCTAGCTGCCATCGCATTCGTGTTCATCGGAACCTATGCGGTGAGTATGCCGCTTTTCAGTCTTCGTTCTAGTGTGACGACACCTGTTGCTCTCCACGAGAGTGCACCAGCTGATGTTGCATTGGCGGAGCAGACAGAGCAGCAGCCAGACGATCTTTTAGAGCGTCAGGTGACTGTCACACTCAGTGGAAAGGACTCCACAGAGGCAAAAGCCATTTTCAGTTTGGCGGAGCACCCAGAGTGGGCTGTCCCAACGGAGCACATGTTTCGTGCGGTCTCGAACAAAGTAAGCCCTGAGAATATTGCTGCGTACCTGATGAGCGGCTCTCATCTACCGCTCCCGATTCTTCGCAATGCAACCATGTCTTCGTCTGCACAGGAGAAGCTCATTATTCGTGCAACGACAAACACCATTGCTCTCGAGGGATACGACATCGATCCTATGGTGCTTGCCAAACAGATTGCACAAGCACTGCACGATGGCCAGAGTCACCTCTGGATCGAAGCTGAGTGGAAGAAGCCAGTAGTCATCCGCACCATGCCAGATGGCACGCAGCGTTCGTACACACTTCTATCCACAGGTCTTTCCGATTATTCCGGCTCTACCGTCGGTCGTTTGAATAACGTGCACCTCGCCATCGAAACTCACCTCAATAACATCCTTCTCCCAGCAGGTGAGACATTCTCTATCGTTGAGGCCATGGATGCTCCTATCACTCCAGAGAAGGGTTGGATGGAGGATAAAGGACTCTTCGGTGGTGGTGCTGCGCTCACGTACGGTGCTGGTATCTGCCAGTCTGCAACCACGATGTTCCGTGCCGCTCTTCTCGCAGGTCTACCTATTGTTCAGCTTCGCAACCACAGCTTGTTCGTTGACCACTACGAGTTCTACGGTATCGGTTTGGATGCCACCATGTTCCCAGGTGTGCATGACATGCGTTTCAAGAATGACACTGGCGAAGACCTCCTCATTCAGGCTCACCTCGAAAACCCAAAAGTTGTTGTGAACGTCTTCGGTATCGATGACGGCCGCACCGTGAAGATGGAGGGTCCATTCTTCGTTGGTAGCAAGAACCGTCCTGCAGCAATGAAGCCACTCTCCAATCATCAAATTGGTTGGGTGCGCACTGTGACCATGAAGAATGGTGCCGAGCTCGTTCGCCCTATTATTGCTACCTATGCTAAGCCAGTCTGGCGCTCCATCATTCACAAGTACATCGGCGTCGATGGAAACTATCTTCTGACAAATTTCCATCCACCAGTACAGACCGAGACGAAGTAACTACTGACTCTATGAAAAGAGCACTCGGCGTGAGTGCTCTTTTTTCATTCAAAAATTTTTGTTAGATCTTGTTCTTGATGCGGCTCAAGAGCTCCGGATTGCGGAAGTACGCACTGATCGTAAGCAGGATGAACATCACATAGATAGGGGCGACAGCTGCAAATGGCATGCCATGGGTGAGATTGGTCGCCAGTACGCCACCGCAGTAGCCAATGAGCAGTACGAAGCCCACAGTCGATGTTCGGGGGATAAGGAAGAGAATGGCAATAGTGAGTTGCAATACGCCAAGCTTTGGCTCAAGACCTGCAATACCGAGTTGTTCAATCATGACTGCGTTATTTGTTCCGGGAGTCACCGGGAGGAATTTCATCACACCGGACAAAATGTGGAGTGCACCGACCAAAATGGCACAGATCCAACCAACAACAGAACCAGCACGCTTACTCATAAGAAAAAAGTGGGAAAGGGGAATAGGCAAATATTACATCTTTTGTTCAGCTGTGCGCTTGAGATTTTCGAGTCCAACCTCGAAATCTTTTCCGATGAGCGTGTCCATATTGATAAAGACACACATCACTTTGGAGAAGTAGTTGTTTTTTCCTTCCATAGACCATGTCACGCGCATGCCACCGCGTACGGCTTCGATGTCGAATGTTGTTGTGTTCTGTGCTTCCATAGGTCGCAGGAAATCCAGCTGTATTACAACCTGCGTTGGCCGAGATGTTCGGATGATTTCCATACGTCCGCTTCCAACACTGTTATTGCCATCCCATTCGTACATAGCACCCTTGCCCTTGGCAGTGCCGCTGAGCTTTTTGGTCATTGCTGGGTCTATATTCTCGTATGGCGACCATCTGCTCCATTCGTGGAAATCATTGATGAGATTGTAAATTGTGTCAGCAGACGCATCGATAGTCACAGATCGTTCGATACGGAAATTCGTCGGCTTCGTTGTCGCGTAACCCAAAATTCCCGCGATCACGACCAAGAGAAGGATGAAAATTCGTTTGAACATAGAGGAAAGGAAGATGACGCGTAGTCTACGCGGTTCGTCCTGTGTATGACAACGGCACTCTTATGTCAAAAGCATCACTACAGCCATCAGTGCCATGCCAAAGTTCTCCACGATCGTCACTTTCGTCAGTGGCACATTGATCATGGTGCCCAAACACGCACACTGGAAATTTCGTCCCAGGAGCAAGCTTCGCACGACACCGATGCCGCCGAACACCATCAGGACAATGGTCGCAATGTTGGTCGCAAACAATTCTGTGCGCGTGAGGTAGAGGAGCCCGAGTGTGAGTTCCAGGAATGGGTACACGTAGCCGTACGCATACACATGTTCAGCAAGAAGATCGTACTTGGCGTAGCCTGTCGCAAATCCTGGAACATCGAGCAGTTTGAGCCCGGAGAACACGAGGAAAAATCCAGCCATGAACGTGAGCATCCCTTCGTGCCAGTGTCCATTGGCGCTCAGGATGGAGACCAAGAGGATCATTCCGACGATGATCAAGAGTGGTCGAAATGTTCGAAAGAAGCCAGGTTTTGGTGCGGGAGATTCATGCATGGTTCCGATTATACTACAAAGCCCCGGAAGACTTAGGCTTTCATGTGCACCGTCTCTTCCACGTCAGCAAAATCGAAGTGGTTGAGGCGCGACCAAATCCAAATGTAGCCGATAGCAGCTGCTACAATGTTCCCTGCAATAATCGCGATCCAAATGCCAACAATGGAAAAGTCCAGCACTATTGTGAGCAGGTAGCTCAAAGGCATAGAGACAGCGATGAAGCGAATGAACATGATCCAAAAACCTGGCCACGATTGCCCGAGTGCTTGGAAGGCATTTGCTTCCACCATCATGAGTGCCAGGAAGCAGTAACTGAAGGCCACGGTGCGCATATACCACAGTGAGTACTCAGTCACAGTGGGGTCAGTTGTGAAAGCGCCGATGATCTGATGCGCAAACACTGCAGCCACAATTCCGAGTCCAAGCGCTATCGCTGACGAATAGATCAGTGCTTTGCGGAGAATCTCTTTGGCGCGATCTAATTTTTCTGCACCGATGTTCTGCGCAATCATTGCCATAGCGCCGAAGCCGTAGCCCACAGCAGGAAGATATGCGAAGAATTCAATACGGAAGCCAAGGCTGAATGCGATGGTGCCCGGCTCTTGAAATGCATGCGCTGTAATCACTGTCAGTACAGAGAGACCGATAGGGTTAATGACTTGCGTGAGAGCTGCCGGAATACCGATCTTCAGGACGCGTTTCACCGATTCCCACTTGAAGTGCAAATTGCGGAAGTGAAACTGAATCGCGCGTGTGGGTCGCGAGAGTGAGTAGAGAGCAATCACGATGAACACTGCTTGCGATATGAGTGTGGCAACTGCTGCTCCGCCAATGCCCATCACAGGGAACCCATACCATCCAAAAATCAGGATGGGGTCCAGCACCAGATTGACGAGAGTGGAGAGGGCGAAGAGTTTGGTGAGTGTGAATGTATCGCCCTGTGCATTGAAGGCGAACATGATGGTAATCAGTATGAAGAAGAGCACTGAGCCTGCAGCATTGATGATGTAGTACTGCATCGCTGGATCAAAAATTGCTCCACTCGCTCCAGAGACAGTGAGTAGCTCATGGCGGAAGACGAGCGAGATGATGGTGAAGAAGACTCCTGCGATGACGGTGAGCACAAATGATTGCCCCAGAATCTTTTCGGCTCCTTCCTTGTTCTTTGCACCAATGTCCATGGACATGATGACACCAGATCCCACCGTAATACCGAACCCGATGGATGCCATGAGGAACAGTGTGATCTGCGAGATGCTGACTGCGGCAATAGCTTCCGGAGACAACTTGCTCACCCAGTACGCATCGACAATGTTGTAGAGCGTGTAGAAGAAGACGGAGAGCATCATTGGCCACGAGAGCGACCACAGTTGCGAACGGATGTTTCCAGTGGTGAGATCTTTCTCTCCACGAGGAACATCGCCTGTCGAAGCGAGTGATTTCTTTGTCATAGACATGGGGAAATGTTGGCCAATACTACAGCTCCACTGCGAGTATCGGAAGTTCTTTTATTCGGTGTTTATGCGCATCTGTTCCTCGTACTCACGTATCGCTGGCACGGTGATCTCTAGGTGAGAGAACCGCCGACCGTGTCGTTGGTTACTGTCTTGTGTGGCGAATTTCAGTCGATGGCCAAAGCCTAGGAAGACGTGTTTGATTTCTTCTTTCATCCCTCTCGCAAGTGCGAGGACGTGTTCATTGCGAAGGAGCTGAATCCACTTGTCGTGCTGCTTGGGATCACGTTGCTGCTCCGCTTCATCTGCACCATCGTCGAGTTCTTTATCTTCGAGCGGAAGAATCTTCATGTCTTTTTGCCACGCAAGGATGTACGCAGCTCCAAGCCGTGTGAGTGCAGAAATGTCCATGTGTCTGTCCATGCCATCGACGTGTTCAATCCATGGCGTGCTGCGCACCATTTGTAGGGATCCAAGCATGCCGCGTGCGACTGCAGGATGTCTCGTGTCGAGTCCCATGTGGTGTGCCACGAACAATCGAAACATCCGAAGGTTTTCATCCATCTGCCTATGGTGTTCTCCTTGGATAAATCCTTCGTGGATGATGTGATCAAAGCCCAGTTCCGGCACTGCTCGTACTGCGTTCATGACATCGTACAACTCGCGATTTGTTGACTTTATAAGAGGTAAAAATTTCAAATCAACATTTGGACGGAAGTGTGCCCATCGCCAATGAACCACCGCGCCGTCGGGATTCTCGACAAAATTTTTCTCCGTGGTTGCTGCATGCTCCTTCCCTTCCGCGGTCTTTACTATTTGTTCTAATCGATCATTGATGCCAAGTGCACCGTCCTCAGCTCTGGCAGAACCAGCGAGTGCAGCGAGTGCGAGCGCCGAACCAAAGACGAATTCTCGTCGGTTCAACATTGGCATCTATAGTACCCCTTCCTTCTGTTTGTCCAACTATTTCTTACTCGCCCTCATTCCCTATGGAGACATCTGGTTCGTTTTCAAGCGGAATGAATGTTTCTACAGCAGACACATATCTGTTCGCCTCTTCAAAAAATTTCGTTCCAATTCGCATGGAAGGATCGTCAAAATCGACAGGTTCAACAGGAATGCCGAGTCGCCCTACTACATATTTCAGATTCCTCATCTCCTGAAAAATAGCGGCGAGAATCTGCGGATCTTTTTGGTCGGACTCTAGATGCCCTTTTATGACCTTCGCATAATATCGAGCGATATCTCTGCCCGTTCGATTATCAGAATTTGGCGAGAGCCAGGCAAAACTGCCAGTTTCAATCATAGGAGTATTATATAATATTTTGCTAAAAAAGTGAATACCGGTCATAATCACGTTAATGGCGAATCTGATTTTCACAATGCCGGGCGACAACGAAGATTGGTGCAGTACGACGCGTACTTTTCTGCACAGCAAACCGTTTGGAAAATTTTTGGAGATTTATAACGCACACGATGCAGGGACAAGAGCCAATAAAGCACCAGCGACAGTTGATGACGTTCTAAAGAACAGGAACCTACGCAATGAAATGCGCGCATTTTATCGTGACCGTCTGAAAATCATGATCAACGGTGCAGTTCAGGCGAAGAAGCTGACACAGCTTTCCGGAATGGTTGATCGAGCGATTGAGATCTTGGCTCAACGTGACACAGAAGTAGCGCGAGACGATGGTGAAGGCGATGATAAGGCGTACAAGCTTTTGGATAAGAGTATTTTGATCTAGCGCATCGCAAGATGCCAAATATGGTGGAGCATTGAGGGTTAATTCCGAACCGTCTCCGTTCTTTGTTCGTGATGTAACGGACATTTTAGAAACGCTCCTGAAGCTCGGTTATTCGCTACATACGCTTATAGAACTGCTGGAGAAGCCGAGAGATATGAAGAGATTTGCGATCTTGTAATGCGGATTCGTCAAAGAGCTTTTGAGGTGAATTCCGAACTACCTACTTGCATAATATTTGCATGTTTTGCTGCTATGGTCTGTCTGGAAACAGCCACTGATGCAGATACATCTCCCGAAAGACGGCGTAGAACATTGAAAGGAGTTTTACCCAGTAACATTGCGTTGCCAGCTGTTGCGAATGCGCCAACCATTGCTTGGTATTCTTGTTTTCCAAGAGCTTGTTCTAAATAGTGCTCAAGACAGTAAAGACACTTATCCGTGATACTACATAAACTTGTGAAATACTCTTGAACTTCATCCATTCTTGAGCCGAGAAGAAAAATGTCAGCGTCTTTATAATTTGAACGTAATCTGATGCGATACAGGCAGTCAAAAACTGAAATGGGTCTTTGCCTTTCGGTTATTTCAGTCTTCATCCCATTGGGAAGTCTCCTTCGTTGTTTTCCATTTTTTAGCACATTGACCTTCTTCCAATCCTCACATCTTTCCTCAATCGCTCGATTCCAAGTTGTATCGAGAAACATTTTGAAGGAGCCCAACTGTTTCTCGGCATCGTGAGCAGAGGGACTTTCCAATGGATTCACACTTCCGCAGGCATGCTCAGGCTGAAAGCCTTTTTTGACCCTGAGTATGTTGAGAGGATGAGGCATTAAGTCCTGATCTCTGATTAAGTTAATTGCAACAGTTTTTAAAGTCGTAGCATGGTCGCCGCGCGCTTGTGGCATCTTGGCAACAATCAATGCGCGAAGCGCAAGGTAAACAGCATAATAAGCCTGTACAGGAGACCAATGATTAGAAAGCCGCAGGAGATCACGATTAAAACTTGCCGGGAGATTCAATAAGAGTTCTGTATTCCACGCATTGAACAGGAGTTTTTTCACACGATCTACGTCAGCCACTTCTCCTCTTTGGAGATGCTTGAGCTGTATTTCCAAGGTGGAATAGTCAGGATATAGACGATTGAGAAAATAGGAAAAAGACACAAGATAGTTTTTGTAAGTCAGGAATGCAGCACGATGGTTTGTTTGATTTTCCGACATATGAATAAAGATCGAATTAAGTCAGCAGACTCACAAAACGGTCTCCATTAAATGAATACTTAACAGTCGTAGCGGTAGTGTTTCTTTCGGATTCGCGATAATCAGACTGGCATAGAAATGCGATGCGGATGTCATCTACAGAAAATAAGTGATCGGTTTCTCCAAATAACAGTACTAAGTGCATACCTGCATGAGGGTGATGACAATCTACTGCGATTCGACCTCTGCAAGTTTTGATTTCAAGTCCATCAGGAACTCTCACAGGACGTTTGTCACCCTTGAGTGCCGCACCATATTCATCTTCTTTCTTTTTAATACGCTGAAAGATCGGCAGAAATGAATAATCGACATCACCCAAATATAAATCTGGATAATCACTCCTACCATTCGACTTCAATGCTGCCTTGGGGAAATTATCCATCAAAAATTTGGAGACCACGCTGCTCACAACTTCGCCTGTAATAGAAACCCTTAGAACATCATCGAAAGACAATTGTCTGTCAAAAGCCTCAATTTGCTCCTTGGGAAGATCAACGTGAGGTTTAATGTCCGTCCACATCCTACGCAACTGCGCTGGCGCGTTCAAAACGTCCTCGCAGTAGCCCTTTAATTGAGGACTTACTTCAATCAGCCATGGGATGAGTCTTTCTGCATTCACTATAGCCCTTTTCGCCCAATTCGAATCCGAAGGATGGTAGGCACTCAGCTCATCTTTTGCCGACTTGATTTGTGACTTGACGGTATCCAGCGCATTGTTGCTCATTATGTATAGAATATCAGTCTGTTTTATAAAATGCAGTACTCAGTTCTGTCATAAACAAACTGGCATCATTCGACCGCAAGCAGTATCTTTATAGACACTTATGAATCCACAAACAATTGCCATCAGCGGAACAGCACTGATGGAAAAGGGTCAGCAGGTGCAAGATAAAATTTTAAAAAGAGGGCACAAGAAAAAAATATATCAAAAGAATTTTTGTGAGTTCTTTGCAGGGATTGGATTGGTCAGAGATGGTCTGAATTCTTCTGGATGGGAATGCGTATATGCGAATGATATCGACGAGAAGAAGCTAGAGATGTATAAAGCACGTTTTGAAAACAGCAATGATTTCCATCTAGGTGATATATGGAACACAGATGAAGTTCTTTCAAAAATTAAAAATGAGCCGTTCCTAGCTACAGCATCATTTCCATGCACTGATCTTTCTCTTGCCGGTAAAGGACGCGGTCTCGCGGGAGACCATTCATCGACGTTTTTTGGATTCATAGATGTACTTACTGCGTTGGGAGATCGACGTCCAAAAATGGTCATGCTTGAGAATGTTACGGGATTCATAACTTCTCATGGAGGCAAAGACTTTGCATCGGCTGTGACTAAGTTGGCAGAACTTGGTTATTGGATTGATTGTTTTGTTCTGGATGCAAAGAAATTTGTTCCACAAAGCAGACAAAGGGTTTTTGTAGTTGGATTACACGAAAGTGTTGAGTCAACTGTTACGGTAAAAAGATCATCGTCAGATAGTATTTTTGACCTTTGGAACAATGTTATTGATAGACGACCAAGAAGTATGAGACCAGATCAATTGATGCAACTGATGCAGACAATTGAGCTACCGACTGGTTGGATGGCGATTGATTTAGAAGAGCCGATGGAACGGAGTAAAAACCTAGTCGATGTCATAGACTTAGATGCTAACCAAGAATGGTGGGACGCAAAGGCGGTTAAAAAACACTATGCGATGATGAGCAGTCTCCATAAGAGACAGGTCGATGAGATGTGCAATACTCGAGGCACGCATGTTGGGACTATCTATCGACGCAAAAGAAACGATAGAACATATGCGGAAACGCGTTTTGATGGAACGGCTGGCTGCCTTCGTACTCCACGCGGTGGAAGCGCACGACAAATTGTCATTGCAATCGACAAAGGGGATGTGCGTATGAGATGGATGTCGCCACGTGAGTATGCGCGGTTGCAGGGCGCAGATGATTTTCCTCTTGTGAAGCAGAAGAATCAGAACCTTTTTGGCTTTGGCGACGCTGTGTGTGTACCCGTTATCCGATGGATAGACAAAAATGTCCTAACTCCAATATTTAACTCAATCCACAGTAGCTTTTAGCAAGGCTTTGAAAAACTTCCGAACTCCCAGAAAACCGCAACACCAAGCCATCAATTCCAATTGATGCCAAAAATGTACCAAGACCGCAAAAGCCCGCTTTCGAACTTTTTCAAAACGGCCTAGAAGGCCGTTATTCTTTATAAAATCGCAATTCTATCAGTTTGAATTTCGATGAATTCCCGAATGGTGGAGATGCCGGGAGTTGAACCCGGGTCCAACGTGTACGCTGAAGGTCAGTACGATCATGTTCTTCTCGATTCTCCTACTCCGTGAGAGAAGAACAGAGAGGGGGTAGGAGTGATGACGCAAAAGTCAGGAACTCGTCGCGTCAGTCGAGTTCCAACCTCGCTAATGACGTCTTTCCAATCCAGCGAGGATCAAAAGGAGGACGTGGTCCGAAAAATCAGACCTTAAGCAAGTGCAGGGACGCCAAAGCTAACAGAGTTAGCAATAGCTTCTACACGAGCCATGAAATTGCTTTTGGCAATTATGAGGTGCAACGGTGGGTAACGGGTACCAGAGCAAACCCGGATCGAGACACGAGCAACGCAGATTCACGCTGTCGAAGCCTGTCATCCCCAGAGGTGTAAACGACTGGGTGATAAGGAGGATCAATGAGAAGCATCCTCCCGCCCACCGTAGCGCCGCAATGCGGTGCGAAGGTGGGTCATCCCATGCTGTGAGAGAACGAGCAAATATTATATCACAAAATGAGATAGCGCGCTCGATGTGTCTGCATTTATCGTGCTGGCGCCTGTGACGAATGGTGATGGAAGAGTTTCCACTCACTACCAACGTTCTTCCAGACCATAGAGAAGCGAGCATCGACGTCGTTTTCTCTGCCGTTTGTTGTGAGAGTAAATCGGTAGACTCCACAGTGGAGGTAGTGGTCATGTGCAATGGTTCGCACCTGTTCTTCCACCATGGAAAGTCGCGGGAGGAATGAGAGGAAGAAGGTGAAGTATTCTAGTACGCCGGCGCGGTTAGTAATCACTCTCTGTGCCAGAGTAGGGAGCAGTGTTGAATTCTCTGCGTAGAGATCAGCAACCTTTGCTGCATCGCGAGTCAGCAGTGCCTGTTCCCAGCGCGAAAAGTTTGTAGCGACGAGTGCGGAGTCCATGTGCTGAGTATACTATGACACATTCAATCGATTGATCATTTCTTCAAGAAAAGATTCGCTGCACCACACTTTCTTGCTCGGTATGTTTTCCGTAGTCAGCCATATGACCAAACAATATTTCTCCAATCATTGCTGATTGCTGTGAAGTGGCTTGCTGATGAAGAGAGACGTATGCTCTCTTCTAGTTATTACTCCTTTTCACTTTCTCTTCTCTCGCAAAGATGCACAGAAAGTTTCTCATAGGCATTTGTGTCGTAGCAGTTTTTGCTTTGCTTGTGACAACACTTGTTCATGAGAGTCGAGGCATAGCCTTTTCATCGACGATGAAGCACATTATTGCGAAATCCGATCAGGGCAATAATGGAGGAGGAACGAGCGGTCAGGGTAATACCGGCGGAGGTACTGGTGGAGGGCAGGGCAACACCGGTGGGGGCACTGGAGGCCAGGGAAACACAGGAGGTGGAACCGGAGGCGGCCAAGGAAATACAGGTGGAGGTACTGGTGGAGGGCAGGGCAGCACAGGTGGTAGTACCGGCCAAAGTCAGGTGTTTCCGGATGCTGGAAGTAGTGTCAATGGTGGTGTCGGCGTAGCTGTTCCAGGTCGCGGGCTGCGGCAACATGCGACAGTTCTCGATTATATTTTGTCTGAGCATAGTCTAGATACACGCACTCCGCGCGTATACGAATACACGCATCACAATGTTCACCCACTCTCCTTTGCATCTCGGATAGAAGAGGAGGCATGGGGCGAAAGTATTCACCTGGTGACGTGTTCAGTATTTCTACCTTCAGCAACTCCGAGAGATCCATCCAGACCTGCGTGTGGACTATGTCGACTGGATTGTTCATCGCCTTGCAGTAGCGATAGACGAAGATCCTACAGAGGTAAAAGCAGCATTGCTTGGATATCCTCATGAGCATGACCATAGTCCCGATTCCTTGCATGGTATTTCTGAAGAGGGCTGTGCTCGTGGAGTTGCCCTCTCCGTAGAAAATCGAGAAGAACTTGCGGAAGAGCACCAATGGACACAGGGTGATGATTCATCACCATTTACAATCGAAGATCGATCGACGAGTGATGAGATTGCATTTCGAATCATGCAAGACGACGTAGTCTTCACTGATTTTGGTATCAGTCACGAGAAGGAGCTCCACCTTTTCATCGTGCGCGATGACTTACAGCACTTTACTCATCTCCATCCCGAACGAGAGGATGATGGCACGTGGAGAATAGGATATGCACCGCCTGCTGGGGGTACGTACTGGCTCTATGTCGACTTTGTCGATAGTGCGATCTCACATTACACACATCGTTTCACTCGGACGTACTCAGGGGAAGTTGGTAAATACGGCTTTGTGCCCGATCTGCGCCAGCGAAAATTCACAGGTCAGCACACTGTAATTTTGGAGCAAGAGCCGTACAACAATGGAAACATTCTCACACTCCATATTGATGACGATGAGATGAGAGCGCCTTTTATCGATCAATATCTAGGCACAATGGGTCACGCTATTCTCATCTCGCAAGATGGGGATTTTATCCATACGCATCCGTCACCCATCAGCGATCATGTCACATTTCATATTCCGAGGAATTTACAAAAATTGTATCGAATATTCATTCAATTCCAGATACGACAAGAGCTGTACACTATCGATTTTGATCTCACGCCAACTAACATTGGCGAATGATGCAACGCGTGTACACCGCATAGGTAACGAAGGAGATCATGAAGCACATTTCTCTATTTCTTTGCCTTCTTACCCAAAATCCACTTTTGCGTGGCACTTAAGGGTTTGTCTTTGCGATGAATACAGCCCATCCAACAACACGGACGACGCTTGCCTTCTTTCAGTTCGGACACGAGGCGTTCCACATGCTCCTTTCGTACATCATCTGTTTTTGGGTGCTCGACCCAACAAATCCACTCGTTACGTGCAAGTGGAGTAATATCTTCCCATTTCGCCAATGCAGCTTTGTCGTTCGTCAGAGCTTTCTTGATATCTGCGGATAGTGCATGTGCGGTGCCGCCGGAAATGACTACTGGGCTCATGCGTTGATTATAGCATTTCAGCGCCCGCCCTACTCAGCAATCGGTAGAGCATCAAAATAAAAATACGGATCTTCGTCGATGAGAGGTAAGTGTCTCATCTTGAAGTTCCCCGTCCATCCTGGCTGTTTTGCAGACACAAATTTCTGCAGGCTGTACCACTGAACATAGTCACCAAGATGGTATGGATTTTCACAATTCTTGTTCGCGGCCTCGACAACCATGCCTTTGTAACCGGGACGATCGATGTGCCCAGCAGCCTCCTCTTCAATCACTGTACATCCTTCGCCGTACACGCGTTCGACAAACGCTTTCACATCATCGAAGGTTTCCGCCTTTGCGAGATAGATTTGGTACGGATAACGAAGGTCGTCCAAGTATTGAGGCTTGTAGTAGGGATGACGCACCGTGAAGTCTTGCTGGATTTTGACTACTTCATCCTCGTTTGCCATGGGATCCACAACGTATCCACGAGAGAATGTAATCACCTCTCCGTTCTCAATAATTTTTACGGGAACCGTTGTAGCACTCACTCCATACGGATTTTCTAAGATTCGCTTTGGGAATTTGATGGAAACGCCAAGTGCATGATTTAGGTATTCGTTCAGATCAGTATCAACAGAGCGCACCTCGGATGTTGCGGATAGTTGATGCACTACAACCTCTTCAGGAACAGGAGTGGCGATTTGCTGACCTGGAGCGCACCCAGCAAAAAGTACGAGTGAAACAAACTGAAGGAGTTTCTTCATAGTGCAAAAAATTACAGTAACCGGAACGTATGTGCCATTGCGACGAAATCCTCGATATCCTGCTTTGCTGTTTCCGGCGCTTGCATATCGCGGAAAATGAAGTTCATGCGGCCATAGAGTGGATCACTCGTTGGAGCCGTCAGTGCCATATACGACGCATAGTAGAAGAACATCGTGCTCTCGCCCTTCAGCCAGAGACCGACTTCTTCATTCGTATTTCCAACCTGCAAGATCTGATCCGCATCGGAGAGGCTACGGAATGGATCGCTGATACCAAAATCGTTGCCGAGCACTTCACATTTTTCTTTTTGTGTAGTCGTGACAAAAGCAACATCTGCGCTGACCTGCGCATTGGAAAACTCGCCTAAGACATCAATGTATGCTTCTTGTTCACAAATAACATTATCGCGCTTCACGGTGAATGTTCCCCAGCGCTTGGGGTACGAGAAGCAGAAGCCTAAGCTTTTGTCACAATATTCGATGAAGTCAGCTGGCTTTGTCGTGTACGTAAAATCTTTTGCGATCTTCACATTCCGATCCGTGATTGGCGCTCCTACCTTGATTCGTTCCGCGAGTTCAACTTCTGGAGATACGTACGTGACTTGTGGTTCCACCGAACCTGTCCATGTCCTATTTGCGAGTTCGAAATCATCTTTCGCCTTCTGGTTATTCGCTTTGATCTGATGATTGGCGATGAAAACCGCCACAACAACTGCGACAGAAACGATGAACCAAAAGATGGAGGAGGGGATCTTCTTCATAGGGTTGGGATTGTAGCGTGCCTGCTTGTTGAGTGCGATAATAGTTGATTATTTGTAGTAAAAAATTTAAGGTTAATTGCTGAATGCCTATTAAAAAAACTTTAAGAAGAGGCGATAACTTGGAAAATTTACTGAAGATGTATTTTCCAAAGATTCTCTCTGCTGCAGGATTCGAAGTATGCACCTTTAGGCCATCTGCCTCGCGAGTAGGAGATATCACGGATTTTCAGCCAATCGAGTTTAAAATAAGAATTCCAATAGCAACAAATCAGGCAGGGCAATTGGCTAAATCTCTGCAGGAAGAAAGATTCATTTGGGCGCTTGAATCTAAGGCGAAGGAGGGTGTTACTACTAAGGCAGTTAAAGACACTGAGCTATCATCCAAAGCTCTTGAATTACAACAGCAATGCAAGACAGTAGAAACATGGATTATTTTTGCACCTGAAAGACCTTTAAATGATAAAGGAGATCGACTTTTTAGAAACAACACCAATTTCAGTTTTCATATAGAAATTTGGGATGCATCAAACTTGGAGTTTCGAAAAATTTTTGCAATTTTAGGGGAACAAGTTTGGAGCAAATTTTTCCCTCAGCAACCTTTTAAGCCCATTGCTATAGAAGAAGTTAAAGAGTTCGTTCTTAGGATTGCGAGACTTGGTAAAGAAAAATGGCAAAATCACGAGAAGAAATTGACGATAGCCCCCTCCACTCTAATAAATAACAAAGTAAAAGTATCTCATGATAAAACTGTCATTAAAAAAATTCATCGTTTTCTAGATAGAATTAATAGTTTGCTGGATCGAGAGTTTCCAATTGTTAAAAAAAGACTGTATTTAGACGCATGGAAAATTGGATTAGCCTATTCCAAGTACACAGCTTCCGAGCTTCATTATTTATTGTTTCCTGTGAAAGAGGATGAGAATGAAGTGCTTATTAAAAAAGTAGAAGAATTTGATAAAGGTAGTATCCGAAGAATTGCATTTTTTACCCTCCATTTACAAGAAAATCCAATTGAGAATAATGCGGAAAAATACGCAGAAGAAATTGTTAAGAACCAATTTACAAAAGTTCTTGAGGAAAGAAAATTACAACACGGCGTCAGCAGTTTCTTGGCATCCGAGTACCTTTTTGCAGTGATTGATAGACTTCATATACAACTAGGTCTAGAGCCACGGCAATCCAAATATTCAATTAAGCAAATTGACCATGCTTTCAACCATCATTTGCAGTGGTGGGTGGAATTAAGAATGAATCACGAAAAAAATAGCAAAAGTCCATTGCCATCGCTTATGACAAAGGAAATTTGGGACAAGCAAGTAAAAATTGACCCAGATTTTCTTCTTACTGTGAATTGTTCAACAGAGCTTGCAAAAGATTTATCCCAAAAAATTAAAGAAAATTTTGCAAATTTAACACCGCCAAATTGGCCACTTTATAATTCTAAACTCCCCTTCAGGCTCTTTATTGAATTCTTGGAATTTATGAAGAATCAAAAAATACATCACATCGATAGATCTTTTGTTCTAAAAGATTTTTCACGTTTAGGGACGAGAGGCGGTTGGATTTGGGAGATTTTTTCTGCAGATGCATTAAGAAAAAATCTGGATATTCTTTTCAAAGAATTTCCCGAAACCTTTAAAGGGATAGTAGAAAAAAATAATCCTGGATTGTCAGGATGGCTAAAGAATAAGAAAATATTTCTTACGTTTAGTGATATTAAAGATAGCTATGATAGAGGTGATCAGCTAGGACCCTCATACGAAATGGTAATAACTTCGTGCCTAGAAAATACAGGGTCTTTAGTCGAAGTTCTTTGGGGAGAAAGGGCAGAAAAGTTCAATGCAATTGAGTGGACGCCGAGAACTTTTAATTTTGAAGGTGGAAACTATAAAATTGAAAGAATGAGTTTTGGTATCTTGGATTTTATTTACGAGGAAACTCCAACGTTGGATTTCGTCTATAAAATGCTTACAGAGGTTTCCGATTCATTCTTCAGTAATATTTAATTTCTCACAACACCTTCTTCAACACCCAGTTCGTCACACCCAAAATCGTACTGACCACAAACCATCCTGCGACACCGCCCACGATCGTGAGGGCAATCACGTTAGGATCCATCGCCAATGTCACCCGATACGTCACCCACAAAAACGCTGCATTCACGAGGATTGTTGCCAGAATGGACACGAAGAAGTGCAGGGGGAACGCGATGGCGTTGAGGATTGGTCGCAGCGCCATGTTCATGATCGTCAGCAAAAGCGCCAAGATAATGAACGCTGGAATTCCCCCGAAGACCACAAAGTACTGCGGAAAGTAGACGTCCAGGAGGTACACAATGGCGAAGTTGGCGGCAATGCGGAGGAGGAGCTTCATAAATTGAAAATTGAGAATGGAAAATTGAGAATTACGAAGCAATCAATATTCGATCCTTTCATTCTACATTTTCAACTCGTCTCGGCAAAGGCCGAAGCCGAAGTCGGATTATCAATTCTCAATTTACTACTAGTTTTTCTTGAATCGAATCCCAACGTCCGCTCCGCCAAGATCGACAGTCTGCGAGTCGCCGCTTGCATCTCCAAGCACCGCTCGTGTCTCCTCCAAAATCAATTCTCTGTGCACTTCCATAATCTTCTCTGCTCCAGAGAGCGAGAGTGTGATGGTATCTGTGAACTCAAGTCCTGCATCTTTGCGGAGCTGTTGAATGGCGTGGATCAGTTCGCGGGCTTGGGCCTCCAGCACGAGTTCATCAGTCACTGTTGTATCAAGGCTCACTACGATGCCATGGTCGGCGGCGACTGTTTGGCCTTCCTTGCTCTGATACACGATCTTGGCTTCCTCTGCAGAGAATTCCTCACCCAAGATGACGATCTTTCCGTCTTTCTCTTCGTAGGAACCTGCCTTACCAGCCTTGATGACATCCTGCACCTTCTTGCCCAAACGCGGACCGACTTTGCGCGCGTCCACCTGCACGATGGCACTCGCCAGCGAGTGAGCATCGCTCGTCTTATTCACCTTCTTCACGTTGAGTTCCTCCTCGATAAGATCGGTGAGGACGCCGACGGTGTCGGATGGTGGGAGTGCGAAGGTAACGGTGGAAAGCGGCTGACGGACGCGGATCTTGGCGCCACTGCGGAGTGAGAGGCCCAGTGTGACGACCGTGCGCGTGTTATCCATGAGCGAGAGCACTTTCTTGTCCTCTGCAGTGAGCTCGGATGTCTTTGGCCACTCGGTGAAGTGGATACTGTCGTGATCTTCGCCGACTAAGTTCATGTAGATCGCCTCGGTGATGAACGGACAGAATGGTGCGAGGAGCTGACAGTTGGTGACGATGACACGGTAGAGCGTGTCGAATGCGTCGTTCGTACCTTCTTCTTTTCCGGCGAGACGGCGGCGGCTCAAGCGCACGTACCAGTTGGTGAGGTCATCGATGGACGCAGCGAGCTCAGCGCAGGTGGCGGAGAGATCGTAGCCTTCCAATTCCTTCGTCATTTTGTTCACGAGTTCTTGTGTCTTACACACGATCCAGCGATCCAAGAGGTGAGGGGATTTGGCATTCTTCAGCGCAAAATCGAGTGATGGCTTCCAATCGGCAGCGTTGGCGTACGTGACAAAGAGGCGATACGCATTCCAGAGCGGGAGGAGTACCGAGCGCACAGACTCGGACACAAATTTCTCGGAGAAGCGGAGGTCTTCGGCGCGGACGGCAGGCGAACTCATGAGTGCGAAGCGCACAGCATCGGCGCCGTACTTCTTCACGATCTCGGTTGGCTCGGGGTAGTTCTTGAGTCGCTTACTCATTTTCTTTCCGTCTTCGGCGAGAACAGTACCGTTCACCACACAGTGCTTGAACGCAGGGCAGTCGTAGAGCGCGGAGCTCAAGACCATGAGCGTGTAGAACCAGCCGCGAGTTTGGTCTAATCCTTCGGCGATGAAGTCGGCAGGGAAGTGTGGTGGCACTGCACCCTGACCTTCGAACGGATAGTGTTCCTGCGCATATGGCATGGAGCCAGACTCAAACCAACAGTCCAACACTTCTTCAATTCTGCGCATCTGTGGCGCGATCGTCATCTCCACTGCTGCGGCATTCTTCGGCTCATATTCTGTCGCTTCCATGTAGGTCTTCTGCTGCGTGATGTAGAGCATTGCCTTCAGGAAGCCGCCATGAGCAACCACGAGCACTTTCTTGCCTGGATATTCTTTCAGGAGCCAGTCGTGAGCACGACGAGCACGAGCAACGAATTGATCGAACGATTCGCCATTGGGTGGTGTGGCTTTTGCGAATGCAATGCCCCACTTGGCCTTGAGCTTGTTTTCGGCACGAACGTCATCGGCGCTCTTGCCACTCCAGTCGCCGGTATTTCGTTCGCGGAGGAGCTCGCTCTCGGCATCGATCTTCATGCCAAGTTCTTTGGCGATGATCTTTGCTGTTTCTTTTGCACGCTTGAGGTCAGATGTCACGATGACATCAAATTTCTTTGTCTTCAGTTCTTGCCCTGTCTTCTTCGCCTGCTCTTTGCCGACTTTATTGAGCACCATGTCGATGTTGGAGCCCTGGACGATGCCCTGTTTATTGAAATCTGTTTCACCGTGGCGCACCAGCGTGAGCTCTACTGCGTGCTTGGATGAATTTTTCCACACGAGCTCATCGACAGTTTCCTTATGAAGATCCATCTGGGACTTCGTTTCGTGATCCCAGTAGAACGTGCGGAGTGACGCGAGTTCTGGGTACGGCTGATGCACAATTTTGTGTGGATCTTCACCAGTGAAGAAGTGCACCGCATTCATCACGAGGTCGGCGTGTGTCACGATCGCGATGGACTGGCCTTTATGCTTCTCCAATACATCTTTGAAGAAGTCGCTCATGCGTAGCTGTGTAGAGTTCCACGTTTCCATTCCTTGGAAGTGGTACACACTCTCAATCTGTCCTGTTTCCAGCTTGTGCGCACGACGCTCACGGACAAACGTGAGGTCATCGAAATCGATGTGCTTTCCTTCGTACTCACCGAATTCTACTTCTTTCAATCGTGGATCCACGGTGATTGGTGCACCTGTTGCTGCTGCGATTGCCGCAGCTGTCTGACGCGTGCGTTGGAGTGGGGAGCAGTAGATAGCAACGACAGGAAGTTCCTTAGAACCACCAAGCACTTTCTGTCCCAGATCTTCAGCCATCTTGGCGCCACGAGCAGTCAAATCAGTTCCTGGCTCTTTGCCCTGATAGATGCGGTCGACGTTGCCTTGGCTTTCGGCGTGACGCGCGACGTAAATCTTCGTGAAGCGTTGCTTCGAATTCTTCATGAGTTCGTCACGTGAACCAATCACTTCGATGTCGCCTGTCATCGTGTTGCGCCAGATTGGCAGTGGCGTTCCCCAGAAACGGTTACGAGAGATCGCCCAGTCACGAGCGCCTTCCAACCATTTTCCGAAACGACCATCACGCAGGTGGTCTGGCACCCACGTTGTTTTCTTATTGGCTGCGACCATCTTGTCTTTGATTTTTTCGACCGCCACGAACCACGAACTTGTGGCGTAGTTGAGGAGAGGCGAGTCGCAACGCCAACAGTGTGGGTACGTGTGCATGAAGCTCTCGGCCTTGAAGAGCTTTCCTTTATCTTTCAACCATTTGGCGATCATCTTGTCGCCGCTCTGGTGATCATCTTTCGGCTTGGCAGATTTTCCAGCGAAGTCGGTGATCTCCTTCTTAAAAGTTCCATCGATATCGACGTGCTGCACGACGCCAACCTTCTCACGCTGACCAACCATGAAGTCGTCTTCGCCATAACCGGTTGCGATGTGCACGATGCCGGTACCGTCTGTCGTTGTGACGAAGTCACCTTCCACAATGCGGAATGCTTTCTCCGTATATTTCTCTTCGTAGTAGGGGAAGAGCGGCTTGTACGTTTTGCCGAGAAGCTTCTTTCCTTTGCACTCATCGACAATCTTGAATTCTTTTCCTTTGAAGACTGATTCGGCCAAGTCTTTTGCAACAATGTACTTCGCACCATCGGCGTCGACCGTCACATAGTCAACATCCGGGTGAACCGCGAGGAACATGTTGCCTGGCAGCGTCCATCCAGTCGTTGTCCAAGCAAGCGCATACGTTTTTCCTTTGGCCAGACTTGAGACGTGAGACTTGAGACGTGAGGGTTTGGATTTCTCTTCTCTTGTCTCATGTCTCTCATCTCTCGTCTCAGTAAGCTCAAACATCGCGGTGATCGAGAAGTCTTGAATATCTTTGTAGCCTTGTGTGACTTCGAAGTTCGAGAGCGGAGTCTGACAGCGTGGACACACGTGCATCGGCTTGTGTCCTTCGTAGATCAACTTGCGATCGTAGAGTTGCTTGAACACCCACCAGATACTTTCCATGTAGTCCGGATCCATCGTGCGGTAGTCGTGGTCCATATCCACCCAACGACCCATGCGTTCGACAGTCGTGCGCCACTCTTTTGCGTAGCGCTGCACAGCGCCGCGACAGAGCGCGTTGAAGTTGGCAATCCCGAGCGCCTCAATATCTTTCTTACTGGAAAGTTTCTTCTCCTTCTCGATTTCATTTTCTACCGGCAGTCCGTGACAGTCCCAACCGAAGCGACGACGAACATATTTCCCGCGCATGGTTTGGTAGCGAGGGATGACGTCTTTGATCGTTCCTGCGAGGAGGTGACCGTAGTGTGGAAGACCTGTCGCAAATGGTGGTCCATCGTAGAAGCTGAAGACTTCGTTTTTCTCACGATGCTTCAGGGATCGCTTGAACGTATCTTCTTCGCGCCAGTACTTGAGGATTCCCAATTCTAAATCGGGGAGTGATTGATTGGGGTCGACGGGGTCAAACATGCGGGGAGGAGTATAGACTAGGAACCATCTCTCTTTAAAACGAACAATTATTTTGGGCGAAATTCTTGACATATTGCAGAAAATTGCTAAAGTGTTGTGGCTATGATTCTTGCACCAGACACAGGTGGCGATCCCTTCCGTCCAGATACACTCGATGCATCGGGGCGAGGGGTGGAATCCAAACATACGCTTGTTGATGCAACCGTCCATTTCCTCCTGAGTGTGTTTGGACGTGGCGTTGTTGAACGATTGAGCAAGACTGATGAAGGCAGGAAGTTGGTGGCAAACGTTGCTGGTGCGGTTGATGCAGTTCGTCAATCTGCAACCGTCGACGCACACTCTGACGATCAGGCTGCCTAAATTAAGGCTGTATTGTCTTTCGTCGTGAAGGCTGCTAATTTGCGCCGCCCCGGTACTTTTTGTATAATTACACAAATTTACCGTGCCCATGTCTAGCAGCACTCCTGATAAGTCACCGGCACCCGACGATCAGACTCCAAAACCTGAGATTCCACCTGATGCGGATACAGAAATGCTCGATCTTGTTGGAAGAAGATTAGATCTTGTTTTGCGTACGCCTCCTGCTCCGCATATCAGTCAATTGATGCAGGTCCCCGATGCTGTCTTTCGTATTGTCGAGGATTCGGAGCGAGCGGTAGAGGAGAAGCCGGACTTTCGCACACGTGAATTATTTCCTACCTCAGCACACAGTGGTCACCCTGTCATTCATGAAGAGGAGCTAGCAGTTCCAGTGCCAGCCGCAGTCGGTCTTTTGGTCGGTGCACTTATTGCCGATAAGCATCATTTGTCAGCAGAAGAGCGTGATCGATTGCGCCAGGATGAAATAAAGAGAATTCTTGCACAGATAAGCGCAGCTCGTTTTGATTTTCAGAGATTGGTTGCAACAAATACGGTGTGGCGTGCTCTCTCTGATGCACTTGCTGTCGATCAGGCAAATAATGATCACATTGCACTTGAGATCCTTCGCGAAGGATTGCCGCCTCAGGTTCTCGATAGCCGAGAAGGATTCAGTGTGAATGTCCGTTCAAATCGGGTACAGCAGGTTGCTGAAATTCTGAGCGGTATGCTCATTCGTTTGCAAAGATTGTGTGGGGAAGATCGTAGGACTGTGCAGTCCGAAATCGCAGGGTGGGAGAAGTGGAAAAATCGCTTGCTTGTGCCAACAGCTGCAGACATCCCGTCGCTCATGAGTATTTACAAGAATGTTCGCATTCCCTATAAGTGGTACAAGGATCTTCTTTCTTCACAGCCAGAAGTAAAAGAGAAGGCACTCGCACGTATCCGTCAGTACGGTGGATTTATTCATGAGCCATGCGAAGCTGATTTCCAGCTACTCATGAAGCACGGTGTTCTGCGTATGACCGATGATCGCTCCGCATATTATGGGGTACTGACCGATGAGACTGTCACACGTCAGCACTTACAAAAGATGTGCGGATTCGACCCAGCGAAGATGTACGAGAGTATCGATGATCTCCCGGCTGTTTCTGGCTCAGGTTGGCCACTAGAATGGAATGCCGATCCCGCTCTTGCACTCACGATGTTTAATCACCCCGATCATGTGGCGCTGTCATGGGAAGTAGCGGTGATGCGTGAAGAAAGTCAGCAGACTGGAGGCGGAAAAGGCCGACGCAATGCTGGTATCGCTGCTGCGCTCAAGGATGGCGTCTACCGAGATCCGCAGGTCGATAACACCTATGTGCTCACTCGCCACTTTCAGATTGTGGAGGTTAGTCTCCCCGAGACGAAAAGGAATCCAGAGCCTGTATCCGGTGCAATCAACGTTGGCAGCGACATCTTCATCCGTCTCCTGGGTGGTCGTGAAATTGGTTCGGCCAGGGAGCGTTGCACCATTATGGCGTACGATGATCAGGGCAATCCTCATCCGGTAGAACTCACGATTCGTTGGATCTTTTGCTTGGCTCCACGCCTGACATCGTTGGACGTGATCGAAAATCGCAAACAGAGAATTTAGACTTCAGAGATGCGTCTCGCTTTTGAGGCGATCAAGCTCGCAGTAGTCAGTAAGATCGCTGCGGGGATGATGAACCAGAAACCAAATATGTCATGCAAAATGATTGGCTGCGCAATGAGCGTCACAATGACTGTGGCATTGATCCACGGTGAGAGCGTTGCATAGCCGAAGTTATCGGTAATGAGGTGGAAGATAATGTACGGCGGGCCAATGAAAATAATGGAATAGATCGCAGAGAGTAACAGGAGCATTTCATTGTGTGGAAATTGCACGAGGCCGAGAGGCAGAAGGCCAAGTGACGCAATGGCAGCAAGGAAGCTAGTGTGGGCAAAGAGCTGCAAGTATCGTGCATGAATGCGCGCGACAGACTGGAAGTACGTTGTTGCATTGGTATACACGTTAAACGCGATCAAAATACCTGCAGCGAGTACCAGCTGATGCGCTGTAAATGGTCCAATGAAGAGAATGCCTAGGCCAACAACGGACAGAAGAACGCTCAACAAAATTGTGTGTGAGAACTTTGGTCGTACGATGAGTGGTACGGCAAGCATCACCGCATTTGCTCGCAAAATAGTGTTGTACAGTGCAGGTGATCCATCGACGAGGAACATGTATGTAAAAATATTTACGAATAACACTGCGACACCCGCAATCCAGAGTGATATGTGGTTCAACGGAATGCGAACGAGCGAACGCTGTCCCCGGCCCGATGCCAAGACCAAGAGAGCCGCGAAGAACAGTACACTCCACGCACGAGTAAAACTGAGTGCGAACGAATTCATCCCCTGTTGCATGAGCATTTTTGAGAGGATTGGATCCAAGCCCCAGAGTGCAATGAGAAGAAGGATAATGAGGAAGTGCCAAGGCGCAGGTACTTGTTTAACGATTATTTGCTCTGCACCAGCATTTTTTAGCGCGATGGCAATAGTGTCGGCTTCTTGAGTGTCCATGCGCGCCTTCACAGTCACGATAGACTCACCTCGTTGTTTTCTGTGGTAAGAAATATCATCCCACACCTGACCGTACGACCGGTGAATCATATTCACACGATCCATCACTTCCGTTGCGGTGCTTTTCAGCGTATACCGAATAATCATTTTCGGGAGTCGCAGACTTTTCTTTTTTGCTGGTCGCTCGAACAAAGCCTTGAATGCATCCATTGGTTCTAACCGCGCATCGGCGATCGCTGCATACATTTCGCTGAGCGATGAAAATCCAAATGCACTGAGTTTTTCACGCAAGATTTTTTCATCAAATTCTTCGATGTACCCTTTTCGCTGCTGTGTGAACACGAGCTGGAGCATTTCGTGACCGACTCGCTGTTTTTCGGCGTCGGATTGTTTTGCGAGTGCAGTACGAATGATGGCCGCAGAGAATGCCGTGTGTACCTGCTTCAGCCAATCACGCGTCATGGATTCCCGCTCGCCTAATACTATGTCTACCGATGCTGCATTCTGAATCAACGTGGAAAATGGTACTTCAATACCGTTTACTTTCACCGCTGTGGCGAAGAGTGCGCGTTCCTGGAATAAATAGAAAGCACCGTCCAGTGCCGTCGAGTTACGCGGAACCTGGATGGTGGAGTCGTCCGGTCCGTGCACGATCATTGTCTCACCCAGAATGTCGCTTTTGAGGCTATTCCAGAAGTCGTTGCTGCTTCCTTCCGTATCGACGGTGAGCGGGGAAATGCGTTGGCTCCACGGTACATATTCGGCAAGTCCCACTCCCTGACTATCGAAGCACTTCGTCGCAATGCCAAGGTGTGCGTATTTCTGCATCTCTGGCGTACGAATTTTGCAACGAACACGGAGTCCGCCAAGAAAAATGACGGTTGTATGAATTCCTTGATAGCCGTTGAGTTGCGGTGCGTTAATGAAATCTTGGAACGAAAGCACTTCGCGCTTCCAGAGTTGGTGCAGTGCACCGAGCGCACGGTAACACGTGTCTACATCTGGACACACGATGGCGATGGTAGTGGAGGAAAGTCCGGTGGCGACCGATTCCCCCATGCTCATTTGTGCCTTGAGCTGATCCCATGTTTTTTGTTCAAAGCTAAAAGAAAGTTTGGAAAAGAGTGAGGTGTCCAATTCTTTTATCTTCTCCCGCATCTCTTTAATCTGTTTAACGCCTCGCTCCTCATTGAGGACGCGGATATCGTGGAGCATGTGCAATGTATCCGGTTCGAGGATTGCCAAGCACAGCGCTTCCAGCTCATCGCGCAGGTCGAGCATGCAGAGCTTATCGGCAATTTTTACAAAGACTTCCAACGTTTCTTGCGCCAGCGTCTTCTGTCTCTCTGGCTTCAAGAATTCGATCGTCTGCATATTGTGGAGGCGGTCGACGAGCTTGATGACCATGATGCGCACGTCCAGCTGCATCAAGGTAAAGATTTTGCGGAGTGTCTCAATGTTTTCATCCAGCTTCGGACTCATCGCGACGTCATCGGAGTTCAGTTTTGTGAGCCCTTCGATAATGGTTGCAACAGATCCGTCAAATTCTTTGTCGATCTCAGGGATGGTGAGCGGAGTGTCTTCGACAGTATCGTGAAGCAGTGCCGCGATGATGGTGTCCGCGTCGGCCCCCATGTCGGCAAGCATGTGCGCGACAGCGATGGGGTGGTTGAAGTACGGCTCACCCGACTTTCGTTTCTGATCGCCGTGGACTTTCCTCCCCAGCTCAAACGCACGCTCGATTCTTGCGAGTTCCCCCGCTGGAAGATGCCGGATATGAGAGCGAAATTCTTGCCAAGGCATACGGATAGGTAAGTATACGCTCTTGGCTTGTAGATGGGAAGAGATCCCAGTGGGTAGTGGAGAGTGGATAGGGGATAGTTTGGGCGAGTTTCGTCAACTATCGATTGAATCGAGCGTATCTAGAAGCGGTCTTCGCTGCGTGGTATCATCAATTCCAATCCTTTCACCCCCATTTATGTCTCTTCGACGTCTTTCCGCTGCACTCGCAGTTGCAGCAATGCTCTCGCCACTCACGGCGATGGCTGAACCTTTCGCAACACCAGGAACACTCCTGAGCGCTATTCAGGGTTCTGGTACTCCTCGTGCATTCACTCTTGAGGCTCATGGCCAGAAGATGGGCACGTATTTCTCAGTCTGGGCAAACGGCACACAGCAAGGCGCTGTAGACAGCAGCATCGATCCAGATAGTCAGCTGTCCGGACGCGCAACTGTTGATATCGCTTTTGGTGAGATGAAGATTCGTATCAAGGGCGAAGTGATGATCATGAATAGCATGCTCTACGCAAAGGTTGGTTCTGTAACCGGAAACTTTAGTAGCGACATTGCAACCATGACTGTGAACATCGTTCAGAAGAAGTGGATTGCACTTCCGCTTGATGCATCGGAATTCCGTGATTCCAATGGAACGCCAGCATTCAGCCCACTGTACACAGATCCAGCGACTGCTGAATCCATTTACACAATGACATCCTCCAGCGCGAACGGTATCGACACATACAACCTCAAGCTCACCCAGGACGCTGCCGTCTCTTTGGCCCAGCAGATTCGCAATGAGTTCAATGATCCCGAGCCAGTATCGACAGACTTCTTCCCATGGCGCGATCTTGCCGAGGGCATTCGCTTCGACTGGAAGGTGATGACACGTGGATACACCTTTGTGTCTTCCACTATGGATCTCAGCATGTCCAACAAGCACTCGTCTCTCACGGTTCATGCTACAGAGAAGGCGTCATCTCCACTTCGTCTCACTGTTCCAGCAAACACAGTCACTATCGATGAGCTCTGGGGCAGCTTCGATTTCCCAGTCGATATGATGGATGAGCCAATGAACAATGAAGAGACGAATCTCATGTGGCAGGAAATTCCAGAGGAGCCTGAGAACGTCATGCCAGTCTTCGATGAGAACCCAGAACTGCCAGTGAGCGACGATTGGTGGAATTTCCCAGATCCACGCTGTACAGACCCAGAGACTCCAAGCGCAGAGCTTGTGCAGCTCCAGCGCACAGGTGAATGTCCAGCGG
This sequence comes from uncultured Candidatus Peribacteria bacterium, assembly GCA_964575275.1. Classification (GTDB taxonomy): domain Bacteria; phylum Patescibacteriota; class Gracilibacteria; order Peribacterales; family Peribacteraceae; genus CAZKJL01. The sequence continues at coordinate 11,717 of CAZNPE010000005.1, read as the reverse complement.
TCAAAGTTCCAACTCGTTACACTCGATAAATATTTCGTGTGCATACAAAGCCGGTCACTGTCTACCAGTGGCCGGTTTTTTTCTTGATGCGGTTCCGTCATACTGCACCCAATCATGCCTCTCGCAAATACACTCACGTTGCCATGGGACAGTGCAATCTTCCTCATGCTTGCAGGCTCGTCTGGCGTTGCCCTCGCGTCCTGGAGATCATGGAAAATGAAGAGGGGTTCGCCTAGGATTTTTCGCTATGGCATCTCATGCATTGGCTGTTTCTCGATGATTGTATTTCTCGTCGTTTTCTACGGTTCATTCATCGAGCCACAGCTCATCACTGTCACGCGTGAGACAGTGCACTTGGATATCGATCATCCGATTTCTATCGCTGTCATTTCCGATCTCCACGTCGGTCCCTACAAAGGCGAAAAGTACATTGCTCGTGTCGTGAAGAAGATCAACTCACTCATGCCAGATATCGTCCTTATAGTTGGAGATCTAGTACTGACAGAAAATGTCACACCCGAGGCTATCCAGGCACTCGCACCACTGAAAGATTTGAAACCTGGAATTGGAACATTTTCCGCAACAGGCAATCATGATCACGGTGTGTATCGTATGTTTGCAGAAGGTCAGACACGACCAGAGGATCACTCCGATCTCCTTATCGAGAAGCTGCGATCGTTTGGCATTACAGTACTCGAAAACGATGCAACCACCGTCAATCTCGGGACAGAGAAAATCGCCATTGCCGGTATCGATGATCTCTTCTCCAAAAAAACGGACTTTGCTCAAACACTCACACGTATCCCCGCCAATATGCCGGTGATTCTTCTCGCTCATAATCCCGATGTCATCTTGTACAAGATCTCGCTCGTTGCCGATCTCATCGTGAGCGGCCACACGCATGGCGGACAGATTCGTCTGCCTGGCTACGGACCGATTTCTGCACTGCCAACACGCCTTGGTCGCAAGTTCGATCAAGGCCTTTTCGCTCTTGAGGGCGGTGGAACATTGGCCATCACACGTGGTGTTGGTGAATCCGGCCCAAGAGCTCGGTTATTTGCTCCTCCTGAAATTCTACTGCTCACAGCCCAACAAAAGAATTAGGAATTTAGAATTCAGAATAATGTATTCTACATTCTATATTCCATATTCTAGATTCCAACTTCCTTCCACTTGATGGAACAGCCCAGTGCGTTCGCTTTGGTCACCACTGGCTTTTTGCCTTGTACTAGGGCTAAAATGGCATCGTGAAGTTCGCGCTTTTGTACCTTCGATGGCTCTTTCCAGTTGTCATCGACGCGACCCATGTACTGAAGCTTCTTCTCACCATCGAAGACGAAACAGTGTGGAGTGCAGAGAGCGCCAAATGATTTGGCGACTTCCTGAGACTCGTCGTAACAGTAGGGAAATGGATAGTGTTTTTTTGTCGCTAATTCTTTCATTGCCTCCGGAGAATCGTCAGGGTATTTCTCTGCATCGTTGCTGCTGACGAGTACGAATGCGACATTATCTTTCACGAATTGGTTCTGGAGATCGATTAATCGTCCTTCGACTGCCTTTGCGTAAGGGCAATGATTACAGGTGAAGACAACAACGATCACCGATGACTTCGTCAAATTCTTCGAGTCAACGCTGCCACCTACGGCATTTGGTAGGTTGAATGCTGGCATAGAGGCGCCGATTGGGAGGACTGTCGAATTTGAATCAATGAGAACCATAGGGAAATTGAGAATGAAAAATTGAGAATTGAGAATTACAATGGCATTGTAGGCTTGAGGATTCATTTTCAATTTTCAATTCTCAATTGTCAATTTCCATGATTCGTCATTTCACTGCCACTGCCTTCATCGTCGACTCGAAAAAGCGAACACTGTTGTTATGGCATAAAAAAATGCAGCGTTGGATGCCACCGGGCGGACATATTGATGAGAATGAAACGCCAGAAGATGCAGCTAGGCGCGAGTGCAAGGAGGAGACGCAATTGGATGTAGACATTGTCGGTGATCCACAGAACGATTTATTTGCAGCTGATCCATCGGAAGGAAAAATGTTGAAGAAACCGATTGCAATGTTGCTCGAAGAAATCCCAGCCATTCCCGCACTCAATGCACCGGCGCATCAGCACATGGACTTCCTGTTCATTGCAAAGCCACTGGACGAAACCCAAGCAGCGAGCATCGACAAGAACGAGAGTGATCACATGCGTTGGTTTTCGCGTGAAGATGTGGAAAAACTGGATCCCAAGGAGATCTTTGCGAACGTGAAGGCGTACATCCTTCAGATTTTGTAGGAATTAGCTTCTAGGCGCTAGCTGCTACGTATGTTGAGAGAGCGGTTGCTGCCTCAAAACTTGTAGAAGCTAGTAGCTATTTCCTATCACCTACTAAATCATCTTCTTTAGGTACTGACCGGTATAGCTTTCTTTGCAGTCAGCAACTTTTTCTGGAGTTCCTGTGACGAGCACGCGGCCACCGCCATCGCCACCATCGGGACCGATATCGATGATGTGGTCGACAGACTTCACGACGTCCAAGTTGTGTTCGATGACGAGGACAGTGTTGCCCTTCTCTACGAGGCGTTGCAGAACATCCAAGAGTCGTGCGATGTCATCGAAGTGTAGACCCGTTGTAGGCTCATCGAGAATATAGAAGGTCTTTCCTGTCGCGCGCTTCGTGAGCTCTGTTGCGAGTTTGATACGTTGCGCCTCACCACCGGAAAGCGTTGTGGCGCTCTGACCTAAGCGGATGTAGCCAAGACCGACATCGGAGAGAGTCTGGAGCTTGTTCTTGATGGATGGAAACGCAGCGAAGAAGTCGAGCGCTTCCGTGATTGTCATCTCCAAGGCATCCGCAATATTCTTGCCCTTGTACGTCACTTCCAATGTCTCACGGTTGTAGCGGCGTCCACGACATGTTTCACAGGTCACATAGACGTCTGGAAGGAAGTGCATTTCGATGCGCTTGAGACCATCGCCTTCACAGTCTTCACAGCGTCCACCCGAGACGTTGAAGCTGAAGCGACCTGGCTTGTAGCCGCGAGTCTTGGCTTCTGGCGTCATGGCGAAGACGTCGCGAACTTCTGTGAAAATTCCGGTGTAGGTAGCAGGGTTACTACGTGGCGTGCGACCGATCGGGGATTGGTCGATGACGATCGCTTTATCCAAGTGCTCCAATCCTTTGATGCTCTTGAAATCCTGTCCTTTGCTGTGCGCCTTGTTCAAAGTTCTCTGTAGTTCTGGTGCCAAGATTCCGTGGATCAAGCTCGATTTACCAGATCCAGACACACCTGTGATGCCAATGAATGTTCCCAGAGGGAATTGGACATCAACGTTTTGAAGGTTGTGGTGTGTCGCACCTGTAATCTCTATGAACTTGCCGTTTCCATCGCGGCGTTTCTTTGGCACTGCGATTTTCTTTTTTCCTGAGAGGTACTGACCTGTGACAGAATTTTCCGTTGCAATCAGTTGCTTTGGCGTTCCCTGTGCTACTACGGTACCACCGTGCTTTCCCGCACCAGGGCCAATTTCTAAGAGGTAGTCAGCAGCTTCGATAGTTTCCTGATCATGCTCCACGACGATGACAGTGTTTCCGATATCGCGAAGGTTGGTCATCGTCTTGATGAGCTTGGTGTTGTCGCGTTGGTGTAGACCGATGCTGGGTTCATCCAGAACGTACAGCACACCCTGCAGCGCAGAGCCGATCTGTGTTGCGAGTCGAATACGCTGCGCTTCGCCACCAGACAGAGTTGCAGCCGAGCGGTTGAGCGTGAGGTACTTGAGTCCCACGTTTTCTAAGAATGTGAGACGAGCGACAACTTCTGCGATTACTTTTTTTACAATCGTGTATTCGTACTCGCTGAGTGACATGCCTTTGTCGCCGCGCTCGTTCTTTCCATTACCCCCCTTCGGAACGAGGCTCTCGAAGAAGACGCGTGCAGTCGTGATGCTCATCTCTGTGGCATCCACAATGTTCTTCTTGCCCACAGTCACGCCAAGAATTTCTTTGCGAAGACGTTTTCCTTCACATTTTGGACAGGGGAGTTCGAACATGTACGCCTCGATCTGACTGCGTGTGTAATTGCTGTCAGTCTCGCGGTGACGACGTTCCAAGTTCGGAATCACTCCTTCGTATGTTGTTTGGTACTGACCATCGAATTTCTCGGTATTAAATGTCACGTCTACTTTCTCAGGACTACCATGGAGAATGAGCTTCTTGATCTCGTCTCCAAGTTCTTTCCATGGTTTATCCAAATCCATCGTGAATTTCTTCTTTTTTGCCAATGCCGCCAATGTCTGGAGCATGAAGCTCATGCGCCCAGCCGATGTTGCCCATGGGTGAATAGCGCCTTCGTTCACCGTGAGTTCTTGATTGGGGACGATGCTTGCAGGATCGATTTGGAGAATACTTCCAATGCCATGACAGTTGTCACATGCACCATGAGGAGAGTTAAAGGAGAAGCTACGCGGTTCAATCTCCGGAATACTCATTTCTGGGTAGTCAGGATTCACGAATCGGTCACTAAACTTCGCAATTTCTCCGGTGTCTGCATCCAGGACGAACATCATGCCGTCGCCTTTGCGAAGTGACAGCTCCACGCTATCGGCAAGACGAACACGGTTTGGATTTGGCTGCTCGACCTCTGTGCCATCAGAAAGTTTTTCGGTGATTGGCTCAAAATCGCGCACCACCATACGGTCGACGACGATTTCGATGTCGTGACTCTTCTTTGGATCGAGCTCCAGCTCCTCGTCTGTTGTCATGATCTGACCATCGACGCGCATGCGCACAAATCCTTCACGTTTGATGGTGTCCAAAATTTTCTGGTGTGCACCTTTGCGACCGACAACTTGTGGCGAGAGGAGCATGATCTTCTTCCCCTCTGGCATCTTGGTGATGATGTCCGTGATCTGCGTTGTGGACTGTTTGCTCAAGGGCTTACCTGTAATCGGACAGTGCACCTGACCAACCTTTGCCCAGAGGAGACGCATGTAGTCGTAGATTTCTGTCACTGTTCCTACAGTGGAACGTGGGTTACGTGGGGCAGTTTTCTGGTCAATGGAAATCGCAGGACTCAATCCATCGATACTGTCGACCTCTGGCTTTTCCATCTGCGCGATGAACTGACGTGCGTAGGCGGACAGAGACTCAGCGTAACGGCGCTGACCTTCGGCGAAGATAGTGTCGAATGCCAAGGAAGATTTTCCAGAACCAGACAGGCCGGTGATGACGGTGAGCGAGTTGCGTGGAATCTCGACGTTAATGTTCTTGAGATTGTGTACACGCGCACCTTTGACTTTGATGGTATCCATACACGAAAAATCGTATAGTTCAGTACTGAACCATAGCCGAAGGAGTTTACGTGAAGATTTTTGGTTTGTCCAGTCTCCTTGGTATGGCAAGCCTGAAGTGGCGGTACACTCTTCATCACTATGAAACATCGTTTTACACCAGTCTTCCTTGCAGTCGTTTTTATCCCACTCATCGCAAGTGCCCTCAGCCCCATCTATACCAGCTTTGTCGATGTACCCGGCGACGCATGGTACGCAGGATACGTGGCCGATGCAGTGAGTGCCGAGATCGTGACCGGATACAAAGATCCCTCCGGCAACCCGACCGGGAGATTCGGCCCGCAGAATCCCGTGACATTTGCTGAGGCACTGAAGATCGCTCTCGCGAGTGCCAATTTTACGGAAGATATGGGTGTTGGTTCGGGGCACTGGGCAGCGCGGTATCTTTCCATCGCACTCGGTCTTCAGTTTGAGGCAACGAAGTCGTACCCCAATCTCAATCTCGACCGGCCAGCGACGCGTGCCGAAGTCGCGTCCATGATGGCCGATGCATTCTTAGTCTCGGACGAGACGTTCGTTGGTGATCATTATTCCGATGTGGATGCCGGTACTCCATACGCAGGCGCTATCGATGCACTTACTCGTGATGGTGTGCTATCGGGTGACACTGATGCCAATGGCAATCTCCTCGGTCGCTTCCGCCCCTCTAGCGCAATCAATCGTGCCGAAGTCGTGAAGATCGCCATCGGCATGCGCGATCGCTATGGTGTTCGTGCCATCCCAAACCCATTCCCAAGCTCTGCATTTTCCTCTTTTGGCAGTTGCACACTGAGTCAGTGTGGTACTGCTCCAGGGATGCCGAACTGGCAATGTTCGGATGGCTCAATCGGCGGACCATCGTGTGAGCGCCTTCCCGATGGTCGTTGTGGATGGCTCATTCGTCAGTGCCTCTCATCATCCTCGACGTCGTCATTTTCATCACGTAGCTCCTCTCGCAGTTCGTCGTACTCGTCGAGTCATTCTAGTTCGCGTTCTTCGAGTGTGAGCTCAAGCATTCAGGCTAATGCGTTCGATGTTCACTACACAGATACCGGTTTTCAACCATCGCTTCTCACTGTACGCAAAGGCGATGTAGTAACGTTTACGAATGATTCAAATGTTGGGATGTGGGTGGCCAGCAATCCCCATCCCACACATACGGATTACCCGGAGCTCAATATGCACACGAGTGTGGGCAAGGATTCCAAGTTTATCTTCACGTTCGACAAAACCGGCACGTGGGGATACCACAATCATTTGAATCAGAATCACCAAGCAGTGATCGTCGTCGATCCGCGCTAGAGAATTATTCCCGACTCGAGTCCTGCCGGTGTAATCATGCTTGAAACTTTTGTCTTCAGAGCCGGATCGCTTGGCTGAAGAGTGAGGATAGAAGGATCGACCTTCACGCCAAACATTCCTCCAAACATTTGTGCGGCAAAAAAATCGCACAGTAATCGTGTACTTTTTTCAATCTGTGCGGCACTCAATACATCGGACAAATCCTGGTCATCAATCTGTCGCAAAGCAATGCTGATGGATTTGCCTTCAGCAGGGAGATTGGAGTGGAGCATGACGTAAGTGTGCGCTGTTCATACTACTTTGCAATGAATTACTATGAGACGTGAGTCTTGTGGCTTGCTGATGCGAGGAATTGACTTTATAAAATATCCTTATACAGTACAAAAGTTCTTTGTCAAATACGGACTGTCTCTTCGTTCCTCCAGAACGAAAGGAGGTGCCTATGAGTTTCTTCGAGAAGCTCAAAGTCACTTTCACGACAATCACTGCATGCGCCGTCTCACTCTTTCTGCTGGTCGTCTGTGTCGAGGTCAGTCTCGACTCAGATGCACCGACGATCGAGAGGGTCTTCGGAACTCTGTTCATGGTCGGCGTCGCTCTGATGCCTATCATGATCACGTGCCTCTCGACGATGAAGTATGGTGGCAATCTTGGCGCCATCTCCTTCAAGGTCTTTCGCTGGATCGCCCCCATCAGCACTGCCTGTAACGTTTCAGGCTTTCTGATCGGGGTCATCAATCGATACAGCGGATGGTGATCAACTGATCATGGTCGATATGGTATCGACCTAACAAAAGTTGAAGAGGCAGTTCGCAGACAAAGAACAGGGGCGTTCGAAAGAGCGCCCCGATTTCCTTTTTATTTCTTGCGATTTTTCTTGACTCAACTTTCATCAGTCCTATGATTGCCTCACACATGCGTGCCAAAGCTATCGCCATCCGTTACCCATCCATCACCCGCCTCTTGGTCGGTGCTGTGTCGGCATTCGGAGCACTCGGTCTCGCATACATTCTCTTCGCCTAACGTTCGGTAAGAAGGTGTCGAGTGTTTGATGTGCCAAAAAATCGCAGAAATATGCCATAAATCTACTTCTTTCTTCTGCTAGAATAGAGGCATGTTCACCGGAATTATCGAAGCAACGGCTCGTGTTGTTCAAAAAGAGAACAGTTCACTCATCCTTGAGCGCCCAAAAATTTTTGATGATCTGAAAGTGGGGTGTTCCATTGCTGTGAATGGTGCGTGTTTATCCGTCACAAAATTCGATGACACATCGATGTCGTTCGATGTCGTGCCGACAACATTTCAGAAAACGAAACTCGGTGCATTGAAAAAGGGTGACGCAGTGAACCTCGAGCGAGCACTGAAAGCCGATGGGCGTTTGGAGGGTCACATCGTGCTCGGTCATTGCGAAGGTGTTGGATCAGTCGAAAAGATCGAAAACAATACGATGACCATTTCTGTTCCGGAACATGTACTCAAGTATGTTGTGCACCATGGGTCTATCACACTCGATGGCGTGGCACTCACCGTTGCAGAATTGAAGAAAGACCATGTGACAGTTGCGCTTATTCCACACACACTCGAGAACACGACACTTGGCTTACTGAAGCCAAAAGATTACATCAATATTGAAAGTGATGTCTTAGGCAAGTACATTCTCCAGGCACATGGCAGGTGATGCTCCCAACTTCGGCAAGATTAGTGCGAATCCTGAGTGGAAGATCGCAATCGTCACGTCTGTCTGGCACCCCGAGTGCACGTCGGCACTCCGCGATGGAGCCGTGAAGGAATTAGTCGCACTTGGAATCCCGCGTGACAACATCGCGCTCCTCGATGCACCTGGTTCGTTTGAAATTCCACTGCTCTGCAAAAAGTCACTCGAAAATGGTGCCGATGCAGCCATTGCATTCGGTGTCATTGTGCAGGGTGCCACACACCATGCACGACTGGTGGCTGAGGAGTCCGCACGCGGCTGTATGAATGTTCAGCTTGAGCTCGGTAAGCCTATTATTTACGAAGTTCTCTTCGTCGAAAACATCGAAGATGCACAGAAGCGTTCCATTGGTGCAGGTGGAAAAGGCGGCTTGGCAGCACAAACAGTGCTGACTCAGCTTGCGAAAATGGCTGAATTGAGCTGAAGAAATCTTGTACAACAGAAGTGTTCAAGATACGCTCACAGCCAACTTCCTGCTCTCTCTTTATGACGAACAAACACTTTTCTCTTCAGGTCGCACTCGCTGGCCTGATGATCCCACTTGCAGTGATTGCTGCGGGTATTTTTCCGGATGTTGGTGACGATCACCCGTACAAGGGTGCTATCGAATCTCTTGCGCGTTCGGGAATTATCAAGGGGAACCCTGATGGGAAATTTTACCCTGAGAGGAGTGTGAACCGCGCGGAGTTTTTGAAACTCCTCTATATCGCAACCAACCGCCAGCCAAAGCCAATTAACGTTGCATGTTTCACGGATGTAGAACGAGGAAGTTGGTACGAATCATATGTCTGTGATGCAGCGTCCAAGGAGAACGGTTTTGTGCAAGGGTACAGCGATGGGAAGTTCCGTCCTGCAAGCCCTGTGAATCGTACGGAAGCACTCAAGATGATCTTCACTGTCTTTGGCTTACAAACGCCAGATATTTCTGCCAGCGATCAAGACCTCATTAAATTTGTCGATATCTCTGTCACTGCTTGGTACAGCAAGTACATCAGCGCTGCGTACAAGAACGGTATTCTTCCTATTCCCGGACATTCTGGTGCGCGCTTCTACCCAGACAAAGAGCTCCTACGTGGTGAGGCAGCCGCATACATGTTCAATGCACTCAATATTCGTAGCGAAGAGAACACATCGTCCTCGACATCCAGTATGGCGAGCAGCATGGGGCGTTCTGCATCCAGCTACTCCAGTGAGTCTTTTGCTCTCAAGAATGTTTCGTTCCCATTCAGTGATAGCGACAAATTTGTTGCGAAGAAACCTGTGTCGTATCTGTTTACCCTCACATCGTCTCGTACAGTTGCGTCTATCAACGTCAACGTCACAGGATACTATCCTTCCGATGTCACATGTCGCTTGTACCTCATGAATGATCAAGGATTCACCAGTGAGTACTACCTTGGTGTCCAGAGCGGTGACAGCTGCTACATCAATGCATCGCTGCGCGCTGGCAATTACCAGCTTCAGATTCAACCGACTGTTGCAGATGTTCCCTATAGCGTGAACGCGAGCGTTGGTGCGACCGATGGTAACGATGGATTTATGGATGCAATCAAGCTCACACGAGATTTGCCCAAGACAGCAACACTCGATATCGGTGATCTTGCTGACTGGTACACATTTAGCGTCACTTCCAACATGACAGCAAAGGTAGATGTGACATCCGCAGACTCTGTGAAGTGTGTCATCTACACACCACTCACAGTCGATCAATTCGGTTTCTCTGGCCCAGAGTGTGGCAAGGCGTATGACTTTGTTGCGGGGGAAACATATGTCATTGGCATTAGTCGCCCATCCGATAGTGAGATGGCCAAGAAGATCATCTACACCGTCAACTGGAGGTAAGAATAACAATCCCACTGAAGAAAGGCGTTCCGCACGGGCGCCTTTTTTCCTGTATGATCCTCTCTCATGCCGAGTTCTCAGCACAGCATCGATGCAGCACTTGAAGCGCTCAAGAAAGGCGAATTCGTCATTATCGTTGACGACGAAAAGCGCGAAAATGAGGGCGATCTTGTGCTCGCTGCAGAATCTGCAACGTCTGAGAAGTTAGCATTTATGATTCGTAATACTGGAGGGGTTGTCTGCTTAGCACTCAGTAACTCTATTGCCGATCAGCTGGATCTTCCTGCAATGGTGCTTCACAACACGAGTAAGCGTGCAACGCAGTTCACGGTAAGCATTGAGGCGAAAGAAGGTGTAGAGACAGGTATCTCCGCTGCCGATCGTTCCAAAACAATTCTGGCGGCTATTGATCCCCATGCTCGTCCGGAAGATCTGAGTCGCCCGGGTCATGTGTTTCCGCTGCGCGCACAAGATGGCGGCGTGCTGTGGCGCGCTGGTCATACAGAGGCGTCGGTGGATTTGTGTCGTATGGCGGGACTACGTGAGGGTGCTGTCATTAGCGAACTTATGAATCCAGATGGCACAATGATGCGTCTTCCTGAGCTCAAGAAGTTTGCAAAGACGCATTCAATCCCGCTCATATCGGTTCAGGATCTCATTGAGAGGCGTCGTGAGTGCGAATCTCTGATAGTGCTTTCCGCACAGTCCGAACTAGAAACGGAGTACGGTCGATTTGAAATTTATGTCTATACCGATGTGAATCGTCGTGAGCACGTGGCACTGAAAATGGGCGATGTGACGCCAGATGAGCCGACACTTGTGCGTGTGCATTCCGAATGCATCACGGGCGATGTGTTCCATTCACTGCACTGTGATTGTGGTGAGCAGTTGGACCTAGCCTTGCAGATCATTAGCAAAGCGAAGAAGGGCGTTGTGCTCTATCTTCGTCAGGAAGGCCGCGGTATTGGTCTCGCCAATAAAATCCGCGCGTATGCCCTCCAGCATTTGGGTATGGACACTTTTGAAGCCAACCGTGCACTCGGGTTCCCAGATGATCTACGTGAGTACGGAGTTGGCGCACAGATACTCAAAGATCTCGGCGTTGGCAAGATGCGACTCCTCACCAACAATCCAAAGAAAATAGTGGGACTCGGCGGGTACGGATTAGACGTTGTCGAACAACTACCCATCGAAATCGAACCAAAGAGTGAGCAGCAGAAGAAGTACTTGAAAGCGAAGAAGGACAAAATGAGTAAGGACTGAAGAGGATTTGAGATTTTTGTCTTAAACGACGCTGGCGAAACGTTCGAAACAAGAATAATACGATGGTGCCCCCGGCAGGATTCGAACCCACGACCTCCTGGTCCGAAGCCAGGCGCTGCTGATGCAGCGCGAAAGCGCGCTTTTTTTGAATGCGTCTCACTGCGTTCGACGCAGCCAGCTGAGCTACGTGTTTAGTATTGGTGCCCCCGGCAGGATTCGAACCCACGACCTCCTGGTCCGAAGCCAGGCGCTCTATCCAGCTGAGCTACA
>CAZNPE010000004.1:194-145979 GCA_964575275.1 uncultured Candidatus Peribacteria bacterium | reverse complement strand
CTTCCACATCACCTCAGCCCCAGAGCCTTGGCGAAGACTGGTGGGAGAGAGTGGGTTAACTATTCTGTAAAAAAAGCTACACTATTCAAGAGTCATGCAAAATCTCCTCACTGCTGTCGGCATTCTTCTCCTCCTCGGACTCGGAGGTGCGGGCATGCTGTGGTTCTTGCAGTGCCTCGCGGATCAACGTCGTGAGAAGGATTTGGCGTTCCTCCAGATCCTGATGCCAAAGAAGGAAAGTAAAGAAGATAAGGAGCAAGATTCGGAACAATTCTCGACCGGAAAAGACTTCAAGGAAGTGCTCGGCATCATGGATCACTTGTACCAGACGCTCGCGAGTTTGAAGATCAGTAGCTTCAAGCGTTACTGGAAGTCATCGCATTTCTTCTCGGTGGAATACGCCGCGCTCGGTGGTGAAATCCTTACATTCGTCGTTGCACCACGCAGTATCGTGCCAATTATCGAAAAGCAGATTACATCCTTCTACCCAGATGCGGTGATCGATGAAGTAGAGGACTACAACATCTTCACGAAAAACTCCGTCACATCGACAACTGCGCTGGTGCCGTCCAAAGGGTTCGAATATCCATTTAAGACATATGCTCACCTCAAGAGCGACCCATACAACGCCATTACAAATGCGTTCAGTAAGCTGAAGGTCGATGAAGGTGCTGCTGTGCAATTCGTCCTGCGCCCACAGCCATCCGGCTGGCAGAAACAACTACAGAAAGAAGCTCAGAAGATTATCAATCCAAAGAAAAAGAGTAGTGGATTTAAGATCTACAATCCGCTGACCTGGATCACAACCGTTATGGATTTCTTCTCGTCGGATGATTCTCCGAAGGAAGCTCCAAGTAGCGAGCGTGTGACACAAATGGTAGAGGAGCTGAGTAAGTCGATCGATGAAAAAGCTGGTTCGCCTGGTTTCATGACGACTGTTCGCATCGTGAGTTCTGCTGAAAATAAGGCGCGTGCTGATTTGAACCTGGAAAGCGTGCTCAGTAGCTTCTCGCAGTTTAACGATGTACGCGGTAACAGCTTCCGTCGCACGAAGTACCACAACAACACCAAGCTTATTGAGCAGTTTATCCGCCGCACGCCACGCAAGACATTCTTCCAGTGGATGAACTGGAAGCCGATGCTTCTTGGCACCGCAGAGCTCGCAAGCTTCTTCCACTTCCCAAACATTAAGTACAACAAAGTGCAGAACATTAAGTGGCAGAACTTCAAAGTTGCCCCTGTTCCAAAGAACATGCCGGAAGATGGCCTCTTCCTTGGCTACAACACGTTCCGTGGCGAAAAGAAGAAAGTCTTTATGAAGAACGACGACCGCTTCCGCCACTTCTATGTCATCGGTCAGACAGGTACAGGTAAGTCCTCCATCATTCAGGTGATGGCGCGTCAGGACTTCCACAATAAGCGCGGTATCTGTGTGGTTGACCCTCACGGATCGCTTGTGGAAGACCTCTTCCCGTACATCCCACGCGAACGTGCTGATGACATCATCTACTTCAACCCTGCAGACATGGAGCGTCCAATGGGACTCAACATGTTGGAAGGAAAGAATGACGAAGAAAAAGATCTTATCGCTCTGGATGCGATGAACATGATGGTGAAAATGTTCGGTGAAGAAATCTTCGGTCCACGTATCCAAGACTACTTCCGCAACGGTTGTCTCACACTGATGTCGGATGATGAGGAAGGTGGAGCCATCACTGACCTTGTTCGCCTCTTCACCGATGACGAGTGGGGCAAGTACAAAGTATCCAAAGTGAAGAACCCCATCGTGAAATCCTTCTGGGATAAGCAGATGGCACAGACAGGTCAGCGCGAGAAGCAGGAAATGATCCCATACTTCGCTGCGAAATTCGGTCAGTTCACCACGAACACACTCATCCGTAACATCGTAGGACAGGTGAAGAGTTCCTTCGACTTCGGTGATGTGATGAATAGCGGCAAGATCCTCCTGATGAACCTGTCCAAAGGTCTCATTGGAGATGTGAACAGCAAGCTCCTGGGTATGATCATCGTGAATAAGATTCAGGTGGCAGCCATGCGTCGCCAGCGTGAAGATGCCAAATCTCGCAAGGACTTCTTCCTCTACATCGACGAATTCCAGAACTACGTCACAGACTCTATCGAGTCGATCTTATCCGAAGCTCGTAAGTACCGCCTGGGCCTTGTCATCGCTCACCAGTACTTGGATCAGCTGGAAAAGGACAGCAAGCTCTCCGGTGCTGTGAACTTGAAAAGTGCTGTGTTCGGTAACGTCGGTACCATGATGTTCTACAAGATCGGTCCACAAGATGCTGAGTTCTGTGCCAAGGAAATGGCACCTGTCTTCTCTGAGTCTGACCTCGTGAACTTGGACGCTTTTAAGGGCTGCATGAAGCTCTCCATCGATACACAGCCATCTCGCCCATTCTCGCTGGAGGTACCAAAGCCATGGCAGGAGAATACCTACGCCAAGGACATGCAGGCAGTGGAAGCATTCAAGCAGTTGAGCCGCCTCAAATTCGGTCGCGACAAAGACTTTGTGAGCCGAGAAATCATCCGTCGTATTGGCGCGTAGAGCGCTATTCATGATGCATAAGCTGCTGTTCTAACCGGACATGAGCTCCTCAATGAGTTCGCGCACACGCCTTTTTTTCATTGTAACATGACGTTCCTTGTTGCAATACCGCGATGCAAGTCCTGGCTGTTTCGGAGCACAGACGAGATCAACATCGACAGGTATTCCTACTCGCTTTTCTAGATTGTGAGCAGCGATGATAATTTGCTCGAATGCAATCTCCAGAGGATGACGACCATCGAGTGACGGCTTAATACTCGATAGTGAAATTTCCTTTGATGATTTTTGCAGAAAATGTACCACTGATCGTTGACCGCCAAATCTGTCTGGCATCAAGACTGTCGCAAAGACTACGATATCTTGTCCATCCAAAGAGAGAACGTACATGCCATGCATCTGACATTTGAACGGCGGATCATCGACATCAAACATCCACTCCTTCACAGAGCGACACTCTACAATGCGCTCACCTTTTTCTGTGTGCACAATTCTCTGCTTTGTCATTTCTTCTTCAAAAAGCCGATCATCGCTATCCCATTGCTCAGCAGAACGAGGTCGATTCAACCCTGCCGCTTCTAGCACTGAATCATGCTCCATACATCATTACTTCAGCGCAATCGTCTCAACTGGCGTGCCGTACACCAAGTATCGCTGCGAGATGCTATCTGGTGGCCAGCAGGTGTAGAGCACGAGCTCCTCTCCTCTATCGTCTGGCTCAAAAGCTGTATTGTCCTTCGCTGCGATCGTTTTCTTTTCGCTGACCTGATACACGTACAGCTTGCCTTGGTATGTCACATAAATTTTGTCGCCAATATTGAGCTGATTGATCGTGCGGAAGATCTTGGTGAACTTGGAAATATCCCAGGGCCAACCACTGGAGTGACCATAGACCACCACTTTTCCACCATTTCCTGGATAACTAAACAGATGACCAACACCTTTCGTCAGAGGCTCTACGACACCCTGATCAGTGTATGGATCATCTGGATGATTGATCGCAAGATCGACGATGCCAAGTGATGGAATGGTAATGGCAAACGGCTTAGTGGATGCGTACTGCGCGCTCTCGGACTGTGTGATTGGCAATGAGGAACCACCACCATTGGAACTGCCGACTGGCACGTACTCCGAGTTACCAACGAATGCTGGAATGCGACGTGTGTGCACTTCGCGCATGCGGTAGACAAGATCGAAGAGCTGCCCACGTGTCATGAAAGAACCTGGCTTCAAGCGACTTCCCGCTAGAATGGCATTGCGCGCAATCACGGCGCTCACTGGTCCGGTGTACCACTGACCCTGCTGGTTTGGGAGATCGTCTGACGAGCTGAAAGGCGCACTGTCAGTCTGCTCACCAAAGGCACGCGTCACCATTGCGACTGCTTCCACCACCTTCACTCCGCCCTGTGGAATAAAGCGACCATCCGGATATCCCTTGATGAGACCGTAGCGGTAGCCTGTCTCGATGTATGGGGCATACCACTGGCGCTGGTCGACATCCGGGAACATCGACAGAGCAGGCAGAGAGGAACGAACACGTTCAATGTCTGGAGCAAGCTGGCTCTGAGCCAGCAAAATCACCTTCAAAGTCTCGGCACGGTTCACGTAATCGGTCAGACGGACGTTTCCGCCGCCATCAATGACTTTTGCGCTTACGAGAGCCGTTACTGCGTTGGAATAGACCTCAGGATCGATGTATTGGGCATTTACAGGCAAAACAGCCGCAAAAGCGACTATAAAGGCTCCCAGGCCGGAAATAATGCGCTTAAGCCTCATTGCAGTAGATATTTTATGGATTTTTGGTATTTTGTCAATGTTTTAACCACTCGAAACTGGTCAATTTTTGACTCGTTTCTATGCCAAAACTCTATCGAGATCGGCATCGGAGAAAAGAACTTCGTCCATCCAGCGAAGAAATACTTCAGGAGCTGGATAGAAGAATAAACGGATCAGCTGTGGTCGTTGCTCAGAACGAACATCGGTTTGATCAACTAGTAACCATTCGAGTACATCGACAAACGGTACGTGAACGAATGGCGCCTGTGATTCTTGAAATGATCAAAGATATTGAAGCGTGGCGACAAAGTGATCCATGTCTGGGCTTTTATGAAGGAACGATGCTCTACAAATTGAGCGAATCGCAGAATGACGACATCGAATTTTTTCGAGCGGAGACGCTACGACGACATATGGAATTGATAAAAATCCATTTGAATGATGTGTTTTCCTTCTACATCGACTGCTGGAAATCCGATAGCGTGCATGAGAAAAATTTGGAGTTTTTTGAGCTTGTGTACCTCGCATGTCAGAGACTAAATATTGAGATAAGTGCGTTACAAAAAATGTCACAGGAAGAATTAGCGAATTTGCCCGCAGAAATATTGGAAGCAGGATTTTTCATGGGAACACGATATGAAATAAGTGTGGTAACTGCCATCATCGAAAAATATAAAGAGCAATTTGGAAGAAACATCACCGAAGAAGAATTTCGTAAAATTTATGGCAAAATTTCAACGCTCACAGACATTCTGACAAAAACTCAGATGAACGTATTCCTTCATGTGGAAGGGGCGCTCAAAGTCACCCCAGCAGAAGCACAGAGGAAAAATATTCGAACAGCAATCCAGGATATCTACGGCACACGCAATCTGTGGCTTGGGGAAGATGTAGAGACAGGAGAATTGTCATTGGAAATCAGTCCGAATGTTCTCAGGCGAAAGAATGTGACGATGGGCATGGCACCTGTGTTCTGTGCAGCACGAGGAAAAGGTGCGGCATGGCTCCATAGCCGCGTAGAAGAAATCGTCGAGAAATTTGTCATTCCGAATCTCGACGAAATCAACGCTTCTCTTTCCTAAGCATTCACTGCTTCGAAGGCAGCAACAACGGCTGCTGTTTCGCCACGTAGCGTGAGCGTGCCAAGCGATGCAATGATATGACCGTGTTCCTTCGCTTGTTCAGCTTCATCGTCTGTCCATCCACCTTCTGGACCAATCCAGACTGCACACTCAGTACCGAGATCGCTTTTCCATAAAGTATCAGTCGCGCCGAGATGGAAAAAAATATTTTTCCCATTCTTCGATTGCTCGAGAGCATCTTCAAACTCTGTTGGCTGGGCGATCGATGGGAGAATGCCTCGGCCACATTGTTCTACTGCTTCGCGTGCGATTTTTTCTAATCGCTCCATCTTGATGCCTGTTTTAACCGTGCGCTCGGAAAGGATGGGAATGATTTCGCGGACTCCTACCTCTGTCGCTTTCTGCACCACCCACTCAAAATTTTCGCGACGTAATAGCGAGCAATACAACGTGACATGACGTGTTGGCTCGCCTTTTACCGTGCGAATTTTTGCGACTGTAATGGTGGCTTCTTTTTTCGAAAGAGTTTCGATGGCAGCATCGGCTTCACTCCCCTCCCCATCCGCAACGGTCAGTAAATCGCCTTCTTGTAAACGAAGCACGCTCGACCACTGATGAATGAGATCGGATGACTCGATGGTTATACTCCCCTCTTTGAGCGGTGCGTCGATGATGAAACGGTGGAGTCGCATACACGGATACTACTAAAAAAGAGGCACCTTGTGCGAGATGCCCCTTTTTTTCTACGAATGTGACTGTGCCTACATCTTAAACGCTGCATCAATCATCGCTGTGACACTTGCGGAGAACTCTGCCTTCGCAGTGTTCAGACAGGCTGTTATAGCATTTTGATCGGTACCATTCTTCACCTGACAGATGCGCTTCGCAAGGCTGCCAACAGTATTGATCGCAGCCTTTACACGAGCGGCAGCGGCGTCCTTCCAGCGAGTATAGAGTGACACCTTCTGCTCTGTAGTCATTTCTGCATTGCTCTCGGTCTTCGATTCGGTACGGAACGACCTGACAAATTGTCCGAAATTTTTAAAGCCGCCATCGGTTTCAGTCTTCACTTTCACGTGACTATCAACGTCTGCAACCTGAGTATGCACAGATGTATTCACGTTTGTATCTGTGCCAAATTGAAAGCCGTGTGCAGCAGCTGGTGTTGCAGAGAGGAGTATGGAGGCAACTGCAGAAGCAGCAATAAAGCGAGGTGTAACTGTCATAGAGGGTGGAGGAAAAAATAAAAGGTATTACGCGATCGCAACTATGAAGACGTCGGAGCAGCCCAACTCTTACAACATCGCTTGTTTTGGGTTTATGTCAGTCTTTTGCGAGAAAGAAAATTCTGACAAAATAAAGTTAATATTTTGTAAATATATTTATGGTACAAGGGCAACTCACGAAAAATACAATTGCAGAATTGCGATGTCTTTCTCGCATATGAATAACGAATGACAAACGCATGGGTCACGCTACTCTGCAGTCAGAATCTTTGCCAGAGAGGCATTCTTCCCCTAGGATTCCGCTCCCATGCAGGTTTCCATAAGTCCTTCATCAGTAGAAGTTGCCCCAGACCAGTGGACAGCACTCCGGCGTCTAGAGTTGATTGAACTAATATTGCCAATAGCAGATAGAAATGCTCGTCAAAATATTCTGAGCACTGCAGGTGTGAGTGCTGAGATACTGATGAGCTGGGTGGATATGCTACAAGCAATTGAAAAAGTAGCAGGCAGGCAATGTCATCCGCAGCCAAGGGGTAAAAAGACGATGCAAGAAGGGGAAATGGAACGAGCGGAGCGAGTACTTCTGTCGCTGCAGGGTGGTATTTCATCAGCCAATGCCGCTCTTCATGCCGCAGGAGAAAATATTCCAGCCAGTATGTTGGCACTCGTGGGGCGTCTTCACCAAGATCTCCGTGGCAGGTATGTGAAACTCTTCGAAGTAGCTGAGCTCCATAAGGATGCTCGAACTACTGGGGATTGGTACACGGATACATTCAGAGATGCCTTCATGAGTCTTCGAAATTTTATGATGGATAATGGCATTACGACTCAGCCAATACTGGAGTATTTTAATATCAGTCCATCCACTGTCAGCTTCTGGCGAAGGACTCAAAAAGAAGTGCCTTCTACAAATGATCATGATGCAAATAGCGCACACGATACAACGCCAAGGCGAACTGCTGTCACCTTGAGAGAGGGCAATAACGACGGCAACATCGTTTTCCATAAAATTGAAAGCCCATCTCCTGCGACTTCAGTCGTAGAAGCTTTTCCTCCGGCTAAAGAACCACATGCAGAAGACCCAAGTACGCTATCACCTCTTGTATCAGACACCGATGTCGACGCTGAGACTAACGGACATACACCTGCCAAAAAAGCATCAAGAAGGAGAGTTCTTCATGCGGAGAAGGAAGGTCAACCACCGTGGGTACGTGAGGCTGTCGATAGCCGACCAATTGATGCTGACGAGATGCAAGAAAGGCGTGAGAGAGCCGAAGCTATCCGGCAGAATGCTGGATTGATTATCGAGGGTGACGAAAGAATGGAGGATGTGTGGACAAAAACTCTTCTCGCAAGTCGCAGTAATGGCCAAGTTCTGATTCGAGGTGAAACTGGAACAGGAAAAGAACTTATCTTTAGATCAATCCATGAACTACGAAAAAACGGTGAAAAAATGCCAAGTGCACAGGTAAACTGTGCGGCTATTCCAAAGGATTTGGCGGAAAGCATCTTATTCGGACACAAAAAAGGTGCGTTCACCGGAGCGCACGAAGATCGAAAAGGATTGTTTCATGTTGTGAGTGAAGGCGGAACTCTTTTCTTGGATGAGATCGGAGATATGGAACCTGTTCTTCAGGCAAAACTGCTCCGTGTCATTCAAGATCGAAAATTCTCAGCAGTTGGTGAAACAACAGAAGTTCCGTTGAGCCCTAAGACAAAAATCGTCGCATCAACTCATCGCAATCTTGAATCCATGATGCGTGGCCGACGCTTCCGCGAAGATCTCTTTCATCGATTGAGCGGTCAACAAATTTTTGTTCCGCCCCTTCGCGAACGTTCATCAGAACATAAGACTGCTCTTATTGGACATTTCCTACAGAAAATCTCCGACGAAACGCAACGACAAACATTTATGACCATGGAGGCATTTCAGGCAATGTTGGCATTTGAACACACGGGAAATGTACGACAGCTCTCCAATCATATTCGCAGTGCCGCAGGATTTTCTGGGCTAGAAACAGAAGGCGAGGTTTTGATTGATGCAACTCATGTGAATGCTATTTTTGAGCACGCAAATGTCCTCGGCAGCCCAGACGTTGTGCGTAAAAGCTACTTCGATAGAATCTTGCGCATTGGACATGATGCTCACGGCGCTGTTCATTTTAGCGTGAATGTGAGAGATATGGACGCAGCAGCAGGAAGCGTAACCCTCGCACGACTCCTCGAGGCAATCGACACAGCAATTATCAGTGCAGCCGTAGAGGAAAATGGGGGTGTTCAGTCAAAGGCAGCGGATCAGATCGGACTCACTCGTGGCACGATTCGCGATCGTCTAACGCGTGCACCAGAAATTTTAGTACCTGACACAGTACAGGACGACTAATAGCTTGACTTCCCTCCCCGCTCCGTCAGCATAGGCACATGAAGATCGATTCGCTGAAGCGGCCTCTGATCACAGTATTTTTCAATCATCCGCACTACGACGATTACCCCTTCGATATCGAGGAGTACCGAATAGCATACGCAGAACTTGCAACATCTATCACCGAGCGTGGTGCAACGTTTGGCATTGTCCGTAGTCAAAAGACCTACCTCGGAAACAACACATTCCAAGGTGGTTGGATTTTCGATGGATCGAAATTTATGCGCACAGAAGAAATACTGGAAACAAATCTCATTTACGACAAAGGACACTTTTCCTCAGACAAGACTGCACGACTCTTAAACCCCATAGAACTCGATGAGTTGTGCACCGACAAATGGGTATCGTATCAGAAATACAAAAAATTCTGCCCTGCCACCTTCGTCGCAATGAGTGCGGGAGAAGTCCCGGGCATACTCCAAAAGATTCCCACAGAAAAAATTGTCGCTAAGCCAGTGGACGGCTTCGAGGGGCGTGGCGTTATCATCGGACAGAAGGAGGATGTCGCCGCAAAGATCGAGCGGTATCCATACATGATCTGTGCGTTCATGGACACAACGAAAGGAATTCCAGGCCTTGTGGAAGGACCACATGATCTTCGTATCGTCGGTATTCGTGGCGAGATCGGTGTGTCGTACATCCGCACTCCACCAAAAGGATCGCTGCGTGCCAACGTGTCTAAAGGAGGGAAAGAGATTGAAGTACCGCTTGATCACATTCCAAAGGGTGCGATGGAACTGTTCCATACTATTGATGCAACACTGGAACAATACCCATATCGTGTGTATTCCGTGGATATGGGTCTGGACGCAGATGGCTCGTGGAAACTTTTCGAACTCAACTCGAAACCAGCACTCTCGGCGCGTTCGACAGGCAAAAGCTACATCCGGTTCGAGCAGCTCATGGCCGATGCACTTATTGCTGCAGCGAAACGATAGCAGCAGTTGTGTGGAATTCTAGCACGACTGGTAAATGATCGGAGCCGTGGAATTTACTGATTGGCTCGCAGCGAGTGACATTGATGTCTGTGGAGCAGAGGAAGAGATCGAATGCTTTCTTTGGCTTAAAGGCAGGGAATGTTGGCTGAAATGCAGTCACGGATTGAAGCCTGCACTCTTCCATCAATGATTTCACTTCGCTGCTTCCTTTAAAAATATTGAAGTCACCACAGAGGATCACGTTTTTTTTAGATGCAATGAGCTTTTTGAGCTGATCGAATTGCTTGGTGCGCGTCTTCTTAGAAAGCGAGAAATGACAGAGGAGCACTGTCGTTCCGTTGGGGAGATCGAGTTCGTAGATCAATTTCTTTCGACCTTTCGCAAAGTAGCGCTTCTTGTACTTCAGTTTCTCGCGTGCGAAAAAGCCGTTACAGTTGCGGCGGAACAAAGGTAGTCGGCGAAGCACGCTGTGGAGACCGTACTTGTTTGAAATGTCGTGAAATGGATACTCGCTCAAATCCTGCGCAATTGTCGATTTCTTCGGTAGCTCTAGGAAGCAACAGACATCCGGCTTCTCCAGATTCACAAGGCGTGAAACAGACTCCTCAACGGCAGACATGATGCGCTCTGGTGTATGAAGATAGCGCACACCGTGGATCACATAGTTCTTGAGAGAACCATCGAGACCAGAGAAATATCCGGTATTGAGAAGCAGGATTTTCACAGAGGTTGGGATGTGTGTATACGCTGTCCGTACTATCATATATTATAACATAATTTATATAATATTGCAATGCTCGGAAGCGCTTGTTCCTGCGACAAAACCTGTCGTCCAGCAGATCTGGAGACTATAGCCTCCAGACGGTCTGTCGAAGTCCAGGATATCACCGGCAAGGAACAAATTTCGATATCTTTTCGACTGCATTGTTTTGAATTCAACTTCCTTCAAATCCACTCCACCACCAGTGACAATTGCCTTGTCTGCGCCGAGTAATCCAGAGACAGGCATGGGAAGATCTTTTAAGAGTCGAGCAAATTCGAGGCGTTCATCACGCGTGAGTTGATGAAGCTCTTTTTTCGGATCAATCCCAGCCAACTCAATAAGAAGATGAGCGAGTCTCGGCTGCGTAATCTCACCGATATTATTTTTGATCATTTTGTTTTTTCCACGTTCGAAGACTTCGAGGAGAAATTTGTCGAGTGCACCCAAATCCATGGAAGGAAAAAGATCGAGTGATACAGTGACGTCACCACCACGAAGCAGGTCACCGATCCCCTTACTCATATTGAGCACGAGTGGGCCGCTCAAGCCTGTGTGCGTAAAAAGCATTTTTCCGATGCGTGAATCGTGTTTGATCTTTCCTTGGATTGCCGTAAGTCTGACGCCTTTCAGGCTGATACCGGCCATATCTTTGATCCACGGATTTCGGATAGTGATGGGAACAAGCGCAGGGTCGGGCTGAATAACAGTGTGTCCAAGAGCTGCCATCCACACAAAACCATCGCCAGTGGAACCAGTTTCCGGGCGCGACTTTCCGCCGGTTGCCAGAATGTATGCTTTTGCAGTGATCGTTCCTTGATCAGTCTCAATTCCTGTCATCGCCTCTTCGGTTGCTGCGATATTTTTCACGGTAGATCCAAGCTTCACAATCACTCCGTGGTCTTTCATGTATTTGATCATGAATTTCTGTACATCCTCGGCGTTCTCCGTTGCAGGAAATGCTCGCTTCTCAGCTTCTACTTTGATTTTCAATCCGCGTGACTCAAAGAAATCGACTGTTGCTTGTACGTCAAATTGTGAAAAGACTGAGAAGAGTGACTTGCCCTTCTTTCCATATTTTTCCGTGAGCATTCGTGTATTGAATTCGGCATTGAGAATATTGCAACGACCACCGCCTGTGATGAGAAGCTTCTTGCCAAGGATTGGGTTCTTTTCGAGAAGAATCACCTTCTTTCCACGCTCTGCCGCACGGCCTGCAGCCATCATGCCTGCAGGACCACCTCCGATGACGGCGATATCAAATTCGTGCGATGGCATACAGTGAAAGATTACCTTCGAGCTGCTGCTTCGGCTACCGAGATAATGTCGAAACCCGCTGCTTCAATGACACCCGATCGAATGACATCGATGGCTCCTTGCAAATCTCTACGACGCATCTTCTCATCGAAAAGCATGCGCAGAGGAGCATCGCCTTCATGGGGCTCTGCTGGATGCATGACAAATTCCACGATGTTGGATGGATTTTTGGGAAGAAGTTCATACTGGAATTCAGCAGGCGAGAGTGCATCTCGACCCTCCTTCCACGTTGTGTACGTTGCATGACGAATATGTGGAACTTCCAATTGTGAAAGCGGCACTTTTCCATCGAAGATCTCCATCATCATGTCTTTCCACCAAGGCATGATGGTGCCGGATGCGTCAGTATTGAAATTCCCATGTGTACTAATGTGAGCAGGATTCTTTCCCATAACCTCCTGAAATTGAAGCAGCTGACGCGGCGCATCGCGCTTCGCCATTTTCTGAACACTGTCCTGCTGCCCCAATGTCTGGCCTCTCGCCTTGAGCCTCTTCGACATATCAACACGATTCTCATCTGTGACATCGGTAAGCTCAAAGTGCAGGCCAATGGATACAAGGGCATTCCTCGTCATCTGACGAGCAAGTCTGGCTGCGCCTGGTTGCTCTATCATGTACTCAGCAGAGACAGGTTGCCCAGTTGCCTGAGTCAGAATATTGATACCGCGATCGACGCTGTCGAATCCGGCGTCGTCGGCCACAAGGATAAGGCTTCTGCGCATTTGCGGTATTATTCGTATTTTTTTTTAAAGTCAATGCACACCCAGACTCTCACTTTTATAAGTGATCGTCATTGAATTCACTCTTTCATTGTCTGCTATACTCCAAAAATGCAAAAAATCATTCCACACCTCTGGTTCGACACGCAGGCAGTCGAGGCAGCTGGATTCTATACATCGGCATTCGGCAACGGCTCAAAAATTACTTCGAAGCAACAATTGAAAAACACGCCATCAGGAGACTGTGACATCGTTGGATTCGATCTGTGTGGATATTCGTTCATGGCAATCAGCGCTGGGCCGTACTTCAAGATCAATCCATCGATCTCGTTCATGCTCAATTTCGATCCTTCCAAGGATTCAAAAGCAAAAGAGCATCTGGATGCACTGTGGAAGAAACTCTCCGACGGCGGCAAGGCGCTCATGCCACTCGACAAATATCCATTCAGTGAGCGCTATGGCTGGATTCAGGATAAATATGGCGTGAACTGGCAGCTCATTCTCACAAAGCCAGAAGGAGAACCGCGTCCATTTATCATCCCTTCGATGATGTTTACAGGTGATCTCACAGGTAAAGCTGATGAAGCAATCGACTTCTATGTTTCAGTTTTCAAGAAGTCTAAGCGTGGTATCACCGCTCCATATCCACCAGGTGCTGCGCCAGAAAAATCTGCGAAGATTATGTTTGCGGAATTCATGATCGAAAATCAGTGGTTTACCGCTATGGACAGCGGCCACATGCACGCCTTTAGTTTCAATGAAGCAATCTCACTCATTGTTCAGTGCAAAGATCAGAAAGAAATCGACTATTACTGGGACAAGCTTTCCGCTGTTCCAGAAGCCGAACAATGCGGTTGGCTCAAGGACAAATATGGTGTCTCATGGCAGATTAACCCACTCGCCATGAACGAAATGATGAAGAAAGGAAACCAAGGGCAAGTCGCACGCGTTACTGAAGCTTTCCTCAAGATGAAGAAGTTCGACTTGGCCAAGCTCAAGAAAGCGTACGACGGAAAGTAATTATTGGGCGCGGAATTTTCGCCATGCGTATCCGATCAGCGCAAAAATAACTGCGTACAGCACGCCGTTGAAAAGCGTAAGCAGAAGTACTTGTGTGTTCGATACACTTGCTCCAACAAACGTGGCTGCCATGAAACGACCTGGCCAGAAGAGCGGCGAAAGCACGACTTCGAATATGTGTGACACGAGCGAGAGAGAGCTCAGCGCAAAGATACCGATGGTACCAAAGAGAAATCCAAGGACTGCGTGTTTTGAGACGGAAAACATAGACGAAGTGTACTCCATTCTTTGCTATCCTCGTCGACGCAATCGGAGTGCATTCCCAATCACCGACACTGAACTCAAGCTCATCGCTGCTGCAGCAAACATCGGATTCAACAGAATTCCAGTGAATGGATAGAGAATGCCCGCAGCAATTGGCACACCAAGCACATTGTAGAAAAATGCGAAGAATAAATTCTGTCGGATATTCCGCATCGTCTCTCGGCTCAAGCTTCTCGCCCGTGCGATGCCCCGAAGATCTCCCTTGATGAGAGTCACGCTCGCACTCTGCATCGCAATATCGGTACCGGTGCCCATGGCAATCCCTATATCTGCCTGCGCCAATGCCGGCGCATCGTTCACGCCATCTCCTGCCATCGCAACGATGCGACCTTCACTCTGCAGGCGCTTCACCACCTCATTCTTTCGTTCAGGAAGCACTCCTGCTTCCACTTCCTGAATACCAAGTTTCTTGGCAACAGCCATCGCCGTTGTACGATTGTCACCCGTAAGCATCACGACATGTACACCGCCTTTTTCCAGGGTACGGAGAGCATCGATCGTCGATTCTTTGATGGGATCAGCAACACCAAGAATCCCAAGAATTTTTCCATCGACGCCGAGATACATCACTGTCTGACCTTCGCTCCGTAGTGCCTCCGCATCGGCATTCACGCTCTTCGTATCGATAGCCAGTTCATCGAAAAATTGCTGATTGCCGAGCGCCACATGTTGACCGTCAATCTTGCCCTGGATTCCTCTCCCCGTACGTGATTGGAAGTCAGTCGCTTTCACCGGTGTGATGCCGCGTTCTTTCGCGCCACTCACGATAGCGGTTGCAAGCGGATGTTCGCTGCCCTGTTCGATGCTTGCAGCAAACAGAAGAATGTCTTTCTCTGTTGCTCCGTTCGATGTCTTGAGAGAGAGAAGATGAGGCTTGCCTTCCGTGAGTGTGCCTGTCTTGTCGACAACGAGTGTATTGATCTTCTCCATTCTCTCGAGCGCTTCTGCGTTCTTGATGAGAATACCCAGAGTCGCTGCCTTGCCCACACCCACGGTGATGGACATTGGCGTAGCCAGCCCGAGAGCGCATGGACAAGCGATAATGAGGACAGAGACAGCGTTGACGATGGCATAGGTAAGTGCAGGTTCTGGACCGATGTACAACCACACACCAAAGGACATTGCAGCAACGATAACGACAAGAGGGACAAAGTATGCGGACACTGTGTCAGCGAGCCGTTGAATAGGAGCACGACTGCGCTGCGCCTCGCTTACCAGATGCACAATGTGAGCGAGGAGCGTTTCGCTTCCTACTTTCTCGGCCTGCATTACAAATCCCCCCATTCCATTGAGCGTACCGCCAATCACAGTGTTTCCTTGTACTTTTTCGACGGGAATCGATTCGCCTGTAATCATGGATTCATCGATAGAACTCGATCCTTCGAGAATCTTTCCATCGACTGGCACTTTCTCGCCCGGTCGCACCCGAAGTTTGTCTCCGTGCTTCACACTTTCCAATGGAACATCGACTTCGGTTCCATCATCGCGAAGAAGGCGTGCAGTTTTCGGTGCCAATCCCAGAAGTGCTCGAATAGCGCTGGATGTTTGGCTACGCGCACGCAGCTCTAATACTTGCCCCAAAAGAACCAACGTGGTGATTGCAGCAGCCACCTCAAAGTAACGACCCACTTGGCCATGGTGATTCAAGAAGGATGCAGGAAATACCTGAGGTGCCACAATCGCAACAAGGCTGTAGAGGTATGCAACACTCACCCCAAGAGCAATGAGTGTAAACATATTGAGCGCATGATGTCTGAGAGAGTCCACACCGCGCTTGAAAAGCGGCCAACCGCTCCAGAGAACAACGGGCGTCGAAAGCAAGAATTCAACCCATGGCTGAGAAGCAACGCTGATGATGCTCGAAAGCTGCGAGCTCACAAAACTTTCCGCCATTGCGAGTGATACCACAGGCACTGTGAATGCCGCACCGATCCAAAAACGCCGAGTCATATCGGTAAGTTCAGGATTGTCTTCCTCTACAGAAACAGTCATGGGCTCCAATGCCATGCCACATAATGGGCATGTACCTGGCGTATCTTGGACAATCTGTGGATGCATGGGGCAGGTGTATTTCACGCTTGATCGCTGAGGAGCAGGAGTCGCAGGCTCCAAAGCCATGCCACACTTGGGACATGTGCCGGGACCCGACTGCTGCACCTCCGGATGCATGGGGCAGGTAAACAGCCGCGCATCCGATGGAGGGAGTGCGCGGCTAGAACCCGATGAGCAGCAGTCATGTTTTGTCATTATTGCGTGTAGCCCCAGTTTTTGAGCCATTGATTCATCATATCAATTTCACTCTGTTGAGCACTGATGATATCGCGTGCCATGCGCTTGATTTCATCATGCTTTGCGGACTTCAGGGCTTCTTTCGCCATATCAATGGCACCCTGATGATGTGGGATCATGCCTTCGATGAATGCTTTATCAAACGCATCGCCAGTCTTGCCAGAGAGCATTTCCGTCATGTCATTCATAGACATGTCCATCGCATCCATCCCCATCATATCGTGACCCATATGCGCATCATCACTATCGTCATCCATACCCATCATGGTATCCATCATCTGCATGCGCATCATTTTCATTTGTGGGCTGCTGATTATCATTGTGTCACTCCATGGCATACCACGAACACTAATGGTTGCCAGGCAGAGCAAGATGCTCACAACGACAAATGCGATACCCCATGTTTTGAGCTGAGCTTGGTGTAAGGCTTTTGTTGCCCATACAAGCAGTAAAATAAAACCTGCCAGGAAAAGAACGGTGGAGAGAACATGAACTCCCCAGAGGGTAATGAGGCCAGCGCCCCAGCCAGTGCTGTTTGCCATGGTCATCATAGAAAAGTGGGAAAGAAATAGAATTTATCGGCTCGAAAGGCCGATGGTGCGGATGATGTCCGCAATAAAAGCGTCGTAATCCTTCTCCTTTTTTATCGTCTTTTTTGTACACGTGTGCAGATGACTTTCGAGTACTTGACCTTGTATGTGTTCAATGTGCCCTTTCATCGCAAGTAGGTTCTCAAGAATGCGAGTGCAATACTCATCAGCATCAATCATCGCGTGCACCTTCTTCAACAAGCCTTCCAATCGCTTGATGCCTGCCAATGCCTTTTTCTTTGAATCGGGCCTCATGCTAGGTAGGGGTAGGGGGTATAGGTATACCATCCCCTTCCTTCCTACGAAAAACAAGAGTGCAACTCATGATTTGTCTTGCACCGAATAAAAATATGTCATTGATGCATTACTGCTCCATTTTGATCACATCACCTTGACGGATCTTTCCTGTACCTAAGACCCGAACACGAAGTCCGCCGCGATTATTGAACAATTCCTTAAAAGAATTTTTCAAATCTGCTTTACCAGACAAAATTCCTGGTCTTGCACAGGGATCACAAAGTTCAACACCTTCAACGAGCACTTCTCCAATGAAGAAGTGTTTTCCTACCAATTCATTCAATTCAATACCAATTGTTTCGATGTTGCGGCGTGTGTCCGCGAAAGTCACATCAATACCCGATTCTGCTCGTACTGCATCAATCGCTTCCTTTTCAATCAAACTGATATGTCGATCGATGTTTCTTGGTGGCTTTGAATTCGAAAATGCACCCGTGCCCTTCGCGTATCGATCACCCTCAATTCCTTCGGGGATAATATTGGCTTCAGTCAGCGATTGCATCGGCTGACCTTTGTCTTCCGAAATCTGAATGCTGAGAACGCGTGGAGTATTCATACAGTAAAAAGAAAAATAGTGCCAAAGTGTATCAGAATATTGAATATCAATACTTTTTTATTGCAATTCGATAAATCATGTGCTTCACTAGACACACATTCATTTTTTCCTATGAAACGCGCTTCTACATTATTTTTGAAGACAGTCCTCGTTGTCATCGCACTCGCTGTGCTTGCACTCGCTATCTTCGGATTCCCAAACATCTGGGAAGGAGTTCCAAAAGAGTGGCCAGCAATTATGTTCACTCAAGCTGTGTACCCGGGATTGATTGGCATTTTCCTCACCGTCATTCCCTTCTGGTTCGCACTCTTTCAGGCATTCAAAATCTTGCAGTACATCGATCAGAATAATGCATTTTCCAACCGCTCGATCCAAGCGCTCAAGTACATCAAATACTGTGCTGTGTGCATGACTGCCCTCTACATGACCGCCATGCCACTCGCATACGTGGTAGCCGAGCTCGATGACGCACCGGGGCTCATCCTGATTTCATTTGCTTTCGCATGCGCTCCGCTCGTCGTTGCGACATTTGCCGCAGTGCTGCAGATGCTCATTCAGAACGCACTCGACCTCAAGACTGAAAATGATTTAACTGTCTAACTTTTGATTCTATGATTCTCATCAATCTCGATGTCATGCTGGCCAAACGAAAAATGAGTGTTACAGAACTCTCGGAGAAAGTTGGGATCACCATGGCCAACATTTCTATTTTGAAGAACGGAAAAGCAAAGGCGATTCGTTTTCCGACACTCAATGCGATCTGTGAAGCGCTCAATTGTCAGCCAGGGGATATTCTGGAATACAAGATAGAAAAATAGACTTTATTTCCTCAGAATTTTTTCCATCGGCCTTCCTTTCGCAATTTCATCCACAAGTTTATCCAGATAGCGGACTGCCTGGTACACCGGATCCTTTACCTCCTCCACGCGCACACCACAGATCAGACCTGTAATCGACGATCGCAGAGGATTGAGCTTTGGCGCCTCATCGACGAACGTTTTCAGATCACTCTCTTTCTCAATCTGCTTCTCTATGCCTTTCTGTGTATACCCAAACAACCAACGGATCGCTTCATCGACTTCTTCTTTCGTGCGTCCTTTCCTCTCCACCTTCTGAATGTACATCGGATACACGCGCGCAAAGACGATTCCATAGACGCGCTGCAGTGTCTTTGCATCTTCCTTCATGCCAACGATTGTACCACTTACGGATTCAGATAGTGCACCCACACGTAGCCCTCTCGTCCGTCAGCCAAACGTACCTGTGCCCAATTTGTGTAGACGACTCGTAGCACTTCCATCTGCATGCCTTTGCGTAGTTCCCAGAGAACTGTGGAATTGATGCGTGCATCGGAACGGAGATTCAATGTTGGCGTTGCAACAAAACGAATGTCTTTACCAAGTAACGGTCGTGACGAACTGCTCGACGATGTACTGGAATGTTTCGCCAAAATTTCGGCAGGAACTTTTGCGACTGGCATGAAGCGTGATGCGACGTCAGCGAGGATTTTCACGATTTCCGCTCTGTTGATTGTTGCGTCTGGACGCACGGTCTTTTTATTTCCGTCGCCTTCGATAATGCCAAGTGCAACAGCTGTGAGAATGTCTTTGGAATACGGATGCTTGGCAGAGAGATCGCTAAATGTTGATTGAGGAAGAGAGCTCAATGAAATTCCATATGCCTCCAGAATAGTTCGTACAGCAGCCGCACGAGATACTGGTTTATCCAAATTTAGATTTGTATCTGCATACTCACTGAAGCCTGTCTCACGTGCAGCACGAACATACGGCTCAGCCCAGTGCATTGTCGCCTTCGTGCCAGACGGATCGTGATCAGTAAGTAGCGATATCATCTTGGCAAATTGGCCGTAATTGACGACATCGCCAGGTCCGAACGTGCCAATCTCAGCACCTGCTTTATTTTTGTATCCACTGATGACTCCTGCATCGTGTAACTTCTGGAGATCGGAGTAGTACCATGCCGAAAGTGGCGTGTCTGCGAAGAGAGTGGACTGGTTAACCGACTTTGCGGATGATGACGATGCGCGAGATACAGAGCTTGACGATGAAGAGATTGGACTAACAGAAGAAGACGAGGATGAAATACTGCTTTCGAAAGATGAAGACGAAGCAGAGGATTCAACTGCTACGGAAGATGACGTCGACGAGAGGGGATTTCCCTTGGCATCCAGACCATTTCTCTTACGCAGATCCAAGAGCCAGCGTGCGTCACCGCCACCTCCTTCTGAAGAAGACGCCTGTGGGCCATACGTTGCGACAAGTGCCGTCCCGCGTCCACTATTGGAGTTATCCTGGTATGCGATCACAACTTTTGTCGCACTGATGGCCGCCGCTCCCACGTTGTTGAATGATGCATTGGTAAACGTTGATGCTGAATTGTACGTCTGGGTAGTACCGCTCACTGTCGCGACCACGGCCTTTCCATCTGAGCTTGGTGAAAGATACGGAACAACGACGGTGGTAGTGCCCTCAAGAACGCTGGCGGCCATGCGTGAAGCAGTCGATGTAGCAAGCACTGTCTGCGAACCGACGTTTACATCTACCGTCCCACCAGAAAAATCTATCAAGCTTGATACAGCGTTGAACTCATTAAAATAGCTCACGAATATTCGAGTCGCGCTTAGAGCCGCAGCTGAAAGATACGTGGTTTGGGTTAAGTTGAATCTTTTAGAATCTACAGCGGTCATACTTCCGCCAGAGACAGTAATACCGTGTGCATAACCATTACTGCTATCACCGCTGTCGTTTGCAACAACGACTGCAGCAGTAGCACTGAGCCCAACAACAGAGAGACTGGTAGTGCTATCGCCGTCAAGAGTAGCAGTACTGCCGTACGAGATGCTGCCAGCCGATACAGTACCAACTACGGCATCTATCTGCGTACCGAGTGTATTATTCCACGCAACAATAAAATGTGTGTCATCGAGACGCGCAATGTCCTTCCAGTTGTTGAAGTCGGCAGTGAATTCGGCAGCCGTATTGAAAGAAATCGACGTGCCCGACACATCGCCGACGATTGCCGATGCATCGCTGTCAACATCTGTATAGCCGATAACGACGGAATCGCTATCAAGCTTGGTGATGGCAATGTAACTCGCATTGTCATTATAAAAAACAACCGGCGTGCCAAAACTGATACTGTTACCACTAATTGTTCCCACGACAGCAGTACCTCGGTTGGAATTCCCTTCGTCACGATACGCAATCACCACTGTGGTTTCGTTGAGGGCTGCAACATCGATGTATGTTGAATTACCTGTTTCAAAGACAGTCCCTGATCCAAAGGTCAACACGTTTGCCGCATGCGCAGGAAGCGAGGGCGTCAGCGAAAAAATCAGAACAAGCATTGCGCACATCGCAACAGTCTTTTGTGAGATCGTTTTCATGCGACAAATTGTGATTTGAGATCTCGTTCTTAGCAAAAAGATGTGCTAGAACAGCGAGGCAAATGTTGTGATTCAGTTGAAGTGAATTGTAATTTTAGATGGCTCCCCAGTTCAGAGGTTATTATACAGTTATTCGCTGATAACTCTTACTGGCAGTCCGTGTCTTCCAAGCTGAATTTGATAAGTTTTATGTCGGTTTTAGACGTACTAGAACTACCTAATTTATCAAGTGCCCGATAATTTGGTTTCCAACTCCTGTAAATCTGACCATTCTGTACATTTATCAGGTAATGGCTTACTGAAGTCAGTAAGGGATTCTAATAATTTCTTCACCTTCTCTGCAAAGGCTGGAGTTGTTTTTAATTCGCTCCAGGTATTGAAGGGTTTTTCACTTCTGGTTGGTTTACCCAAAAGTGCTACTTCGAAGTTTGGAAGCAGGGATACCAGTCGAACGCGACCCGTAGCTGCTGTACTGACGACATCTTTAATTTTCTGATTATTGGTCCAAGCAGGATTTGTAATTGTAGCTCCATCTCTTGTTGCAGTCGGATTATCGCTATCATGTAGTACTGCATATTTTACGCCGAACTGATTCAAGATTTTGCAAATCAATGCAATACCAGCTTTGCTCCTGGCACGAACAATATGAATGTCAGATAGAGTTTCGACATCGCTGTTTTCTGAAGCAATATATTTGAATGCTGTGTATTCCGTATCTCCTTCAACAACAACAGTTTTTCCTCCAAAGAAAAATTCTGCAACGTGCGGGTCGCAGAGATTTAGCATTTTTAGCTCCTCCTTTTCATCTTGAGATAAGCTAATGACTTGAGGTCTAAAAACAGTTTTTCCACTAATCTCGTGTGTCGTCTTATCACGTTCAACTCGGACAATAGTTGTATTATCTCGAGAAAGGTCGATAAATTGCGGAGAATGAGTGGTGACCATTACTTGCCAATGACCATTTTGTGGAAGGTCATAAAGCACACGACAAGCTTCCCGAACAGCGTTTGGATGCAAGCACAATTCTGGCTCATCAAGCAGAAGTAGATTATGTCGAGTTGTTTCACCCCCATCCTGTTCAGCTGCATATCGCAATGCTGCCCACATAATAGTTCGACGTGCTCCGCTGCCTTGTTTTTCAACGGGACTCATATGTCCTTCTGCGGGGCCCATTTTTAGTTCTGAACCTGGCTTGAAAAAACTCAAACAACTTTCGATGTCCTGTTCCGGTCTTGCATCGAATTCCACTGAATATCCCCGAAAGACATTTTGAATAATTTCAGTCATGTGCCTTTCGGCGTGTTCAATTTTTTCTTGGGCTTCATCTACTACTTTAGTTTGAAGTGAGGCTAAGCCCTTTAATAATTTACCGTATTCAGTATCTGTGCCATCTATCTCAGTTTTTGGGAGTCCTTTTATGCTGTCTTTTAAGGTAGTTGAAAGTATTTTTATGACTTCCTTAGTTTGTTCTTCGGGTGTGGCAAATGCCTCAATGCGATGAGCTTTAGGTCTGCGTGCATTTGAAACGTTCGCTGCTCCCCAAGGAACTGCATCGCCCCAATTTCCAGCAGGCACATCAAAACCTTGTCGAACGCCTTCTTCGTCTACGTCACTCCATGTCCATCGTTCACGAATGATATTTTCGCCATCTATACTTGCAATCCATCTGCTTCCTGGAGGATTTGCATTAACAGCTGTGTGTAATTCTATTTGAGGAGTAACCCCTTCAATCTTTCTTCCCGGAAAATCATCAATCGTAAGTTTAGGCTTACTACTTGTCGTGATGAGTTGGTAGGCGCGCAAAATAGTACTTTTCCCTGTGTTATTGGGCCCAACAAGTACCACAATATCGTCCAAATCTATTTCAACAGGCGTACTGCCAATACAGCCAAAGTTGGAAATAATTAATTTTCTCAGCTTGGGCCCGAGGGCATCCAAGTCCTCAGTGGGTGTTGCCGCTGCTCGAGGGCGCGGTGTTATATGACTGAATTATAATAAGCGAGATATGGCTCCTCGGGTTGGGATCGAACCAACGACCTTGGCGTTAACAGCGCCCTGCTCTGCCGCTGAGCTACCGAGGAATATTAGGCATGAAAGGAAACCTTATCGGTTTCCTCTCATGAGCTCTCCTTCCCTTCATTGTTGTGGCGCTTCAGCCCGGAGCAAGTCCGGTCTTCGCGCGTTTTTATGATTAGGGACAGAAGAACGTAATGAGAATAGAAAGAACGCCCGCAGAGTATACGAAGATTTGCCCTTTTGGGGAAGTGCGTATTTTCGTCAAAAAGATCGGCTAGAAGCCGAGGGCTAGTATCGATAAGCTATAGGACACGTATGGCTAAATCCCCTATTACACCTCGCACACAGAATTTCCCTCAGTGGTACCAAGACGTTATCAGTCACGCGCCTGATTTGTACGACGAATCCCCTGTCACGGGATGTATTACTTTTGGCCCACTTTCTACCAAGTTGTGGTCGAACATTCGCTCCGCGATGGACAGCCAGCTTAAAGAATTGGGTGTCGAAAACTTGATGCTCCCAATGCTCATCCCACAGAAATTTTTTGAACGCGAGAAGGAACACGTGGAAGGATTCGCTCCAGAGTGTGCCGTGGTCACAGAAGCAGGTGGATCCACATTACCTGAGCCCTACGCCATTCGCCCCACATCGGAAACTCTCTTCGTCGACTGGTTCAGTCGCTCTGGCCGCATTCAGAGTCACCGGGATCTCCCACTCCTCACGAACCAATGGTGCTCAGTCATGCGCTGGGAGAAGCGTCCACGTGCGTTCCTCCGCACGACAGAATTTCACTGGCAAGAAGGACACTGCCTCTTCCCAACCGAAGCCAAGAACCGTGAATTCGCACTCAAGATTTTGGATCTCTACGCAACGATTGCAGAAGACACTCTCGCTATTCCTGTGATCCGCGGCGAGAAACCTGT
This sequence comes from uncultured Candidatus Peribacteria bacterium, assembly GCA_964575275.1. Classification (GTDB taxonomy): domain Bacteria; phylum Patescibacteriota; class Gracilibacteria; order Peribacterales; family Peribacteraceae; genus CAZKJL01. The sequence goes on along the minus strand of CAZNPE010000004.1, from coordinate 121,749 downwards.
GCACGAACGCTTCCCCGGTGGGCTCGCAACATATTCCATCGAAGGAATGATGCAGGACGGTAAAGCCCTGCAGATGGGTACAAGTCACGTGTTGTCACAGAACTTTTTGAAGGGATCCGACGGTAAGCCAGTCGTAAGTTTCCTGGACGAATCGGAGAAAACAACAATCCCTCACTATCAGTCGTGGGGTGCCTCTACACGCCTTTTAGGCGCCCTCTTCATGACGCATGGCGATGATGATGGTATCGTGCTGCCTCCAAAGATTGCACCTGTGCAGTGCACGGTACTACCCATCTTCGGGCCAGATGCAAAGGAGAACGAAAAGGTGCTGAAAGCTGCACGTACGCTCGCGCTTGAAATCAGCGGTGGCCAGAAGCTCTACAAAGTGCACGGCCGTGACCATGCATTTGAAGAGGTGCGTGGATCGCTCACTGTTCGTGTCGATGGTCGTGATACTCGCCTCGGCGATAAAACCTTCCACCAGATCCGTATGGGCACACCTGTACGCATCGAAATCGGTGCCAAGGATCTTGCTGATGACTCTTGTGTCGTGAAGAGCCGCATTCGCACACGCGATGAAGCAGTGAAGGCTCCTCTGAAGAAAGCGGCTGACATTGTAAAGAAGATGCTGGAAGAAGATCAGAAGACACTCTTTGCTCGCGCCAAAAAGATGCAGGAAGCAAAAACTGTCGAGCCAAAGAACTACGATGAACTAAAAAAGGCGATGGATGATGGTAAGTGGGCGCTCATTCCATGGGATGGCACTCAAGAAACAGTTGCCAAATTCAAAGCCGATACATCTGGTGGGACGTACCGTTGCTTCGCCTTCGATGCCAAAGAAGATGCAAAGGGCATGAAAGATCCGATCTCCGGAAAACCAAGCGCATTCAGTAAGCGCATCTACGTCGCCAAGGCATACTAAGTGCATGTCATCGTTCGATGCTCTTCTGGCGCAGTATGACTTTCAGTTCCCATCGGGATTGATTGCCAAGGAACCTGCCTCACCCAGAGATAGCGCTCGCCTCTTTGTGTACGATAGAACAAAAAATTTGATCACTCTTGATACCTTTGCGAACTTGGATGCCTATCTTCCGGAGAATGCCGTGATTGTTTTTAATAAAACAAAAGTGATCCCGGCCAAAATGACACTCAAAAAGAAAACTGGGGGAACGGTATCAGCCCTATTCATAGAGAAAAAAGATGATTGTTTCCGTACGCTCGCATCTGGCAGTTTCAAGAGTGGCGATGCGCTGACATGGAATGATGGTCATACATTCACTGTTGTGGAACGCAATGATCAAGAGGCCATTCTAAAGCCATCTTTCGACATCACTAAGCTTCATGATCTTCTTGAGAAGTACGGCGAGACTCCCCTGCCCCCATACATGAAGGATTCTCCGATGAATGAAGGGCGGAGACGCACGGAATATCAAACAGTATTCGCAAAAGATAATGGATCGGTAGCAGCGCCAACAGCTGGCTTGCATATAACAGAAAATTTGATCAAAAAATTAGAACTATCAGGAAGAAAGATTCTGTATGTAACGCTTCACGTAAACCTAGGAACATTTGCGCCACTACGCGAAGATCAGTGGCAAAAGAAAGAGCTGCACTCCGAAGAATATTTCATAGATCCTGAAACCGTTTCAGCCCTGAATGAAGCCACAAAGTCTGACAGGCCAATTATTGCTGTCGGAACCACAAGTGTACGCACGCTGGAATCCGCTTCCGATGGAAAGACGATCGTTCGACCTCAAGGTGCGACGACACTCTTCATGACCGAAGACACAAAACCTCACTTCGTCGATCATCTCATCACCAATTTTCATGTTCCAAAGTCGAGTCTCCTTATGCTCGTCTCTGCATTCACAGGTCGAGAACAATTACTCGAGCTCTACAAACGAGCAATCGACGAAAAATTCCGACTCTTCAGTTTTGGAGATGGAATGCTGATTCTTTAATCAGCACTCTGTGAAAATAGAAATCGATAGATTGATCCTCGTGCTGCTTCTGCACCTTGAATAAATTCAGGGTCATCAGATTTTTGAAGCAATGGATTTTTGCCGCGTTCGAGTCGCTGTAATTTATGACACGCCTTCGTAAACAGCGTCTCTATCCAACCATAGAAAGGCTGATCACTGTCATTGACCTCCATGAGTGCGGCACGCGCCAAAAAATAATTCGCGATAGCGATATCGCGCTCGTCATCCATGCCCTCCGCCTCGTGCATTGCAGCTTGCAGCGCAGCATAGAGCGCCGCTGATGATGGTAACTCTAGAATTCCTAAAATCCAGGCACGTACTTGTTGATACACAGCATTCGGTGACTGTTTTGCATCGACAATAAAATCTGCAGTTGATGCATTCACTTTTCGTCCATGATTGATTCTTTCTTCAATGCTGGATGCATCAATAGAGCCACCTCGCTGTAGGATGCGGCTTCGCGCCGTGTTTGGATCGAGGCGTAGTAAACACGAATACACTGCGTACACTCCGGACTCTCTAACCATATCAACGCCAATCGGCGTGGAGCACTGGAAAAGAACCTCGCGTGTATCCCCTGCTTCTACTCGTGGAATACCATAGTGCACTCCACCTCCTTCGTAGTACGCAGTCAGCCTTCCATCATTTTTCATCTGAAGAATCGTTGGGACATCGACTGATGTTACTTCACGACTATCAGAATCACCACGAAGTCTTCGTGTCGTGAGCTTTGGTAAAATTGCAGTCGTACGATCGCCCCATGTGTCTGCAACACATCGGTGCATCAGTGTCGATTTTCCTGCACCAGAAGTACCCGTAAAGATGATGCAAGGTATTTTATTCGGCATAATTTTCTATTCGTTAAAACATTGTATAATATAAATTATGAGTACCCTGGGAAGCAAATCTGTTCAATGTCCGCTAGTACAAACGGAATCCTTAAACGTGAAGAATCTCCATTCAGGTGGACGCAGTCTTTTAGGAGAAATTGAAATCGATGGTCAGCAATACATTGCGAAAATTCGACGAGAGCTTGACGACTTATTGGTAGAAAAGGCCGGACATATGGCAATGCGTTCTGTCGGGTATAAGGTTGTCGATGAATTTATTCTGAGCGAATACGGAGAGCGCCCATGCGCACTCGTATCCAAGGTCGATGGGGATCTACTATTTACTGAATGCCTGAATGAAAATGTTGATGGACTCATGGCAGTGATTCGTACTATTTCACAGCAGTTTCGCCACGCACTCACGCAGAGTGGCGAGAGTGAATTCCATCAACCCAACAATAAATATTTCTTTGGACGACGTGAGCTAGTAGAAAAAAATTTCGCACACATTCATGCGCGTCTTGGCAGCGAATTTCTTCAGGCAGATCACGAAATCAATGGTACGCACTGCTCTCCGATTATTTATATCGTTACGGATGCGATACGGAATCTCCGGTCTGTGGCAATGCTGCCGAAAAATCAACTTGCCATCACGCATGGTGATCCTGGAGACATGAATATTTTTACCAATGGAACACTCATCGATTACGAAGTTACTGGCCTTAACGACCCAATCAGCGAAGCAGCAACTGCACTTCATTGGCAACTTTTCTTGGGACCAACGTTCGCTCCTCGCTATCACACTCGTGCATCGCCCCTATATGAACGCGTAAAACATCGACCTGGTTTTCGCGTAGAAAGTGACCGCGCTACTGCACATCAATTCTCGCAGCCAATGAGACATCGTATTCCTGGTGCGCTTGAGCTACTGAAATCATATGGTCCTCATTCAATGGAAACTGCAAAACCTTCACTGACTGGAAAATTTCAGGAACGATTTTCCACCTATTGGACAATGCGCAGCCTCACATCACCAAATATGGAAAATTTTTCTGACGATGACTTGAAAGCTGTCTGTCTTTCGATTGCACTGTTCACAAAGGCATCGCGATCGAGCGATCCTCAAAATGCACTTGAGGAAACGTGTAGAACTCTCGTTTAAAAACTTTCCCTATCCTGAATACGTTGTGTTGCTTTGAGCAGCATTCCATCGAGTTCTGGAATACGGAATGGGAGCTCAGCATTTCGCTCCGACTCTTCCACAAGTTTCAATGCAGCTTCTCGCGTCTCCATCAGACGCTGATTGCAACTGCTGCGAATGCTATTTGCAGCTCCTTCTTGCCAAAACATGGTACGAGCGTACTGCGTTAGATTCTGACCATCATGATCAAGTGCATGGGCAAAAGGGAATGAGAGAACGGCACTCTCTGCTTCAATGCCATCAGCAAAATCATCTCCGATCTGATGCGCTGTACCTGCATGCAGAGCATACGATCCTAAACGTACTTTTGTTTCAGGATCTGTATATGCAAGAGTGCTAGCAACAGAGACGGGGAGCATCATCATTGCATTCGTCTTCTTACATCCATGTGTCAGATACCATTCGATCCAAGAATATTCTGGCGATTTTTGGAGCATGAATACATCCACATACTGACCAAACGCAGTATCGTCTTTGCATATTGCAAAATCACGAACGATCTGCACCTTTGCCTCAGCACCAATTCCCTTTGCATCAAGGATCATCTGATCACCTCGAGCGAGAAGATGGCTGGCGACAACACCCGCCATTCCTTCATCTGCAAATGCAGTAGGAATAACGACATTTGGTTTTTTGTAATCGCCATCAGTCATATCATCAAGAAAGCTCGCGACTTGGTGAAAAATCTCCAGGGATACAGAGACGAGACGCAAAATGGGCGGTGCATCTTCTGGGCGTATCTCTTTCCCTTTCAGAAGGCCAAAGACCGAATAGAGCATGCGTGGCTTAAAGTTATTTCCACGTTCAATTCGTTTGAGAATGTCTGCCTGCACATCAGTCATCCCAGCGTGGCCAAAGGTATCTTGTAGAAATTCGCTAGAGTCTCCGAGGAGCTGTTGAAAATGAGGGGATTGCTTCCACATAAAGGAAGGCATTGTACTCTTTGTTTTTCTCTCCATCTAGCCTTGAAGGCTCTCTTTTCCATATCTCTGGTCAGGAATATACTGCATCTCGTATGACAAATTCACTCCCGGAACCGTCCCAAGAAAAACCACTGGAGCCCGTCGCAGCTCCAGATGAGCAATGCCAGGAAACTGAGGAACAAGCCGCTGCAAGACGAACAGAGCAGCGGAGAGAGTATATGAGAAATGCGCACAGAAATTTCTTGCATCGACCTCAATCAGGCACTTTTCCTTTAGGGAAAAGAATCATTCCTGCCTCTGCCGAAAAAAGAGTTGAAGCCTACCCAGGTGTTGGCAACGCACCACCGCCAAACCAACACATCTGCTAGCATTCCCAAACAGTGACTTTTCGCGTAGGATAGCGCAGCTATGAGTTTGAAAATTGGTATCGTTGGCCTCCCAAACGTCGGAAAATCGACATTGTTTAACGCGCTGACTCGCAGCCATGGTGCCCAGGCAGCGAACTATCCGTTCTGCACTATCGAACCGAACGTCGGCATCGTGGAAGTTCCCGATCCACGGTTGAAGAAGCTTGCAGAACTCATACAGCCAGAGAAAGTGGTGCCAGCAATTGTGGAATTCGTTGATATAGCGGGACTGGTGAAAGGTGCTAGTAAAGGTGAGGGTCTTGGTAACGCATTCCTTGCTCACATCCGTGAGGTGGATGCGATCTGTCATGTTGTTCGTATCTTCGACGGCTCCGATGTCATTCACGTGGAAGGTTCTGTGGAACCGAAACGCGATAGAGAAATTATCGAAGCTGAACTTATTATTTCTGATTTGGATAAAGTCACGAAGAAAATTCAGAAGATAGAAGGTGGCGCTCGCTCGGGAAATAAAGAGCTGGTAAAAGAACTCGATGTCCTGACAAAGCTCAAGGCCGCACTCGATCAGGGAAAAATGGCTTCAGCTGCAGCGATTGAAAAGGAGCAGATGCCATATGTGAAAGCTGCACAACTCCTCACAAGTAAGAAGATGATCTACGCACTGAATACAGACGAAAAATCTCTCGCTTCTCTCCCCCTCGCCGAGGCGAAAGCAAAAGCGGGTCTACTGGAAAGTGATACAGCGATTGTCGTCTCTGCAAAATTGGAGGAAGAACTTATCGCACTCTCGCCGGACGATGGAGCGGCAATGCTCACAGAACTTGGCATCACATCGTCTGGTCTCGACCGATTGATCCATGCTGCGTACGACGCCCTCGGACTACACACCTACTTCACGGCAGGAGTGAAGGAAGTACGCGCCTGGACAGTGCGCAAGGGGGCCAAAGCACCGGAGGCAGCTGGCGTTATTCACACAGACTTCGAGAAAGGATTCATTCGAGCTGAGACTATTTCGTACAATGATTTTGTTCAAGCTGGATCAGAAGCAAAAGCCAAAGAAGTAGGAAAAATGCGAACAGAGGGTAAGGAGTATATCGTCCAGGACGGCGATGTCATGCACTTCCGATTTAATGTCTAAACTCTCAATCCTTGCCTTTAAGGGCAGTGTGAGTAGACTTAAACGTTGAAATCCCCCTTCTCCCCCCTTATGCGTACCACTTTCACCGTAGCCGCATCTGTGATTGGACTACTCTCGGCAACAACAGCATTCGCGTCATCCATTCCACCATCAATAGAAGAGGCATACAGCGTTGCGATGGAGTATGTGCAAAGTCACGAGATGCTTCAGCCGCTGGAAGATGGATCAATGCATCCTGAGTTGCCGCTCACTCGTCGTGATCTCTTACTTGCAGTCGTGAATGACGTGTACAGCAAGGATGTGAATGACCAGTGTTTCAGCGAAATTGCACCAAGCGTTCCTGCAAAATTTGATTTTCTATTCTCCGATGTCTCTCGCAATTCGAGCATCGCAAAGGAAGTCTGTGCAGGTATGTTCGTTGGGATCCTCAATGGTATTGATGGTCGCCTGCGTCTCGATGAGAAAGCGAATCTGGTCGACACAGCAAAAGTAATCACAAAGGCGTACGGAATTGCACCGCTTCCTGGACTTCGCCCGGACCCAGCACCATGGCACGAACCATTCTGGTACGCACTCGCTCGTCGTAATGCGATCCCAAAAACTGTTACGAGCCGGAGTTCGTCTCTGACACGAGGTGAGTTTGCTGAGATCATTTACCGTCTTCAGGGAGAGAGACCATCAGTTGGCGTTCGCTATTCACCAACTGTCGTGCAGATGGAATGGCAAGCCCCAGCACATAGCAAGCATTCTGTTCGACAGGTCACTCAGTCCCCAGTAATACAAGAGCCTGTGATTGTCCACGTACGCAGTGCTGAGGCTTCGGCATTCCAGGGTGCAGTTCGTCTTTTGGAAAATACTGAAGCACGACGTGACGAAAGACTTGCGAGAAAAAATACTGTGACCGCTCGTCTCGCTCCATAAATGACCTTCATTCCTCGTGAAGAACCGTTCTGCTGTGAACACTGCAATGCCGCCGTGTCCCCATTGAAACAGGGCACGTACCGTGATCACTGCCCGAAGTGCTTGTACTCCAAGCACGTCGACAGAGATGGACCCGGCGATCGTCTCTCGACATGCTTGGGGCTCTTAAAGCCGACAGGAATCGATCAGGACAGCAAGAAGGGATTCGTGATCGAATACATCTGTTTGAAGTGCAAGAAAACCCACAGGAATAGGGCTGCGCCCGATGATGACATCGTTGGTTTTACACAAAGTATGCACAGGAATGTGTAAAACTTTTGTACAACTTTGTATACAAAAAATGTTCTTCTGAAACCTTTTCTAGAAGGGCTCAAGAGAAAGTCATGGTAAATCCATTGCCTTAAGAAGGCATTAAGAAATACAGTGCGCGATGCATGAAGTGGCTTCTGCTCCTCTCCGTCTTCGGCATTCTGTTCGTTTCGATGTAATCGATCTCTTGATTGGCTTACTTCAACCTAAAACTCGAAAGAACCTGCTTTGAAAGAGTAGTACGTAACTGAAGCGTCTCAGTAATATTCCCGCTTGGAGCTTCCTCTCCGGACGCTCCATTTTCAGAACGTACTGATAGTGTTGGCTGATGTTCATGTTCGGTCACAATGACATCAAATTTTCCTTGGAGAAGTTTTTCTGCATTTGCTGACGATGTATTGAGCGCGGCATCAATCCCCTTCTGTTTCACGAATGCACGCACAACATCGCGTGCTTTCTCTTGCGCCTTTGGATCTGACTCCAGATGTAACTTGGCTTCTGCAAACTCAGAATTCTTTTCCATCTCACGTTCGAGATCTTCTGGCCCCTTCACCTTCTCGCGAAGACGTTCGTATTCCTCCGGACTTCGCATACGCTTGCGGATTTTCTCGCGTTCGCGCGACGGAAGATGATCCATGTAGGAGTCTGACATAACACGCTCATACTACCTCAACATTCATCTTCGATCCTCACCAATAAAAAATGCGCCATCGTAGGACAGCGCATTTTCAATTCAATCAGAGAATTTAAGAGCAACCCGATGTCGCACCGCAGTCCAAGCACAGTTCGCAGGAGCCGTTGCGCTTCATCTTTGTGCTACCACAGCCAGAGCAAGCGGAGCCTGTGTATCCCTGGAGTTTGGCCTGCTCAAGCGTTGTTGGCTTATCGTCAGACGATGTTGCAATTCCTGCTTTTGCGACCTGTGGCATGCCTTCATCCACGACTGGGAGGCTCATCGCGAACGCGTCCTTACTCTTCGTGCCTTCGGCGTAGGCCTTCTCGACCAAATCCTTGTTGTGGTACCGCATGGCCTTGTCCTTGCTCAAAAACTTGAGGGCGAGCCAACGACCGAGGTAGTCCATCAAGCTCTTCACCATTGGGATCTCGCGGTTCATCGTCATACCCATTGGCTCAAAGCGTGTGTGTACAAGCTTGTCGCAGAGAACTTCCAGTGGAACACCGTACTGCAAGTTCATGGAGAGTGAGAGCGCGAGTGTGTCCATGACACCAGAAAGTGTGGAACCTTCCTTACTCATCTTGATGAAGATCTCACCTGGAGCGCCATCCTCGTACATACCGACGTGGAGGTAACCCTCGTGGCCAGCGACCGAGAACTTGTGCGCAATGCTCAAGCGCTCGTCTGGGAGTTTGCGGCGGCGTGGGACTTCCTTCACAACAATTTTCTCGATGACCTGCGGCTCAACCTTGTCCTCCTTCTTGTCATCGGACTTGTTGTTCAAGGCCTGGCTCATCTTGCTTCCGTCGCGGTAGAGAGCATTGGCCTTGATACCGAGTTTCCAAGAAAGGAAGTATGCATTCTTGAAGTCTTCGACCGTTGCTTCGTTCGGGAGGTTGATGGTCTTGCTGATCGCGCCCGAGATGAAGGACTGTGCACCAGCCATCATGCGTATGTGGCCTTCGGCGGAGATGTAGCGCTTACCGATCTTGCCGCACTTGTTAGCACAGTCGAAGACCGGAAGATGTTCGGACTTGAGGTGTGGCGCACCTTCAACGGTCATGTGGCCACAGATCGTCGTGTTTGCTTCGTCAATCTGAGCGTCTGAAAAGCCGAGACCTTTCAGGAGATCGAAGGTGAAGTCGTCTGTCTGCTCTTTGCTGAAGCCAAGGCGCTTCATGGTCTCATCGCCAAGGATCCACTTGTTGAAAGCAAAGCGAATGTCGAATACCTGGCGGAGGTTCTTCTCGACCTTCGCGATATCTTCATCAGTAAAGCCCTTCTGCTTGAGGCTTGTGCGATTGATGTGTGGAGCGCCTTCCAAAGAGAGCGTTCCCATGACGTACTTCATGATGTCTGAAACCTGATCTTCATTGTAACCAAGAGCACTGAGTGCTGGGCGTACAGATTGGTTTGCAATCTTCATGTATCCACCACCGGCGAGCTTCTTGAACTTCACAATCGCGAAGTCTGGCTCGATACCAGTTGTGTCACAATCCATGAGGAGTCCGATTGTTCCCGTTGGCGCGATAACGGTTGTTTGAGCATTGCGATAGCCATACTTCTCGCCGAGCTCAAGAGCGCGATCCCACGAATCCTTGGCAGCCTGGAGGAGGTCTGGTGGACAGAGTTCCTGATCAATACCGACTGGCTTTACGGAGAGATCTTCGTACTCATTCTCTGGGACATCATAGGCAGCACGGCGGTGATTGCGCATCACGCGGAGCATGGACTCGCGGTTGCGCTCGAAGCCTGGGAATGTACCAAGCACTTCAGCAAGCTCAGCGGACGTTGCGTAGGAGTCACCGGTGAGGATGGCTGTGATAGCACCAGCGTAGGCGCGGCCAAGAGCACTGTCGTATGGGATACCCATCTGCATGAGCATCGCGCCAAGGTTGGCGTAGCCAAGACCAAGTGTGCGGAATGTGTAGCTGAGCTCTGCAATCTCCTTGCTTGGGAACTGTGCCATGAGAACAGAAATCTCGAGGACGATTGTCCAGAGACGAACAGCGTGACGGAAGTCGTTGATCGCAAAGTGCTTCTTGCCGTGCTCATCTTCCTGTGTGAAGTGCATCAGGTTGCACGACGCCAAATTACAAGCGGTGTTGTCCAAGAACATGTACTCACTGCATGGGTTACTCGCATTGATGCGGCCATCGGCTGGGCAGGTATGCCAGTCATTGATAGTAGTGTCATACTGGACTCCTGGGTCAGCACAGCTCCATGCGGCATAGGCGATCTGATCCCACATGTCGCGAGCCTTCATTGTCTTGCATGGCTTGGCATCGCGGTTTTCCTTCATTGCCTTGCGGAGCTCTGTGCGCCAGTAGAGATTCCAATCGCTGTCGGACTCGAGTGCCTTGAAGAACTGGTGTGGCACACGAACAGAGTTGTTGGAGTTTTGACCCGAGACTGTGGCGTACGCCTCGCCATTGAAGTCGGTGTCGTAGCCAGCTTTGGCGAGAGCAGCGACTTTCTTCTCTTCGTTTACTTTCCAGTTAATGAATTCTTCGATGTCTGGGTGATCCAAGTCGAGACAGACCATTTTGGCTGCGCGACGTGTTGTACCACCAGACTTGATAGCACCAGCAGCACGATCACCGATCTTGAGGAAGCTCATGAGACCGGAGCTCTTCCCACCCTGAGAGAGTGGCTCACCGTCACCACGGAGGTTACTGAAGTTTGTGCCTGTACCGGAGCCGTACTTAAAGAGACGAGCTTCACGTACCCAGAGATCCATGATGCCTCCTTCATTCACCATGTCATCGGCAACACCTTGAATGAAACAGGCGTGTGGCTGTGGGTGTGTGTAGGCATCCTCACTCTTGCGGACTTCGCCGGTGATTGGGTCGCAGTAGTAATGACCCTGGGCTGGACCTGTGATGTCGTACGCGTAGGCGATACCTGTGTTGAACCACTGTGGCGAGTTTGGAGCAGCCATCTGGTGCACCAGCATGTACTTGAGTTCATCTTCGAAGGTCTGCGCGTCTTGCTTTGTGGCGAAGTAGCCGTGCTCTTCACCCCACCAGCGCCAGCAGCCAGCCAAGCGGCGGACGACCTGCTTCACCGATCGCTCTGGACCAGTGACGACGTTGCCATTCTCGTCCTTAATAACATTTCCCTTAGTATCGAATTGCGGAACTCCTGCTTTGCGGAAGTACTTGCTGACGACAATATCTGTTGCCACCTGACTCCAGGCTGCAGGCACTTCGGCGTCTTTCATCTCAAATACAACAGAACCGTTTGTGTTCACGATACGGCTTGTGCGCTTGTCGTAGGTGATCGCCTCTAGTGGATCAGAACCTGGGTTGGTAAAACGTCGTGCGATAGCAAGGCCACGACCCATTTTTCCACGCTTCACTTCCCCCATTGCTTTCTTTTTTGCGGACTTCAAAGCATCCGTACTATCGGCAAGAGGAATGTCTTTGGCACTGCGGAGAGAGGAAGCATTCGGGTTCATACGGATTTGGGGGAGGAACACAAGATGTAGTGGCTGCCTGCATGACAGGCCACAACATCTCCGCATTCTACGCGGAGTTGTCTCGTGCTCAAGTAGATTCATTTCGACGTCTACTTGAGCAGACATGGAAAAATATTTTGGCAGAAGAAAGCCATTTTTTCGAGAGAAAACTCCTGAAAAAAAGTAGCACTTCAACATCATTTTTCAGTGCTTCCAGGACATTTTTTCTGACATCGTCGTGACTTGAAAAAATGTTCCAGGAGAGTAGTCTGTTGAATACTCTTTTCCATGGCTTCCACATCACATGAACTCTGAAAATACTACGAGCGATACACCACATATTGTGGTCGTTGTGGCTGGAACAAACGATCCGAGCAACACTGATTTCCTCGCTGAGAAGTTTATAGAAGGCGTGAAATCAGCCGGTGCAACGATCTCGAAAATTCGGCTCAAAGATCTGCATATTAAGCATTTTACTCTCGAAAGATATTCCCCCGGATGCACCGATAAAGACGACGACTTTGCAACGATAGAATCGCTCCTTCGGGAGTCAGACGGCATCGTGATCGCAAGTCCTATTTGGAACTTCAGTGTTCCTGCACACTTGAAAAACTTGATCGACCGTATGGGGGCATTCGCACTCGATACAGCAGGGCGCTCACGAGGTCAGCTGAAAGGAAAACCATTCTTCATGCTCTACGCCGGCGGCGCACCAATGATTGCATGGAAAGCACTCCTCTACCTCACGACACTACACATGACCGAAGCGATCAAATACTACGATGGTATTGTGATCGGAAAACACTTCGAACCCAAGTGCGTTGTCGGTCGCGGAAAGTTTGGGCTCGTTGTGGATCAACGACCGGCTACAATCGACGTCATGAAAAGGAAAGGCGAGCGTTTTGCTCGTATTGCAAAGGCATACAAAGAGAATGGAACTCTCCCCCTACGCACTCGCATTGCGTACAACTTCTTCAGCTTCTTGTATCGAGTGGGCAATAGAGTGATGTACCCGGTTAGCTCACTCCAGTAAGCGAAATCTCCTCATCGACGAGTTTTACTTTTTTGAACGTATCCCACGTCTTGGCACCACCCTCTACGAGGATTGATGTGATGCCGTGGAAATCTCCATCCGGAGTGATAACTTTTTTCCAAAGAACGCTCAAATCAAATGTGGAATTTTTTAATGGCACAGACACAATTCTCACTCCACGCCTCATCAATGCTTCCTTGGTTTCTTTGGACTCCTTGGATTCGTCGGATTCCTTTACTACGATGATTGTCTTCGTTGCAGCATCACCTGAGACAATTTTTGCGGTGAGTGGTGTTTTCACATCTGCATCGAGAATGATTTTCCATGGGATCGCTGATACTCCCTTCGCACGCACGGTAAGCTGTGGATCATCAGCGAGGATCGTGCCGATGCCAACGAGAATTGCGTCGTGCCTCGCACGAAGAAATGTATGCGACCACTCATCTTGTTCTTTCGATGTGATCTGCATCGGTGAGCCATCATCATTCGCGATTCGACCATGGGACGTTTTCGCAGACTTCAGCGTGATCCACGGACGACCCTTCGTTTGGACACTCACAAATCCGCGGTTGAGACGAAGGCAGTCTGCAAGGAGAACTGGACCGATGACTTCGACGCCATTCTTCTGAAGCAACTCAATCCCCTTTCCGCTCACGGAAGGATTCGGATCGTTCATGCCGTACACAACACGTTTCACTCCCTTTTCGATGAGATACTGCGCGCATGGTGGTGTCTTTTTCTTCTCGTGACAACACGGCTCAAGATTGACGTAGAGAACATCTTTTGAACTAATTTTTTGATCAAATTTTTCTAGTAACTGTCGCTCGGCGTGCGCCTTTCCAAATCCTTCATGAAATCCTTCGACGAGTATGTTTCCATCGCGAACGAGAACTGCTCCCACCATTGGATTGGCACCTGTCATTCCCCTACCTTGAGCTGCAAGCTCAAGACACCGCTGCATGAAGATATCGTGTTGCATACGAGCAGTGTCCTGAAAGTAGAAACAATTTACAAGGCGAGGAATTACCCTCCACTCTGCTCTCTCTCCATCACAGCGTCGAAGGTGACACCGGCTAATTCGACAAGTGTCACCAAAGAAGCGAATGATTTTCGCGCCTGCACAATCGCTTCGTCTCGAGTTTCTTTGCGAATCGCTGTAGAGAATCGAAGTGACTGATCGATGATGCTAATTGCAGCTCCATCGACACCGGAGCTTAAGAAGGATGATGTTCCTGTCGTTTCCTGCGCGTCAGCAGAATCGATACTTTCACGCAGGCTTCGTACTAATTCTTGAAGTACTTGCTGCACATCTTCGTATTTTTCCGTATTCACAACATCTTTCAGTGTGAGCCCTTTCGATCGAAGTGCGACTAAGAACCAGTACACACACTGGCCTGCTTCCTCAACGACACCTTTGTCGTCGCTGCGGCGAACTGCCTCTGAAAGCTCCGCTATCTCTACGACAAATCGGCTGACACAGTATTCAGTGCCAAGTCTGAGAGCTTTTGTTGTTCTCGATTTTTCATCTGGATTGAGTGCACGATCGGCAATCGTCAGTTCAAGATTGCTCAGCCATTCTGCAATTTCTGCGTCGTATGTCGGGGGGGAAAGTGCTTCAATATTCTGGCTTTCTCCAAACGGAAGTACGCGCAACACCTCAGACTTTTCTGTGCCTCGCTCGACCTTTACCGGGTCACCGAAACCGACATCTTCTGCGCCGAGTTCCATCAATCGTGGACGGATGCTGTTGATCTCCTCTGGCCGTACCAGAATCTGTAGCGCTCGGTATTGATCGTTTCCTAGAAGAGTAATTTCTGACGGCCCCTTCATCCCCAGCGAAGCAAAATCAGGCAATTTTGCCACAGGAACATTCATGATGATCGGGACGCGCAAGTTGGATGTACGTGCTGATTCCAAGGCAAGTCCGAGCTCACGGAGACGCGTACGAGACTCTCCGCCAACACGACTGATATTCGTCACAAATAAGTCTGTCTGGATTCTGCTCAAATCCAGATACGGAACACCAAGCTCTTCACCTGTCGGATATTGATATTCATTGCCAACAATCTGCAATTTGTTTGCACGAGCTGTGTCACCGCTGCCAACGATTTCAAAAGCTCCGACACGTCGTCTGCGATTTCGGAATTCCTGCACACGTGTGTCGGCTCCCTCTACACGACGAACGAATGTTTCTTGTCCAGTGATTTGCAGCGTGCGCTCGGCAAGCCGAGGGTACTTAGAGAAAATAACACGGCCACTCATATCTCCAGAGCCTTCCACTGCCTGCTCTTGAGGCACAAGAAAGCGCAACGAGCATGGCCCTTCGTTGAGTGTAAGTAGGCGACCAATATCGGATTGGATGCCAACTTTTCTGGCTTGTAGATCAGCTTCGCCCAATACATCGGATCCCATAAGAATGCCGATGGGCTGCTTATTGAAGAGCTCCAATTGCGATGCAACAGCGCCTGCGCCTTTCACGGCACGGAAGATAAATTCTCCGTCTTCCACTTGGTCATTGCGATTCTTTTTGGATGCGAATCCATCGACTACTTTTTGGTAACCGGCACGCACGAGAAGCTCGACGAGTGTATTGCGAGATTCTTTGCCTTCAGTCACAGCGCCTTTGGGCACAATGACAACTTGTTTTTCAAGAGAGTTCATAAAAGAAGAGGGGTATCAAGGTAGGGGAGAGATTTTTACTGATTCTTCGCTCGCTCCAGATATTTCTGGAGCACCGACGATGGCTTCTGTCCGCCAGTATCGGATGTCGGCGTGGCCTCGTTCTGCGCAGACTTCTGCACATTGGAGACCATTCTATGATGCCTGTGAGCGTTGAGTGCTTTGCGGTAACCACCTTCACCATTCTCCAAATACTTCGCCACACGAGTGACCGTTGTGGTGCTTGCGCCGGTATTGACTGCGATTTCGCGATACGTCTTTCCTTGTGCGAGTTGCTTGGCAACTTCGTATCGCTCACTCCACGCCTGGAGCTCTGCGAGTGTGCCGATGTCACGCAAAAAGTTACTGAGTTCTTCCTCATTCTTTCCGGCCATGGCAGACACCAAGGATTTGAACCAAGGTTCTTTGCGCCAACTGTCTTCGGTGAAACGTCTTTTTCCCATAACGAATAGATCCTACTCCCCTCTCGTGTAAAAAATCAATGTATTATCTCATTGATACAAAGAGAGGGGATTTTATTTTCACAATTTTCTCTTTCTATAGAGAAGAAATAGGAACTACTTTTTTGATCAATTACCTTCACGTTTCTTCTTTCGCTCCTTATCTGCTCTGGCGATACTCGCCTCAAGTTGGCCAGCAAGAGTTCTCAGGGCTGCAATATCTTTTGTACATGCTGGCGAGACTTTCTCAGTATTTTCATCTTGTACCTGCATCGCACGTTCGTACGCACTAATAGCAATTTGTGCATCAGCTAAACGAGTCCTGTCGGCACTCTCCGCTGACTTCGCACGAATCGAAATTGCCTTCGCGCATGTTGCGTACAGCACCGATGAAGGCACTGCGTTATAGACAGCATGCATCAGTTCAGGATCGGCTTCGATTTCCCCTCTCCTCTCTCCTCTTTCATGATTTCTCGATGCTGCTAATCGCTTCAAATATTTGTCACGATTTTCTGGCTCATCCTCTAAGACAGCCTTTGCGAGAAGTGAAGCATCTTCATGAGCTTGTAGTTTAGAGAGACGAACTAATTCGTTCGCAACGGTCACCCTTTGCCTTATAGGCTCAGGACTGTCTTCTGCAGTCTGATTTGCAGTGGCAGCAGCCACAGGCTTGGCAACTGTACGATCCATGTACCGACGCAGAGCGGCAGCAATCTCAACAATTTCAGAAACTTTTTTGAGTTTTCCCTCCTCATACTCAAATCCATCAACCGTAAACGACTCCAATCCAACTAATGCCATGGCACCTACCTCTGTCTTCATCGGTAGTCGTTTCTGAATCATTCGACGCACGTATTCACGCAAGAAATGCGCAGATGTCTCAGAGAGACGAACAACAGCAGTCGCTGCCTCAGCTGCCTCTGTACTTTCTCCATTTTCTTGCACAAGCTTTTCGGCAGCGAGTCCACGTCTGACCATTGTCACAATATCCGTCAGGAGCGACTGAGGAACGTGCTGCAAAATCTCAGGCAAATCTGGTTCGATCGGAAAAATCGGCTGTCGTCCTGGAGAGACGACCTGTGGCTTTTCTGAATCTGGGGTGTTTGGATTTGGCATATGCCCCACCCTAAAGTTTTTTTAGGCGTCGTCAAAAGCGCTGAGGTAATTGTAGAACGTGAACAATAAAAAACCGGCTACGGAGAGCCGGTTTCTTTGAATACATTTTGTAGTCGATTATTTGCCTCCTTGGCGTGCAGCGATGACTTCGTCTGCAGCGTTCTTTGGCACCTTGGCATAGTGACTTGGCTCCATAGAGTAGCTTGCGCGACCCTGAGTCATGGAGCGAAGTTCTGTGGCATAACCGAACATGGATGCGAGTGGGACTTCGGCATGGACTGTCTTGGCCATGCCACGAGCACCAGTGTCCTTGATGAGACCGCGGCGTGAGCTGACGTCACCCATCACATCACCGAAGAATTCTTCTGGAGTGACGATTTCGACTTTCATGATTGGCTCGAGGAGCACTGGATCAGCCTTCTTGGCAGCAGTCTGCACACCGATGGATGCACAGATCTTGAACGCCATTTCGGAGGAGTCGACGTCGTGGTAGGAACCGTCTGTGAGCTCAACCTTGATATCTACCATTGGGAAGCCTGCGAGCACACCACGAGAGAGACCTTCCTGGAAACCCTTGTCACATGGCGTGATGTATTCGCGTGGAATACGACCACCAACAACAGAGTTCTCGAATTCGTATCCCTTACCTGGCTCCTGAGGAGAGAGTGTGAAGAGCACATGGCCGTACTGACCGCGACCACCCGTCTGCTTGATGTACTTCTCTTCGTGGTTGACTGTCTTCTGCACTGTCTCGCGGTAGGCAACCTGTGGCTTGCCGGAGTTGCTCTCTACTTTGAACTCGCGCTTCATGCGATCCATGATGATATCCAAGTGGAGTTCTCCCATACCGGCGAGGATCGTCTGACCTGTCTCTTCGTCCGAGCGGACGCGGAGGGTTGGGTCTTCTTCAGCAAGTTTCTGGAGAGCGATACCCATTTTCTCTTGGTCAGCCTTTGTCTTTGGCTCGATCGCGAGCGAGATCACTGGCTCAGCGAATGTGATGCTTTCCAGCTGGATTGGCTTTGCCTCGTCACAGAGTGTGTCACCTGTGCGTGTCTCTTTGAGACCGATGGCAGCACCGATGTCACCCGCTTCGATCTTATCGATTTCTGTGCGGTTATTCGCATGCAAGCGAACCAAGCGACCAATGCGCTCCTTGGCACCGCTGCGGGAGTTGTACACGTATGTACCAGTCTTCAGCACACCGGAGTAGACGCGGATGAAGGTGAGCTTTCCGACGAATGGGTCTGTGGCAATCTTGAAAGCCAAACACGAGAGTGGCTCTTCGTTAGTTGGGTTGCGAGTCTCCTCTGCCCCTGTCTCTGGGTTCGTACCCTTGGATGGTGGAACGTCGAGTGGGTTTGGGAGGTAGTTCACCACAGCATCGAGCACGAGCTGAACACCCATATTCTTGAGAGACGATCCACAGAGAACTGGGAATGTCTTGCCGGAGACTGTGCCCTGACGGAGAGCGAGTTTGAGCTCGTCCTTCGTGAGAGTGCCTGCGTTCAAGAACTTGTCCATGAGCTCTTCGGATGCGCCTTCGGCTGCCTTTTCCATCATGATTGTGCGGTACTTGGCAACGTCAGCCTTCATATCCTCTGGGATTGGGTGGTGGACGTGCTTCTCGCCGTGGTCACCTTCGAATGTGATCATCTCTTCCTCCACGAGGTCGATGATCGCCTTGAAGTCACTCTCGGAACCAACAGGGAGCTGGATCGCGACAGCGTTCTTGCTCAAGCGGTCGTGAATACTCTGGAGAGACATGAAGAAGTCGCCACCGATCTTGTCCATCTTGTTGACGAAGGCAAGACGTGGAACGTGGTACTTATCAGCCTGGCGCCAGACAGTCTCGGACTGTGGCTCTACACCCTGAGATCCATCGAAGACGGCGACACCTCCGTCGAGAACACGGAGAGAGCGCTCTACTTCAGCCGTGAAGTCCACGTGACCTGGAGTATCGATAAGGTTGATGGTCGTTGTTGTCTCAACATTGTTGTACTTGGACTTCCACACACACTGCGTTGCAGCAGAGGTGATAGTGATACCGCGCTCGCGCTCCTGTTCCATCCAGTCCATCGTAGCTTCACCCTCGTGCACTTCACCGATCTTGTAGTTCTTACCGGTGTAGAAGAGGATGCGCTCGGATGTTGTTGTTTTACCGGCATCGATGTGCGCGATAATGCCGATATTGCGTACGTTCTTTAAGTCCATAACTTGGAAGGGAAGGAGAGAAAAACCTCGGCGTAGCCCGAAAGGGCGAAGCCTGGGTAGCCGGGGCAGTATAGGGAAAGTTCAGGGTGAGGAAAAGTCGATTTTACAGTGCTGAAACAGAAAAATACCCCACTTGGAGGTAGGGTATCTTCGCAAATTCTTACGAAGGATTATTCGCTGTACGATGTGCTATTCACGGAGGTATCTGGATACTCAATCCAGAGGAACTGAACAAATGAAGCAGCATCCTTATCAAAAAACTTCACGTGGCTCCCTACTGGAGAGAATGGGGTGGCAGACATATTCGTAAAGTTCTGGAGCGATGTCTGAAGAGTGGATGTGTTTGCACTATTCACTTTCGCATTCTGCACATCGGCGCGGAGAACAAGTGTCATGTCGGAACCAGGGTCAATCTGGCTATCGATGAATGACGACATGTTGTTACATGTCACCACAAGTGCAGACGAACCTGATGTCTGGCTCACAGCACACGTGCTTGTCATGGTTGGGTCAGCCTTGTTAAAGACCTTGAAGGAAGAGCCATCAAGATCAATGTTTGTGGCATTCACATTGAATATGAGGCCATCGAACATAGCCTTGTTCGAACCATTGTAGATGTTATTGGCTGTAGCAGCAGTAAACTTGAACTGACCAATTGGACGAGCAGTACCCATTGGGATTGCTGTGCCATTTGCGTTTGGATCGGCGTTTGCAATGGATGTGATCTTGGAGAGCACAATCACGTTTGGAGTGCCGAAGATTGGCTGAGACGCAGCTGGTGCAGAGACTCCGATGAAGATCTCACCTTCGTTCTGATTGTCACCATCGTTTTGGCTCAAGTTGCTCTGAGAGCTGAGACCGCGAGCAGTCGCACTCACTGCACCTTCGAGCTTGAACTGTGCGAACTGACCAGAGACAGCACCGTCGGTATCTGTCTTGATGCGTGGACGAATGAGAATTGAGACGATCTGACCCTGAGGGACAACGAGTTCCTGATTCTGCAGAGTGGCACACATCGAGTGAACCGGAACAGTCGTTGTACCGCACCCCGCGACTGTTGCTACAGCGAACGGAGTCGTCTCTCCTACTTTGAAGAGTTCGAGGCGGCTGATGTTGTTGTGAGCAGTAGAAGCACCGGAGCCGTATGCAGTAAGCACAAGAGACACCACATCAATGGACTCGTTTTCTGCACGAAGATCCAGGCGAAGAATTTCATTCTCAAGCGTTCCGCCAAGGAGCTGGCGAGAGCGAACTGGCGTCGGGGACTTTGTGACGAAAAGATCACCCTGGCTCACGATCTTCCAAACCGGAGCTGCTGTCGTAGCAACAGCAATCTCACATGTCGTGGCGCAGAAGGTATTTACTTTGATACCAGCAAGAAGGCTTGCATCAGTGAAGCGAGATGCAACGAGGTCAGATGCATCAGTCACAATGCCGAGTTGAAGGAGATTCGATACTGGAGACGACACGACATCGGCGTGAACTTCATATCGAATAGTTGCACCAGCATTGATGAGCTGGCCATTCGAGAAAGTCACTTTTCCATTTACTGGGGCAACATTGCTCTGCGCGATTGTGTCGACAATGTTGTCATTATCGCTATCCATCCACAGCGCGTACTTTGTAGCATTCATAAGCTCGCCTTGAGCAGCACGAAATGCAAGCTGTTCCACAACAAGCTTCTCATTGTTGGAACGGAGCTCGAATGCCGCAAGCGTGATATCTTTCTGATTCTTCACAGCACTCATGAGAGAGCCGATCGACTTTTCAGTCACAAAGAGCTCTGTCTCAATGACTGGAGGTGGTGGAGGCGGGCATGTGAGAGATGTTGAAGCTGATGTCATCGAGTTGTTCTGCATCTTCGTATCAACATGGAGATCGCTCGAGACTGTCGCAGTCGATATAAACGAAGAGGGGCACGTAGCGCTTGCAGTGCTGAACTTCAGTGCAACGGAAGATGCTGCCTTGCCAGCAAGAGTGCCCAGCTGACAGCGAACAGTGTCACCAGTCTGAACACACGACTGACCTTGTGCCGGAACAAGCTGAAGACCCATTGGCACTGTCTGCGAAAGGACAACTTTCTGAGTTGCTGTCGCAAGCATGTTTTTGACAGTGACAGCGTACGAAACATCCGTCCCCCGCTCTACCGTAGAGACAGTGGAATTCTGTGTGACAGCGAGATCTGCTGCTGGCCCAACTTTGATCATCTTGCCGCAGATCGCACCGAAATACTTATTGGCCTGATTGAGTTGCCAATTGAATGCATGAATTCCATTCGTCGCTGGCGAGATCGCACCGATTGTAAATTCCGTTGTTCCGCCCACTGGCACAGACTTCATAAGGAGAAGGCGTGCAATAAACCACTTCACATTAAGAGCAGGAGTCTGAGAATCGAGATATGTAATGTATGCAGGCCATGCCTTGGTACCAGTATTTTTCAGCACAACCTTTGCCTGGAAAGACTTCAGCGGAGTGATTGCCTCTGGAGCAGTAATAGACACGCACTGCGCATCAAATGCAGCAGTCTGCGCAAAAACAGGAGTTGCAACAAAAGCCGCAACAAGGATAGAAAAGCTCAGAAGAATTCTGCGCATCTATGAATTGGGGAAAAATGAAGTTGATATATTGTATATTTATCAAGAAATTTGTCAATTCTGCCATTTTTGCCACTTTTAGCTGTCAGAACGTTATTATTTTGCCATGTTGATACTTGCTTTTTTATAGAAATTATTGCATAATATGCTGACTGGAAAAGCGGCCTTTTCTGGCCTTCCAGGGGTGTGCAGCGTGCATACCCATTGATCCTTGGCAGGATCGGCAGGTACCGAATTAACCCCTCGCGGAGCTCTCGACCATGTCCCGTTTCTCTCAGCTCGTTCTGACCTTCCTCGGACTCTGCGCCTTCTGGGCGTGGATGATCTTTGCGGTCCCCACCCTGCACGCCGATGAAGCCGTCCCCCTTCAAGTTCGGCCGAACGGCGAAGACGTGATGCTGTCAGTCCAGTATGGCGGCTTCAACCGCAAGACCTCACAGGTGTGGTACAGCTTCTACGCGGGCGGCGACGTCACAAGCGACCCGCTCAAGCAGCACGAACTGTTCGATGATGCATACCACGCCATTCCTACCGCGCTGGGGACGAAGTACGTCGGAAACGGCGGAATCTTTGTCCCCATTAACAAAAAGGATGACGAAGGAAAGGAGACCAAGGACATCGACTTCTGGTGCTCGGTCGCCAATGTCGATACAGAAAAGTCGAAGATGAAGAACATCGTGATGCGACTCGACATCACGAAAACGAAGGCTGAAGTCCACTTCAAGGTGGACGTCGACGATGATCAGCTGAAACTGATCGAACCCCACGTTCTTAAACTCGTTGAAGCCTGCGGGCTGAAACCGGGTGAGGGGAAGTGGAAGATCGACGGTAAGAAGAAAAGCGCCGTCCTGATCTACTGACATCGACGACAGACAACGCCTGCCAAACCTGCCAAGACAACCCTCTCCACCTTTGTGTGGGGAGGGTTCGTCGTATGTCTTTAATTACCTTGAACGACCTGTGTGTAGAGAGTTGTTAAGCGGTGCAAAAAATCATCATCAAGACCTGCTTGCGAAAGAGCCCTCTGAAATTCTCCTTCGTACGTCACACCATCTCGACCTTCCGAACTAAACTTGTGAGTACCTAACACTGTATCAAGTGTTTCGTTGCCAAGGCGCCTGGCGCATTCACTCAGTTCGCCACGTCGAAGATAAATACTCATAGAAAATGGGGGAGATAGGATCAATTTCTACCCGCTAACAAGCGCGAAGGCAAGCTCGTTCTGATATACAAAAAAACCCGCTGTCGCGGGCTTTGAATTCAATAGTGTGAAGGCTACATTTTGGCAAAGTGTGCATATGCTTTATTGGCCTGCGCCATCTTGTAGACATCTTCTTTCTTCTTCACCGCTGCACCCTGTTCTGTGGATGCTTCGAGAAGTTCGAGAGCGAGCTTTTCAGCCATCGGGATACCCTTGCGAGCACGAGCCGCTGTCAGAATCCAACGAATGGAAAGAGACTGCTGACGCTTCGCTGGAACTTCGCTTGGGACCTGGTACACAGCACCGGCGATGCGCTTTGGGCGAACTTCGACGAGTGGAGTGGTGTTGAGGAGAGCCTTGGCGAAGACATCCATTGGAGCTTCCTTTGTGCGAGTCTTGATGATCTCGAGAGCGTCTGCAAATACGTTACGTGCTGTCGATTTCTTACCCTGCTTCATGAGACAGTTGATGAACTTCTCAATGAGAGTATCGGAGCCCTTTGGAATGTACTGCTTAGGAAGTGTAGACATAGGAAGGAGAGATTATTTCTTAGGTCGCTTAGCGCCGTAGAGAGAGCGTCCCTGCTTGCGGTCGCGTACACCTTCTGTGTCGAGAACGCCGCGGACAATGTGGTAACGAACACCTGGCAAGTCTTTCACACGACCACCACGTACGAGAACAACAGAGTGTTCCTGGAGGTTGTGACCTTCGCCTCCGATGTACGCTGTGACTTCTTCACCGTTGGTGAGACGAACACGAGCGATCTTACGGAGAGCGGAGTTTGGCTTCTTTGGTGTCATAGTTGTGACCTTCAGACACACACCGCGCTTCACTGGGGCACCTTTGCGCAAGATGACGCGACGCATATTGAGTGCGTTCCAGGTGAACTGGAGGTTTGGGGCCTTTGTACGGCGTTTCTGGACAGAGCGGCCGTGACGTACGAGTTGGTTAATTGTCGGCATGTGGCGAGGAATGGTAGCGGGTGTAGCGGGGGTAGTAAAGGGGAATTGGCCGGGGTAGCGGGTAGAACCGTATTTCAGGCTTACCCACTCCCCTGCTCTTTTAGTCAGCTTTTTCTTCTTCATCCTTCTCAAAGCGCTTACGGAAGGTCTCACCAGCAGGAATAAGGCGACCGATAATGACGTTTTCCTTAAGACCCTTGAGGTAGTCGATGTTACCGGTTGTCGCAGCTTCCACGAGAACGCGGATGGTTTCCTGGAAGGATGCACCAGCAAGCCAAGATTCTGTTGCGAGAGAGACACGGGTGAGACCGAGGAGGAGCTGTTCGAATGTTGCTTCCTTCTTATCCTTCTTCTTGGACTTGGCGAGAGCAGCATTGGCACGGCGGAAGTCTGCGACGTCCACAACTTCACCAGCGAGGAGCTCGGTGTCGCCACTATCGACGATGCGGACTTTGCTAAACATCTTACGACCGATGATTTCAAGGTGCTTGTCGTTAATAGTCTGACCCTGAGAGGCGTAGATGTGCTGAACTTCCTGAATGATGTAGCTCTGCACAGCGTAGGCACCCTGCTTCTCCAAGAGTTCCTGGAGATTGTAGTGACCAGCATTGAGAGCCTGACCTGCCTTCACCGATTCGCCGTTCTTGATGAGGAGGATTTCGCGGGCTGGGAATTCGTAGGTGCGCTCCTGGATTTCAGCGTGCTTCACGATGACTTTGCCCTTCTCGACCTCTGTTACCTTTCCACCGATGATTGTCTTGATAGTGGACTTGTCGGCAACAGCCTTGGCGAGAACAGTGCGCTCAGAAACCTCGTCACCCTTCTTCACCGTGACCTGGTAGCCAGCGGGAACGAAGTAGACGTCCTGACCGAGTTCTTCACCCATAACCTGCACTGTGGAAATACCACCCTTGTGCGAGATCTTCACGCGACCAGCAATGTCGGAGAGTGTAGCTGGAGTGCGTGGTGGACGTGCTTCCAAAATTTCTTCGACACGAGTGAGACCTTGTGTGATGTCGGATCCTTCGGCGACTCCTCCCATGTGGAAGGTTCTCATGGTGAGCTGCGTACCTGGTTCACCGATACTCTGCGCAGCGATGATACCAACTGGTGTACCGATCTTGACTGTCTTGTTGTCGGAAAGGTCACGACCGTAACACTTGATACAAATACCACCGTCTGTCTCACACGTGATGACAGAGCGAACGTTCACTTCGCTAATCTTGTGCTGTGTGAACTTGGCGATGACATCGGCATCGATTTCATCATTGCGCTTGGCGAGCGTCTCCTTACCGGACACAACATCGTCATTGAGCACGCGACCGAAGATACGAACCTCGAACTTCTCACCAATGCGCTCGGACTCTGCACGCGTGATGAGGTGACCGTTCTTACAGCCACAATCATCTTCCTTAATAACAATGTCCTGAACCGCGTCGACCAAGCGACGTGTGAGGTAACCGGCCTCAGCTGTCTTGAGAGCGGTGTCGGACTTACCCTTACGTCCACCGTGCGTGGCGATGAAGTATTCCAAGATAGTAAATCCTTCCTTCAAGTTACTCTGGATCGGAAGTTCGATAGTGCGACCGGATGGGTTGGCAACCAGACCCTTCATACCAGCAAGCTGGGTGATTTGTCCCCAGTTACCACGAGCACCGGAGTCGATCATGTACGTGATGCTGTTGGTACCATCTTTCGTGTAGCACTTGATCATGGACGAGGAGATATCCCCCTTCGCCTTGCTCCAAATACGAATGGCATGGTGGTAGCGCTCATCGGCAGTGATCCAACCCTTCCAGTACTGGTTGTTGATCTTGCGGACTTTCTCGTTGGCTTCCTCAAGTACCTTCTCCTTCTCGTCTGGTACCAAGATGTCGCTCAAGGCGATGGAGATACCGGACTTCGTGGCGTAGCGGAAACCGATATTCTTGATATCATCGGCAAGCTTGGCTGTGCGCTCTGTGCCCACAACTTCGAGGGCGCGAGCGATGAGTTTACTCAAGACGCCCTTCTTCAACGTTTCGTTCAAGCGACCGAGTTCTGGCGGAACGATTTCCTGGAAGAACAGACGACCGACCGATGTCTCGATGATCTCTGTCTCACCTTCTGTAGATGCTGCCTTTGGAACGCGAACTTTGATCTTCGCCTGAAGGTCGATCATGCCGTGCTCGTACGCGAGGATGGCCTCGTTTGGAGAACCGAACATCATGCCTTCGCCCTTGAAGCCGTCATGGACAGCAGTCAAGAAGTAGCAACCAAGCACCATGTCCTGCACCGGAGTGATGATTGGCTCACCAGCGGATGGCTTGAGAACGTTGCGAGCAGCGCTCATAAGTTCACGAGCTTCCTTCTGTGCCTGCTCGGAGAGTGGCACGTGCACGGCCATTTGGTCACCGTCGAAGTCCGCGTTGAAGGCGGTACAGACGAGTGGGTGGAGGCGGATGGCCAAACCTTCAATGAGCTTTGGCTTGAACGCCTGGATACCAAGGCGGTGCAGTGTTGGAGCGCGGTTCAAGAGTACGTACTTGTTCTGAATGACTTCTTCGAGGATGTCCCACACTTTCTTGGAACCTTCGATCACCATGCGCTCCGCACTCTTCACGTTGTGTGCGAGCTCATCGCGAATGAGGCGACCAATGACGAATGGCTTGAAGAGCTTCATCGCCATTTCCTTTGGAAGACCACACTCATCGATGTGAAGATCTGGACCGACAACGATAACCGAGCGACCAGAGTAGTCGACACGCTTACCGAGAAGGTTCTGACGGAAGCGACCCTGCTTACCCTTGAGCATGTCGGAGAGGGAGCGGAGCTTACGGCGATCACCAGCAGTGAAGAGTGCCTTACCGGCACGAGCGGAGTTATTGAGGAGTGTGTCGACCGCTTCCTGCAACATACGCTTCTCGTTGCGGTTGATGACTTCTGGAGCACCGATACTCATAAGTTTCTTCAAGCGGTTGTTGCGGTTGATGACGCGGCGGTAGAGGTCGTTTAAGTCGGATGCAGCGAAACGTCCACCATCGAGCTGCACCATCGGACGAAGGTCTGGTGGGAGCACTGGGAGACGAGTCTGGATCATCCACTCTGGCTTGATGTTTGCCTGCTTGAGGGACTGGACGAGCTTGAGGCGCTTCATGACTTTCTTGAGGCGCTGACCACTACTCTGCTGACGCTCCTTCTGGAGATCGTCCACGATCTTGTCGTAGTCGATGGCAGAGATGATTTCGCGGAGAGATTCAGCACCAGTGCCAGCGCGGAAGAGGTGACCGAATTTCATGTTCATTTCGCGGAACTTAAGCTCAGAGAGCACAGAACCGACGTGCAAGTTTTCAAGGTCCTCAAGCGCATCCTTGTGGTTTGCCTTGAGTGTCTCAAGCTTGTCGGCTGTTGCCTGGTCGAGAGCATCGAGCTGATCGCGTGTTGGAGAACCTTCCTTGAGAGTCTTCATTGCATCGTCGTGCTCGCGCTTGATCTGATTCTTGCGTGCTTCGAACTCGCTCTTGAGTTCTTTCTCAGCATTGCCACGAGTCTCCTCGTCGACAGTGATGACGATGTACGCAGAGAAGTAGACGATCTGCTCGAGAGTCTTAATGGAGAGATCCAAGAGGAGACCCAAACGAGATGGCGAACTGCGGAGGAACCAGATGTGTGTGACTGGAACAGCAAGGTTAATGTGTCCCATGCGCTCGCGGCGGACAATGGAACGAGTAACTTCAACACCACACTTCTCACAGACGACGCTGCTGTAGCGGATACCTTTATACTTACCACAGAAACACTGGAAGTTCTTGGTTGGACCGAAGATGCGCTCGCAGAAGAGCCCATCGGGTTCGGCGCGCTGGGTGCGGTAGTTCACCGTCTCTGGCTTTGTGACCTCACCACGAGACCACGTAAGAATATCCTCTGGGCTCGCGACGGAGAGAGCGACTGCGTCGAACGAGTCAGATGTGCGGGGCGTAAACGCCATAGAAAAGGGGTGGAATGAAATGCTTCAATGTGCGTTATTTTCACGCACGAAGCAGCGAAGCGCCTTCCGGTGCGATCGTCTGAATCGCTGGTGGCACTCCGATGATGGCCATATCTTAGCCAAAAAAATGATGTCCGCAAGAGGGATTTTCGATTTTTTTAGAAAAATGTCGAATTTTCAAACAGCGCAGGATGCTTCCTGCGAACCGCGGCGTAGCCGCGGGAAAGGACGGCAGACCTGCGGTTGGGAAATTTGGCGATTTGCGAATCGCCTCTACAGGAAATTTTTATTGTTTATCCATGATGCTTAAACATCTTCTCGAACGATCCATCGTACGCATCGAGCGCTTTGCGAAGTGTCTTCATTTCATCTTCGCTGAGAGACAATGTAGAGGATGCATTGAGGAGAGCATCGTTCTTCATCTCATCCAACGCTTGTGCAGCCTGGGCATGATCGGCGAGGTTCACGTGGAGCACGATGAATGCCGTGCAACTTTCGCACTTCAATTGAAGAAGCATGAAACCATCACCTGCAACTTTGATCGACGGAAAGTCGACAGGCACACGTGTGCCGCACTGCGGGCAACGCATCTGATCACGGATGCGGAGTAAAATTTGATTGAGAGAGTGAGGGTTGAATTCCATCACCTCCAGTATACCACAAAATGGGTTTTCCATCCCTAGCGTTTGGACATGAATGCCTTTTCCATCAATACATACCTGAGCGGCAAAAGCTGCAAGTGCATTTAAGTGACGTCAGTAAAATAATCAGTACGATGTCACCCATGCCAAAGAAGACTGCAAAAAAACCAGCCGCAATGAAGATCAAGCCAACGAAGGCTGACAAAGTGTCTGTCATGAAAGTGAGCACTCCAAAAGCAATTTCTTCCAAGGCAAAGACAACTCCACTGAAGTCGATGGCAAAGACGGAAAAGAAGGTGCCTGCAAAGATGATGAAGAAAGGATCAAAAGCGCAGCCGACGAAAATCATTACCGCTGAAAGTCGCACCATCATCAGCACCTTTAAGAAATTCCGTCTCGGGACTCACCTACTTATTGCTGGCTCTGCCATCGCAGTACTTATGCTGCTTGCAACTGTTGAGCGAAATACATTCGCGACTCGTGGAACAAATGCAGAAGACGTTCTCCCTGTTTCCATTGGCCTGGAGCACAACTCCCCACTCTCGCTCTCGGTACTCGTCGCACGAAAGGAAAAGGCTGGGTACATCTCCATCGCAAACCAGTCCAGCGAGACAGTCCATATTAGTGTGCCCTCCGACTGGACTCGCACAGAAGTGACAGGCGCACGCATTTCCGATGTCACAAGTGCCATCCCCGTCTTTGGATTCACGCGCTGGACAATCCCTGGAAATGCCGGCATCAAGATGCTCGTACCAACGTCTCCAGATGTCATCCTCTTTGACTCTGCTTCGTCTGCTGTGACGGCCGTGGATCTGAAGGCCATCGACCTCACTGAATCCACCACAACCAGCAAGGTAGTGCTTGTCCAAAAGCAAGCCATCGTGAATCTGTGGGATAACGAGTAATGTGCTAGGCTACGCCTATGAATTTTGTTGTCCTCTCCTCTTCCCGCGGTACGGTTCTTCGCGCAACACTGGAGTGTATTGCCGATGGCAGCCTCGCGGCCAAATGCCTTGGGCTCATTGCTGATAAGAAAGATCGCGGATGCGTGGATGTCGCCAAAGAATTTTCTCTTCCAGTTGTGATCGTGGAGAGGAAGAAAGGGGAAGATCGTGTGACGTATGACAAGAGAGTGCATGAGACGATTCAATCGATGGGTACAGTCGATGTGCTCGCATGCATGGGTTGGATGTTCATCCTCTCGCCGTGGTTCATAGAACAGTGGAGAAATAAAATTTTAAACGTACACCCTGCACTTCTCCCGAAACACCCAGGTGCACACGCACACGAACTTGTCCTCGCCGCGAAAGATACGGAGTCCGGCATGACAATTCACTTCATCGATGAAGGTGTCGACACCGGAAAAATCCTTCTGCAAAAAACATGTCCGGTTCTTCCTGGTGACACTATCGATACGTTAAAGGAGCGCGTCCAAAAACTAGAATGTGAATGGTACCCGAAGACCTTAGCAATGATAGATCGAGGAGAGATACAATTCTAAGTTCTATATTCCACATTCTAAATTCTAGATATAGCCCTCTGCGTGGACATTCGACTTTGGTAATTTCCATTGTTCGAGTGCGAGTGTTTTGATTTCTTTCGTCATTTCTGGTGCGCCACAGATGTAGAGATTGGTCGCATCTTTGTCTTTAATTTCAAGCGGAATGAAGAGCTGAATTCTGCCTTTCTTTCCGCTCCATCCTGGATTGTCGCCACTTAAGCAAATATGAAAGTGAAAATTTTTGTGCTGCTTCTCCCACGACTGAAATTCATCTGTCCAAAATAAATCATCAATCGATCGAACACCGAAAAAGAGGTGCATCTCGCGCGGATCATTTTGCTTGAGCGCTGCCAGTATCTGCGCACGGAATGGAGCGATGCCCGCACCTGTCGCCGCGAAGATGAGTGTGTTCGTCGATGGCTTTACAAGGAAGAGACCGAAAGGACCTTTGATCGTGAGCTTTGCGCCAATTTCAATCTTCTTCTCGAGCCAGTTGCTGAAGCGACCGCCTTCTTTCATCTTCACGATGAAGACAAGTTCCGGTTCTTCCGGAATAGATGCGATGGAATACGCGCGTGGCTGGATGTTGAGTTCGTCTTCCAGAAGCGGCGTATCGACCAAGATGAATTGGCCTGGTTTATGCGAAAAACCAGCAGGCTTCGTAAACCGGAGTTCGTAGACGCCCGGAGCGACGAGCTCCTTCTTGGTGCAGGTGATGACGTAGGATGGAATGGGCAACGGAATTGATAATTGAAAATGTAAAATTGAGAATTATTTTGTTCGGCTAGTCTTCACGATAGCCGTAATTATTGCAATTAACTCATGGACATCCTTTAAAAGAGAATTTGATTCCTGCTGCAAAAGGAAATTACTGTCTCTTAACAAGCAAATCCAATACTCGGTTTCATGCGCTTCTTTTAGAGAGATAGACATTTTGGAGATAAAATCTGCCTTACTCTGTCCCTGCACAGCTTCGCGAACATTCGCTCCAATACTCGTCCCTGACTTTAGCAATTGCTTGGAGAGAACCCATTCTTTCTTTTCTTCTGCAAGAGCTTGGCACACTTTAATAATGCGCAATGCAAAGGCATAGCTTTTTTCAACAATAGGATTTTCGTTCTGTCGCACAGTCATTTTCCGATCCTACATTTTCAATTCTCAATTTTCAATTCTCAATTGAGCGTCTTAAGACGCTCAAGAATTCATCAAATAAATAGCTCGCATCCTCTGGTCCCGGTGTTGCCTCTGGGTGAAATTGCACCGAGAAAAATTTGCCAGATTCGTGACGAATTCCTTCGACGGATCCATCGTTGGCGTTCGTGAACCACACATGCCAACCAGTAGGAAGCTTTTTGGCGTCGACTGCGAACCCATGGTTCTGCGATGTGATGATGCAGCGATTGGTGATCGTCGATGTTCCGTTCTCGATCTTCCACTCCTGACATGGCTGGTTGGCACCGCGATGTCCGTACTTGAGCTTGAAGGTATCGCCACCGACTGCGAGCGCGAGGAGCTGATTGCCAAGACAAATACCGAAGGTCGGAATATTTTTCGAGAGCGAAAATTTGAGCTGTTCGATGGTTGCAACGCAGCGCTTTGGGTCACCAGGGCCGTTGCTGATAAAGACGCCGTCGTACTTGAGCGGAGATGCTTTAAGATCATAGTTCCATGGAACACGGTGCACGCGCACTCCCCTCTTCAGCCACGAACGGAGAATATTACGCTTAATACCACAGTCATATGCAATGAGGCTTATTGGCTCTTGGCCAGTAGCACTTCGCTCGGGTTCATAGGTGATCACATCCGTGCAAGAAACTTCTGCAACCAAATTCGATTCGTTGGGATCATCTATTTTCAATTTTCCATTCTCAATTTTCAATTCCGTCTGATCATCTTGAATAATCCTCCCCAGCATCACCCCTGTCTCTCGCAATTTTTTTGTGAGTGCACGTGTGTCGATACCAGAAATTCCGGGGATATTGTGGTGCACCATCCATTCGTGTAGCGAGCTCACTGCGTTGAAATGACTAAACTCACGGCTTTCCTGGCTGACAATGATTCCCCGAACGTGGATGTTTTCGGACTCATAAAATTTGCTAAATCCATGTTCATTTTTTACCTCGCTCGGCACTCCGTAGTTTCCAATGAGAGGGAAGGTGAACGTGAGAATTTGCCCACGATAACTTGGGTCAGTCATGGACTCTGGATACCCAACCATGCCAGTGTTGAAGACAACCTCGCCATCGCTGTCGACTGCAGCACCAAACGATGTTCCCTTGAAGCGTGTGCCATCGGCGAGTACGAGTGTTGCCATAGGAAAAAATCACCCGATCCGCATTGCTGCGGAGGCAGGCAGAGAGGGGGTGAAAAGTGTCATGTCCGGGCGAGTGTATAGACAAATCCAGACAGATGCCAATAAAAAAACCGAGGATGATCGCATCCTCGGTTTTTGAAGGAAATCTCACTTAGTCTGCTCTGCTTACATTACCGCGTACTGTGTCTGTACC
Organism: uncultured Candidatus Peribacteria bacterium; assembly: GCA_964575275.1. Lineage (GTDB taxonomy): Bacteria > Patescibacteriota > Gracilibacteria > Peribacterales > Peribacteraceae > CAZKJL01. Next base: position 89,089 of record CAZNPE010000004.1, on the reverse strand, counting down.
TTTCGCCTTTTGTGGCGTAGGAGCTTTCTTATTTGTCCTTGGGGCCTCATTGCGACGAGGAGCGGTGCTTGGACCAGCGACTGGACCTCGAATAGGGCGTCCGCCTCCAGTGCCACTAACAGATGGAGGAGGTGCAACGTCAGCTCTCTCACGACCTGGAGCAGGAGTGTCGAGGTTACGATCACGGAATCGGCGATTTGACTCAAGGACATCGGGGCCAGGTTCGTCGGACGATGCGAGTGGTGCGCGATTGCCGCCACCGCCACGCTGTGCATCGGAACCAGTCTCTCGTGTCGTTGTGTTGTTATTCGTGACACGATTATCGAAACGACGGTTGTCCTGACGAGCATCGACACGATTGTCGAAGCTCTGGCGATTGTCCACACGGTTGTCGAAGCTGCGGTTATCAAAGCGACGATTATCGGTGAAGTTGCCACGGTTGCTACCGTTGTTATTGTTACTGTTCACCGTGTTGTTGCTGTTGTTTCCATTGCTATTCACGAACAAGTCACGACCAGCGTAGTAGTTGGTGATTGTGTACGAACGGTTGGTGTATGGCTGAATGTAACGCTTGGCATAAGGATTAGCGCCCTGCATGTACTGCACCTGATTCTGGAACTGCTGGTTGTTGAAACCATCGCGAGCACTGAGCACAATATTGCCATTTTTGTCCTGTCGAACTGTGATGGCAGAACCTTCTGCAGACTTATCAAGATCGGCACTCAACTTCTTGTTCGTTGAGCGAACATCAGCAAGCTGACGATTGAGCTCATTCTCCTTGAGAGTAATGTTGTCGATCTGGAGCTGAATACTATCTCGCTCCTTCTTATCCGTTGTCTTGCCGAGCTTCTCCGTAAGACCCTTCTTCTCTTCATCGAGAGCTTTGAGTTTTGCTGTGATGGTGTCGATGCTGCTTTCAGTCTTACTCGCATCAGCCTCACGCATCTGCTTGAAAATCTTTTCGAGGAATTCAAGAATCTTTTCAAGAATATTCTTCTCTTTCTCGGTAACAGAATCAGCAGGCTTATCGGCAGCCTTTTCTGACTTCTTCGTCATATCTTCAATGTGAATGTCCTGATTCTTCTCCACAAACTTCACATGGAAGGAAGGCTTGCCAGCGGACTCATCGAATTCCTTTCCGGAACCAATAATCTCCTTAATAGCAGCCTTACGATCGCCAACTTTATCGAGGGCGATATTTGTCTTTTCAGCCAAGATTGCATCGGCTTCATCGATGCTCTTACCATCACGAAGTGCCTTTACGGCAAGACGGAAGCCTTCCTGGGCTTCGCCAATGGCGGCACGCTCCTTGTCTGTAAACTCTTTTGGCTTGTCAGCCTTTTCGTCGGCTGGCTTGTCTGGAGCCTTGGCATCTGGAGCTTTACCAGTGACATCAGCAATCTTTTCGTTCAACTTCTTGTTGATTTCTTTGATACTCGAAAGCATCTGACGGATGAGGTCCTGCGTTTCCTTAAGAGGAAGATTGGCATTCGCAATATTATAAATCTCTCCCCAAACGTTATCCTTGAAATCAGCCGCAGCTTTTCGTGCGTCTGTCACTGCTGTATCAAGAACAGCACCAACCTTACCCTTTGCAGCATCGAGGCTCTTCAGGCTCTTCGCAAAGTCTGTTGTTTCATCGGTACTTACCTGTGTGGAAAGAGCGTTCACAGAGCGAGCGCTGGCAGCGACATCACCCTTTCTATCTTCAAAAATCTTTCCGTCCTTATCAATTGTCTGCAATGCGTTCAGTACCGCAAGATGCGCTTCGGTCTGAGCTACTGCATTCGGTGGCCTGCTTGGATCAACAAATTCCTTTATTCTTTCTGTCGATGTACTGGCTTGATTGTTAGCAGCAAATGCTGCATCTGACTTTGCTTCGTCATCTGTGCTCTTAAATGCATCATCAATCGACTTGAGCGTTGCATTTTTTTCCGGCTTGGACGCATCTTCAGCGTTGGTCAAATCTTGCTTTTCCTTCGCACGCTTATCCTTAAATTCTGTCGCCTTTGTCTGCAAATCTCCAAGATCTGCGAGGTTTGTTCCGGCCAAAAATTTACTTGTCTGCAAGGCATTGAGACGCCCCTGAATCTCTTCATCTTTCATTGTAGGATCCTTCGCGAGCTTGTCGCGAAGTTCCTGCTCCTGCTGATTGTGCTCAGCTTCGGATTCCGGCTGCTTAAATTCTGGACCGGCAGCCAGGAAGGTCAGACGGTTCTCGCGAGACGTGACCAGGGAAGTAAAAAGATGGGTGTGGATATTCTTCTCCATAGGGAGAGTGGGAAAAGGATCAGCCAATGGCTGATGTAAGAGATTGAAGGACGTTTTGTTCGCTGAGTCGGTCTTGCTCCTCCTTCTTCTTGAGACTGATTCTCTCTGCAGAGCGAGCTTTCTGATTCATTTCAGTTGTGAGCTTCGCTGCCTCGTAGTCATACACTCTGTACGCAGTCGCGTAGCGTTGCATACGTTCCTCATGTTCTTCTGGAGTTTCATCGGCATACTCCTGCGCAAGATGCGGAATGTTCTCAAGCAAAAGATCTGGCTCGATCTCGCCCATGATCATGTCGTAAATCTGCTCGGCGAGAGCACGGTTTTTTGCCGGTTGAGTTGCAGTTACCTGCGTAGGCATGAGATGAGTTTTTGTATTTTCGCTAGCTATTATATCAAATTTTTCATTTTTTTACAAGAACCCCAAAAACCCATGTTGAGGAGAGGCTGTATTTGCTTTTGCATAAAAAAGTATTTTCATGTATAATAAGGAGATTAATTTCAAAACAAAAAATGGCTGACGCCCCAAAAGAAAACAAAGACGCCGGCAAAGAGCTGACCTTGGACAAGGTCACTGAGGCTGTAAAAGCAACAGTTGCTGCAGAGACCAAAGCTCTCCACGATAAAATCGCAGCACTTGATGTGATGGTAAAAGAACACATCAATAAGCCTGGTCTTCTTCGCTCTATCTTCGGCGGAGGAAAACCAAAAGCACCAGAAGCAACACCTGCTCCAAAGCACGTTGTCCGTACGAACAGTTCCGAGGCAGCTGCCCATCAAGCATCTGACGTTGGACTCGTTCCAGCTGTGTCTGCCGGTGTCGAGAAGACAGCGCTTGCAGCAAGTACTGTGACAGCGGCAGGTGTCGCAGGAGCAGGTCTGGAAGCAGCAGGTGTAGCGCCAAATTTGTATAGCCTTCCTATTCTTAACAAGATCCCATATCTCCCGCAGATTTCTGCAAGCATCTATGGCGGACTGAATACCGTAGCAAGCTACTTCGGAATCAATACCGGAGCCGCTGCAACGAATGCAACACTCGCAGCACTCCCTACTCCAACTGCTCCGCTCTTGCTGGGAGGTCTTGGACTTGGCGCTCTTGGAAAGCTCAATGAAAAAATTACCGGTCGCCCAACACCGAGTGGGAAAAATCCACTGAAGATGATGTGGAACGGCATACGTTCTGTCTACGATTTCCCTGCTGCCACTCTCAATAAAGCAGGTGAATATACAAAGAAAACTGCCGGCTGGGTTTGGGATTATGGAATCAAAGCCCCTGGACGAATTGCACGTGACTATGTGTGGAACCCTCTCCTCAAGCCAATGGTGAAGCCGACGCTCTGGGGAGTTGGTGGCGGATTCCTTGGTGCTGCAGCCGCTGCATCGGTAGCGGGCGCCACTAACGCCTGCTATTGCCCTTGGATTCTTTGGAATGAACTACCTCAAGAATAAGGGGTACCTTGCAAACAAATCTGCTGAAGCTTCAAAATAAATAATGAGTCTCTTCTCTTCTCAATTCCGGCCATGGTCAGATCGCGAAGAGCGTACCCTACACTTCGCGCTTCGGGACTTCTTTAATAAGAAGGAAGATCAGGCGAGTAAGTTTTTGCGCGATGTCGCCAATCCGGAAGCAGCTCGCGAGCGCAAGCTCATCGATGATCAGGAAAGACTCCGTGCGTTCCGCGAACCAAATATCTTCACAGATCCAGTCAATGCTGCGGGTGCAACAAGTGGTGGTATCCGCGAATTCCTCTTGAGCATGGAACCAGTCCAGCGCCTCCAAGAGTTCCGCGCCTTCCTGAATAAGAATTTCCCTCGTGGGGTGCAGCAGAAATATACATCCGCATTCTCCACCATTACACAGGGAGATGTGTTGGACTATAAAAATGGAAAGGCAGATGGCCGTATTCGCGTCCTTCTGGATGCTCTGTCCATTCTCAATGGGGATACCGTCGACATCACGCCGAACTCTCTACCATTTGCCATCGCACGCGATGCAATGAGCGAGCTCAATAACACAGCATCAGCAGCTCCGGGGCTCCTCACGAGCCTCTACGAACAGTGGAAGCTCTCTCGTCCTGACCTTGGAGAGACACAAGCAACAACTCCATCGGTACTCTTGCAGCGAGACAGTGGTATCGACCCACGTCTTCGCGGCGCACTACTCAACATTGTCGACGAGGGTGCGCAGCGCGAACTCTTGAAGCGCATGTTCAATGTTTCCAAGGGCAAAGAGCTCGATGCGAATTTGGCAAATATCGAGGCCAAGTCGCAGCAGCTCAATTTCGTTGGAAGCATTGAGAAGAGGAAGATCGAACAGCAAGGCCGAGGTTTTATCGAAAACTTTACCAATGCCGACCCACGGTTGCAGATCGTGACAGTGGCATTGGGTGGCATGCTCGCGGTCAAACTCTTCAACTCCACTCGCCCATTCCGTTGGGCTGCGTACGGACTTGCCGGTTACTTCGCGTACGACCGCTTCATCAATGGTAATGAAAACGCCATCGATGACATTGGCAAAGGGATTCAGACTGTGGCGCGCAAAGGTGGCGATATCCTCAAGAATATTGCCTTCGCTGCCGGACTTCCGGTGCCACGCAACGAGCAGGAGCGATTTGATCTCATTGCCGAATTCTTGTCTAAGAACCGCCGTGAACTGCTTGGGCCCGCACAGAACGGACTCACGGCTCTCTCCAATGTTCGCCTTGAGAATATTGCGATGGCATTCACTGCCAATCCTCCAGGCGCTGATATTGGTGGAAGACTTTCGGTCGAAGGAGGCGAGTCTGGAGCGGATGCTACGTACGGCGGATACGGTGCCGATGCCTACAACAATTATGTTGCACAAGGCGTCTCCGACCCTGCGGGTAAGATGCTTGGATTCGCGCTCAAGACTGAGATGGATCGCATGGGTCTCACCGCGCAGGAAAAGCAGAACACCTTCAACAATCTTAAAGAGAACAACGGCACAGTCGGTAAATCCATCGCGCACATTCTGTATCTCTTGGGTGCAACGAAAGCAGACAACATCAAAGCTGCTGATGAAATTGATGATGCACTCCCACTGTATGGCAACTCGTACGACCGCTTGCCTGCCGACTTGAAAGCAAAGTACATGAAGATCGTACGCGATGGTCAAAAGCTTGCTCTCACCGATTTCAAGAATAAGTCGTTCATTCAGATTGTTGCAGACTTGAATGTTCGTAAGAGCAACGAAGCAAAAAATAAGATCGACACAGCTGCTGATATTCCAAATCCACGAACGCCAGGTCGCCGTGCGATGTTCAACGTACTTGATACGATTGGGACAGCCGACGTACAGAAAAATCCTGCATCGGAACTCCTTGCCGATGGTGGCGTTATCGCACTTGATATCGATGAGTTCCTCCGCAACGGACAGACAACGAATATCTTGGCTGCCGATGGCGCTACCGAACTTCGTAAGTCATTTGATACGATTCGCCGAGGTAGCACATCGCTCACACAAGCGCTCGATGCTATTGAGAAGTTAAAATACGCAACACTTGTGCATAGCACACGTCAAGAAACTCCTCTGACAAAAATCGACATCATCACACTTGCAGGCGATACGCCAAATAATCTTTCTGTGACATCGGCACTGAACTACGTCACAGGACTCTTAGGCAGAATTTCCATCTCCATTCCTGGCCGCGGCTTTGGTGCTGTGTCCTCGCTCGGTGACATTCAGTCGCTCCTCAAGGAGCCACTCATTGGCACTGGCGCTGTTGCGAGTGAAGGCGGAAGTTTTGACAAACTCTCTCGTCAGATCGATACCTATAAGAAGCGTATCGCTGACTTCAAAGACACGGATGTTGTCAGTAAGAATCTTGCAGAAAAGATGCCGTCATCTGCGCTCAACGCGTTCGGTGGTAACAAGGCAAAGATGACAGAGTTCCTTAAGAACATGCTGAAGGAAAGCGACTATCTCACACGAATCGACAACGGTGAGAAGCAGCTCAGCCAACGCATGGCAAACGAGCTTGCACGCACAATGCGCCTCACCGACACTGTCGATGGCGTTGGTCGTTTCGACACTCTTGGTGTCACGCCAACAGAGCAGAAGAACTTGGGACTCATGTTCGATGAACTGTTCCGTACGATCATCGCCGACCCAACAATCAACACAGGAACATGGATGCGTGCCGAAGGTGTCGACACAATGAAGAAGACCGACATGGACACACTCCGCGCGATCGATTTCACCGATGAAAAAGCACGTACTGATGCAGTCAATCTTGGAAAGAACTTGGGCATGGTGCTCCTCCTCAACATCTTGAGTGGTACACTTTCCCCAGAATTGGAACGCGCGCTCGGTGAGCGTCTTCGCTTCATCTACGACAGCACCGAACGCGAGTACAAACGCGGTGTCTTTAAGACAATTAATGAACTGGAAACTGAAATCCAAGATATTTACCGCAACTTTGGCACCGCTCCAGCTGGCGCAAATCAGACAATCGAATTGCCGACAGAAGTCTTTGGAGCTCTTGAGTACGCGGGTCGCCCAACTGCAGTGAGTCGCACTGCATCGGCTGCAGGCGATGCGAAGCTGAAGACATCACTGAAGAAGGCACAGGAAAAAATTATCCCTCTCAACAACACGATTCTTCCGGGGGTGAATACACTGAAGACACTCCTGCAACTTCTTCGTATTACTGTTGCTGGTATTGCACTAGCTCCCACAACGGCACCAGCAGCCGTTCCCGGTGCTCCAATGCTGAGTATTCTCTCTGGACCGGTCACACTTCCTGCTGGTTCTACGTTGCCTGTGGGGGTACTACTCCCTTCGGGCGTCACTGGTAGTCCTATTACACTCCCTCCAGGAACAGTTATTCCCGGAAGCATTACACTACCTGCTGGTGTAACAGCGCCAGCACCGAGCGTTCTCCTCCCAAGCACACTCACTGCACCGATTATTCTGCCTCCAAATGTCACGGTATCTGGAGCAGTGACCCTCCCGCCAGGGAGCACTACTACATCTGTCCTACTTCCTCCGGGGGTCACAAATAATGCAATTCAGTTGCCACCAAATACAATACTCGCACCTGGGATCGCCCTCCCTGCCGGAGTCACAAGCGGAGCAATCACACTGCCTCCAGGCACAACTGTTCCAACACCAATTCTCAATAACAATGGTGCAGTGATTCTGCCTCCTGGCGTCACAAATGCTCCAGCATCGATTCCTGGTGGAATGAGACTTCCACCTGGTGTCACCCTTCCAGGCGGTGCACTGACTGCGCCACTGACACTGCCACCAAATGTCACACTTCCATCTGGTGCGGTGAGCTTGCCACCAAACACAGTCACTACTGGCCCAACTCTCTTGCCTCAGGGGCCGACCAGTGCACCGATTACTTTGCCGCCTGGCACCATTGTCTCGTCAGGCGCAGTCTCATTTCCTACAGGCATCACCACTCCAAGTATCGTTCAATTGCCACCAGGAACACTGTCCAATGCCCTTCCACTTCCTGCGGGTGCAACACTGAGCAACGGCATTCAACTGCCTGCAGGAGCAACTGGCGCTCCGCTCACGCTGCCTCCAGGAAGCGTGGTGCCATCGACGCCTCTTGTGCCTCCGCCTACTACTATTCCTGGCAGCCCACCACCTCCAACTATTCCAGGATCGGGTCCTCCGCCAACCATTCCTGGGAGCATCTAAACAAAAAGACCGATCAGTACTGATCGGTCAGATTGCTCTCTGTTATCACGCAGAGAATTATTTTTGATTGGATGGTGTCCACGTCGTACCGTTCTTCACCGATACCGCGAGTTCGCCATTCACTTCTGCTGGAGTGATCGGGAAAGAGAATGTTCCGTCGCTTTCTGCAGTGAGCGGTCTGTGCGAAAGAGTGCCACTTCCGAAGTAAACCACCACACTCTCCCCGACTTTGTACCCCTGCAAGTCAGTGAATTTGAGATGCATCTTGTTACCCCTTACCTCTCGCTGAACAGCATTGAAAACTGCCACTGCCTTCTCTTTGTCTGTCTTTGGAGCAATCTTCATGGGCGCTGGCGCAGGACTCTGTGGTGCAGGAGTTGGAGCAGCTGGTTTTGTCGCTGGCTTTACTACAGGACTTTGGACTGGAGCTGATTGCTGCGCTGGAGCTTGTGGCAACTGCACTGCATCTTTTGGATTTGGCTGAGCCTGTGGCAACTTCACTGCATCTTTGAGATCAGGCTTCGCCGACTCATCATCTTTCTCTACAGGTGCTGGATCCTTTTTGGATGAATCTTCTTTTGCTGCAGCAGCTGGCTTCTTATCTGGTGCCTTGGTTTCCTCCGCTCCCCCGCTAAACATTTTTACAGCCCCTGTAATGAGCACGCCTGCATAGAGCATGAGTGCCAAAGCTTGGCGTGTTGTTTCCTGCCAGTAGCCAACACGAGCGACCTGCTTATTGATTCCGGACGCTACGAGTTCTACGGATCGTGCAACTGTCTCTGCACGTGGATGAACTTGCAGAATCTGGCTACGCAATCGAGCCAGCTCTTGTCTCTGTCCATCGACGTCAGACCATCTCTCCATGCCGCGTGTATTATTGTCGACGATTGTACGATGAATCACAGAAGGTCCAATGAGTGCGATCCTGCTTCCCTCTGGTACAAAAACACGCGTCAGCTGTGCCAGTTCGCCCATCAAGAGTGTCAGCATGGAAACCACATAATTTCTGAACTCCTGATTCCTGCGAACTGTTTCATTGTCCGCAATTGAACGTGCTATCTCCATAAAAGAATCAAGCGCCTCGGCAAATTGGGTATAGCTCCTGCCTCGTGGGTTATTGGAAAGTGCATTGATAGCCAACTGAAGAGCGGTAAATTGCGTGCGAAGATCTGTCAGAGCTACTGGAGCATCGGCATCGAGTGTCATCTGCTGTCCTGCTGCGCGAAGATTTGCTCTCAATGTATCTGGATTCACTTCAGCAAGCGCCTCTGCACGACGTCTCAAACGTCTAGAAAAATTTCCGGTTCCAAGTGGCGTAGGAGCTGCAGCTGACTGAGGGGCATCATGTGCTGTTTCAGCAGTCTCTTGTCTCAATCTTTCGTCTGCAATATTTGCAACGGCTTCATTGCAAAGAACCTCAAGAACATCGCATACACGCTGCACATGAGGATTGCTCGGAAAAAGATCTGACACGCTGCGGAGTGCGGCTAAGCCTTCGGCTGGCTCTACTCTATAAAGATTAATGACTTGTCGTACCCGATCTTCAAGTGTGCCATCTTCATCGCTGAGGAATGCGATCGTTGCATGATCCCACGCGTCACCGGAAGCGTCTCGAACAGCTGCAATATTTTCCTGAATCGTACCTACGAAGGACATTGTTACACCCTCGGGAATTTCTACATGAGTATCAGTAGTATCATCATCTGTACCGCCATCTGCTCCAGATTCATCGTCTTCATTCAATGCATCTGTAACGCGTTCAGAAGTAATATCTGCATGCGTTGCAATCGCACCCTGGACTGGCGGAGCTTCCTCGGGAACTACACGAATCTCCTGACAAGCTACTCGGCAGCGCTCTGCAACCTCCTCCATTGCATCAAAGGAAACTGGATCCAACAGAATATACGATCCCTCTACAGTCCTATTCCCCTGCTCCTCGCCATCCAAAGCGTAGCTCGTCATCACTTCCCTCATTTGTTCCTCAAAGTTTGGCGATACCTCACATGCCTCCTGCCATCCTGGCACAGTCTCCCTGAGGATCTGTAACGAAACGTCAATATCTCGTAAATCGATATTTCTGCGGCCTTCTAGACTATTTCGAGAGGTGATAGACATAGGGCGAAAATATACTATATTAGTTCAATTTTGTCAAATATACCTTAAAACACGCCGAAAGGCCGGGAGCGAAGATCGCTCCCGGCCGTGGTCCGCCAATCCCTGGTAGTCATCGGCATGTGTGGAACCGCCCTGTCGTCACGGACGCGAAGCAGCGACGTCAGCAAACCCGAAGGGGACTTCCGCTTTCGCAGAGCCATTCGGATCCGGGACGAAGCCAACCTTGACGGAGGCTGCAGGATCGGTGACTTTCTGGGTCAGCGGGAAAGCCGACTTGTCGTCGACCGTCCAGCGGACTTCCCAGCCAGCCGGCAGGGTCGCAGTCGCCTTAAGACGGAGCGTGTCGTGATCGACCCACTCCACAACGGCGTCAGCGGTTCCATTCGGCTTGGCAGCAGCGGGCGGCTGTCCGGCAGGAGGTTGGGCAGGCGCGCCCTTCCTCCAGTCCACGACCTTCTTGTCGATCGCGGTTCCCACCGCGTCGACGAATCCGCCCGGGAGTTCCCGGGCGACCAGTCCAATCCACCAGAACACCGTGAATCCAATCACGATGAACGCGGTGGCGTAGGCCGTGCCGAACGCGGCGTTGGTGGTGACCTCAGTCACCGCCACTCCGTAGCGCCACCAGCTCAGTCCGAGCAGCAGCAGCCCGATCACCCACAGAATCACAGTCGTCGTCGAGTCGAGTTGCATCGCAGTCTCTCCGTTCAGTCAGTCGTCAGTCGTTCGGACAGAAATAGTTCCTTTTACCACCGATGATGGGAAGGAACTGACGTACTAATATTATACCATATTATTGACTTTTCATCAATAACTATGATAATGGCTTTTGGCGCCTTTCAGTTACGAAAGACACCGCCGTTCCTTCCACAGCAACGGCTTCAGAACAACAAAAACTGCATTCTCAAGGAGTTCCGTCCATGGCCGCCACCGTCACCAAGAAACAGCCGTTCTCGTTCGTCGCGTTCCCCGACTTCGTGGCTACCTGGCCACTCATCGCGGTCGGACTCATCCTGTGCTTCCTGCACTGGCTCGCCCCCGCGAACGTCACCGAGCGGGTCATGGGGACGACCTGGCTCGGATTCTTGATCTTCACCCTTCTCGCGCTCGGATTGGACTTCGATGTCCGGCGCGGCTTCATCCTGTTCTTCATCGGCGCAATTATTGTCCTCATCCTCGCGCTGGTGGGTCAGATGAAGCAGATCCCCATCTTTAGTAGTATCTTGAAGTTTTTGAAGCTCCACAGCTTCGGGATGGATCTCGACGCGATGCTGGGCGTGAATATTGCCCTGCTCTTCGCGTGGAGCGTCGTCGTCGGGTTCTGTTGGCTCAACCACCGGTGGGTGGTGAGCCAAGGACGAATGGAGCGCCGGGTCTTCGGCTACAAGGCCGAAGAGCAGGTGATCACCCCGCCATACGCGATCACCTATAAAATCCCGGACTTGATGGACAGCCTCCTCACATTCGGCGGCGGGTTCCTTGTCATCCGAAAGGATGGCAAGACCAAACGCCGGATCGGGATCGTCTTCGGCGTCCGGGAGCTCAGTAAGAGGGTGAATCGCTACCAGGCGATGCCCACGGAGGAGCAACCGGAACCGGATGATAGTCCGGACGACGAGTGACACTGAAGCCTGCGCCTAAGGAGGGAACTCGGCCACTGCGAGAAATCGTGGTGGCCGGCTTCCAGATGCCATAAAACACACTTCTAAATAATCGATTTTTGTGGTATAATGATATGAAAAATGCACACAAAATTCTTCAAGATTTTTGGCTCACAAGAACAGCGTTTGATCTGGAAACAGAGTACAGACGATGCCGATACTCGTGCCCTTACTGAAACAGAAACAAAGAAAAGTGCGCGAGAAGTGTTGCAAGATAAAATCACACAGGATCCAAATAGTGCTGCCAATAGACTTCGCGACATCGAAGGAAAGTGGACACGGTACCTTCATCCTTTTTCCAAAGAAAAAAATGAAGCAGGAATGGAGCAAGTAATGAACAAGACGATTACGAAGCTCGCGCAGGAACGTGCCGCTGAAGCACTCAAAAAAATTAAATATAGTCAGTCCGATGCAGAGAGACGTCTTCTCGCAAAGAGCAGCATGGCCAAGGATTCACTCATGATTTTGGAGTGGAAGAAAACTATCTGTACTGAGGCACTGAAAGATTACGAAGTAGAAATTAAGGAGAAAGAAGCGATTCGTCAGGCATACCTAAATGCAATGGGCGATGTCGGAAAATTGGGTAAAAAGCATACTGATGCACCTGCGCTGAAGGGAATTAAAGTGAAGGTAGAAATGGTGAAACGCATCAAGAATCAGAACGATACTGATATCCAGAACGCGAAGAATGATCCAGAGAGGCAGAGAATGGAGAAATTCCACGACAACGTAAAGTCGCTTATTCTGAACCTCAATCCGCAGTTAGCCTCTCGTATTGATACGCTGATTAAAGACAATGCAGCTGGCGTGAATAAGGATCTCATTGATGAAATCAATAAGATTGCGATCATTGATAAGAATGAAAAAGCGATGCTTTTGGATATGGCAAAACAAATGCGACTACGCTTGCTTGGAAGAAAAAATAATGCCGCTGTTCGCGAGATGTTCCAGGTGAGCATTACTGATAACGTTAATAACAATCCAACAACAGTCGATGCTCGTTTGGCACGCCTGAAGAGTCGTGGACTTGGTCAGGGTGTAGCGCTCACTATGCCAGGCAAAAATGTCACGACTGGTGTCACACAGATGAAAGATGAAAACGGCGGCCAGATTATGCTTGCGGCAAATTCAGGTGAGAAGTTTGTGATTAATATGAAAGACAAGAGTCTCACCGGACGTAATTCGAGTGGAGAATTTGTACGAGGAAAACTCGATCTTCTCACTGTCCCAGACACGTCTGATCAGTCCAAAGTGTACTTCAAGATTTCCGCAATGAATCGCCTTCCATAAGCACTATGCCAACTATTGAAACAACACTGTTTGACCACGTTCTCTCGCTGATCGATCTCGCTCAATCGATCGATGAGGATACGAAAACTGCATGGAAACATGAGATCGAGGCACATGGACTTTCTCCCGAGATGCAGGAGAATGTGATGAAACTCTTCGAAGCAGAAGCCAATCGTCTCGGAACAGAGATCGACGAAACCCAATCGATGATGTCTACAATCGCCACTATTGCTGAGCGGGTAGATAGTGAAAATCAGTCAAACTATGCACAGCTTGCACGAGAGGTGGAGGAAGATACGACAATCATTGAGAATGAATTCGCTGACATTTGCCGCAATGAAGTTAAAGAAGCAGAAGGGATCGAAATGAATGCAAAAGCACAGAGTGACCAATCGGAAGCTGACGCTATCCGTGCAATGTTGGCTCAGAAACCAGCTGACGAGGAACCTCAGGCGTAAGGACTATCCATCCGTGTTGTATTGCAAATATTCCCATAATTATTGGGAGCCCTAATCCTAATACAAAAACTAGCACTAAAATTGTATTCGACATAGAACTTTCTTCTACCTCCGGAAAAGTGAAATCTGTTTTAGGTTCCTCATCTAGCTCCTCAACCTGTTTCTTATAGGAGGTTGCACTTGCCAGCACTTTCTTTGTTGCTGTTTTTGCAGCAGCCAGCTTTCGCATCGCAGCTGTATTTGCAAGCTTTGTGAAGCATTCATTTTCTTTTTCAGGCGTCACGGTGTCTGTTGTACAAAATTTTTGATCATTTAGTGCATATGACTGTCCTAATTTTATTTTAGGATAATTCATAGACGAAACTATTTGATCGTTTTTTGTCTTTATATTTAGGGCTGAACCATTATTTAATAGTGATAATTTTAACTCAGACATTGGTAAAATAATGTAAGAATTTGCTTCAACTATAGTACCAGCCTTGAAAGCCTTCTTTTTATCGTTCACACTTAGCCAATAGCCAGACAAATCAACAGAAATTGAATCATTATTCTTTAACTCGATCCATTCTACTAATTGCCACTCTGCCTTTCCTTCGGCTTGAGACTTAGGAAAGGGTGCAGGATAGACTTCAGAGAAGGAAATATTCACAATTATAGAACTATTATTTTGTTCTAAACTTTCTTCTTTTGTTAGGTCTGAATCAAAATTTTTTACTAAAATTTTATTCGCTGATTTCACTACAGATTCCAAATGCTCATGTCGCTTGAGCAATACTCGATCATCAAGATCCCAATATGGCTTAACGAGAAGTTCTGGCTGGAGGAAGCGTGAGCCTTCGAGGAAGACATACGCCAGCAAACGATCTTCTGCATCCCATAATTCTGTATCAAATTCTAGTTCGACTTTTTGATCTTTTAGTAGGTCTGTAAGTACTTCATAGCTACCAATTTTTTCTATCGATCTCTCTACAGTGTCGATATACCCTGTCTCCTTGAGGCCAAGAAGCCTGACATGAACTATATCCTCACCTGTCACTGCATATACCTGCGGGCTGCTCTCGATATCGAAGGTGAGGCCACCTGTCACACGCACTACTTTGCCAGTCACCGATAATTCTCGGATGTCATCGGTCAGATAGGCACGTTCCTCATCACTTGTTTTCCATAGGATGGTGGAGACTGTCTGACCCGCTGGGGTGACAAGCTGAATTTTGGATGAAGAATTGGGAAGTGAGAATTTTACTTCGCTACTAAAGACCCTCGTTTTTTCATTGGGTGCGATGGTGCCTTTGAGTGCGTATGTCGACACACTCGTTTCACCAACTTTGATCTTCCAACCATCAAGGTTGACTGGCCTATTTTCCATGTTTTTAAGTTCGATCCATTCCTTTCCTGTATCTGCCCCTTCCGGGTTAGGAAGTGCCTGAGTCAGGATGACTTTCGACCCATCATAGTAGATAGAATTTTGGGAGCTTGTCCCACCACTAGACTCATCGTCGATTACGGTGACTGATAGCTCTTGTACCATTGTATTACCACATTTATTAATGGCTTCTAGATGCACCAAAGTCTCCCCTGCCTGCGTAAAGGAGTGAGAGGGCGGATTGCAGCTCGAACTGGTGAATCCATCGCTGAATTGCCAGCTACACGTGATCCCTGTCAGCGATCCAGAGAGTGCGACTGCCTGAAAGTTTACTGACGTCTTTCCGACCCCCGTCAGCTCACCACTCTGAACGACGATTCCAACCTCGGTCGTGTCTCGGCAGGTGGGTGATTCGGGTGGAGGCAACGATGCAAAGAGCGGGGGTTCGGATGATGACTCAGAGGAAGAAGTTTCGGACGAAGAAATGGACGATGATTGTTCACTGGAGCTACTCGACAGTGGAGTGAATTTGATCGTGCCCGGCGATCCAAAGTTTGTCGTACTGTCGAATCCAACAGAGACATCTGCCGTCTTCCAATTCTCTTTGAGGTTCCCGGGTTGAAATAGATCGATACGCTGCATACTTGCTCTACCAAGGCCACCCGATGGATTTGCACCAGCAAAAGGTGAACCGATACTGTCGTCGACGGTATCGCGCTCTGCTCCCATGGCATCTAGAAGGCGCAGAAGCAGCTTTGTATTGGGCAACGTGAGACTCGAAACAACGAACGTTGGCTCATCGAACAAGCGCGAATCTGACGCGGCAAAACGCGCGATCACAATCGTCTGATTTGGCTCTACAATCGTTCTAGATGGAAACTGAAAGGCTATAGCTTCTTGGCCAGAGCTTTGAAGTGACATCAATTTCCACTCACCGATATCGACTGATTGATCCGATGGATTGGAAATTTCCAGCCACTCATCCGATGAAGAGAGATCGGTGCCCATCCACATGACTTCAGAGATAACCTGCGCATGGCAGGCAAGAGGCGTGCCGAGAATGATGAAGGGAATAAGGGTGAAAAGGATACGATGCATAGGCGATCTATCATCGGCTGGAGAGAGACATTGCGATGTATCTACATCACGTGCTTCAAAACGACTCGATGTGTTTTGCGCATATCAAATACAAAAAAGTTGTTCCAAGGAGTGAAAGAACACTTTGGGAAGCAATGTAGAATTTGGAATATAGAATTCAGCATAGGCAAGCCTAAATTCCATATTCTCTCTTCCATATTCCTCGCATGATGAATGAATCTCCTCTACAATCCGATCATCCCCTCCGTTTACGCTTCATGCGTTCCTCTTTGCTTTCCAACCTTCGATACTCCCGCTCCCTTTTTAAGCGACCTTTAGGCGTGTCGAACGAAGCAAAATAACGCATGAGAAACGGCGGCATCTTTTTTGCCCCTTTCTTCTATGGATTACTCAATTGTCTTCCTTGCCCTCGTGGCAGGAGTTCTGCTCGGTCTTCTCGCTGGGTGGTTCTGGTTTAGCTCTGGAAAAAAGATCAGTGCTGCGCTGCAAGCACAGATCGACGAGAAGGAGCGTGAATTACAACAGGTGAATGTAAAGATCGTCGAAAGCCGTAGCACGATCAAAACTCAGGAAGCTGAAGCGAAAGCTCAAGCCAAAGAAATCGTCTCGCAAGCGAAGATCCAATCGAACGAGATGATCAATAAATTAGAACGAGAAGGAGCTCGTATTGAAGAGAAAGAAAAGAACTTAGATAAGAAAGTTATTGAGGTCGATAATCAGCGAAAGCGACTCGAGAAACAAGAAGAGGAAAATAAGGTGATTCAGGAAGAACTCCGTACCTCCAGCCGCAAGCATCGTGAGGCATTGGAGAAAGTTTCCAACCTCTCGACAGAAGAAGCAAAGAAGCAGCTCTCCGCAGAGTTGGCCAATGAGTTCTCTTCCTTCTTTGCGGGTGAAGTGAAGGAGATGAAGAAGCGTGCCGAAGAAGAAGCCGAGTCGTTCTCTAAGAATCTTCTCGCCGAAGCGATTCACCGCTACGCATCCGAAGTCGCAACCGAGTCCACGACAACTGTCGTTCAGCTTCCATCGGATGACGTGAAAGGTCGTATCATCGGAAAGGAAGGCCGAAATATCGTGGCATTTGAACAGGCAACAGGTGTGGATGTCATTATCGACGACACGCCAGGTGCAGTGGTTGTCTCTGGCTACGATCTCGTTCGTCGCTACGTTGCCAAGCTCGCTCTCGAAAAGCTTGTGGAAGATGGTCGCATCCAACCAGCTCGTATTGAAGAAGTAGTAAATAAAGTAAAGGAAGATGTCTCAAAGATGATGCTTGAGTTCGGAAAGCGTGCCACGGAAGAACTTGGTATTTCTGGCTACTCGCCAGATCTCCTGAAGATCATTGGTCGCCTGCGTTTCCGCACAAGTTACGGCCAGAACATTCTCAAGCACTCTGTGGAAATGGCGCACATGGCTCGCGTCATGGCCGAAGAGATTGGCGCCGATAAGCAAATCGTTGTGGAAGGATGTCTCCTTCATGACATTGGTAAGGCACTCGACCACGAAGTCGCTGGCACGCACGTGCAGATCGGTGTGGAAATCGCCAAGCGCTTTAAGGTTCGCCCTGAAGTTGTTCACTGTATTGCAGCGCATCATGAAGATATTCCGATCCAGAGTGCCGAAGCATTCATCGTCGCTGCTGCTGATGCCATCTCCGGCTCTCGCCCGGGTGCACGTCGCGAAAGTATGGAGGCATATGTGAAACGTCTCACTGAACTCGAGAACACTGCGAAGGCATTCGATGGTGTTGCGAAGGCATACGCCATCTCCGCTGGTCGTGAAATTCGTGTCTTCGTAGACGCACAGCGCATCGATGACTTGGGTCAGCAGCGTCTCGCCAAAGACATCGCCAAAAAAATTGAAGCAGAGCTCACGTATCCAGGTGTTATTAAGGTGAATGTGATTAGGGAAAAGAGAGTCGAAGAAACGGCTAAATAGGTAAGGAAGGTATTGTAGGTAATGAAGGTAAGGTAGGTGTACCAAGCACCTATCTTGCTTTTATATATGCCAAAAACACCTCATACACCTACCTTACCTTCCTGACCTTCTTTACCTATGTTTCAACCTACTCAATCGACAAAAGCGTATATTGACCTCTACCCGCCTAGCCTCTAGACTTACCCGGCTTTAAACGGTACCATCCTCCGCGATAGAGAGGACTGGCTCCCGTCCTCTCCTCCAATTTTCCCTACTTTTTATGGCTGACCAGAAGAAATTTGACCGCTCCAAGCCGCACTTGAACGTCGGCACCATCGGTCACGTCGACCACGGCAAGACGACACTCACTGCCGCTCTCTCTATTAACTTCTCCCCAGAAGGCGAGAAGAAGGCATACGCCGATATCGACAATGCCCCCGAAGAGAAGGCGCGTGGTATCACGATCAACACTGCTCACGTTGAGTACGAATCTCCAAAGCGTCACTACGCTCACGTCGACTGTCCTGGTCACGCCGACTACGTGAAGAACATGATCACAGGTGCTGCTCAGATGGACGCTGCCATCCTCGTTGTATCCGCTGCAGACGGTCCGATGCCACAGACTCGTGAGCACATCCTGCTCGCTCGTCAGGTGAACGTTCCATACATCGTTGTCTTCATGAACAAGGTAGACATGGTGAAAGACAAGGAACTCATCGACCTCGTTGAAATTGAAATTCGCGAACTTCTCACGAAGTACGGATTCCCAGGTGACAAGACTCCAATCATCAAGGGCTCCGCTCTCAAGGCTGTCGAAGGTGACGCTGAGAACGTTCAGAAGCTCAAGGATCTCCTCGATACTCTCGACACATACGTCCCTGAGCCAAAGCGTGAGACAGACAAGCCATTCCTTATGTCTGTTGAAGACGTCTTCTCCATCAAGGGTCGTGGCACAGTCGCTACTGGTCGTATCGACCAGGGTGTTGTGAACGTCAACGATGAAGTTGAAATCGTCGGCATCCGCGAGACAAAGAAGACAGTTGTGACTGGTGTTGAAATGTTCCACAAGCTCCTCGACTCCGGTATGGCCGGTGACAACGTTGGTCTCCTCCTCCGTGGTATCGAGCGCACAGACATCGAGCGCGGTCAGGTTCTTGCGAAGCCAGGTTCCATCAAGCCACACACAGAATTCGAGGCTGAAGTGTACATCCTCACAAAGGAGGAAGGCGGACGCCACACTCCATTCTTCAAGGGATACAAGCCACAGTTCTACATCCGCACAACGGACGTTACTGGTGCTGTTGAGCTCCCAGCCGGTGTCGAAATGGTCATGCCAGGTGACAACGTGAAGTTCACTGTTTCTCTTGGTGCTCCTATCGCTATCGACGTTGGTACACGCTTCGCTATCCGCGAAGGTGGCCGCACAGTCGGTGCCGGTGTTGTGACAAAAGTCCTTAAATAACGTACTAACGAAAGGAGGGTGCTCCTCTCGGTCACCCTCCTCTTCTTTTCTCCCCTTGCTCTT
The DNA here is from genome assembly GCA_964575275.1 of uncultured Candidatus Peribacteria bacterium. Taxonomy (GTDB): domain Bacteria; phylum Patescibacteriota; class Gracilibacteria; order Peribacterales; family Peribacteraceae; genus CAZKJL01. Next base: position 69,720 of record CAZNPE010000004.1, on the reverse strand, counting down.
TCTCCCCACCTCCTATGACTGCTGTTAAAAAGACTGCCGAAAAGAAAGCTTCAGCCTCCGCTAAAGCTTCGGCCGACAAGCCTACAAAAGCCAAAAAGGCTCCAGCAGAAAAGGAGACCAAGAAGGCTGCTACCCCTGCTGCGGCTACTTCAGCAAAAGCTGATGCTCCAAAGCTCAAAGGTATTCGCATTCGCCTTTCTGCTTTCGACCACACTGTTCTTGATGAGACTGCTCTCAAGATCATCGACACTGCGCTCCGCACTGGTGCTGTTGTTCACGGTCCCATCCCGCTACCAACAAAGATCAAGCGCTTCACAGTGAACCGCTCCACGTTCGTTCACAAGGACGCTCGTGATCAGTTTGAGATGCGCATCCACCGCCGCCTTATCGATCTCTCGGAGACAACCTTCAAGACTGTTGACGGTCTCCAGAACTTGTCGCTGCCATCTGGCGTCGACATTGAGATCCGCATGGGCTAGTCCAACCACCATTTGATTATAAGAATCCCGGGAAACCGGGATTTTTTGTTTTCCCTCGCGGCCAGGATGGCCGCGCTGATGGAAACATGAACGACAAAAAATTACTTCCACCCCTTCACCTTCAACGCCTCTTTTGCGGCATCCTGCTCAGCTTTTTGCTTGGTATTGCCTTTGCCTTTTGCTATCTCTTCCTCGCCAATAAAAACAGCACAGGTGAAAAGCTTCTTGTGATCTGGACCCGTCTCGTCGAGCGTCTGATAGGTAGGAGTGATGCCAGTTTTCTCCTGCGCGAGTTCCTGGAACTTACTCTTCTCATCTTTGTGTTTACCGCGAGCAATGAGCTGCTTCAAGCGAGTCAGAATGAATGTACTGATGAAGGTGTGGGCAACTTCTAGTCCTTGATCGAGATAGAGCGCACCGATAAAGGCTTCGAGCGCATCTGCGAGCGTGGATTCTTTACTTCGTCCGCCACTGGCTTCTTCACCACGACTCAAGAAGAGATAGTCACCGAACTTGAGCTCCTTCGCGACTTCGCACAAATGGTTTCCTTGCACGAGCGCAGAGCGCCAACTGGTGAGCTCACCCTCGTCTTTGTCTGTGAGGTGGTAGAGCCACTCTGTCGTCACCAATTGAAGTACAGCATCACCGAGGAATTCTAAGCGTTCGTAGTGGCCGTTTTTGGCTCGCTCATGCAGTGCAGAGCGGTGTGTGAGCGCCTGGTACAGGAGGTCTTTATTGCGAAAACGAACACCTGTCAGTTGTTCTAAGCCTGCGAGATTGGTGGGGTTTGGCAAGAAAGAGAAAGTAATGCAGGTAAGGAAAGTAAAGTATGTGAAATCTACCTACAATACTTACCTTACATACAATACCTATATTACCCCTGCTTTGTCATACCATCTGCAAAACTAGCTTTTTCTATGAGCTAAAGCATTTAAAACACCATTCACAAACTTGGCACTCTCGGCTGTTCCGTATTCCTTTGCGATATCAATGGCTTCGTTCATCGCGACCGCTGGTGGGACATCAGCATTATGCAGAAGCTCGTACGCACCGATAGAAAGAATACAACGTGTAATGGAATCCATACGATCCCACGGCCACTGTGGTGCATGTGTCTCCACTGCCGCACGAATGCCATCCCACGACGACTGAACACCCTGAATCAGCGCCACGCTGAATTCCGCATCGACGTGTTTGGGGCCACCCAACTCTTTGATATTACGCTGCAACGATGGCTCGGCATCCACACCGCGCGCCTGCACTTCAAAGAGCGTCTGCATAGCAGCAATACGGGCGAGGCGACGACGTGACGGCATACAGGAATGGTAGAGGGAAAAGCGCCAATGGCAAAGCAAAAGTAGAGACTGAACTTCTTCGTGTGCGGTGCCGATTGTCGCTTAGGCCTTGATACGTGTGATCTTCTCCACGGCCTTGCTGCCACGGTTCTTTGGCTTTGCTGGACCTGCGAATGGAGAGGATGCGAAATGCGTGAGACGCACGACTTCCTTGCCGACATACACAGAGTGCCTGCGGCGACCGCGGTCTTTGCTTAAGCGCTTCTTTGGTGTGGGACGTTTGGCCATAGAGCTGGAAGATAGTACGGTAGAAGACCCCTGAGGTCAAGGGTGGTTTTAGGCTTAGAAGAGAGGAATATTGATGATTAGAATATTGGAATATTAGGGTGCTAGGAGACGGTAAGCCCAATCCCCAGCATTCCAGTCTCCAATACTCAATCTCTGCGACCCGAGAATGCTAGCATGAACCTCAAAACGTAGAGGAAGAGGTTGTAGATATCCAAGTACAGCGACAGAGCCAGAAGGAACGGCGAATGGAGATCGGCACGCTGGCTCAGGCGCTTGATGTCGACTGTGAGGAAGAGCGAGAATGCAACGACACCTGCTCCCGATGCGAGCATCTCTACACCTGCTGTACGGAGCGATGGCACGAAGAACTGAAGAAGCCCAAAGATGATGAGACCGATGAGCGACAGCAGCATGAAACGAGAGATTGTGCCCGCCATGCTGTCCGAAATCAGCGTAGAAAGAACTGCGGCAGAGGCAGTGAGAAGCGCTGTGGAAAGAAGCGCATTCATGAGAATTGCACCGCCATTGGCGTACCCCGCGAGAACACTGATGATGACAGGTGTGAGCGTGAGTCCCGACAAGAATGGAAATGCCGCGAAGAGGATGTAATTGACTGGAGCCGAGCGCGACCACCATGTTGCAGTGAACACGAGTACAAGTTCTGCGATGAGAAGGAGGATGAAGAATGGCGAGAAGAGAAGTGGCGCAGCGACTGTCATGCCGAGAAATGTTCCAGTGAGCGTGAGGAGAAGTGCGATTGCGAGAAGTCCGTAGACTTTGTTCATTCCTGCAGTTCGGCCGATGGGAGAGATGTCGATAATAGTGGAGCGTTGCATATCCCTCACTCTACTCTATTTCTTTTAATTTTTCACGGAAGAAGTCGACGATGTTGGACGGATGACATATAGAACTGAGCTTGCCAACTTCGGCTGTAACAAGCCAACGATCGCGCTCGCGAGACCATGGAAAAGCGCGGAAATAAACCAACCTTTGCGATGTTGTTCAGAGAGAATGGAAAGGTAAAACGCATCGAGCACAAAGGGACGAAGCGCCACGATTTCCATATCGTACATTGATGCGAGATGAGCGAATGTAGCTGGAGAAAAATGTGATGGATGTCGCGGCATTTCGTATCCTGTCCACATGCGTCCGTACCACGATGCTTCTTTGGATGAATAATTTGGAAGCGCGATGAACGCAGTTCCATCTGGCTGTAATAATCGACGAATCGTCTGCATTGTTCCGTGAATGTCGTACACATGCTCCAACACATGCCAGAGTGTGACGACATTGAACGAGTGATCGGGAAGAGTTGGCACGCGATCGGTATCGAACACTGTGAGCCCTTGTGATGCACAAAAATTCCTCGCATCTTGATTGGGTTCGATGCACGTGACTGCCCAACCGGACTTCTGCATAAAAACCGCAAATTCTCCAGTCCCTGAGCCAATATCGATAAGTGTCCCCATGCGCTTTTTCGACCATTTTCGTACCCATGTTCTCTTGATGGGCTGACGAATAAACGTTCGGCAGAACCCGATGGTTCGCATCATCAAATTTTTTCGGTCGGTCGCGTGTGGTGTGTACGAGGGTGAGTCGTAGTACTTCTGTGCATCGGCTTCGGACGGCAGGCGGCCGCTATACAAAAATTGGCAATCGTTACACTGGTGCAGCGGAAATTCTTCACCTGTCACAAGATGATCGGGGCAGCTGAATGCGAATCGTGTTTTAGGCGAACCGCACAGCGGACACATTGGCCGTTCGATGTACGTGACTCCATCCATGCTACGAAAGAATACCCGGGTGACAGTACCAATCTTCGTACTTGTGCTCATGCTTCAGGACGTAACCATGCGATCGTAATAACTCTCGTACAAAATCGCGTTCTTTGGTTTGATTCCAATGTTCTATGGTCATCGTGAGGCAATGGTGTACCTCGAATGGGAATGCAGTGAGAATGTCATATTCCGATCCTTGCGTGTCGATACTCAAGTAATCGATGATTGAAGGTGCCTGATATTTTTTCAGGAGTGATGCGATCGTTGTCGTTTTCTTTTTCGATGGAACGATGGAGTCATGATCGATGCCCAAACATTTTTCGAGTAAATCGGTGTACGGTGTGGTGAGCGTCGACTGAATACCGCCGTATTCTTTGGCATCGATGAAATCGATTTCTTTCTCGCTGCCATACACGCACGACGAGTCAGCGATGCAGTCTCGATTTTTCTGGAGAAGCTCGAACGATGGCTGCGATGGCTCTATGCAAATCCCCATCCATTCGTAATTTTTTTCGAGGACGTAAGTATTGCTCAGATTCATCCCATCGAAAGCACCGATATCGACAAAATATCCGCCTCGCTTTCCTTTGAGCATCTGAAGCACCCATCGATCCTGGCCAAATTGGGACCGCGAGCCCTGGAGAGTGCGAAGAATGCCCAAAGCTGCATGTTTTGCCACAACAGCTGCTGGAAACAGCTTTTTAAGGGTAGAAGGAGGCATAGGAATACATGAAGCTTACGCTGTCTAGAACTGCCTTTCTAGGGCTCTCAGGAGCCATTTAGCAGTTGTTTGGAAGTCTATTTTGTGCTATAATGAAATGATTTATGCGCATCCAGAAGCGACTTTCGGCCAGTGCAGCATTCGGTGGAGTACTCCTTGCTGCCCCCTCTGCATGCTTTGCCGCTGCCGGGGCACAAGCACTTGCGCGTTTTGTACAAGCACACCTGATTGATCAGGCTCTCCTGGCTTTTTGGGGAATCGCAGCGGCAGTCCTGTTTTACTACGCAGTACGCATTATTCTTGAGGCAAGTAGCGATGATGCGCTGGGAAATGCGCAGAATGCGTTCGTCAATGCGATGTTCGGTTTTGCCGTCATCGCCATCGCGGCCGCAGGCGCTACCGCTTTCACGACAACTGGCTTGAGCGGCGATCCCATTGCAGATGTGAATCCACTTCTTCTTGATGTTGGTATCGCAAGCGTTGCGGACTTTATTCTCACGATGTCAGTGGGAGTGTTTGTGCTTATGGTCGTCATTCAAGGCATCCGCATGGTCATCACACGTGGTGAAGAAGGTGATTTTGAGAAAGCACGAAAACTCTTACTACTGAATATCTTAGGCGTCATCATCATGATGCTTGCGTACTTCATCGTGCACACAGTGTCCGATGTTGCCCCAGGTCTTCTGGTGGAAGAAATGGCTGGCCTTGCTCGCTTTGTCCTCACGCTCATTGGATTCCTGGCGGTTGTCGCACTCATCATTGCCGGAATTTTCTTGGTTGTTTCCGTGGACGAATCACGAAAAGACCGAGCCAAGACTATTGTCATTGGCACGCTCATTACTCTAGGACTCGTTCTCGCCTGCTACACGCTCATCATCACTTTCGTTCAATAATGACATTCCTCCTACGCCATCCACGGCAGTTGCTGCTCGCATCACTCCTTGCAATACCGCAGGTCGCATGTGCAGACGGTGGTGACATTGCGGAAATCTTCTTGGGACTCATTGGGAAATTTGCGCCTCTCTGGATCACGATTGCGATTCTGGTTGTTGTGATTGCTGGTTTTGGGCTCATGACAACGCAGGACGAAGGCCGTCTGGATAAAGCAAAGAAGACACTGCTTGCTGTGACTGTTGGCGGCATCCTCATTACCATCATCCTCGTGATGGGCCCGACAAATTTTGTGGGAATCATGTACACCGGCATCCCGGGCTTTGCGGTACCACTTGGCGGAGCAAATTCCATTGGTGCCGAGGCGGTAGGTATTGCCGGATGGATCGCTGCTATGGCAGTGATGCTGGGCATCCTCATGGTGATCATTTCAGCAATTCAGGCTATCGCAAGCTTTGGCGAAGACGAAGGTCAGTACACCAAAGTACGCACCGCTATCTTCCATGTCATTATCGGTCTCATTGTGATCGCATCTGCATACATCTTTCAGCAGGTGTTCTTCTTCGAGCGCACACCAAACGCGCTGATCGCACTCATTGCAAGCAAGATTGTCATACTCCTCTTTATCATTCTTACCATTGCGGTCGCCATTCTTGTGTACGCAGGACTACGAATGATCATTGCCATTGGACGTGAGGACGAGTACGACGCAGCGAAGTCACTTGTGTTCCGAGTCGTGCTCGGCATCATTGTCATTTTGGTGAGCTACGTGCTTGTCGTGGTCGTAGCACAGATGTTCGCGTAAGGAATATTGATCTCATTTTTTATACAAGTTTTTTGTTGTATATAAAATATATTAAATGAACAAAATAATTATTCATGATTATCGCGGTCGTGCACGCGATGGAGGAGTGTGCGCACGACAGTCTCAGTCTCACCTCTAAAAATATCATATATTTTTCTTGTAATTTCCATTCCGGTGTATCCAAACCGCTCAAGACAAAATTGATAATAGACACTAGAGTAGATATCGAGATGGTAATCACCCGAAAAGTACTGGCGGATTGTTTTTTCAGTGAGGCGACGAACGAGCAGGCGATCGCTTGTGGATAATTCAACTTCTATTTGACGTGCAATATACGACATGACACGCAGAGCTTTTTTATACACAAACACACGAAACGCCTCGCTTCCATCTTCAGGGAATCCATCTGGCCAATTCTTTTGTATTGGCTCAGGTGGTTCAGGCCAAGGTTTTGGGCTTTCGAATGCCATAAAGGTGAGTAAGGCTACTGTGGTTTATCACGGTTTGTAAAGGATTCTTACGGTCGTCGAAAATGCTACTTCCGTGTACAATGCGTGTATGTGGCCATTCCGCAAAAAGAAGAAAGAGGAATTGAAACCCCGCAAAGTGATGCGAAAAGTAATTGTGGGTTTCATCATTGGCGGTGCCATTAGTTCCATCGTTGGAAATAAGCTCATCAAAGAGAGGCGCAAGCACCACTTAGGTGAAGACAACGCTGAGTAAGCTTAGGAACGGATCGCTGATTCCACCTTCGCGATTGTTTCATCGAGCTTACCTTCCAAATTCTGAATTTGGATATCGGTATCCGATGCGACTGCAAGCTCTTTCTGCATACTCTGTATGCGACGATGCAGTTCGTCGTCGGCAATCGGTGCTCGGTTCTTGATGCGTTCGATGAGTCGCTTTTCATCATCGGGGAGAATGAAGATTGTCTGCAGTCTGTACTGACCTCCGCTCTTTTTGAATGGCCCTTCTTTGCGAATACTCTCAAAACCTTGGACATCGACTTCGCGCACAACGGTCTTCCCCTTCTCAATGGCTGGGATGATTTCGGAGAGAAGCGTGCCGTAGCGCGCACCTTTATGTACCTGTGCCCATTCCAAAAATTTCTTTTCCTCAATCCACGAGGAAAAATCGTCTTCCGACACGAAGTGATAGAGCTCGTCGCCTTCGCCCTGACGGCGTGAACGTGTCGTGGCAGAGCGAGGAAACACAAATTCTGCATGTTTCTCGCGCAGAGACTTCAGAATGACACTCTTCCCTACTCCACTCGGACCGATGATGAGCACGAGCTTTCCGGCTGACATGGCACGGATAGTAGACGAAAAAATCTGCTTCGAACATCGCAAGTAGGAGTGAATTGTTCTTCTCTCGCTCTCTGTGCTTAGATATGACCAATGAGAGTACTCGCCCGCTTTTTCACGTGGCTGAAGAATCCTAAGGAATCACTCCCCCTTCTTCTCCCTCTAGCGCTGAGTACATTTTTCCTCATGCACCTGCACATTCAAGGGTACCGAAATTTTGATTCCGATCAGGCGCTTGCGGGGCTCATGGCGCTCCATATTCCGGATGGCGAGATTCCCTTGTATGTGTGGGGACAATCCTACTTTGGGATGATCTTCCTTCCATTTACGCTCGTATCGATGTGGATCTTTGGTATGTCGAGTGTCGTAGCAACACGACTACCAATGCTCATGTTCTGTCTACTTTTTGAAATTTTTTTATATTTTGGCGTGAAAAAAGTATGGGGAAAGACTACTGCAATCGCGGCCTTGCTCCTCGTTGCAGTGCCAAGCATTTACATGCTGCGCTGGTTCAGTTTCCACATGCACCCTATCTACGCACCTCTTGCTGTTGTCATTCCGTGGCTCATGCTACGACATGGTGATACAGGCGCAACACAACATGATGCATTCTGGGGAGGGTTCTGCGTTGCAATTGGCATGTGGCTATCGCCGGTATTTGCGGCGTACGTCGCACTCTTCTTCGTCATCACCATTCGTACGATGCCAGAGTGGAGCATCGTCTTCCACAACCTCAGAACTATTTTTTCGCGTTGGATTCCACGCACTGTGGGAGTGGTCATCGCACTCGGTGTTGCCGCAGCATTCGCAAAACATTTGAAGTGGATGACACTCCGCCCAGATGTGTATTCCGCAAATCTCACACGAGGCATCTTCGTTGTGCTCTTCTGCATTCCCCTTCTCTTCAGTATCTATAGCGATCGACGACGTGCCATGATTGCGCGATGGGGACAGCTGTTTCTTGGCTTTCTGATAGGAGGGACGCCCATTTGGATCTACCACATTCAAAACGGAGTAATGCCGAGCTCAGGCATGCATGTGCAACTTCCGACAATGGATGTCTTCAGAGGGTTTTTCAAAGATGTTATTCCGACACTCCTCAACACTCCCCCGCCTCATCTCATTATCAATTTTGCGACACCACCGTGGCTCCCCCCACTCCTCTGGGCGAGTTTCGCGACCTGTCTTCTCTTCCTTCTCCTTGGCATTCTGCGTCTTGCGAAGTGGTCACTGCCGGTTTTTTCTGGGAGAAAAATGAGCACGCATGCATCGGCATCTGCATTCGTCCTGGGCCTCTTCGTCGTTGTTCTCCTCACCGCATTTCTCCGAGGATCCATGTATATCGGACAGACACGATTCATCATCGATGCGTTCCCGCCGACGATGCTCATCATGGCGATTGGCTGGAATTGGTTGATGCAGTGGCGAAAGAAACTATCAATACTTCTCTTAAGCTTTGTACTAGTCATCGCGGGCTACTGCACCTTCCGCATGACATATGCATTCTGGAATGCACCGACACATGTTTTCACACCCGCGTATGTCCAAGAACTAGAAGAATATTTGCAATCTCACAACGTGAAAGGCGGCTACGGCAATTACTGGACGACCTACTCCGTCACGTTCCTCATGAATGAACGTATTATGCTCGCTCCATTTGCTGGAGCTGACCGATACGCACTCTATTCCGAAACCGCCTGGAAGAGTGATCCGTACGCCTTCGTGCTCTTCCCCGGACACGAACGCATTGAGATCCCCGAGAATACATCGAGCATCGATGATCTCATTGCCGCTGAAAAGAAAGCTGACTTCATTGAGGGATGGCGATACGAAAAGATCGAGGAACGCATGCGGAATTCAACAGTCGTTGATCGAAAGCACATTGGCAGGTGGGATGTGTGGATTTTGAAAGATACCAAGCCACACACGCCATGAAAGTTTCGGTTATCACTCTGAATTGGAATGGCTACGGTGATACCGAACACTGCGTTCAGTCACTCATCGAACACTCGTCTCCTGAAACTGAAATTTTGATTTGGGATAATGGATCGAAAGAGAACGATGCTGATCGATTGGAGAAAAAATTTGGAAGCCGCATTCGCGTCCATCGTAGCCCAGAAAACATCGGTGCTGTCCGTGGATACAATGCAGCAGCGAAAGAAGTAATGGGCGACGTGCTCATCTTTATCAATAATGATACCGAGGTGACGAAGGGCTGGCTGGAGCCACTTGTTGCTGCACTCGACGATACGGCAATCGCTGCATGTCAGCCGAAAATTAAGAATTTTTTTCGGAGAGATTTTTTCGATTATTGCGGTGCGTGCGGCGGGTTCATCGATCGATTTGGCTATCCGTACATGCGTGGCCGACTATTTTCTATGACAGAACGCGACGCTGGTCAGTACGATACTTCGATCGACATTCACTGGGCATCGGCTGCGTGTATCGCGATTCGAAAAGATGTGTGGAACGAGATGGGCGGTGTCGATGAAGATTTTTTCATCTACATGGATGAAGTCGATTTGTGTTGGCGAATCTATGATGCAGGCTACCGAATTGTCGTAGTTCCACCATCGACTATTTACCACAAAGGTGCCGCAACAATGGGAAAGTATCGATGTCGCAAACGCTTCTACGAACACCGAAATAATTTATTGATGCTTCTCAAAAATCTGCCAACGCTCGATCTCCTGTGGCGACTGCCAATCCGACTTCTGCTTGAATGGGTCTCGATTGTGTTCTACATCATCACGCTAGAGTGGCGTGCGGCACTCGGTGCTATCGGCGCGTTCTTTTCGTTCCTTTTTTTCATTCCGAGATTCGTCAGAAAACGAGGGAAACGAGTGCGTCATGTACGGCTCTCTCCTGTCTCAATCGTAAGCCAGTTTTTCCTCTTCCAGAAGCGGAAATATAGCGATCTCTAGGCCAAAGAAACTGCTCCGGAAGACCCTTGCATACAAGGGTAGTTTTGTGATATAATAATGAGATTCGTTCTTTCGCAATCCTCGCTCCACCTCAAGGGGTTTTACAAGGAGCTAGGAGGGAAATGGAGTCGCTCTCCCGGAGATGATGACATTTTCCTCCCTGCTCTTTGGACCCCGGCATGACTGCCCGCTAGCCCAAAATAGGATAGAGGGTAGGAATGACGCCGACTAAAGAGTTCCCGCCCCCAATCTAGGGTGAGGGATTCCTACACACAAACATACGGCACATCCAAAGCCTATTTGGATCGCGACTCCCGACGCATCGGGATACAAACAAAAAACAAACAATGCGGTGCGATACCGCTTCACCAAATCGCTTGAGGTGTAGGGAGCTATCTCTGTCGCCTAGTCGACGATAGAGAGCCCTCAATTCCTCTGTGAATTGAGCGCACACTGCGGGCATTCGGTTTGGATTCTTTCTCTCGCGAGAGACTCCGAACCGGATGCCCGCTTTTATGAAATCATGAAAGGGGCTTTAGCCCCTCTCATGGGCTCACCCCGAAAGACGAGTTTGCGCTTTGTAGCGGAGCAAGTGGTTGGAATAGCAGAAATTTATCTTGAGCGACCGCTTTCTTTTGCCATTTCTTTGCCGGCAAAGCAATGGCGAATTCCATACAGGAAGCATCCTGCGCTGGGTGCAAGGACAAACTCTATTTTTGGATCCATTGGAATTGCACCGGATCGATGGCAGGGACAAATGTTGTAACACGTGTGGCACCCTGATGGAAGTACCCGGCAACCGCAGGAACAATGTAGAGCGGGTATTCGCTATCTGCAGGCAGGAGAACGTAGACCTGCTCTGCTGCATCATATGTGATTGCCTGTGCTTTACCTTTCGCGTCTTTTGCGACTGGTAGAAGTCCTCCACTCGCAAATCCTTGAATTAACTTCTGCGTTGGAGCCAGCGGGTATCCGGACTGTGCGAGGTGTTCGGGCTGCAGCAGCGTGAGTGTCGCGCTCAATGCCTTGCGACTCAAGCGACCGATCTGCACTTGCACAAGTGGCACTGGCTTCCCATCAGTATCTAGGAGTGGAACACCAGCAAACATCATCGGCCACGCAACGTACGTACGAGAAGGTGTCGTACCCTCAGCAGCGCGCTCAACAATTATTGGTGCGACTGAGCCAACATTGATTCCCAGTGACTCCGCAAATTCTTTTGCAATGGCGATGGCAGTGAGGTCATCGGCAGATCCATCTGTCGATGCTGGGAATGAACCCACGCGACTGACCGTGAGTGCACGACGAGGAATATCGAGTGTCAGCTCCATCGTTCGATCTGCAGCACGCCACTTTTCCGATAGTGGAAGCAATTGCAACTGACGCCAATCGATAGAGACGCCCAATGCATGAAACATTGCTTCGACTTGCTTTTCGTCGATACCTACACCTTGATCCCGATACAGAAGCAGCGTGTCCTTCATTGCTGGTAGTAGACCTTCCTTCATGGAATAGGCTGTCACTGGAGTGAGTGGCGATGCACCAGATGTTTTCTGAGGACGAAGACTAAAACCACGACTAATAGCACCAAATGCTTGGGGGCCTAAGCGGAGGGATTCATCGGTTGGAGTGGCAGACTGATACGATGGTATGACTGTATCGCCAGTGTCGAGGAGGAGGAACACGTTGAGTGCGACTGATACCAGCAAGGCAAAGACGCCGAGCGAGCTCTGCATGCGGCGGAAAAATCGAGATCGATCTTGGCTAGAGAGTTGCATCGGAAGAGCGGTAGGGAACAACGTAATCTTTGCGACGCTGATAGAGCGTGATCTGCTCAGCAATCTTTGCAACCAAGGCATCGGCATCTGGCATGAATTTTAGCTTCACTTCGCCAGTGCCTTCCTTCAGTGCGAACTGAATGATGCCAAAGTTAAACAAATTGAGCCACTGAGTCTGGCTCACGACATCGCCCAGATTTTCTAGACTGATCGGCGTGATGGATTTACGGAAGAGAGAACTTTGGTCGACAATGATTAATTTATCTGTTGTTAAGAGAATGAAGTCGTATTTCCAATCGATGAATGCGCGTACCAGTCCAAACCCTCCCAACACTGTCCACGCAAGAACAAACACGAAGATCGCCCCCATGATATCGATGAGTCCATATGCAAGGAGTGCGCTACAAATAGCCACAAGCACAACAGTAAGACACACTTCCCAGAGGATGTGCCAGATAAACGACATGACATGCGGATGCACAGTGAAAATCTCCTTCTCGCCACTTGCAAGAAACGGCTTCTTAATCCGTCCTAGATCAGTGTCGAGTGCAAATATTCGCATGCGATTAGTATACTACATTCCACTATGCATACACGCTTCCGTACTCTTGGCCTTCTTGCAATTCTCCTCAGTGTCCCACTGGTACATGCTGCAATGTTCGACGACACGTCGTTCTCACCGTATACAAAAGAGATCGACAGCCTTTTTCAGCGCGGCATCGTACAAGGATATGCCGATGAAAGTTACAAGCCGCAGAACACGATCAATCGAGCTGAGTTTTTGAAGATGCTCATCGATGCGCTCTTTCCCAGCTACACCCCAGGCAATCTACGCTGCTTCGATGATCTAGATGTTCCTCAGCCAGCATGGTACGCACGCACAACGTGTGCTGCAAAAGAACTCGGGATTGTGGAAGGATACCCAAACGGACAATTCCGTCCTGCTCGCACTGTACAATTGGATGAAGCACTCAAAATGAGCTTCGTTGCATTTGGACTCCGACCTGCCATTGGCACAGGAGACCTGTGGTATACACCGTACATCCGCGAAGCGAAGAAGCGCAGCATTCTCCCCTCTCTACTGGATGCACCCGCTCACCTCCTGACGCGCGAAGAGATGGCACGCATAGTGTATGTACTCATTCAAGAACGTGAATCCGGAAGCACATCTTCTCTGACTGCAACGCCACCAATCTGCGGCAATGGTGTCACCGAGGCGCCAGAGCAGTGTGATGATGGAAACGTACAGGACAGTGACGGATGCAGCTCTATTTGCGTCATTGTCCCAGAGCCAATTCGCCGCTCGGTTCTGCAAATCGATCAGCAGACAACTGGTACTCTCTCTACAACGGCGCAAGGTCAACAGAATATTGCGCTCCTCAAATTCACTGCGGTCGCAGGGAGACAAGATGCTCTCATAACATCGCTTATTTTTGAACCATCGGTTGGATCGCTTCTGTATGCCCAGCACTACGAACTTGCAATGGATAGAGATGGCAATGGAACCTATGAAACTGTTGCTCAATCGGAAGGAAAAGTGCAGGCAGGAAAACTCATCTTTGACGAGCTTCATGGCGGTGTCCTGATTCCGGATGGGCTCATCGTACCTTTTGTTGTGCGCGCAGATTTGTCTGCATCGTTTGGACCCGTAAGTTTTGGCCTGAAATTTTCTACAGGACTCCCGGACTACGTGGAAGCACAAGGTGCAGAAGACAACCTGGCATTGGAAGGAATCGAAACAAATAGTGTATGTACGGCGAACTGCTTTATTCGCGTGAACACAATCGGCAGCACGAATATTACGGTGCAAGATCGTGGAAACTTGTATGTCACAGAAGATTCTACTCCTGCGATTAGCCACATTCTTCTCGGTTCAACCACGAGCGATGCGATGCTTCGGCTCCGACTCCGTGCAACCGATGAGGCAATCGACCTGAAGACAATTCGTATCGATGGCGTGCCCAGTAGCATCGACTCACTGCTGCTGTACCGACTGTCACCAGGTCAAAGTTTCAATCCAAATTCTGCAACACCCTTCGCTCAAGCAAGTCATGGCCAGTGTCCGGAGCAGGTGAGCACACGGTTCTGCGCATCGCTCCCTTTGAACACTTTTGTTATTCAGACTTCTGAAGAAGCTGTTCTTGTTATTGCAGGCCGAGTGAAAAGCGATCAGCTCGGGGGAACAAGTGGGCAAACCGCAGCGCTCAGCATCAGCAGTTCCACGCTTCCGAGCACGGCTGCCTTCCAGGCACGCGGCGTCTCCTCCACACAGGAACTCACGCAAAATGATGCGAATGTTTCGGCAACAGGCGAAATTTTTGTTGGAACAGCATCCAATGGGCCAAACGTACAGATCACTGGCCGAACGAACGACACAGCCTTTGCAAGCATCGGTGCCGTGACAAACGATGGCCTGACGAATGGCGGTTCTATTCCTAGTGGATTTATGCCGTTTGGCTGGTTCAAGATTGCGGCACTCCCCCACTCCAACTCACAGCAAGGTTCCAATACGGTGAATCTGCAATCGATTGTCTTCCACGTCAGTGCGCAGAATGTGCAGATCGATCCGGCGAGCTTCAAGCTCTCCACTCGAAGCGATCCATCGGCACAAGTGTCGTGCTCCGCAGGGGCCAGTACTGGTAGTTTCGATGTCACATGCTCCAGTCTGACGAGCGGCAATATCCAGTACCGCATCGACCAAGGTATGTCTGTGTCGTATGTCCTCTCGGCAAATATTACAAATACGCAGATCTCGCCTGGGCATAGTTCACTGTCGACGGCAGTGCAGACACTCGGACAGCGTGGAACAACGAATTCCATTCAATGGTCGGATGAGATCACGACATTCAGTTGGGTCGATGTGCCGGTCACGAGTGTGCAGGGTACAACGTATGGTAATTAGTGCACCATTTTCTTTTGCGCAAAAGAAAATGGTGAAAAAGAAAGCGGTCGCTCAGGAAAAATTCCTGTGATTCCATGCCACTCGCTGCGCTACAAAGTGCAAACTCGTCCCGCATCGGCGGGGCTCAAACATGCACTTTGTTTCACGCTTCGCTCGTGGGGAATCTCGACAGAATTTTTCCTAGGCGACACGATTTGATATAATCGCCAGGATGCATTTCGGACGCAATCACACTATCGGCGAAGCTATCGTTGCATTGGTCGGCGGACTCACTGCGTCGTTCCTGACATTCACGGTCACGATGTACACGCAGTACTACGGACACAATATGCAGGGACAGCTTCTTGCTGGTGACCCGAGTCTGAATCGCGAATTTCCAACAACGCTGAATACCATGCACGGCGCTATGGATGGACAGAATCCCATTCTTGAGTCCATGGGTTCGTATGGCTTCTGGGTAGTTGTTGTCATTGGCGGGCTCATCGCGGCTTTCATCATTCTGAAATTGATGCGCCGCTTCGTCTAAAAAAATGAAGCCATCGTCCGAGGTCACTCGACCGTTGACAATTTGTCGACTTTTCTTTATAATATTCCACTCGAAAATACTACATATTTCATACACACATCCATTTCATGCCACCTCGTCCTACTCCCCCACGTTCAGTGATTGATTCTATTCCACGTTTACTCTGCGCCATTTGGGCGAGCATGTTGATAGGATTGCTCGTCATGGCAGGCCATGCGTTTGCGGCTAGCCATAAGCTCAAAAGTCATAACGGCTCTTCGCTAAAACGCTCGCGGAGCGGGATTCATTTTTCAGTTAAAAAGAAGCAGAAACGCCCAGCACCAAAGTAATTTACTTCGGACGTGCCAAGAGTGCTGCACCACGAACTGCTGCATCTGGCAGCGTACCAACGACAATGTCTGGAGGTGTAATAGTTGGCAGCAACCAGTGCTTTAATTCTGTGTAAATCTTGTCGATATGAGGCTTCATCGCACGACCAGCGCTGCCGCCAAGAACAATGATCGATGGATCGAGTACATGCATGACATCCACAATGAGCCAACACAATTCCTTGAAGACGTTTGGCTGTAGGAAACCACAGACTTCTCCTTCTAAATAATCTTCAGGACGCTTGGCTGCCTGGCATCGATAGCCCATGGCAGTTCCAGAGAGAAACTGCTCGACTTCGCCACGCTGATCGTCTGTTGGATACGGAGGTTTGCCTGGCTGCAAAAGCAAATGACCAACTTCACCAGCGTAACCGCGGCTGCCTCGGAATAATTTTTGATTGATAACAATGCCGCCACCAACACCGGTACCAAGTGTAATGCCGAGTACGATATCGTGCTGTTTTCCTGCGCCAAGGAGACTTTCTGCAAGAGCAAAGCATCGTGCATCGTTCTCCACGATTGTTGGTAAGCTCGTCTCATACTGAATGTAGGCAGCAAGCTCCATGCCTTCTGCCCCTGGAATATTTGGCATCGTGACGATCACTTCCTTCTCATGATCGATAAACCCAGGGACGCCCAAGCCAATCGCGATGGTGTCTTTCTGACGCATGTCTTTGATAGCATCAAGAATAGATCTCTGCACTGCAGCAAATCCCCGCTTGGCATCGGTTGGAAAAATTTTGAAGTTCTTCTGCTCCATGGTCACAGTATCGAAGAGTGCGATGGCTGTTTTCGTGCCACCGAGATCAATGCCGAGAATCGTTGAAGATGTATTCATTTATTTTTGATTGTTCTTGAGCTCTTTCCATTTGGTAGCGTACATCAGCACCGTGTCCACAAAGACCGCATGGCTCCATGTGAGCGGTGAGACAGAGAGTGGTGCACCGTTGAGCGGGTTGAGCTGTTCTGGGAGCATGCCTGCGGGCGACGCCTTGGACACTGCCCAGAGCAAATCCTGCAGTGGCCTCTTCAGATCTTCCACGGTTTTTGCGAGCGCAATACGCCACTGTGCAAACCACAGTGTGGTAATAATCCATGGATTTCCTGGGATATCCGCAGTTGGCTGTGTGACTGACTGGTAGTAGTCATTCGTATAACGAGCGATGCCACCGATGGGCGTTTTGACCGTGAGCATGCGTTCCAAGCGCTGCATGGTACTAAGAACACGTGGATCATCTGGCGGCAGAATACCGAATTGCCACAGTAAGCTAATACTCGCATCTGGAGTCGTATCGCGCTCTACTGTCTTTCCGTCTTCACGCTTAATCTTCTTCATGAAGCACTTCGTCTCTTCATCGTAGAGGTGGAAGAGGAGCGATTCTGTCATGCGGTCGGCAGATTCGTTGAATCTGTCAGCATGACGATAGTGCCCAAGTGCAGCACAAATATTTGCTGCAGCACGTAGACCGGCAGCAGTCGATGCGGTTGTGTACGTGAAGACGCCACGATGCTCTTCCCATGGATCGTAACTCGGAAGTGGCAAACCTGTTTGTGGCTCGGTGTAGCGAGAGAGGAAATCTGCAGCATTTCTCACGAACCGCTGATACATGGCATGAAGGAACTCGACATCTGGCGTGTGTTCGAAGTGTCGCCACAGTGCCACAAGTGGCAAGGCTGTCTCGTCTCCTTGAATTGGAAGGAGCGACTGGCGACCACGGTACCATGGATGCCACGAAGAACCAGCAGAGCCGTCGGGATTGTATTTATGGAGGAGGTAACCCTCTTTTGTCTGTACGCGATCGCAGAATTCGATGAAGCGACGTACGACTTCAGATTGACCAGCTCGTGTAAGCGCCATGCTGACAAACGCTCCGTCACGAGGCCATACGTAGGTATACGTATCACGGTTAAATTGCATGATGTCACTATCGTTGGCAGCGATGATGCCACCGTGATTGTCAGTCTGGGTGCGAATGGTGAGGAGACTACGCACGTAGAGATCAGACACTTCCTTTGGCACACCTTCACCCGGATCGCGGTGTGTGCTCACCCATCCACGCCAGAAGTTTCTGGCTGACTGCTTCACCTGTTCTGGCGTTTCTTCTAGGAGGAAATGTTGCAGTCCATGTACTTCAGAAATGTTCTGGCCCGCACATACCCACATGTAGACCCATGTGCCACGATCTGGGCGAGCGAGACAATCGATTTCCACTGTAGAGTCCACAGAACCTTGCTCAATTGGGTAACGACCAAGCTGACCATCTTCGGCATCACGCCATGTTCCTTCGAGTCCACGGTAGTTGGATTTACCAATACTGAACGAGGTAAGACCGCAGTGATCGATATGCTTCTCGTCACGACTGAGTGGATGGAATTCATCTGGAATTTCACTGGGGAAGCAGTTCACAGGATCACTCGTCGTCCCACCAACCAAGAAGTAACGATTCTGACGGTAGTGAATCACGCTCTTTGTATGAGGCTCGAAGAAGGCTGTGTCCTTCTGCTTATCGCCGTACAGATAGAAGTCATGATGGAAGAAACACTGCACTTTTCGCTCTTGTCCGTCGAGCGTGCGTAACCTGAATGATCGAACGAGAATGTTTTTTACAGGATCGACAAAATCTTCAGAAATAATTTCGAGCTGAAGTTTTTCCGAGATGAGAGACGAAGACGACACAAGAGATGAGTCTGCGTAACCAACCGAAATTTTCCATGAGCCATCGTTGACCCAGGAGAATCCTTTTCCTTCCGCCAGGAAACCGACGCGATGGAATTTGCCATACGTCGTGTGATCTTCTTCACCCACGTACGGGAAGTAGAAATCGCGCATCTGTAGATGCTCGTCGAACGTGGCGAGGAGAGAGCCGTTACCGAGAACGAGTGAGCGAGGCATTAGCGAGAGGAAGAGGGTTTCTTTTTCTTTTTTTGAACATTTTTTGTATTCATATTTTTACTTAGTATCAAGCGGAATCCTTCCAATGCATGACTGTATCGACGGTATGCTTCGTACGGAGATTCGTACGGACTGAAATACTTGTGCACATCGCCGTCTGACCAGTACTTGGTACACAAGTAGTAGAAGTGATCGGACGTTTGCAGGCGACGCCAGATATTGAGGAGCTCAGCATTGTTGAGCGACTTCACCATCTGCTCGAGAGCGTAGATACCGGCGAGCGCTGCTTCCTGCAGATTGTTGCCGCGCCACGCCGAGAGATCGCGTTCGGTATCTGCCCAGGACACTGGTGCGTGTGCATCGAGTATTGGACGTGGAGTCTGACCAAATTTGGCGACCACTTCTGATGGTGTGCAAGTACTGATACCTCGTTTCCTGAATGCATGTGGCAATGCACCAAGAAATTCGAAGATACCCGTATCTGCCCACTGGTGCTCACCGAATGTCTCGTAATCCATAAACAAGTCGACATTCGTGCCAGAATTTTTGCAAATCCAATCGGCAAATGTGTCTGCAGTCAGTGGATGCTTGGAGCGGTGTGACTGACCGAAGCGGAATGCGATATCGTCGGAGAGCTGATAGTTTTTGAGAAGGGTACGAATGGTGCGTGTTGTCTTTGAATGAATACGATGTGAGGCGATGTCGCGCTGCCACTTGAGCGGAAGCTTGAATGCCGGTGGGACGTACACAACGTTCGGCGAGCGGCCTGCGAGCACGCGATCTGCGCCTTCAGCGAGAATTCCCTTGAAGCCAAGCAGACGAGCAACTTCGGCAATTTCGTTGCTATACACCAGCTCGGTATTGCGGAAAATGACCGGCTTCATCCCGAAGTGCTTTTCGATCGCAGCGACATGCTTCTCCACCTGCTCACAGAATTCTTTGAGCGAGAAGAGAGACGACAGCGAGTGGTAGTACGTCTCAGCGAGGAATTCCACCTGACCTGTCTTTGCGAGGTTCTGGAATGACTCAAGAACATCTGGACCGTACTGCTCGCACTGATCCAAAAATACTCCCGACAGCGAGAAGGAGATCTTGCATTCTGGATGAGCTTTTAATGTTTTTAAGAGAAGCGCATTCGCAGGCAGGTAACATTTCTCTGCAACCTTACGGAAGATGGCGTGGTTCTTGTCGGCATCGAAATAGTCCGACGGATGCATGTGTTCGATATCCGTAATACGTAGATCCTTCAGGCGGTACGGTTGGTGAACCTGAAAGTAGAAACAAACCGATGGCGGTGTGTGTTTCGTCATTTAGCTGCGATGGCGGGAGTGTCTAGATTCGCCACGAATCACGTTTTCATATGTAGAGAGAATCTTTCGCCCCTGGTTCGACCAGGTGAGATTGCTGAGAATATGATGTGTCTGACTGCGCATCTCCTGACGAAGCGGTTCTTCGCGCAGAAGTGTCAGGATGCAGTCGGCCATTTTGTCAGTGTCCCAGAAATCAACGAGGAGACTATTGCGCACAACTTCCGACGCGCCGGACTGACGGCTGAGAACAACAGGTGCACCGTGAGTGATCGCTTCGAGCGCGACCAAACCGAAAGGTTCGGAAACGGACGGCATCACGAAGCAATCTGCCTTGGCGTAGAGCTTCTTGGCTTCAGAGCTTGTGACTTTGCCTGCGAACATCATTCTGTCGGCAAGACCGAAGTCGCACGCTTGATTGATAAGCTGCGGAAGAAGATAGCCCTCGCCCGCAACAACAAAGCGAACGGATGGATCCTTCTTGGCCACACGTTTCGCAGCCTGAATGAAATACGTCGCGCCTTTCTGCACAGTCAAACGACCAAGGAAGAGAACCAGCGGATGATGCTTTGCCCCATCGAAACGACCTTCTGGACGAGCGTGGAATGTACCGTTGTGAAGCACGGTAATTTTGTCTGGAGTAATTCCGTACTCCTTCACGAGAAGATTCTGGGTATAACTCGACACAGCAATGATGTGATCTGCCTTCTGCAGTCCGGCCATCTCGCGCTTGAAGATCCATGGATTTGGCTTGAACTCAGTGCGGTCGAGCTCAGTGGCGTGTACGTGTGCAACGAACGGCTTGCGATGATACGCTGCTGCCTTGGCACCAGCATCGATTGTCATCCAGTCATGACTGTGCACGACATCTGGGTTCACGTGCTTCGTCATTTCAACTGCGACTGCAGTGAAACGCTCAACCTCCTCACCGAGGTTTCGTCCGTACAGTTCGGAGAGCCCTTCGGTTCCTGCTTCTGCAATACGAACACGGTACGACTCAAATCCGTCGTATGGTTGGATAGCGGCTGGCACAGTGATGACTGACTCGCCGGTATGCGTCTGCGGTGAAAGAATGGTGACGCCATCCTCAGTGGCAGCATCGTGCGGGAGGACGAGTGTGACTTTTGCACCGTGATGAAGAAGTCCGCGAACAATGCCCTGACACGCCACCCCGAGACCACCGAGATGTGCAGGCGGATACTCCCAGCCGAACATGAGCGTATGTAGTGACATGTGTGTGAGTTTTCGTCTCTCTCGCACGCGCGTGCGCACATGCGAGAAATCCATATATTCTACCAAAAATTTCGCTGTTTTACCAGGCTCTAGTGGCAAAAGAACGAGGAATTAGGTATCTAAATTCAGCTAATTTGCCCCTGGAAGCTCTCCGCAATCGAAATTCTTTGTTATTGACTCAATTTTATTACAGTATCTGATGCTAATATGGTGCAACAAAATTCCTGACCCATCGTGCGGATGAATCTAGAAAGATGTTCAAAATATGTGATCGTATTTCTCCTCTTGAATTAGACCTCTATCTTCGAAAAGAGATAGCTTCCTCCGCAGAGGAACACTACGGTCACAATCGCAAGAATGGAAAAATCGAGCACCAATGGAAAATGCGATGCCCCGAGTAGTGCTGCACGGAGTGCATCCACGCCGTAGGTCAGAGGATCGATACGTGTGATAAATGCAATCACCGGCGGCAATCCATCGAGCGGGAAGAGTGCGCCCGAGAGAAAGAAAAGTGGCATCACGAGGAAATTCATAATGAGCTGAAATCCTTGGAAGTCCTCCAAAATGGATGCGATACCTGTTCCTAGTGCTGTGAAGAGGAGCGCGATCAAGAACATGAACGCGAATGCGAGCGGCAACATGCTCCACGATTCAGGACGGAACCCTGCAATGAGGGTAATGGTAAAGACGATGAGCCCCTGCAATATTGCCACCGTTGCTCCGCCGAGCGTACGACCAAGCATAATGTGAATGCGTGGCACTGGAGCGACCATTGTTTCCTTCAGAAAGCCAAATTGGCGATCCCAAATGATCTCAATACCGCTAAAAATCGACGTGAAGAGAATACTCATTGCAATGACTCCTGGAGCCAAAAATTGCAGATAATTTCCTCCGCCTGCACGCTCGTACATAGGACCAAGCCCGAACCCAAGCGCAAAGAGGAAGAGGAGCGGTTGTCCAAGAGAACCAATGATGCGAGAACGCGAGCGAATGTAACGCTTGATTTGACGGAGCCAGAGAATGTAGATGGTATTCATATGATGAAAGGTTAACGGCGACGCCACATTTTGGCGTGCATACGGAGGCCATCGATAGCAGAAGCGGATTCATCGCGAATGGCATTTCCTGTGAGTGCGAGGAATGCATCTTCTAAAGACTGCTTTCCTGTCTTCTCCTTTAGCTCTGCAGAGGAACCAATGGAAATGATTTTTCCGTGATCGATAACTGCGATACGGTTAGCGATTTTGTCTGCCTCTTCCATATAGTGAGTCGTGAGGAATACAGTGATTCCCTCTTTTTTATTCAGCTCAGAAACATACGTCCAAAGATGATTGCGCGTCTGCGGATCGAGTCCGAGTGTCGGCTCGTCTAAGAAGAGAATTTTTGGGTGGTGCAAAAGTCCA
The DNA here is from genome assembly GCA_964575275.1 of uncultured Candidatus Peribacteria bacterium. Lineage (GTDB taxonomy): Bacteria > Patescibacteriota > Gracilibacteria > Peribacterales > Peribacteraceae > CAZKJL01. Next base: position 46,825 of record CAZNPE010000004.1, on the reverse strand, counting down.
CGAGCAATTTCCAAGCGACGACGCATGCCGCCAGAAAACGTCTTGAGGAGGCTATCTTTCCTATCTGCAAGACCGACAATCGTAAGGAGTTCCTCCATGCGTTCACGACGAAGCTGCTTTGGTACATTGTAGAGAACACCATGAAGCTCCAAGTTCTCCCACGCTGTCAGCTCATCATCGACACTTGGATCTTGGAATACGATACCAAATGAGCGGCGGGCACCCGCTTGATCTTCCATTGGATTACTCCCATTGAGAAGAATGGATCCACTCGTCGGATGAAGAAGAGTCGTCAACATTTTGATTGTCGTCGTTTTGCCAGCGCCATTGGGACCGAGGAAAGCAAAAATTTCGCCAGCTTTGACATCGAAAGAGATGTCGTTCACGGCAGTAAAGTCTCCGAACTTTTTTGTAAGATTCGTGACAGAAATGATGGAAGAAGTATCGGGCATAGAAATGAAACGGACAATTGAGTATATCTCTTTTAGTAGAGATATCAACTGTTAGATATAGAAAGTATCTAGCACTACCTCCTCTCTGACGTATGGAAGGGGAAGAAGTGACATCTATTCGACAGCTGCATCGAGGTGCGCATGCAAAAATGCTGATGTCTGGCTCATGAAATCTGGCCAGTCGCGCACAAATTCGTGTGGAGCACCGGGATATTCCACATACATGATATCTTTCCCTGCTGCCTTCACATTTTTCACAAGCGTGTCTGACCATGCCTTGGGGACATCCGTATCTTCATCGCCCTGAAACACGATGATGGGTGCACGGAGTTTTGCAAAGTACGTCTGGGGCGAAAGTTCGTCCCACCATGCAGGATTTGTCTCGCGCGTGCCATGCTGTTCGACTGTTCGATCGCCTTCGTCGCGCATGCGACGCCACCGATTGAAGTTCTCCCACACATCTGCATGTACCGGTGCATACAGAACAGCAGCATCAACGAGATCTGGCTTCCCCGTGAGTACAGCCATCGTGACTCCACCGCCCAAAGAATGGCCGAGCATCCCCACATTTTCTGCGTCTACAGATGGAAGATTTGCGCTTCTCACAGCCAAAATTGCATTGGCGCTATCCATCGCATATTCCAAATTTCCATCGTAGATCTGCATGTCGTCTGGCATCGGACTCTCATCCGATTCTGCATGTCCACGATAGTCTGTGTGGAGTACCGCAAATCCGTGGCGTGCAAGATAGTCTTGCTCTCGTCTGAGCCCTCGTCCTCGCACATACACCGAACGATCGATATGACCATGATTTAAGATGACAAGAGGAAACGGTCCATCGCCAGATGGAATATTCATCACTCCTGAAATATGCAGGCCATTGCTGTAGTAGTGAATTGCATACTTTGTGTACGCGGCATTCCGTTCCATGATTGCCTCAAGCGTGAGACCCGTGCCGACGAGTGTCATGGTGGAGAAGTGCTCGAGGCTCAGGTCGGAAGGCACTTGTTCTATATGAGTGTCTGCGACAGATGTAGCTGAAGAGGAAATTGCTTCAGTCTGCTGATTTCTACTCACCGAAATGCCAGTGCATGAGGTGAGAGTAATACAAAGAATGCCGAGAGCATGTGCACGAAAACGCATACGTACATGCTACACAATACACACACCCTCGATGAGTGATTTGCTTTGACTAGTTCTGCACATTTTCGTCAGACGATCGCAATGTTTCTGTCAGTTTTTCTAGAGAGGTAAAACGGTAATCGGCGCCAAGTTTAATGCGGACAACAGTGCCAGAGGCAGAGTCATCGTACGATGTTTCTTCAACAGGAATGTCGAGAACTCGTGAGAAAAATTCTGCAGCATCGTGATCTCCATTCCTCGGAATCATAATGACAGAATCCCCCTGCATTCTCTGCGCTTCTTCATTGTCCTGCACGATAAGCCCATACCGGCGTAGTTCGTTTCGCAGTCGGTGTGCTTCGAGTGAATTTGCTCCCGCAGATTCCACAATAATTGGAGACTGTGCCAGGTAGACCTCTCGCTGTGAAAACAGCATCCAAGCGAATGTGATGATTTGACCTAGGTCGGCTGGATTATTCGTACGTGAGACAGGATACAAAATGGCACCGGTGACTTCATCAGCTGGCGGTGTGTACACAAACCCACCCGCAGATGCGATGGTTGTGTCGCTTCCTCCGAAAAAATTCACATTCATACGAATGATACGATTGCTTCGAATGGTGGTACCAAGACCAGCGAGTCCAAACAACTCTCTGGGGGAGAACGTTGTCTCGAAGTGATCCTGAATAGACTGCTGCAACTCGCGCAGCATCCCTGCATCGGCAATAAAATTCATGTGCTGCATCTTGTCCTTGAGTGCCTGCAAAATTTGCTGCTGACGGTCGGAACGGTCGAAATCTGACGTGGAGTGACGGCTACGTGCGTACTGCAGAGCTGTCTTTCCATCCATATGCTGCATCCCCTTCTCTATGCGTAGAAGTCCGATGACGTTCTCGGATAGAGGGTAGGAGTAATCAACGATAGCCTCCGGCACATCGATATCGATTCCGCCAATGGCATCGATCATCATTTCGAGTCCTGCAAAATCCAGCTTCATCGCACCGTGGATAGGTACGTGAAAACGGTTACCGATGTCGTTCGCAAGATCATGGAGAGCCAAAATCGATGCGCCGCTGGCATCAATCTCTGTGTGCATACGAAGTGCCCTCTGCTTGTAGAAGTAGTACAAACCATTGATGCGACCATCGGGAGTGTCTTCGTTTTCGACGAGGAATAAGTCGCGAGGAAGAGAGAGGAGTACAACACTTTGTGTACTCGGTTGCACACTGGCGATCATGATCGTATCCGTCAGATCTGCAGCAGCGTGATCATCGTCGCCTACTCCAAGGATCAAGACGTTCGTGCGACCAAGATCGTCCTGCGGTGGCAGAGTTGTCGTGACACGAAGCAAGCTACTGACTGCAAATACCTTCAGTGGCCCATAGCTTCGGATCGTGCCGATGAGCAGCGAGAACGCACACACTGTTGCCACTCCCCAGGCGATAATCCTGCGCAATGGTAGAGGTACGTAGTCCCTGGTTTGGAGGGGATTTTGCATAACGTCCGTGGCCGGTATGTGAGACGGCAGAGTGGTCATTTCGTGACAGGGCGAAAGATTGTACATCAAGCTTTCTCGCAAGGGAATGCCAAAAAAGGCATTTTTTATCTCCTGAATACTGCCTTATCGGCGCGATCGGATGACAAATACTGAACCAAGCGCGTTCAGCACAAATGCTGTGAATGCCATGAGAGGAATCGTAACGTATCCAAAAACAATAAACGGAGTCTTTACACACGACTCGCCTGAGGCATCGCACGGTGTCGCGGGATTGAGTGGGCTCGCAACAATATTCTGAAGTTGGATGACATAGTGATACGCAGCAATAGCAAGACCAATGAGAGACAGTGCTAAGAGGTACGGTGCCACACCGCGATCTCGTCTCCATAGCGCAATGACAAGCATGACAAGCTGTGGATACATCACAATCCGCTGGAACCAACAAAGTTTGCATGGATTCCATCCGGCAACCTCTGAAAGGAAGAGGCTACCGAGCGTTGAGATACACGCAATGACAAACATGAGAAGGAGTCCGTGCTCACTGACCCATCGTCCAATAGAAGAGGCGGCAACACCTTTGCGCATGTTTTGCAGAAGAATCAGGAGCAGTAACACTGAAATAAGCTGGCCAATGACGGTGAGCGCCGAGAGAACATCGACAATGGTGAATGTGTAGTCTTTGAGGAAATCCATAGTCACAGTGTAGCAGCAACGGAGGTTAAGAGGAGCATAAGAGCTCTATCGCTCACCTATACAAGCTGCGCTACAGTAGTTTCATCACACTTTTTCTATGAATGTCGTCGATCGATTTTTAAACTCCGTGACGATGTACCGCCTTGTGAATCAAGGCTTACTATTGCTCGCGGGAATTTCTGTCCTCTTCGCATATACCGGGCTCTTGAGCTACAGCGGCAATGGAATGCTTTTGTCTTTTTTCATCGCCACATTCACGTGTTACGTGAGCAATGTGATATTTGGAAAATGGTGGAAAGTACCAGTGAATGCAGAATCATCGTCAATCACCGCAGTGATCCTGTTCTTCCTCTTCACACCCGTAATGACACTGGAAGATGTGTACGTGCTCGTCGCAGCGTGCTTGATCGCAATGCTCTCAAAGTACGTCATTGCGTGGCAAGGAAAGCACGCATTCAACCCTGCGGCATTTGGTGCGGCAGCGATGAGTGCGGTTGGTTTTGGTGGAGCTGTGTGGTGGGTTGCGACTCCGTGGCTTCTGCCATTCACAACAATTCTAGGATTGTTGATCGCACGAAAAATTCGTCGACTCTCCATGTTCCTTGTCACAATTGGAGCGAGTACTGTCGTAGGAGCGATCCTTGGAATGCAACACGGCCTGCCGCTCATCGATGCTGTAGTGCAACACTTCACCTCGTGGCCAATTATCTTCTTTGCATCTGTGATGGTGACGGAACCACTGACAACACCACCAACACGAGGTGCTCAGCTGATCTACGGAGGTCTCGTGGGAGCCATTTCTAGCTGGCCAATACACATTGGATCTATCTATTTCACACCCGAACTCACCCTTCTTCTGGGCAACCTGTTCTCCTACACACGCAGTTTGCGTCGACGACTATTTCTCACATTGAAGGAGAAAAATACACTCGCACGTGATACGTACGAATACGTATTCGACCTGACTACTCCGCTCGACTTTGAGCCAGGACAATATTTGGAGTGGACGCTAGCAGCAGAAAAAAAGCATGACACACGAGGCAATCGCCGTTACTTCACGATTGCATCCTCCCCCACTGAGAAAGAGATACGTCTTGGTGTCAAAATTTTTGAAAATTCCAGCACCTTTAAGAAAAAGCTGGCATCGATGCAGCCAGGCGACACAATGGTTGCCGGAAGCTTGGCTGGTGATTTTACGCTTCCAAAAGATGTAAAAAGGCCATTGGCCTTCATTGCAGGTGGCATCGGTATTACGCCATTCCGGAGCATGGTGCACTACCTCATGGATACCAAAGAACATCGAGATATTGTCCTCCTCTACTCCAATAGAACAGCAGCTGACATTGCGTACAAGAATGTGTTTGATGCGGCGAAATCGGTTGGCGTCAAAACTGTCTACGCACTCACTGAACCAGGTGCGACAGGCGGCGATGCCGCAAAAATCGATCGTGCTCAAATTGAGAAAGACGTCCCCGACTACAAGCATCGCGCATGGTATCTCTCTGGCCCAAGCGGGATGGTAGAAGCATATAAAGCACTGCTGACGGATATGGGGGTGCATCGTGCAAGCATCTGCACCGACTACTTCCCTGGATTCTAAATGATGGCAATGAACGTATTTTCATATCCATCGATGGGCTGCGAGTGGAAGGTAACAATATGGGATGAAATTCAGCCAAGTACATTTCGCGAGATTGAAAAGGACGTGATCTCTGCATCGCGTGCATTCGATCAAGCATATTCACGATTCATCTCGAACTCACTCGTATGGGAGCTGACAAAACAGAAAGGAGTGCTGGAAGTTCCAACTGACTTGGTGACGATGCTGCGGATGTACCACTCACTCTGGGCTCTCTCGAAAGAGGCATTCACGGCACTCATCGGCTACACACTTTCTGACCTTGGCTACGATGCAGAGTATTCGCTCCAGCGACAGAAAAATGTGCGGCCAGTCCCACGTTTCGATGATGCACTTCGTATCATCGATGACACGCACATCGAAATTATTGAGCCGTGTCTCATTGATATCGGAGCAATGGGAAAAGGATTCTTCGTCGATCGGATTTCATCAATGTTACGTAGTCGCGGTGTGGTGCGATTCTTGGTTGATGGCAGTGGCGACATCTACTACCAAGGTAATGGAGAAAAAATCCGTGCAGGCTTAGAGCATCCTGGCGACGCAACAAAAGTAGTTGGGGCGCTTGAGATATCGCAGGGTGGATTTTGCGCTTCGGGAGGGAACAGGCGTGTCTGGAATGGTCATCACCACATCATCGATCCAGTATCACTCACCTCACCACCGAAGATTCTTTCCACATGGGTACTCGCCGAGAGTGCTGCAATTGCCGACGGACTTGCGACGTGCCTGTTCCTCGCTGAGCCAGAACAATTTGAGAAAGATTTTATTTTCGAATACTGCATCCTGCGTGACGATTACAAAGTTCGACGATCGCCGGGATTCACCGCTGAATTGTTTTGATTTTCAAAAAATGGAGAGCGACCTTTCGATCATTCTCCATTTTCAATGATCAATTTTTACTTCTTATGCAGAAGCCTCAACTTTGATCTTGGCGAGAGCATCCATGAAACCTTTTGACGTAAGGGAGGAACCATTCACTACAGTCAGCGATACATCGTCGATGGACTTACCGACAACGAGTTCCTGGTATCCCTTTCCAAAGTTCTCCTGCATGCGCTTGCTCGTTGGGTGCGTGGCCTCCCCCTGAAATGTGGCGCTCGCGATGACGCCGTTCTTGAGCGTGATAGAAACGTCTACAGCTTCTTGACCAGCGGGAGAAACGTAGGAACCAACAGCAGCATATGTGCCGTCTGCATATTTCTGCATCATGGCAGCTGCCTCTGATGACTTCATCATCGCTGGAGCGGACGATGGCATCATAGTATTGGCGGAAGACGGCATCATCGCTGGAACCGAAGACGAAGATGATGCGCCTGTGCCTGTGCCGTCGGATGCCGGGGAGCACGCGGCAAGAAGAACTCCCATGGCTGCAAGAGCGACTGCTGGGTTGATACGAGAGTGTTTGGACATGAAAAAACGGAAAGAATTAGAACGGCGGGAGAATACAGAACTCTCTCGCATGGTCAAAGATACTGCATACATATTAAGAGGAGATTAAGACGCGTTAATGTGCATGAAAAAGGCCGCACGCTGCGGCCTCTTTCAAAATTCTTATGAGAAGATTAGTCGCCGAAATTCATTGGCGCGTTTTCATTGCTGAATGGCTGAGTGCAGGTCTTTGTTGTCTTCGACATCTTGTCGGTCACTGTCACTGTCTCTCCACGGAAGAGGAATGACCAGTTGGTGCCTTCGAACTTTTTCCCGCTCTCAGATGTCACAGCTGGAAACACATTCTCTTCGCCTTCCGACGCGATGATCACTTCCTTCATAGAATCCGGGAAGCTTGCTGTGAAGCCATGAGGATCGTTCTCGCAGGTAAATGTGGCAGTCCATAGAGGTGTTGGACTGACTTCACCACCCATTGGAGCACGATTGAATCGCATAGCGCCACCCTTGGTCATATTCACAAGTTCAAGCACGTCCGGCGTAACGCTCACGACACGGAAATAGATCTTCGAATCATCTTTTTCGATCTGCTCAACGTAGACATCTTTGTTGTTGAGCTGGAACTCAACCTCTGGAGCATTCTCGGAAACGAACAATGACCATGTCGCAGTGGATTCGACGACACCAGCCATGGAATCGTGTGTATCAACGAGAGTGCTGTCGTCTTTGTATACGCGAACCCAGCCGCTGTCTTCTTCGCTCATCCAGGGTCCCAGCATCATGTCCCATGTAGCGGAAATGCGTGGATCAGCCATTTTTTTACCGGACATACTGTCTTTGTTCTTCATTGCGTACGCGCCAGCAGCAAGCACTGCCACGACGACAAAGAAAATTAGGAATTTCTTCATATGAGTGATATGGGGAAAGTTGCGCGTATTGTTGCGGAAACGGAAGGATTGTCAAAGCGCGACTAACTACATTGATTGGGAAGCACTTTTAGCAGAAAATGCGCTGCCATGGCCAGAAAAAGATCCGCCCCCCAACCCGGCAACAGGAGTGAGATAGGCAGAGAGCGAAACGAGGAACTTGCAGAATTTTATGAGCAGGTACAGGAACGTGGCGAACCAGGTGCATGGGAAAAATTGCAAAGAATATTTTCAGATCAAGCGTCAGCACGAGTAAGTGAGGAAGAATATTCTTTTGATATTCGAGAGCGCATCTTATTCGAATGGCTCAGTGAGAATCCTCACGCTGGATCGATGTTTCTTGAAATCGCAGAGAAAAATACTGGGTTGCTGCATAGACCTGTCTTCATCGCATGTGAATCAAATACTCACCTAGAACGAGAAGATATTGAATCGATGGCACGACTGGGATTATGGAGCGCGATCGCAACATTTGACATACAAACAGGGTTTGCATTTTCCACGTACGCCACGACAGTTATTCGAAACCAAATAAATGTTTTTACGGATGCGAAACCACAAAAAGATGGACGAATATTTCAAAGGCATGCCCATCTTGATGCACCATTGAATCAGGATGGCAACCGATACGACACTATCGCTGACGAGAATGTTGCAACACCAGTAGAGCTAGTAATTGCGAAAGAGCGTGGGGAAATTATTGATTTAATAAAAATTGCGGTGGATTCAAATGTGCTGAACGACAATGAGCGTGCGGTGATGAAATATCGATTTGAGGCAATTGGAGGCGAGGGTGAATTAGTGTTACGAGAAATCGGAGAACGATTGGGAGTCACTCAAGAAAGAATACGTCAGATAGAAGCAAAAGCTCTTCAAAAGATTGCAGCATTTATACAGAGTGGCGAAGCGAAGAAACTGCTAACAAAACCAAAGAAAAAAATGAAATCAAATTCAATAGCGCTAGCGTTGCACGCGCAAGGACTACAAATTGATTTAAATATCCTCACAGCAGAGCAACGCTTCGTTCTCTCGCAACGAATTCTGACTGTTCCATTGGAAGAAGTTGCGAAGGAGATGATGAAAACGAAGCAGCAGGTTACTAACATTCTACGTGCTGCATACGGGAAATTCGGACTGCAGATTCGTCGTCATCCGGAACACGAGAAATACTCGTCGATGCCTAAAGAAGCTGAACAATACGAGGCGCTCTGGCCACTGTTGAGTTCATATCAACAATGCGTGATGTCCCTACTCTTCCAAGGGAATGCAGGCAAGAATATCGCACACACGTTGCATCTCACTCTCTCCAGTGTGTATGCCTTAATTTATAACGCGCGACAGAAACTAGGAATTGATGTTCAAGCAATTCCAGAGATGTATCAGCAGCCTCCACCTCGATCGAAGATCTCCCTGAAAGCGTGGGCAAGGCTCAGTCCAACCGAAAAAATGGTCGCGTATTCCACGCTCACAAAACCTGCAAAATCAGACCACGTGTTACAAAGAGAAATCGGCCGAAGTGATGTAAAAACTGCTCGAGCAAATGCACGTGTAAAATTGGCTCATCCTATTACAAAAGTTCGAACAAAAACTTTGCCCAGCAATGCGACTGATATTGTCATTCCTGAGGAGTGCAAAAGACCGCCAGCTGGATACGAACACCTTGCAAAAAAATGGAAGAAGCTCACCCCTCGACAGATGATGGTGTTGTATCGAACACTCGAAGGAAAAGAACATGCAGCAATTGCACAAGAGTGTGACATTTCTGAAAGCACAATGCGACAGCATAGGCAGCGTGCGATGGATATTGTTCAACCAACTGTTTCGACAAGTCCTGACCCGGACTTGATTCCAGAAAAACGATGGAAAACGCTGACGCTCAATGAGCAAAAAGTCGCGCGTGCACGTATTGAAGATCCTACGATTCCTGGAACAAAGATGGCCGAATTGACTGGTCTTACGAATGGAGGAATTACTGTCGTCGTCAGGCGCTTGCAAGAAACTCTCGGCATCGATCTCTCTCGAAAAGTTTTACATAAAGATCACCCCTCTCCTCCGCCAGGAAGTGGAATAACGCAAGAACAGTGGAATCAGCTCAAGCCTCGTCATATCAAAGTGGCCTGGGTAAGTTTGGCGCATCCGGACATGAAGCCTGCGGACATTGCAGAATCTCTTGGAATTCAAAAAAGTTCTCGGCGAGAAGCAGGTCAATTCGTCAGCGATCTCCGACTTCAAATTGGAAGAATATTAGGAACACCACTCCATATAGAAAGGTCTACCGATCCACCAGAAGCGGCAGTGGAATAATCGCTTCTCTGCCTTGGCACATCCCATAGTGCAGATGAGTCTGCGTAGTGGCACGACGCTCGCATAGAATCGTGGGAACCAGCGTAAGAATTTTGCTGGACTCTAAAGTTCTCCTTGCAACTCGGTGATACTTCGGTCGGAGTCACAGAATTTTTCCCTCTCGTGACTCCGACCTTTTTTGATGCACAAAACAAAAACTCCCTCAAAACCCAAGATGTAGTGTGCATGTTTGCATACCGACACTACAGGAAGTAGATTTCGGATCAGCGGGACAAACCAAGTTCGGGTGCAATTCCCCACTGTCGCGCAACTGTAAAGTCAGACGGTTTGTCACTGGAGACTTTCTCCCCCGCTTCGCTCGCACGAAGCACCTCACTCTCACGACTTTCGTGACATAGGTGCGATTCCCATCCACCTATTGTCTACTCTGATGTCCCATCATCGGCTGCGTCTGCGCCTCCACTCATTGTCCTCATGCAGAGGGCTCTTTCTCATTTCCCCTATTTTCTATGTCCACGCTCGTGACTGATGCGCTCGATGTGCGTTCGCTGCTCAAGAAAAACACTGTCATCAAAAAACGAGATGGAACGCTGGTGGAATTCGATGAACGTCGCATCAAGAATGCCGTCGATGCCGCATTTCGATCGACGTTACACATTGAGCATGGATCGCCGCTTGTTCCATCGATAGAGCTCGGACGAGAGCGTGTGATAGAACGAGTGCTTCAATCACTTGCAGCCATCGCGACACCGGGGAAAGAGCTTGATGTAGAAGCCATCCAAGACGTGGTGGAAGAATCGCTCATGAATGAAAATTTTCATGACATTGCCAAGGCGTACATCGTGTACCGCGACCGTAGAGCACAAGAGCGAAAGCGAGATTTGTTTAAGAAGCGAATCAACTTGAAGCCCTACGAATACCCAGAACTCTTGGAATATGTGGATGCCATTCGACACTCGTACTGGATCCATACGGAATTCAATTTCACGAGTGATATTCAGGATTTCAAAGTTGGCATTACAGATGTCGAACGAAGTGCCATCAAGAACACGATGCTCGCGATTTCGCAAATAGAAGTCGCAGTAAAAACGTTCTGGGGAAATATGTACGACAAAATTCCAAAGCCGGAAATCGGCGCGATCGGTGCGACATTTGCCGAAAGCGAAGTGCGTCACCACGACGCGTACTCACATCTACTGGAAATTCTTGGGCTCAACGAAGAGTTTAAGAATTTGAAAAATCATCCAGTGATCATGGAGCGAGTGAATTACTTGGAATCGGCTCTACGAAGCGCAAAGAGTGATGACAGGAAAGAGTACGCGCAGTCGGTTCTTCTGTTCTCGCTCTTCATCGAACACGTATCACTGTTCTCGCAGTTCCTCATCATCATGGCGTTCAATAAACACCGCGACCGACTGAAGGGAGTTTCCAATGTCGTGGAGGCAACATCCAAAGAAGAACAAATTCACGGAAACTTCGGCATCGATCTCATTCGCATCATGAAACAGGAACACCCGGAATGGTTCACAGAAGCTCATAGCCACACTGTTCGTGCGCTCTGCCTGAAGGCGTACCAAGCCGAGAGCAAGATCGTCGATTGGATATTCGAAGCGGGCGAACTCGATTTCCTGCCCAAAGCAACAGTGAATGAATTTGTGAAGAATCGATTGAATAACTCACTGAAGAGCATCGGCATTCCGCCGGTGTTTGAGATCGACGCTGCACTCCTGAAAGCCTCCGAATGGTTCGATGACGAAATCATCGGCACCAAGCACGGCGACTTCTTTGTGAAGCGATCCATCAACTACAACAAGCGCAGTAAAAGCATTACCAGTAGCGATCTTTTCTAAATCCCCATTTTCCCCTCTTCCCCATGGAATGGCTTACCGACAACACCAGAAAATTTCTCCAGCTCGGCTACTTGGTTGGTAGCACCACGCCAGAAGAGCGCATTCGCCAAGTGGCCAATCGCGCGGAGGAGATCAATGGTATTCCTGGATTTTCTGATAAATTTTTCGATTACATGGCACGCGGATTTTTCTCTCTCGCGTCGCCAGTCTGGTCGAACTTTGGCATGAAACGAGGGCTACCCATCAGTTGCTTTGGCTCGTTCATCGGCGATGACATGGGCGAAATTCTCTATACCCAAGCCGAAGTGGGAATGATGTCCAAGCTGGGCGGTGGAACGTCTGGATACTTTGGCGCACTTCGTCACCGCGGTGCATCGATCAAAGATAATGGACACTCAGCCGGTGCCGTGCACTTCATGCAGCTCTTCGACAAGATGACCGACATTGTGAGCCAAGGCTCCACGCGTCGCGGGCAGTTCGCGCCGTATTTACCGCTCGAACATCCCGATGCCGAGGAATTCTTGGATCTTGGCACAGAAGGAAATCCGATCCAGAAGCTGACGCATGGTGTGACAGTTGGTGACCAGTGGATGCAGGAAATGATCGATGGTGACCAGAAAAAGCGAGCGTTGTGGGCAAAGGTCATTCAGACACGCAACGAAATTGGGTATCCGTACATCTTCTTCACGGACAATGTGAATAGGCAAACTGTGGACGTGTACAAGGACAAAGGGATGAAAATTTGGGCAAGTAACTTGTGTACAGAAATCATGCTCCCGAGTAACGAAAAAGAATCATTCGTGTGCGTGCTGTCGTCTATCAATATTCTGCACTACGACGCATGGAAGAATACCGACGCAGTGGAAACACTCGTGTATTTCCTGGACGCTATTGTGTCGGAATTTATTGAGAAGCTGGAAGCACTCCGCGACTCGGGGCGAGAAGATGACCGAAAGACATTTCTCTTCATGCAAAAGGCATACACGTTCGCCAAAAACCACCGTGCGCTTGGACTTGGCGTACTCGGTTGGCACTCGTACCTCCAATCCAAAATGCTTGGATTTGAAAGTAAGGAAGCTGCGAAAGCGAACTACGAAATCTTCAAGCTCATTCGAGAGCGAGCGTACAAAGCATCTCGCGAACTCGCAACGAAGTTTGGGGAGCCGGAAGTCCTGAAAGGCTACGGTCGCCGGAACACAACATTGATGGCCGTCGCTCCAACGACATCGTCCGCGTTCATTCTTGGCCAGGTATCCCAAGGCATTGAGCCTGTCTGGAGCAACTGTTACGTGAAAGATATTCAGAAGATCAAGACAACGATCAAGAATCCATTCCTCCGAAAACTCCTGGAATCGAAAGGAAAGAATACGGATGATGTATGGCACGACATTCGCAATCACGATGGCTCTGTGCAGCACTTGGACTTCCTGAGCGACGACGAGAAAGAAGTCTTCAAGACGTACCCCGAGATCGACCAGATGGCGATCATCAACCAGGCAGCGGTGCGCCAGGAATTCATTGACCAGGGACAATCGCTCAACCTCCTCATTCACCCAGACACACCGGTGAAGACGATCAATGAGTTCTACATCAATGCATGGAAAATGGGGATCAAGACGCTCTATTACCAGCACAGCATGAACGCCGCTCAGCAGCTTAACTTGAAGAAGATCTGCAAGGCGTGTGAGGCTTAGATCATCGAAAAAAAAGCCCGCTCAGAAGATGAGTGGGCTTTGGAATGCGTCGTGACTATTAGAGCGTGTAATACAGAACCGCTGCGATTGCCCAAAGCGAAACCAAGTTGTACGCGGAATCGAATGCGGTGTGTCTGTACGACTTGCCTGCCCACGTGTATTCATTGAGGAGAACGAGCGCCGTGAATGGCAACCAAATAATCGTCGCAATGATGAGCGCGTGACCGACGTGCTGAAGGAGAAGAATTTCGAACGTACGACCGAGGACTGCCGACTGTACAAACGCCATTGCAATGCTTGCGAGAATGCCAGGGAGCATCATGGAGAATGTGACTTCTCCTGGCCTTGGCTGAGCGATCTTATTGAATTTCATCCAGTGCTTGCCAAACAGTGGACCATGCCACAGAAAACCAACAATAAATGATGTGACAATCGCGAGGAGGATACCGAGTGGGTGTGAGGCAATGTACTGCCAGACAGCGACGAGGTGGATCATGGAGAGAAAGGGGAAATTGCCTCGTAGTGTAGTGGAAAGGGTCTATATCCGTACCTCGATGAACAGAAAGACGCTAGCCAAAAAATCGGTGTTTCTGTAAACTTCCGCCGTTCAACGTATATTGGGGAGTCGCCAAGTGGTAAGGCACCTGCCTCTGGAGCAGGCATTCAGGGGTTCGAATCCCTTCTCCCCAGCCATGTATTCACGAAAGGAAAACTGTGTTTTCCTCTCGTGAGCTCTCCTTTTGCATATGTGGCGCTCCAGGCCGGAGCAAGTCCGGCCTTCGCGCGTTTACAAAATGTTTCGATTTCTTATAATGAAATTCATCGCTTCCTACCCATATGTCGAAAAGCCTCTTCATCTCTCTGCCGGTAAAAGACGTCAGGAAGTCGGTAGCTTTCTACGAGGCGATCGGCTGGAAGAGTAAGCCAGAGTTTTCGAGTGATGCCTCAGGATGCGTTGCCATCAGCGACACCATTTCCGTCATGCTTGCATCGATCGAACAGTTCAAACAGATTTCTCCTCGCCCAATTGCAGACCCGACGAAAGGCTGCCAAGTGCTCTTGAGCCTCTCGCTCGAGAGTCGTGAAGCAGTCGATGAAACAGTTGCGCAAGCTATTAAAAACGGAGGATCGAAAGCGCACGAACCAGAAGACTACGGCTTCATGTATCAGCATGCATTCTATGACCTGGATGGTCATGGGTGGGGACTGACATGGTTTAAACCTGCGTCACAATAAAAAAGTTTTCCACGACTGAGCACTACAACACACCCCGCGTTCTGAGCCACACCAATGCCCCGGCACCAGCAAGGATGGCTTAAGTAGAGAGACTCGTGAAATCTAAAAGTGGCAATTGCTCAATCTATAGTTCTGCAACTATGCATTCCGCTGCATTGCCTGCTCCAATGCACCTACAAGCGATTCGGATGGCCACGGAGGACTCACATGTGTCGGATCGCTATTCCATTCGTTCAATAATTGATACGCATTTACATAATCCATCCCCGCACGTTGTATGAGGAATGCTGCTGCATCCAAAAGCACTAAATATTTTCTATCTTTTCCGAGACAAAAATATTGTGTGTCCAAAATTCTCTTCGCCCATTCGATAGTAGGACGTTGGATGATTTTGCACACCTCAGTATGCCGTTCTTCGGGAGGAACTCTGTTCTTGGAAAAATCTACCCACTCTGGCTCGCAAAATGGCAAGTCGGAGACAGCACGAAGACGAGTGACCCATCGATATTGAAAATCTACGATTTGCGATGGAGGTGCAACGAGGTATGAACCTTCGCCATAAATATTCGGCTGATCGGCCTCACCTCGCTTTGTACTAAAATTTCCGCGGAAATAAAGGTGAACTCCACGCCTTGTTTCGGCTGCGAGTGTTGCAACACGATGCTCCGTAATGAATGCAAAGGCACCTTTTTTATCATTAAAATCCAAAACAGTAACGGATTCACCGTTCAATGAAGCGCCTGTCACAATGCCGATGTTTGCATTGGGCTGAAGACGGTAATCTTCCAATACGGAAGAGAGCGTCTCACCGGTTTCATATAAATTCGTGTGTAATGCTCCTCGTCCATTTGGCTGGAGCGATGTCGTGCGATAGCCAAGGTCGAAGAGCTCTACTCTGGAAACAAAGTTATCTCTCATAAGGGCAAGGAGTGTAATAATTTCCTAGAAAGTTGCAATGTGAATCTTATTCATTTGCTGGGTTGCGAGAGAAGTAATCAATCTCTCGAGGTGCATGCTGCTCGTAGAGCTGCACTCCATCCATGACAAATGACTCAAGGGCTTCCGTACTATGCCCCACAGCAGTAGCGATAGAATGGACTGCCTGACGATACTGTTCGCTTCCACGAAGAAGCACTTCTCCCACATTTGTTTTTACGTAGAGGAAAGTTTCATCGATAATTCTTTGTGGGTGAGTTTTTGCAATCGGATAGACCAAATGTGAAAGTCCTCCAGATGCCTCATCGAATACTCGAAGTGAGAGCGTTGTCTGTTCACCTGCGAACGCGATTTCAGGATCATTTGGAGCAGATCGAGAACTCACGCGTTGATTCAAGTCAAAAGAAAATCTCGTAACTTTATATTCATTTTTTGGAACATGAAACCTTCCTTTCTCGACGAAAAATCTGCCGTTCTCTGCAAATGTGATCTCCAGAAAACCCATTCGTATGGCACCATTGGAGTCTCTTATTATTGGGTACGCATCAAATCTTTTTTTGCGCGATGAATCTTGTTGAACGAAATTCAAATCTATCGGGTCACGATGTAAAAGATACGGATCGAAATACAGCGTTCGTTCTCCATCGTTCCACACAACTGCATGATGTCTGCCTTCACGCAAATACAGAGGTTGATGCACAGAAGTCACTTCAATTTTTTTTGCGACTGCTTCGGCTTGACCAATGCAATTATCTCCAAATTCTGGAGGCGTGCTTCTACCACCTACTTGAAACACAGGCGTCACTGAACAATATGGCAAAAGGAGTCCTGTCCTGTAGGCAGAGATGACATCGGTGACTAGTGTTGGCTCACTGCTATGCAGATGAGGTGCGAGAGGCTGAATGCCATCGATATTCTCTTGAGGGTGCATAAAATTGTATGCCTCAGAATATGAATTACATCATTATTGCCTAATTGTCTAAATCAATTTAGAGTATTCTCCTGTGATTGAGCAACATGGAATGCCCTTGTTGGCTGAATACGCCGAAAAAATCGGTTCTAGACATTTATCTGGAATACGAGTGCTCTATATCAATCACATGATTTCGGATGCACTCATGACTGCTGCTGCCCTCAAGAAAGCTGGGGCAGAGATGAGCATCGTTGGCATTCCCTATGGCTCGACTGACAGTGGGGAACGTCGATGGGTTATTGATGAGTATAACAAGTTAGGAAACTTCCGATTCCCTGTTGTAGAAAATGTCCAGGAATTTCGAGCATTGATGAGACAGTGCGTGCTCGAGGCGTTGGCAGAAATACAAACTGGCGCTGGCGATTTCATGATTGTCGAAGATGGTGGGTATGCATTCCCCCTGCTCCATGATGGAAATCATGAACAGATTTTGGACGCATGTATTGGAGGCGTGGAGCATACAGCAAGAGGAATGTGGAATTACCAATTTATGGAAGTTGATGCGACCCCAGTCACCCCTCGTGTTTTACGAAAGCCTGCGATTACCGTCGCAAATTCGAAACTGAAAAGTGCACACGAACCACTGTTCGTAGCACACGCTGTTGTCCATGAATTTGTGTCTGTCCTGACGAGAAACCACGAATTTTTACCGTTCCAGCAAGTAGCTGTGTTGGGCAATGGCCGAATCGGAAAGCCAATTGCTACACTTCTTCGCACACTGGGCGCAACAGTAGAAGCTGTAGACCCACGCCCACAAAATGCACAAGCCAACGTGCACACAGCGCTCACGCAGGCACTATTCTCATCGAGCAGATTTTTCATGGGGGCAAGTGGCACCCCATCAGTGTCATACGATCAGCTCATGGAATTTTTAAGAAATGATCCAAACGGTGGAGACAAAATTTTCGCGAGTGCATCTTCAAAAAATATTGAATTTACAGAAGTCATTCGGGCACTCGACATACTTACGGTCGATAGGAATGTACGCGATCAAGTATTGGGCAGTGACCGCTCTATGACAAAGGAAAATATTCCTGAATTTGGCTTGCAGTACACATTGAATGGACAGGGCTCTACGAGAAAATTCTCCATCCTTGGAGAGGGCTACCCCATCATTTTCTATCCAAGGCATACACACGGCGCGCCTAGTAAGCCGTTTGATCCTGTAATGACACAGTTATTCCTGGCCGCATGCACTATGCGAAGCAAATACATTGAATTGGAAAATAGAGTATATTCACTCGATGAAGTGCGACAGGCTTGCGTCGACAACGATGATCTAGCTACGCTGCTCGACGACAAGATTCTTTTACGTCGCTGGTGTGAATTAAACGGACTGGATTCCGCATCCTACTTCCAACACATCAAGTATGAATGAGCTCTCGTCAAAACCGACTATTCTCTGGGCAACCGGAAGAGCTGCATGTGGAAAATCAACATTCATACGGATTGCGACAGAAGAATGTCGTAACGTCTCTTTGGATATTGTTTCGCTCTGCGATGAGGGACTCCTCTTTCAAATTCTGGATGAAGATACGGATCACGTGCATCACGATCATCCATTCGGCGATGCACGATTTCGCCTGAAATCCAACTACCCATTCGATGAAGGCATTCGCAGAATCAGTACTCAGCTTCGGGAAATGATCGATCATCCTCCATCGAAGCCAGTAGTAACATTGATCGAATTAGCGCGTGGCAAAGTGACAGACATTCTGAATGTAAGTTTTCAACGCGCAATCTCGCTTCTTGACCCAGTCGTCATTACAAATTCACACTTTGTCTATTTGCAGTCGGCATTGAACGAACAACTAGAGCGAAATCGTATTCGCCAGCAAGACGGCCAACCACATCCCCCGGATGCAGTCATGGAGTCGCTGTACGGAAGTGATGATTTTGACGTCGCATCGCAACATATCCCATTCGAAATCATCCAGAATAGCGGCGACATGCCTTCATTCGAGGGAGCTATTCGACGAAGTGTTCAAACTGCTATTAGCCCTGCAGTGATTGCGAAGAGACTTGCGACACCGGTGGTTGACGTTTCGATTTAGAACGATCTTCCTTGGAAGTAAAATAGAGTGGATCGATCGTTTTTATGAAATCTCTGTAATGGATGGAAAGATCCTGATCTTGTATGGACATGCGAAATCCATCCCCACTGCGTAACCAAGGCGCCTCTGGCCACAAATCTTGTAAAAAGTGATTTAAAATTTCAAAGTGAGTCACTGCTACAAGCGAATATGAATCTTTTTCTTGTTGTAAAGTTTTGAGAATATTTTTCATGTATTGAAAAAAGCGTCCGCGAATATTTGTTCGAGGCTCGAAAATACTTTCATCTTCAAATCGAGGATCAAAATCATAAATTTCCTCCACTAATTTTCCATTTTCTAGACAATCATTGAATATTTTCTTAGCTTTACTCCAATTAAATACATGCATATCTGATAATAATTCTTCTTCAAATATCTCTTCTTCAAATTGTAATTCCTTTGCAAGGATGTCGCCTGATCCTTTCGCGCGCACCGCTGGTGAAGTAATAAATATTTTTTTAGTAAATGATTGATGAGAAAAAAATGGACGAAATTTTTTTGCAGCTTGAATCAGTTGCTCTCTGCCCTCCTCTGTAATATCTGGATATATGCCAGAATAAGATGTGCGCCCATGCCGTAAAAAGATAATTTGATGTTTCACTGACATAGAGGAATTACCGTACTCACTTTTCAATTTTCACACAATATTGCTAGACCCTAGCAGTCTATAGATGACAATTACTTAACCCGCGCTTCATCAGGTACTTCTGATGATAGTCTTCGCCACTATAGAAAGGTGCAGCCGGAACAATCTGCGTGACGATCGGACGACCGCCCCACTTGCCAAGCTTCCCCTGAGCGTCCGTCACCGCTTTTGCGATCTTCTCTTGCTCAGGTGATACAAAGAAAATTGCCGAGCGATACTGCGAACCGAAATCCGGACCTTGCTGGTTTTTCGTCGTGGGATTGTGATTGTCGTAGAATACTTCTACCAATTTTTCGTAGGAAAGTTTTGAGGGATCGAAGACGATCTTCACCGCTTCGGCATGACCAGTCTGATCGGTGCACACTTGTTCGTACGTTGGGTCAGTAGCAGTGCCACCGGTGTATCCCACTTCCGTAGAAATCACGCCAGGCATTTGGCGATACGTTTCCTCCACGCCCCAAAAGCATCCTGCGGCGAAGATTGCTGTTTCCGTCTTTGGCTCTTTCTTTGTTGGCATACGACTCATTATACATCCTCATGCAAGTCTTCTGACGTATACTACCCTTCCGTGCGCTCGCTTCTGCATCGTCACTGGCACCTCGCGCTGATTCTTCTCGGCACCGTTCTCGTGTACGGACTCTCGCTGAAAAATGGATTCGTCAATCTCGATGATCCGCTGCTGATCACTGAGAACAAGCACGTCCTTGAGGCTTCATTCGCGAATGTGTGGTACGTGCTCACGCATTTCGATCCGGAATTGTATATTCCCATCACCTTCCTCAGTTATCAGTTAGAGACATGGACGCTGGGTACAGGTGCCTGGCACTTCCACCTCATCAATCTTCTCCTGCACCTCGGTTCCATCACACTCGTTTTCCATATCATCAAGAAGATCGCGGGAAGTCCGACGATCGCGATTGCGACCGCTGCACTCTTCGCATTTCACCCCATCAATGCCGAAGCAGTGCTCTGGGTCAGTGCGCGCAAAGATATCCTTGCAGGTTTCTTTTCGCTTGCAGCACTCGCAATGTATCTCGAGGGCTCGAGACGAGCGTGGATCTGGAGCGTCCTGCTCTTTGTACTCGCGCTCGGAAGTAAGGTAAGCGCCGTCGCCCTTCCCCTTGTTCTCCTGCTCGTCGAGCACAAAGAGTACCGTCGCACAGCCCCCTACTTTGCTCTGTCGATTTTCTTCGGTGTCATCGCCATCGTAGGAAAGACGTACGTCACCGTGCAATTCGAATGGTCGACACTCATTGTGATGGCATTCCGTTCGACACTCTTCTACCTCCAGCTCCTTTTTATCCCCACTGGACAATCCGCGGTGCACAGCATTTCTACACATCTTTTTCCACCCGCAAACCTCCTCGCATTTGCCATCGTCATTGGTGCGACATGCGGCTTCTGGAAAACAAAAAAGAAATGGCCACTCCTGTGGTTTGGGTGGGCATTCTTTCTTGCGACACTCGCACCGACATTCCTGCACTACACACGCGGTGGCAATACATTGATGCTCGGATCGGAACGGTACGCGTACCTCTCTTCTATCGGAATTTTCCTGATCGTTTCGACACTCTGGAGCGGGGTCTACGAAAAGAAGTGGGAGCTGCGTATCGCGAAAAAACTTTTTCTCGTCGCATCGCTACTGATTGTTGCGGTACTCGCATTCCTTTCACTGCTGCGCACATTCGTGTTTGAAGACAGTATTATTTTCAATATGGATATTTTGCAGAAATATCCAGGAAACGCCCGCGCAAGCTACAACTTTGGTATTGCCCTCGAAGCAGACCGAAAGCCAATGAGTGCGGAGAACGCGTACCACGCTTCCATGCTGGCAGACCCCGAGTTCGCTGACCCCGCTATTAATCTTGGCATTCTGTACATTGGCGAGGGACGACACGAAGAAGGAATCGACATGCTGAAACAAGCAACGCAGATTCGACCGACGTATTTCAAAGGGTATTTCAATCTCGGTGTGGCGTACCAGCAACTTGGAAAGATCGATGAGGCAATCAATGCATATGTACAAACCATAGAACTCTTCCCCGATTTTCCAGAGGCACGAAAAAATCTTGCGACAATGTACGGTGAGAAAAAAATGTTCAAGGAGGCACTGCAGCAGTACGAAATGCTTGCCCAGATCGATCCTGGTTTTCGTGCATCCTTAGAGCAAATGAAGGCATTGCAATCGGTGAAAAAATAAAAAAAACGTCCAGCGATGCGGGACGTTTTTCTTTCGGAGGTAGGGAACTACCTCTTCTTTTTCTTCTTGCCTCCCTTTTTCTTTCTCGTCTTTGTCTTCGACTTCCTTGCCTTCTTTTTCTTGGCTGGCATGGGAAAGGTGGAAAAAAAATAAACTGGAGTTCATTGTATGTCTGATATGCGAATTGTGAAGAGGCTGAAGCCATTTTTTTGATATCGCATTTTTTGAAAAAAAATTTTTTTTATCGATTTGTCGCTCTATGTAGCGACGATCTCAAAATTGATTTTGAAAAAAATTTCTGTTGCCAGAAAAATATTCGCTGCTGCAATCAAATTTTTTGCACAAGAGTCAGAGCTGCATGATGAGAAAAATTGATAGTCGCTTTTTTTTGTAATTGTAAAAAAATGTGCAGAAAAATTTCCAAAATTCGTTGAAAGTCGTGAAATTCTCATTGTTTATTAAAAAACATGTTTCAAATTTTGCAATATCTGACTCAGATGAGTGCTTGCCTCCTTTTGCTCAGAAACTCCATGATGTCCGCGCTTTTTGCATCTTTTCAACCTTTCTCCGCTTTTGTATGACTGCGTTTCTACAGAATTCGTCACCGAGTCAGATACTCTGGCTCACTTTTGGCGCTGGTGCAGTATCTCTCATCATCGCGCTCGTTCTGCGAACAATCATTGGTAGGCAGAGCCCGGGCAATCCAGTCATGCAAAGCCTGAGCGGGAAAATTCGCATCGGAGCCATGGCGTTCCTCAAGCGTGAATACACGGTGATCGGTCCATTCATCGCCCTCGCCGCTGTTCTCATCTACCTCTTCGTTGATACCGGATATTCCAATATCGGTTCAGCATGGGGTGCTCCGTACACAGCCTTGAGCTACGTGGTTGGTGCTGTAGCCTCTGCCCTGTCTGGCTTCATTGGAATGCGTACGGCAACCATGGCCAACGTTCGTACAGCAGAAGCTGCTCGTACGAGCATTGTGAAGGCACTTCGTGTGTCTTTCTACAGCGGATCGACAATGGGTCTCTCTGTTGTTGGTCTTGGTCTCATGGGTTTTGTGGGAACGCTCCTCTTCGTTCTCACGAAGGTTGATATTGCATCTGCACTTCAGGCGCTCACTGGTTTCAGCTTCGGTGCCTCCTGTGTCGCACTGTTCGCTCGCGTCGGTGGTGGCATCTACACCAAAGCTGCAGATGTCGGTGCTGACTTGGTTGGAAAAGTGGAAGCAGGTATTCCAGAAGATGATCCACGCAACCCCGCTGTCATCGCCGATAACGTCGGTGACAACGTTGGTGACGTTGCAGGTATGGGTGCTGACCTCTTCGAAAGCTACATTGGTGCAATTCTCGCAACCATGCTTGTTGGCCTTCAGGTGACCTGGGGAATTGAGAAGGCAATCCTGTTCCCTCTCCTTGTCTCTATCATCGGCATCGTCAGTAGTGTGATTGCTATCTTCGTTGTTCGTACAAAGAATGCCGACGGTGTGCAGCGCGCACTGAAAGTAGGCATGGTGCTCGCTTCTGTACTCGCAGTTGCTGGTACATGGTGGCTCGCACAGGCTTACCTGCCAGCTGAACAGGCAATGGGTGTCTTCTGGGCTTCCACTGCTGGTCTCGTGGCTGGTGTGCTCGTTGGTCTCATCACGGAGTACTACACATCACACTCGTACAAGCCAGTTCGCTCACTCGCACACTCTGCAAAGACAGGTGCTGCAACAGCGCTCATCGAAGGCTTGGCACTTGGATACATGTCCACACTCCTCCCGAGCATTGTCATCGTTGTCGCTATCGCCATCGCCTACGCGCAGGCTGGTATGTACGGCATCGGTATCGGTTCTGTCGGAATGCTTTCCACACTCGCAATGACTCTTGCCATCGACGCGTTCGGCCCTGTTGCTGACAATGCTGGTGGTATCGCAGAGATGAGCAAGCTTCCAAAGGAAGTGCGCGAGAAGACAGACGCGCTCGATGCTGCAGGTAACACCACAGCTGCGATTGGTAAGGGCTTCGCGATTGGTGTCGCTGGTTTCATGTGTTTGGCTCTCTTCGGTGCATTCAAGGAAGAGACTGGTCTCATGACGATTGACGTTGCGAGTCCAACGACACTCATTGGCCTTCTCATTGGTGGAATGATCCCATTCCTCTTCAGCTCTATGACCATGCGTGCTGTTGGTCGTGCTGCAATGTCCATTATTGAAGAAGTCCGCCGCCAGTTCCGCGAGATCAAGGGTCTCATGGCTGGTACAGCCGAAGGCGACCCTGCAACGTGCGTCGCCATCGCCACAGCTGCTGCCATCCGCGAAATGGTTGTCCCTGGTCTCCTCGCTATGGTCTCCCCTGTTGTCATCGGCCTACTCCTTGGCAAAGAAGCACTCGGTGGTCTCCTCGCGGGTACGCTCGTGTCTGCAATGATGCTTGGCACTGCGATGGCAAACTCCGGTGGTGCATGGGACAACGCAAAGAAGTTCATCGAGTCCGGCCACCACGGTGGTAAAGGCAGCGACACGCACAAGGCTGCTGTCGTCGGTGATACAGTTGGTGACCCTTTCAAGGACACATCTGGCCCATCTTTGAACATCCTCGTGAAGCTCATGTTCATCGTCTCGGTGCTCACTGCGAGCCTCTACGGCACAAGCGGCTGGCTCTTGTAATCTAAAAAAATTATGAACCGTAGTTCGAGATTTCTCGGCTACGGTTTTTTTGTGCATGGAAAGTAAACCTGCTGGAGAGAAAAAATTGATCGATTAGAATTCCAGACATTCCTTTCTCCACCTTTCTTTATGAAGAAGTTCTCACTTCTTTCTCTGAGCACAGTAGGCATGACCCTCTGTGCGTTTGCTGCAGTGCAAATTGCGATTGCAGCGAACAATGAAACGGCAAAATGGCACCTCGGGGAGGCGCGCCTCGGACCGCCAAATGCCACCACAGGCTGGCGCGACGTAACGAATATCATCCCCATCTGGTTCAATCACCCTGGTAGCGGCACTCCAAGTCAGAAAACAGAATGTGAAGCAACGCGGAACAGCGCTATCGGCACACTCAAGGCGTGTAATCCTGCGGATAAGACATGGTCTGACGCAAGCAATAAATCACCGATTGTAGGCCCAGGCACAGGACACGGCTATAGTCTCCTTGCGTACACAAAAACGGAAACGGTGAATGTAAAATTGGTTTCCGACAGTGGTCATAATATCGATTTCAACCTTGTCCCACCCGCTGCAAATGCCTTTGGCGCTGTGTATCGAAAGCACTTTGTGAAGGCGCTTCAGAATGGCAAAAAATATGTTTCTGTGAGCTATACCTACAAGCGTGGAAGCGGCGTGAACCCCACCGGTGGTAAGACAATCACTTTAGAATATAAGAAAGCTGGAGGAGCATGGAATGCGCTCAATCTCTTTGGTGTCGATTTGGATACGTCCGGAGTTCACACCCCATTCGTCGCATTGCCATGCACGGACATTCATAACAGTATTAGTCTTAAGGGGAAGGTATTCTTTCTCCGTCTTACCTCCGATGGTGACGTGCTCGACACATTCACCATCGATGATTGTGGCAATAAGACGGCTTTCTACCAAACAATCCCCTCAAACAGTACTGTGAACGCATGTGAAACTGTGGTTGTCGCTCTCAAGGATGAGAACAATGATCCAGCAACGATCGGCGTCGATATGCCAATGAATCTGACGTCCGATAAGCCCGCTCTTTTCTATAGCACAAGCGGTTGCGGCGGCTCCCCAATTTCATCCATCACATTCCCGGCCGATGAAAATGACATCACGTACTACTTTAAGCCCCTCGCAGCCGGCACACACTATGTTGTTGCCGATGCGCCAGATGCAGAAAGTTTTGGCGTGACAATGGAAACACAAGGGTACGTCACCGTCACTGGTAGCGAGTACTGTGGTAATTACATCACGGATTCCAGTGCAGGCGAAGCGTGTGACTCGGGCGGCTATGATTCTTACACATGCACGGCGAGTTGTGCCATGACCGTCTGTGGTGACAATCATCTCAACACTGCTGCGTCCGAAGCGTGTGATGATGGAAACACGATTGGTGGCGACGGTTGCAGCAGTACATGCTCTACTGAATCGTGTGGCAACTACATCACCGATGTGGGGGAGCAGTGTGACTCGGGTGGATACGATAACAGCACCTGCGATGCGAGCTGTACCATGAGCTACTGCGGCAATGGACACCTCAACACGTCTGCAGGCGAAGCGTGTGACGATGCAAATACGGACGGCGGGGACGGTTGCAGCGCTACCTGTGCGATAGAAGTCTGTGGTAACTACATCACCGATGTAGGCGAACTCTGTGATAGCGGCGGCTACAACAGCACAACCTGTGATGCAAACTGCACCATGGCGACGTGTGGCGACAATTACTTGAATACAAGCGCAGGAGAAGCATGCGACGATGGCAACACCACTGGAGGCGACGGTTGCAGTGCAACCTGTGCCATCGAAGTCTGTGGGAACTACATCACCGATGTAGGCGAACAGTGCGATTCTGGTAGTTTTAACAGTTCTATGTGCGACGCAAACTGCACCATGGCAACGTGTGGCGATGGCTACATGAACTCCTCGGCAAGTGAAGCATGTGATGATGGCAATACCACGAGCGGTGATGGCTGCAGCTCAACATGCTCCATGGAGTACTGCGGTAACTTTATCTGCGAATCGAATGAAAATAACTCAACATGTCCAATGGACTGTTGGTACTAAATTGCGGACTCAAACCGCGTTTCTTCGAAAGAAGAGGCGCGGTTTTTTATTGTGGCAATTCTGCCACTCGCTTCACCGGTTCGATGTACGGAAGATCGAGCTGCTTGTAGATCTCTTCTTCTGTCTTGGATGCAATAATCTTTTCGCCCTTAAACAAGCCATATTCAGACAGTTTCAATCCACGATCGATCGCGCGGCGACGCAGTGTGATGTTGTGCTCTTTGCTTCCAGTAAAATACATGAGCGCACTACCCCACTGTTCTTCGGAGACAATGCGAATATCAACACGTAATTTTGATGTCAGATCGAACGCGATACGCGTCAGACCTTCCGCAACAACACGTTCGACAATCGGAAGATTGCGAATCGCTTCGGCGATGGATGCCGCTAATTTTTCTGATGGTTTCTTCACAGCAATCAAAATATCGACATCGCCGACAGTTTCTTTGCGACGACGAAACGAGCCAGCAGCCTCCACATGAATCGCACCCTTGATACCACGAAGAAGCTTCAAGAGTTGCTGCACGTCGTCTTCGATATCGCCGAGTGCGAAGCGCTTTGTACGATCTCCAGAGCGTTTTGCACTTTCCAAAATCTTCTTTTCTAAAATCTCAGAAAATCCGGCAAGCTCACGAATTTTTCCTTTCTCTGCAGCGTCGATGAGTTCGGCAATGGTGCGGATATTTAATTTCTGTTCGAGTTCGCGAACGCGCTTGGGGCCTAGGTCATCGACATTCATGAGGCCTGCGGCACCCATCTGTGTCTCGGCCATGAGGTTATCCAAAAATTTGATGTGCTTCGTTTCACGGTACTCCAAAACTTTCTCGGCGATCGCATCGCCAATGCCAGGTAATTCTTTCAGCGCTTTCTTGTCTGGAAATGTTGCGATGTCTTTTGGTAAATCTTCGATAGTCTGCGCTGCACGACGGTACGCAGCTGGCTTAAACGCAACTCCTTGGTAATCCAAGAGATCGGCAATTTTGCGCAGAAGGACGGCAATATTGGCGTTGTCCATATCGATGATTATATCACGATGTACTACGCGCGGTGCTTCTCAATGTACTTCTTGAGCAGTTCTGCAAATGTCTTCTTCTCGTCTGGCGTGAACACATTCATGCATTCTGTCGCACGGCCGCACACAATCTTCTTCATATTCACCGCCATTGTCTTTCCCTTCGCCGTGAGCTTCAGGAGAATGACACGACGGTCGTCTTCTTTCGTTTCACGTTCGATGAGCCCCTTGGACTCAAGGCCTGCAACTACTTGAGTGATGTTGCTCTTATGACAGCACATCTCTTTGCTGAGTGCCGACATGGACGCTGGCGCATCGACAATCTTGATGAGGATCATCGCCTGACAATGACTGACCTCCAGCTCGGCAAGTGAGTCATTGAGCTCACGCTCACAGCAAGATGCTGCGGCTTTGAGGAGGTTGCAGACAGATAAACAATCGTCCATAGCTTAACTATACCGGAATTTGAGAGGCATAAGAAGCGAGATGGGAGGGGAAATAGCAGGTAGTAAGTAGTATGTAGTAAGGGCAGCTATTCCCTACTACTAGCTAGATACTACTTACTACTCTTCTTGCGACAGCCTGATTTTCACGTCAGACAGCTATCAACCTGCGTTACACTTCTCTCGTGATCAGCTTCAAAAATGTCAGCAAAAGGTATGGGGAACGAGAGATCCTTTCTGATCTCAACTTTGAGATTGCCCCAGGAGAATTCGTCTGTATTACCGGTCCAAGTGGCGCGGGCAAATCGACGATCATTCATTTGTTGATTCGCGCTGACATTCCGACAAGCGGAAGTATTGAGGTCGATGGTGCAAATATTGGCGAACTTCCCACGCCCATCCTTCAATTGTATCGAAGGCGAACAGGCGTGCTGTTCCAAGATTATAAACTTCTCAATGATCGCACGGTGGAAGAAAACGTCGCCTTCGCGCTGGAAGTGTGTGGAGAACCCGACGACGTCATCGACGAGCGCGTTGCCGATATTCTCGGAAGACTGCGACTAACTGATCGTGCGAATGCATTCCCTCATGAGCTTTCCGGTGGAGAAAAAACGCGCGCTGCACTTGCCCGCGCCCTCATCCACAAGCCAAGTATTCTCATTACCGATGAGCCAACTGGCAACATCGATCCACAGCAATCGATGCAGATTTTACAGTTCCTCAAAGAAATTCATGCGGGTGGAACGACGGTGATCCTGGCGACGCACGACAAGCTCGTGGTCGATGCGCTGGGCGTGCGCGTGTTGCGTCTGGAAAATGGAAAAATCGTCCGTGATTCTGTCGGTGGCTACAACGCATCGATGCAACCGGCGAATGCACCAGTCGAAAAGACATCGATCGCCATAGAAGGTGAGCAGCCTGTGCCAATAACAAAGAAGGAAGAATCTACTCCGATCAAACCTGTGATCACAGAAGCAGAACCATCTCCACCGCCAACACCGGCACCAGTGATGAAAGCTGCGGAGCCACTGCCACCAATCGCCAATCAGCCGCTGCAGCAGCCAGCTCCACCACGCGATATTCACCGTGGCACGCACGTCCCAAAGAAAACGACTCCACATGTGAAGCACGAGAAGCCAGCCAAGTTTCCTAAGGCAGCCAAAGTGAAAGAAGAAAACGATGATTCGCCAAGTAGCGGCAAGATTCGTCCGATTTCGGTCTAATTACCAGCTGATCGAACCTTCCATGCGCACGTTCTGCGCACCTCCTTCGACAATTTCGCCGATGGGGTAACAATCGATAGAGAAAGATTCCAAGTGTGCAATGACTTCGTTTTCGATCTTTGGGTCGACGACGAGCGTCATACCGACACCGAGGTTGAATGTCTTGATCATGTCCGCATCGTCGTTACCGCTCTTGTCTTTGATGAACGTGAAGATCGGGAGAACGCGAATCTTGGCAGCATCGATGGATGCGTCTAGACCTTCTGGAAGAACACGGTTCAAGTTGCCTGGGATACCTCCACCGGTGATGTGCGCCATCCCGTGAAGACCAGGATTCATGAATAAATCTTTCAGTGACTGATAGTAGCAACGATGTGGCTCCATGATGGCATCCAAGAACGTGCGACCGTCGACATCGGCATCCAAAATTTTTGGATCGCTCGCAATGAGCGCGCGAATGAGCGTGTAGCCATTGGTATGTGGACCGCTACTCTGCACGGCGAGCACGGTGTCACCAGCTTTGATCTTCTTGCCATCGACGACACGATCTTTCTCGGCAACGCCAATGCAGCTGGCACCAAGGACGTATGAACCGGCTGGGAGCACATTTGGCTGCTCGGACGTCTCGCCACCTGTCAGCGCAGAACCTTGCTCCTTACACGCAGCAGCAATGTGTTTCACCAGATCGCCAACAACTTCTTTCTCCAACTTTCCGCACACAATGAGATCTTGGATGAAGAGTGGCGCTGCACCCATCACGATAACATCGTTGATGAGGTGATTGATGAGATCATAACAAATCCCCTTCACACGCTTGTGCTGGAAAGCGAGAAGCTGCTTGCTACCCGGCTCTTCTGTCTTACAGATGAGCACTGGGTGCTTGTAGCCAGGGAATGACGCATCGCACACAGACGCGAATGCGCCAATCGTATTAAGTACGAGTGGGTTATCGGTCTTCAGACTTCCGGCCATCTTCTTCTTTGTGGCATCAGCGGCATCGATATCAACACCGGCCGACTTGTAGGAGATTTTTTTAGCAGTCATGCGCGGAGAATACACAAATCAGAGGCTTGTCGCACGTTTATCCCAACACATCACGTAGACCTCGCGGCTGCGGTCGCGGCTCGCGGCAACAGTGACGACTTTGATACGGTGAAAGACTTTCTTCACCTCCGTGATGAATGGATCGAAACTGCTACCGCGGAACACCTTGAGCACCAGAGTGCCGCCTGGACGCAGGAATTCCTTCGCCACTTCTAAGATCATCGCATTGAGCTCGACTGACCTGTGTTGATCGACATCTTTGATGCCTGTCGTGTTTGGCGCAATATCCGAAACAATGAGCGGCACGTCTTTCCATCCAACTGACGCAAAAATTTCTCGCACCTTTGGATAATCGGTGACGTCACAGACGAATGTCTTCACGTTCGGTGCGACCTTCTTGATTTCCTGAAGATCGAGCCCGACCACGAGGCCGTTCTGACCAATGATTTTTGATGTGTACTGAAGCCAGCTTCCTGGCGCAGCACCGACATCCAGAACCTGCATTCCTGGACTCAAAAGTCCGTACTTTTCGTTGAGCTCTTCCAACTTAAAAACAGAGCGTGCGCGAAAACCTTCTTTTGCGGCACGTTGACTCCATTTGTCATTGGGAACGTAGGCTTTAGGCATGAGGGAAGTTGGACTTGCGCAATGCAGTGTAATGCACTCCTGTCTCTAACCCTAATTTTTGTTTCTCAGAAGCCTTGAAACACGCATTTTTACGTTCGTAAAGTTATAGCTAAAAACTATTTTTCTACACCTGACAATTGCCCGAAAACCGTCCATTTCTATACTGCGATCTGCACATCACGTTCCCCCTCACATGTATGCGTTCTCGCACCCTGGGAATTTCTCCATTTCTGATCGTCTTCGCCTCATGTCTCGTGGTGGTCATGAGCTCGCTCTCGCAGCATCTGTAAAAAAGTAGTAAGTAGTATGTAGTATGTAGTAAGTAGTATGGGATTTATTTCGTGTTCATTTTTCGCATACTGCATACTACCTGCTACATACTGCTCATAGTGGTTTCTGCGTCGGAATCCCTGTCTTACGAGGATAATCGGCCGATGTTACGGCGTTTTTCTTAAAGAAGACAATCGTACGGTCACCCCAGTTGCCTGGCAGCGTGTATTCGAATGACCCGACGAACGATGTCTTCAAAATCTTCTGCGCACTCGCAGTGCCGGCCAATTCATCGGCAACCTTGGTGCTCTTCCAGAATGCACACCAGCCACCGGCCTTGAGGAGCGGGATGGCGTACTCGAGGAGCACGTTCAATGGAGCAAGTGCACGAGCGGTCACAAGATCGAATGTCTCACGGTATTCCTTTTGATGTGCGACGACTTCCATACGATCAGCAATCAAACGTACGTTCTTCATCGACATTGCTTCTACAATGCGGCCAACGGTGTCGATCTTCTTCTGCGTGGAATCAATCCCTGTACACGTGACCTCAGGCAAACACAGAGCCAGTGGGAGCAGCGGGAATCCCCCGCCTGTTCCAATGTCTGCAATTGTCTTCAGATCTTTGAGATCTGGATACTTTTCAAATGCTTGAAGGAACGCGACAGAATCGAGGACGTTTCCCACCCAACACAATTCCTCCGTGCGGAAAGCGGAAAGATTCAATTTCTTGTTCTCGGCCAGGAAAATTGTCACAAGCTCGCGCAAGCGGGCTTCATCAATGTGCATGTAGGCATTGTCCATGGCAAAGCGAGAATGATCAAATGAAGAACTGAGTGAATTGAAAATGTAAAATTGAAAATTGAGAATGGCTAGAAATGGAGCTGAATTCGTATTTTCATTTTCAATTTTCAATTCTCAATTACTCGCTACTCGTAAGGATTTTGCCCTCGCTCACTATCTCTACTAGGATACACCCATATGCCACATGGACAGCGCATCGCCGAATACCTCCTCAGCATCGAGGCTGTAAAGCTCTCTGTCGAGAAGCCGTTCATATGGACGAGCGGCATGAAATCGCCGATCTACTGTGATAACCGCATGATCTACAGCTACCCAGAAGCTCGTGATTTTGTGGTGGCTGCACTCGCGAACCGTGTGAAGAATCTTCACATCCCACCCGATGTCATTGCAGGGACAGCAACTGCTGCGATCGGTTGGGCAGCACTCGTTGCTGATCGACTCAAGCTTCCATTCGTCTACGTTCGCTCCAAGCCAAAGGAACATGGGGCCAAGAAACGAATCGAAGGCGACCTGAAAAAGGGCAAGCACGTCGTTGTCATCGAAGATCTCATCTCGACTGCGGGAAGCTCTGTGTCCACTGTTGATGCACTTCGTACGGAAGGTGGTGCAATCGTGACCGATATCGTCTCGATCTTCAGTTACGAACTTTTGGATGGTATCGAGAAAGCGCGTGAGGCAAAGATTCATCTTCACCCACTGTCAACCATCAGCACGCTTGCTGACGTTGCATTGGAACGAGAACAAATCACGGACGACGAAGCACGCCTCCTCGCGGACTTCACTCGCGACCCAGCTGGCTGGGCGGCGAGAAACGGAAAATAGAGAACTGATCGGCCTGCCGACCGAAGCTTTCTTCGTTTTAGAATTGTTTCAAAAACCTCAGATCCCCATTAAAGAAAAGGCGTAGGTCAGGAATCTGATGACGAATCATTGCCATGCGTTCGACACCGAAGCCGAAGGCAAAGCCTTGGTACTTCTCTGGGTCGACACCACAATTTTTGAGTACGTTCGGGTGCACCATGCCGCAGCCAACGACTTCCAGCCATTTGCCTTCGCGGCTCTTGGATTCGTCACCGCGCCAGCGCATATCCATTTCTAGTCCTGGCTCCACGAATGGGAAGTAACCCGTACGCCAGCGAAATTCGGCATCTGCAGAAATAAGTTCACGAACTGCCTGCTCCATGACTGCCTTCATATTCGCAAGCGAGACATCCTCACCGATCATCAAACCTTCGATCTGGTGGAACATTGGGGAGTGCGTGGCGTCGCTATCTTTGCGATACACCTTACCGCTACAGATCATGCGGAGTGGCGGCTTATTTTCCTGCATGAAACGGATTTGCACTGTTGATGTATGACCACGGAGCAGTGAGCGATTGTTCATGTCTTCGCTGCCGTGAATGTAGAAGATGTCCTGAGAGTCACGTGCAGCGTGATGCTTGGGGAAGTTGAGGAGATCGAACTGGAAAGCCTCTGTCTCAAGCTCCGGACCACGAGCACTCTCGAACCCCATGCGACCGAAGACTTCCTCGGCCTTACGAATGAATTCGTGAATGAGGTGATGGTGACCTGTCTCTGTCTTTGGAAGATTCAGGGAGAGATCGAGCGTGTCAGCCTCTGCCAGTGCGCCCATCGTTTGTGCGGAGATTTCCTGCTCGCGTGTGGCAAGGGCTTCTTCGATCACTGTCTTAATACGGTTATTCTCCTGTCCTTTCACCTTTCTCTCTTCTGGCGAGAGTCCGCCGAGCTCTTTCATCGCAAGTGTCAGAAGGCCTGCCTTACGACCGAAAACTTCCTGACGAATTGCATCCAGCTCCGCTGCTGTTTTTGCAGCGGCAATCTTGGCTTCAAGCGCGTCCCATGGAGCAGGAAGTGACATGGCAGCTAGTGTAGGGGAAAAATCACATCGGTGAAATCACCTTTTTACGAGAGAAGTGCCATTTCTACGAGGACAAAGACCGTGAAGATGAGCACGCCAATCCACCACGTGAGAATCCCGAGAATAAGAAAAAGAAACGTGAGAACAGTGGCAGTTCCAATGAAAAGCCCCTCACGCAATGAGACGCTGAGCTTGCGGCCGGCATCCATCCCTTCCACTGATAAACGACTCCAGATGGCGTAGCAAATGAGGGTCGTGATACTTGCGGCAGCTAAAAAGACCGTAAGGAAGAAAAATGGAACGGCAATGCCTGGAGTGGTAAGTGGGCTCACGCGGAACAGAATGACGGCAAGAGACGTCAGAGAAAGAAGAGCCGCGACAGCAATGCGAGCGAGAATGGAAATCATGTCTGTGACTCGAGGAATGTGCCAAGTGCTCGGAAATCAGCCTGGAGACTACTACGAAGTCCGCCGTTGTGCAGAGCAGCAGCGGGATGATAGATCGGGAAAATGGTGATATCACTCGTAAGCTTGAATGGCTTACCGTGTGCTTCGGTAATTGTCTTCTCCGGGAAGAAGTGTCCAAGCGAGTGTCGGCCAAGTGTCACGATGACAGAGGGGCGAATGAGTGCGATCTCGAGCATGAGCCATGGCATACACTGCTCCTTCTCGATTGGTTCTGGGTCGCGGTTTGCCGGTGGCCGGAACTTCACGACATTGCTGATATACACAGTTTCGCGATTGAGTCCGATGGATGCCAAGAGTTCATTTAAAAATTGTCCAGCAGCACCCACGAACGGACGACGCTGTTCGTCTTCTTTCTGTCCGGGAGCTTCGCCAATGAACATCACCTTCGCTCGCGGATTTCCTTCGCCAAGGACAGCGTTCGCTGTCTTTGCTAACTCGCAGCCTTTCCAGACCGTGAGCTTTTCGCGGAGGACATCGAGCGTCAGTTGCGACATACGAGGAGTATATCAGTGTATTGGTTATTAGTTATAAGTGTATTGGTTATTAGTTATAAGTGTATTGGTTATTAGTTATAAGTGTATTGGTTATTAGTGTGCTCGTTGCCTTGATACTGTAATTAATCCAGACAAAAGCTTCATTTCTTTATCCACGATCTCAAGAGCACTAGCAATATCCTTTCGAGACACAAGATTAAGCTCGGTAATCATGCAAAGGAATGCCTTTGTTTCGTAACATTCGCCACGAGCAATCGTAAACTTATTTGCCTTATCAGCATACGTATAGCGCCCACATCCTTCGGCAATATTTGCCAAGATGCTGGCAGTTGATCGACGCAACTGGGAAGTTAAACCAAACATTTCTTCCTTGGGCAATTTCTTTGTAATTGCGTACACCTCCTTGAGCAAAGTAATACCTACCTTCCACACCTCTAAATCAGTGAATGCGATGACCATAGCACTTCATTGTGCCTGGAAAATTACTAAAACACGAGTAGCCTCACCAATAACTAATAACAACTAACTAATATTCTGATTTAATCTTTTGGATTCGCTCCATGAGCTTCTTCTGGAGCTTCTTGTCGCTCTCGCCAAGGATGCGAAGTGCGGCGATGGCTGCGTTCTTGTAGCCAGCAACCGTCATCACTGGAACATCGGATGGCAT
The DNA here is from genome assembly GCA_964575275.1 of uncultured Candidatus Peribacteria bacterium. Lineage (GTDB taxonomy): Bacteria > Patescibacteriota > Gracilibacteria > Peribacterales > Peribacteraceae > CAZKJL01. The sequence goes on along the minus strand of CAZNPE010000004.1, from coordinate 11,518 downwards.
GCGGAGGCTGGAGTGAATATCAACCATGTACTCTTCGAGCGTTGCATGCGGAGGACAGTTCACGACTGGGTGGACACAGCTACCGGCGACAACACCTCCAAGACCGTTACTCATACCAACGCAGGTAATGACAACGGTTGGCTCTGTACGAGCATTGAGCTTCTCGATGACCTGCACCACTTTCTCTGGGACTTTGTGGGCAGAAGCTACGATAATTTCGGAAGAAACGCCGAACTCATCGAGGACGGCAGCAATCTTCTTTGTGAAATCGACATCGACTTTGGATCCGAGGAGAAAGGTGACAGTAGGCATGGGCACACTGTACACAAGCTCTTCAGCCCCTTCAAATCTAGTCTCGTTTGCCTTACAATCTGTCGGCTCCACGCTTAAAAGACGGTATGGGGCTATGGCTCAGCTGGGTCGCGACTGCCTGTGGCAGGCGCGCAAAGAAAATCGCTTGCTGCGCTCGATCATTTGTTCAATCATTCCTTTCTCACTCCGTGGGGCTATAGCTCAGCTGGCTAGAGCGCTTGCATGGCATGCAAGAGGTCGCGGGTTCGAATCCCGCTAGCTCCACCATTCGACGCTTCGCTTCTCATGGCAAGCCACTTAACTTCTTCGAGCTTGTCCTGAGGCTACAGCCGAAGGATCCCCTTAAGCTCCACCAAATCAAACGTCATCGCTTCGCTTCTCATGGCAAGCCATACATGTCTTCATACTCTTCCTGATGTTTACACACTTAACGATCAACAATTGACATTTGTTATTTGCGGTATCTAGCATTCTTTACATGGAACACTTCTCACACCTTCGTGGCAAGCTGACACAGTGTTCTATTCCTGAACACTGTGGCGCTGGGCATGCACAGACAGCAATGCTGGTGGCACAGTCGCAGGACTATCGTGCTGTTGACAATCGCTGTGCGGTAAACCTTGATGCGCTGAATATCGATATTCCGAAAGAAAACGTATTGGAAATTTTGAAGATGCAAAAATTTGATTCTGTTGACGTCGACCTAGTTGCACTCGCACGTTCATGCATTGAAACATCTCGCTACAAACGAGGATCTCGCCTATCGCAAGCCCCAAAGCACTTCGATTGTTCGAGCTTTGTAAAATGGCTTTATGCCGAAAGAGGAATCTGGCTGCCCAGACGCTCCATTCAACAGAGCAGGAGTGGCGTGCGGGTTGCAGTGAATGAGATTATAGCTGGCGACATTGTGCTCACGTCAGGTGCCATCAACTATTTTATAAAGAACACCAAGGAAGGCATTGGCCACGTGGGAATTGCGACCAACTCACACACTGTGATTCATGCGGCAAATTCACAAGATGACATCGTAGAAACTGACCTAGATGCTTTTGTTGCTGAAGGAAAATTTCGTGATGCAAGAAGAATTATCCCGCTACATGATGATGTCCGCACGTTTATCACGCCGCATACTCGCGAAGTGGAAACTGCAGATGATGTGAAATGGATTATCCTCCAAAACAGACCCGGATGGAAAAGGCCGAGCGGTCGGGATGCATTGGATGAGGATTCGAATGCATGACAATTGACTTCGCTCGTCCCTTCAAATTTAATGAGCCACAATGGCTCAGAAAGTTGGATGCGGACCAATGGCAGCATTTCTCATTATTCTCTTGATCCTCGTTGGATTGGGAGCAAACGAAGCAGTGCGATTTTACTATGTGCACTGCCGGCATACAGAGCTCTTTGACTGTCTGATTGGCAGTCTCAACGATGAAGAAGAGTCGGAAGGCACAGTTGCCGCAACTGGTGTGTACGAATACAAAGGATATTCCGTCTCCGTTACCATGAATATTCCGCTTGATGGAGGAAAAGTGAGTGGGACAGTGTCTGGTGAGTGCAGCGGGTCCATCACAGGGACGTTCAATGGGAAATCGAATGGCGCGGTGAGCGGTACGATGAGCGGCGTTTGTAGTCCGTTCTTCGTCAACATTCCAGCGAGCGCAGAATTCTCAGGCACGGTGAATAAGAGCAGTAAATCTATACCGATCAGCTTCAATGGTCGAGGAGGTGGTTTCTCGCATCAGGGAACGATGACGTTGGTGTATCCGTAATATTCATGTTCGATACACTCGTCGCTCACCTCGGACCACTTATCAAAACGTATGGCGCGTGGGGCGTACTTTTTGCAACCACGATAGAAGAAACTTTCGCGCCCATCCCATCGACTCTTGTGGTCTTCACGTCGTCACTCTTCATGACACGCGGACTACACGGACAGGAAGCGCTCTTTGTGATTTTCTTCAAGATCATGCTACCGGCATCCCTGGGACTTACGATCGGCTCACTCGTCCCCTACTTCATTGCGCGCATTGGTGAAAAAGTTGCCATCGACCGCTTTGGAAAATTTTTCGGTATCACGTGGTCGACAATTGAGAAGCTCCAGGCATGGACGAAGAAAACATCGTCAGACGAAGTTATTATCTTCTTCTCTCGTGCGATTCCAGGACTCCCATCTTTAGCTGTTTCTATCGTGGCAGGCTTAGCTCGTATCGGAATTTGGGAATATGTCATATATACGTTCCTCGGTGGGCTTGTCCGTAGCTTCCTTATTGCCATGGCAGCCTGGTGGGGAGGCAGAGAGGCGCGTGGAATCATCGAAATGGCTGGCAACATCCAAAACACGCTCCTCCTCACAGTTTTGGTTGTAGTGCTTGGAATCCTTGTTTTTAAGCTGATTGCTGGCCGAAGGAAGGCGTAAAGCCACCGTTTGCCGTTGCTGGGAAGTAGCCAAACTGATAGGCTTTCCGGGCTTTCCGCATATAAGCATCGTGCGCTCGTAGCTCAGCTGGCCTAGGCGCGCGAAGCAAGCCGTCCAAAAGAAAAAATGCGGACGTTGCTTGCAAGAAATTATCACATCAATGTGCGCCCGTAGCTCAGCTGGATAGAGCATCAGCTTGCGGAGCTGGGGGTCGTAGGTTCGAATCCTGCCGGGCGCACCATCCGTCTTCGCTCCTCTCGGAGCTACGCCGAGATGGCACCGAAGTACAACAGCCACAAGGATGTCACGGCGTAGTCTTTAGACGAAGCCGGACATTTAATCCGGTCTTCGCGCTCTCTTTGAACTCGTTTCGAAGAAAGAATTCACGATAGCAATACCGTATACTACGCACATGAAATACGTCGCACTCCTTCGAGGCATCAACGTTGGCGGGAATAAAAAGGTGCCGATGGCTGATCTGAAGAAAGCGATGGAGAAGAAAGGGCTCTCCGATGTGCGAACGCTGCTGGCGAGTGGCAATGTCGTCTTTTCGTCTGACCTGAAAGAATCTGCTGCTCGAAAAACATTGGAATCGTTGATCGAAGAAAAATTTGGATTCACTGTTCCAGTAATTCTCCGAACACATAGTGATATGGCGAAGCTCGCACAATCAAAAGTCTTCGAAGGAATTCCTGTTGATGAGAGTACACGTCTCTACGTTAGTTTCCTTGGCGAAGAAGCAAAAAAGCCATCGATCAAAATCCCCTACTCGTCTGAAGAGAACGATTTCCGAATTTTAAGTGCTGATACATCGAAAGTCTGCAGCGTGCTTCAGCTCTCGCCGAAGCGAAATTCCGTGGATTGTATGAATATTCTCGAAAAAGAATTTGGCAAAAACATCACGACGAGAAACTGGAATACTGTGGTGAAAATCGCGGCGTTATAAAATTACTTCTCCCACTAATCGCCTGACGAATGTTCGTCGGTGCAATGTTGAGAGTTTGTGTTTTTCGATCGCAGAACAGTGATCGGGCGTGCCGTAGCCTTTATTCTTGGCGAATCCGTAATTCGAGAACTTGGAATCAAGCTCGACCATATGTCTGTCTCGCGTCACTTTCGCAATGATCGATGCAGCAGAAATCACAGGCTCCGACTCATCACCACGCACGATAGAGCTATGGGGATGATCGAACCAAAATGCGTCGCGGCCATCGACGAGGAGATAGAGATCGCGACTGAACTTCGCAACCTGCGCGACTGCTTCCTGCATTGCCTGTTCGGTCGCAGCCAAAATGCCAATGCGATCAATCGTGCGGTTGTCGACAATGCCAACGCCACACAAACAATGTTCCATGATCCATGCATATGACTCTTCACGCTCTTCGGGCGTCATCTTCTTGCTGTCATCGATATTCACTGGAATGTGAGCGCCAAGCGGAAGAACGCACGCAGCAGCGACAACGGGGCCGGCAAGAGCGCCGCGGCCGGCTTCGTCGATCCCCACGGTCAGCATGGGCATCTGGATGGTGATTCGCCTCTTCTCAAACGTTGTGGCTGGTGTCACGGATACAAATGGTAGCAGAACTTTCTGTGAGTGCGATTATTCTTCCACAGTGACAGTCCCGACAAGCTCCGGAAGAAGGTGGTCGTGGAATTTCCAAATGCCAGGCTTGTCGAATACAAAACACCACGTTTCTCCTGGATCGAGGCCACGTTGTGGGTCGAACTCGGAATAAATCTCATGCGTGGGGTGAATGTTGGATGCTGGCCAACGATCGACAGTGTCGTTATTGACCCAGCACACTTTCTGTTCTTTTTTTATAGAGATGGTTGTCGGCTCAAAAAGCCCGGGGCGCATGTCGACGGCAACGGTTGGGAATTCTGATTGTGGAGATCCTGCCGGGGCACAAGCAACGAGAGCAAGCGTGAGGCTGATAAATGCAAAAAAAGAGCGCATAGAGATTAGAGGATGGCGAAACAATTTTCTTGATATTCTTGTGGCAAGCGAGGGCAGAACGCGCGAATCTGCTCGTCGGTCATCACACTCTGGGCCTGACCGATCAAACCTTGGTAACACACATCACGACCATCTTCTGGCGGAACGAGTGCACAGAACGCAAGGCCGTTGTCTTGGCCACTCGGATCCCACAGCTGATCTTTCGAAATTCCATCGATGCACCACTGTCGGTACGCAAGATTTGGAATGAGCTGACACGCAACGAGAGCTTCGGCTGGGCGCCCACGAAGTTGTCCGCTCACTGTGCGACCCATACTGGCAAAACAGGTGTATTGGTACGCCTCAGGTGCGAGGAGGCACTGATCGACAATAAATTGATAACCGTTTGGCGAGAGCTGCAACATGCGATCGGTCTGCAAGAAGTAACAATCGGCCTTGTACTCATCCTTCACAATGTTGCATGGATACTGTGGATCATCCGAGAGAAACTTGGTGTAGTGACCAAGGGCGCGCGCCTCATCGGAATCTGCAAGGGAGCCGACGACATTCTCCATAAATGCGCCTGTACGACACGATGCCTTGGCCTCTGGTTCATCTAAATAATTGCAGTACTCCAATGTTTCTGTGAGGTCGTAGCTCGACCATGCCATCAGTCCGTGACCAAGTCCATGACGACATTGGTGCATGAAGAAGCTGTTCATTGTCCTGGGGCACACGGTGTCGATTTTATCTTTCAATTTATCCGTGCCGTATTTCTTAAAATATGCTTCGATTGCCCCATGATAGAAGCCTGAGTGGCATTCAGGAAGATTGAGTTTTAGAATTTCATCGCCGTACGTCTCAAAGCTCATGCGGCCAAATTGATGTGAGCGGTTATGACATTCAATCCCAAGATTTTCAGATGCCTGTACGATGATACGCATCGTTGGCGCTGGACCGTACTCTTTGATATACGACAGAAGGACGTTGTCATCGGTCATGATGCTATCGTTCTGTGGCGCTTCTCGCTGATTGAACTGATTGAGCTTCTCGTTGGCCTCAGATTGATCGGCATGCTGAACGTACCCCACAACGACTCCACACGTAACCAAAGCCATGACAAGAGCCGGTGCGACGTTCGAAAACCACTTCATAGGCAGAGCAAGCGAGTGCAAGTATACTAGCTGCGTCTTCCTTCCTCCATCTCTATGAAACTCTTTCTGGATACTGCGAATGTGAAACAAGTCGCCGAAGTTGCTGAATGGGGTGTTCTCGACGGTGTCACGACCAATCCATCGCTCATCGCAAAAGAAGGGAATGACTTTAAGAAGACTGTCCTCGAAATGTGTACGCACGTTCCGTGCGTCAGTGCACAGGTGACTGCAACGGATGCGAAAGGAATGATCGAACAGGGCGAAGAGTATGCGCGTTGGCACAAGAACATCTACGTAAAAGTTCCGATGACCACCGAAGGCCTCAAGGCTCTCACGCACTTCAAGAAGAAAGGTATTCGTACAAACGTCACACTCGTCTTCTCGGCTGCACAAGCGATGCTCGCTGCTAAAGCTGGCGCTACCATTATCAGCCCATTCATTGGTCGCCTCGATGACCAGGGTGAGGATGGGATGCGCTTGATTGCAGATATCATGGCAATCTGGCATCAACACGACTTCGATACTGAGGTTCTTGTGGCTTCGGTGCGGCATCCGCGTCACATCGTGGACTCTGCGATGGTCGGTGCGCACATCTGTACCATCCCATACGACGTCTTCAAAAAACTCCCTGGCCATTCATTAACGGACATTGGATTGAAAAAGTTTATGGCTGATTGGGAGAAAGTGAAGAAGTAGGAAATAGCTCTGCTCCGCGCCCGGGAACGGGCACTCTGGTTTTTGCATGGAGAGCGAGCGTTCCTGCCCGCGGTCATCGTGAAAAAAATGCTCAATGCTATGATCTCGAAGCTCGTATAAGCTAACTCCTAGAAGCTATCCCCCTACACACTATGTCACACACAATCGGATTGATTGGACTCGGCACCATGGGCGCGAACCTCGCTCGTAACGCAGCAAGAAATGGTGCTACCGTCGCAGTCTACAACCGCACGACAGAAAAGACTGATGCCTTCATGCAATCGTACAGTTCGGAAGGAAAATTTATTGCGACGAAAACGTTGCAAGAATTGGTGGCCGCAATCCCCACTCCTCGGAATATCATTCTGATGGTAAATGCAGGCAAAGCGACAGATGCAGTGATCGAGGAACTCGCACCACTTCTTTCGCCAGGAGATGCCATCATTGATGCAGGAAATAGCCTCTTTTCCGATACGGATCGACGCATTGCATCGCTTCAGCCAAAGAATATTCATTTCCTTGGTATGGGCGTGTCGGGTGGTGAAGAAGGAGCATTGATTGGGCCGAGCATGATGCCAGGTGGAAGTCGCGACGTGTTCGATCGCCTCGCTCCACTTCTCCAGAAGATGGCCGCGAAAGATGGCTCGGGTGGAAAGTGCGTCTCATTCATCGGTTCGGGTGGCTCGGGCCACTTCGTGAAGATGGTGCACAACGGCATCGAGTACGGTGATATGCAGCTCATTGCCGAGACGTATCACTTGCTCAAGTCCGTTGTAAAACTCAACAACGAACAGATTGGCGAAGTCTTCGTCAGTTGGAACCGAAGCCGAGAACTCAAGTCCTTCCTCATCGAAATCACTGCCGATATTTTCCGTAAGAAAGATGATGCTGGCACACCAGGTGATCTCATCGACATGATCAAAGATGAGGCTAAGCAGAAAGGAACGGGGAAATGGACAACGCAAGCTGCACTCGACCTTGGTGTCGGGATTCCTACGATTACTGCCGCTGTCGATGCGCGTTTGATGTCATCACTGAAAAATCTCCGCACCACTGCCGAACAGACGATTGGCTCACTCGATGTGAAAGAAGTGAAGCTGACTGTGCGTGCACTGAAAGATGCACTTCTCCTCAGTAAAATCTGTTCGTACGCTCAGGGCTACGCGATGATTGCGGAAGCGAGCAAAGCGAATAACTGGAACATTGATCTTCCGGAAGTGAGTCGCATCTGGAAAGGCGGCTGCATCATCCGCTCCACGCTCCTGAAAACTTTCGAAGAAGCCCTTCGCTCCACGCCAACTCCTGCCAACTTACTGCTCGCTCCAAGTATGGTGGAACTTTTCCGTGCTCGCCACGGCAAGTGGCGCAAAGTTGTCGCGAAAGCTGTAGAAGCAGGCATACCTCTCCCTGCCATGTCGGCATCACTCGCCTACTTCGATGGACTCCGCACCGCGCGTTTGCCACAGAACCTCACGCAGGCACAGCGCGATTACTTTGGCGCACATACATTTGAGCGGTTGGATAAGCCAGGAACATTCCATGCAGAATGGAAAGCCTAGTGAGCACTGCCTTCTAGTTTTTTGATGCAATCCAAAAGAATACGAGACGCAATTACTCTCTGAAAACAGCCAACCGAACCCTGCGGAGCATCCAAACGCTTTCGACACCACTCCCCGACTGCAAATCGTCGTTGCTCTTCAGAAAGATTCAACTTTGCAGAAGAGATGGCAAACAGGTGATCATGAAACGCTTCAAAAAACGGCACGTATGATTGATCGAGTTCCCTCGCAAGTTCCTGGCGTGCATCGTCTAGCGGTAATTCACGATTCAGCAGCCTTAAGAGTCGGGACTCAAACACCTGTAGATTGAGCCCTGCTGCTTGAGCGTACCTCCTCAGGGTGCCGAGCATCTGCGCAACTTGGGGGTTGCTTGGGAGCGTGACGGTATTCCCTATGAAGTCATCTTGATTTGCAAGCCATTCGTATAATCTGGCGTCTTCTGCTGGCAAGTGACCACCGGGAGTCAATGCTCCAATCATAGTTCTCGCAATTCCAAGTCGTGCAATTCGATCATGAACTGATTCACATTTGGAAGCATCCGCAATAAGTGAGTGTGCAACAAATAGACGTTCTGTAGGATCTGGAATGTTTTCCAAAGTCTTTTGAGCTGTCATCATGCTGATGGACAAGAGTCCATTGATGGAGACAATTTCTGATTGCGATGCAAATCTTTCTGCTTGGATAACACTACTCATGGCAGGAAGAATGCCCCCTACCCACTGCTCTTGCATGTGCTCCTCAGTAAAAATCCTGCCCCGGTTTACTGAAATATCGAGGTGGATGTTTCTGGTTTGAAGTGTTCCGTCAGGTGCAACGAATGGCTCCTTTCTATCGATAGAACCACGAGTGACTTCAGAAGAATATTCCATGCCAGACGCATTGATGATGTCATCGTTTCTTGTGAGCAATGCCGAATAAGCAGAAGACAAACGGGGGCTCTGCCTAAGAGCTGCAGGAGCAGTAAGCGGCAATGATGAGTGCGGAAGAACCGAAGACACAATCGCCTCTGCCGATCCAGCATCGAATACCGTAACTGGGCGACTCGGATCAGTGATGAGCACAGTACCTTGCTGGGCAACAGGCCTCTCAGCTGAGTGGGTACGCTTCCCTGGCAAGGAAGGAAAATGTTCCTTCAAAATTCTGCCCAAAGGGAGTGTTCCGTCTTTCTCCGGTCGAATAAAGATAGTTTTTACACGAGTTCTGTCAGATGGTGAGGAGGCGACTGATCGCGTTCGCCGCTTCTGGTCTCTGCTCCCTGGAGTCTTTTTTTTCTTGCTGCGTGACGCACGTGGCGGCGGGAGCGTGCGTGGTCTCTCATCGTCTTGTGCAGAAGGCTCTGCTGCCTTTGGTTCAGGTACTGGTTCTGGGGCTGGGGCAGGAGGAAGAACAATCGCTCGGCGGATTGCGGCAAGAATATCCGTAAGTTGTACAGCAATCGCCTCATACGCAGCACGTGCTTCCGGCGTCTGCGCCATGACTTGCAATTCTTTCCAGGTGCGACGTTCAAGTGCGATGCGATTATTCACAAGTGCTGCGGATGCTTGATCCACACGCATCTGCTGCAAACCACGTCGACGCTGAGCGCTGGCAGGAGTTATTGCGCGCCCTGCCTCCAGCATGTCGATTTCTCTTAGGCGAGTCCTCTGATCTCTGAGATCAATCGTAGCATCACCGTCGCGACGGATAGAGGTATCAACCTGATTGATGGCATCTCGTTCTGCATTCAGTGCTCGTGCATAAGCAGCAACAACTCCTTGGACTTCATCGATAGTCCTGATGATCGTAGGTGAAAGATGCGCCCCGCTCACATGTTGCAATTCATCTTCCGATGGCGCACTCAGACCAAGCGCTCGTAATTCAACCGCAAATTGCCTCACGCGATTCACCTCGTCAGTACCAAGCGCTGACATGGGAGCCGCAACGATAGGCTCTGGACTCAACGATGAATTGGCAAGTTCGAGCATAAAAATAGTTTTACGTATTCTAACGAAATTCAGTATTTTGTCAATGATTTACACCACCGACTTTTTACGCATCTTCAGCCGAAATCTCCTGTTTATGTAGCTCATCATCAGCCTTCTCTTTCTGTACACCTTGCTGCACCAATTTATCAGTCGTCATACGTGTATCTGCGCCCAATTTCTGCGCTGAGATTTCCTGTTCACGAGTCTTTGTACCAAATGATGATGACTTCTCTTGCTTCTTTGTCTGATCGTCCTTCTTTCCTTCTATACCCTGCTTCAGCACGGACAATTTTAGTTCCTTCAAATCGGCACTCGACCTCTCTGTTGGAATTTTTTTGCCTTGCTTGTGCAACTTATCCTTGAGCCCCTGAAGACGCTGCGCTTCCTTACTTTTCCCAAAATCTCGGGAAAGTGACGGCGTATCCAGCAGATCATCGTCATCGTATGGCATACCGGAAATTATATGCCTGCTGTCAACGTTTCGATAGAAGCAAACTGACCGTTCGGACCAACTTTCACATAACGCACGCCAATTGCCTTGGCTAAGCCACCATCGGCCTCTTCTCGATCGCCAACCATGATAGATGTTTTCCTGTCGATGAGATTGTCCTTCAAATACTGGGTGACCATTCCCGGCTTTGGTTTTCGACAGTTGCAACCGTCAGTTGGTGAATGCGGACACAGGAAAATTGTATCGAATGCCACACCTTCCTTCGCTAGCTGCTCAATCAACATCTTCTGTGTGATATCGAAAAAAGGAGAATGATCGGTTGTCTTTGTGAAGTCCTGATTCGTGACCATCACAAGCTGATAACCTTTTGCTTTCAATCCTTTGAGTGCGTCGATCACACCTGGAAGAATGCGGAGATCATCGGGGCGAACGAGACCATCTTTTGGCTCATAAACGAGTGTTCCGTCTCTATCGATAAAGGCGACTTTCATGGTGCAGGGATACTAGCGACCTGATCCATGCGTACAAGACAATTTTTAGAAAAAGCGCCTGCAAGAAACCAAAAGTATCATTACAATACACATGTGCCCTTGTAGCTTTAGCTGGCCTAGGCGTGTCTTGCGCGCCGTATATAATAAGGGCACGCTCGAAATCGCAATCAGATATTTTTTACAACACAGTAGCTGTAGCTCAGCTGGGTCGAGACCCGCTTGCGGGGCGAGCTAGAAAAAAACGCCTGCGCGATATCAAAACAATCATTACAATACACATGTGCCCTTGTAGCTCAGCTGGGTCGAGACCCGCTTGCGGGGCGAGCTAGAAAAAAACGCCTG
>CAZNPE010000004.1:0-94 GCA_964575275.1 uncultured Candidatus Peribacteria bacterium | reverse complement strand
CGCGATATCAAAACAATCATTACAATACACATGTGCCCTTGTAGCTCAGCTGGATAGAGCGCCTGGCTTCGGACCAGGAGGTCGTGGGTTCGAA
>CAZNPE010000003.1:0-166856 GCA_964575275.1 uncultured Candidatus Peribacteria bacterium | reverse complement strand
ATCTCAGTCCGGATTGAAGTCTGCAACTCGACTTCATGAAGTTGGAATCGCTAGTAACCGTAAATCAGCTACGTTACGGTGAATATGTTCCTGGGTCTTGTACTCACCGCCCGTCAAGTCATGAAAGATAGAAGCACCTGAAGGACCTTTACTCGCAAGAGGGGGTACCACGGTGAAGCTATTGATTGGGACTAAGTCGTAACAAGGTATGTGTAGGAGAACCTGCGCATGGAACATCTCCTTACCAGGGAGTTTCTCTGGAAACTATGCTCTGAGGGCGTCATTCATCTCACTTCGGTGAGGTGTGACATCATCATAGATCCTTATTTTGAGCGGAGGACGCCCCTCCTGCGTACAGAACTCAGCACCGCGAACGCGGTATTGGGCTCTGCAACGCAGCGAGGCTCCGAACTGGATTTCGTTATCTCTACTACACGATGGAGTGAAAAGCTCTTTTTTGTGATACCATCTCTCCCCTCCCCTTTTTTCCCTTTGTCTTATGCCGCCTCGACTAGACGAAAGAGTGACTGGTGATCTTGAGAAAAATTTGCCGACTCTGCTCCCTCAATCGTCCGTATCTCATGCGCCAGTAGACCCAAGCTCAGCCCAATTCGATCATTTAGTGGTAGTAAACATCAATCAAACAGGTCGGCAAGTGCACAACGCCGTGCTTGTTGCCATTGCAGAAACCGGCGTGACAATACGAGATGTAGGTCAACCACACGTACTGCCAGATGCTATGCAGGCTGGCTGGGCACTTCGAACACTAGGTGAAATCGTGACACTCACCGCAAGTTTTCAGGGTAACGTGCTCCACGTAACGGTAAGTAATGCGCAACAAACAAGCAATCCCCATCCTTAATCTTCGCTTCAGCCCCCTATGATCGCGATTAATTGGGAACGGTTCGACAAAGCACCTGATGGGACACTGCATCCACGTGTCAGCCTGGTTGAGCATATGCACCTCGCTCCCCATCCGCAGATTGTGGAAGTAGAGGCAGTCCGAGCTCAGTATGAACGTGAGATTGAAGATCTGCTACGAAAAGAGGAGGAGGAACGCGAAATGCAAGACCGACAAAATATCGCGATTTGGGACGAAGTGCGTGGAGCGCTTATTGAAAATGGTGAGTTCGATGTCGAAGAAATTGACGACGAGGCCTAAACAAGAAATGATGAAGCATGCGACTGTTTGAGAACAATGAAGTCGATGCACTCGCCTACCGCCAATCTCCTGCACTGTGGGAATTCCCACAGACTGAGAGCGCGGATCTTTTGAGGAGAGAGATACGCGAAGATCTCTTCCGGGAATTTGAATTCGAAATGGCAGTTCTGGAACTTGCCGATGCCATTCAGCTTCTTTCGCGTGACCCTAGTAAAAGAAGATTGATCAACCTGCTCTCGGCACACTCAGAACGCATCATCGCCTGTGCAGCGATCGAGGATTTCGATCATGAAGGATTGTACGCAGAGCACATTGTACAAAAGAGGAAGCGGGAAGAACGGCTCGCTCGCAAGCAATACGAAAAATAAAAATCAGGTGAAAAAATTGACAAGGAATCTTGTCGTACTACGCTATCTGCATGATCAACATCCACCACGGAATATTTGAACTAGACGCTCAGAAGCTAGCAGCTCAAGCTGGCACTGACACTTTTGGCCGAATGATTTTATCTGACACGCTGGCTGCAATGCGCGAAAGAAGTATGAGTAAGATCAGTACAGCAAGTGGTGGAGTTGTTACGACAGAGCAAAAGCCAGCGACACCGCGCAGCAGCTTCCTTGATGAATTGAAAAAGGCAGATGAAGAGGAAAGCAGTGCGCAGCAAAGGATTCGCGACAGACTAGGTCAGCGCGAACGCAACGGAGAGGAAAAAACCGATTAACTCTATGTTTCGGAGACAGGCCTGGGAGAAACTCCCAAGCCCGTCGAGCGTCCATGCTCTGCTCCGTTCGCCTATCGCTAGGTGAGTGACTAATTCTGCATCCATAAGAGCGGCCGCCTAGTTCATCACTAGGCGGCCTGATGCTCTTTCCTTGGGCAGTGCGTCCAAGGAGGTGTCAGGTAACGGGGTGGAACTCGAGGAGCTGCTCTCCGTCGAAGTAGAAGTTGCCGCCGTGGAAGGCGGTGAACTTCTGCTCGCCGATCCGGACAACGAATTCCCCCTTCAGGAGACCATCCTCATCGTTGGGATCGTTGGATCCGGCCAGCATCACGCACGCGAGTTCCCCGGGGGCAACCACGCCCTTAGTGCCGTGCACCTTGAACTCTGCCGTCTCGGTGCTGGCGATGAAAATCGCCAGGAACGTAATCGTTGCCCCGAGGTCGCAGTCGACGTACGGATCTGCGTCACGGCTGACGCAGTGGATGACGCCGAGGGCGCCAGTTCCCAACTCCTGGAGGCGCGGGATCACAACCTCCTTCAACGTCTTTGGGGTGCAGCTTGCCTCGTGACTGTATCCGTGCCAATGGAGAACCTTCATGTGCCTGCCCTTTCGGAAATGCAGGACTTCTTGGCGTTAAGCCTTCTTGGATCTCCCACGATCCGCACGGCTCACATGCAGATATGAAACGAGCGGATCGGGGAGTTGCACTAAAGAAAAGAGCAATTAATATTATACAATATATTTACATATAAGTACACAAGCACGATAAAGCAGCCTAAAGGCACTTATGAGGCTTTTTATGGCATCGGAGACAGGCCTAGGAGAAACTCCCAGGCCTGTCGAGCGTCCATGCTCTGCTCCGCCCCTTTAGCTAGGGTTGCGCGCCGGATCGTACGGATCCAGCCACGGCGGCAGGGTCGCCTGCCGAATCTGCTTGTCGATTTCTAGGCCACTGACCGGATTTCCGTCCCGGTCGAAGTGGATGTACGTCGACTGACACTCGCTGTTCGGCAGCCCTTCCTTGAGAAGGGTCACCCGGATATAGGGGCAACCGTGCCCATCCCTGTCCTGGAAAAATTGGAAGGTGAAAGTGGCAGTGAACCACCCTCCTGCGTCGCCGGCATCCGTCCGGCGATTCGACTGGAGACTCTTCAGCAAACGTTTGCGGCGGAACGGCCAGAAAAAGTTCATCACACCCAACACCGTCGCCTTGATCACGTTGATCAAAATGATCAACAGGATGATCACTACGAACGGGGTCGCAAAAAAGCATATCCCCTTCCACTCAGCAGCAGTCATTGCAAGAAACATCGCGCACCAACCTTTCAAAGAACAAACGGAGAGTGAACAGACGCTAAACAGAATTATAAAATATATTTAACTATTAGTCAATTATCCCAAATATGCCAAATAATCAATCTATGCGACTTGCAGAGAGCTTTTTTCGATGTGGTCGACAATCTGTGTGCGGATCTTCTCATCGGCGATCTTGGCTGTCAGATCACTCAAAAATCCGAAGATATACATGCGCCTGGCTTCGGTTGGGTCGATGCCGCGCGACTGGAAGTAGAACAAATCTTCCGGCGTCACGCGCGATACCGTCGCACTGTGACTCGCCTTCACATCGTTGGTACGGATTTCCAGTCCCGGTACCGCATCGACCATCGCCGTGGAATCCAACATCAATACATCTTCCGTAAGATACGTATTCGTCCCTCTCCCCTGCTCTGCGATTTCGATCATTCCGTAGCACGTTGCCTTCGCTCTATTTTGCGCCACACCTTTCAGTGTAATTTCTCCGCCACCATTTTCCGCAGAAAAAATATTGCGAGCGGAGATCGCCTGCTTGGCCTTACCAGACACCGCAAAGATCCAATCGATGTTGCTCACTGCATCGCGACCAACGAGTTCGGACTTCAGGTCATGCTGTACGCCTTCGCCCAGCGTCACGTTGTGCCAATGGAGCGACGATCCTGTCTTGATGCGCGAGCGCTGCGAAATAACAGCTCCTGCGCTGCGTTGTAAGCAGACGACAGACAGTGTCGATTCTTCTTCCAAAAAGACTTCCATGGCGATCGATGGTGCATGAAGCTCGAGGAAGATAACAGCACTAGAACGAGCGCCTGCAACAATCGCAATGTGCGCAGCTTTGTCGATCACTGCGTGGAATGATTCGCCTTTAGCGCTTTCCGGAATCAGTAGACCCTGCACCTTCCTGTCGCTTTCGACTGAGATCAACGAACCGAGCAAGCCTTTCGGCAAGTCTTGGGTCGCGAGGAATGGGAGGGGCTTGGACATTAGGATTAGTCTGAGGGAAAGAGGCCTTCCTGCCTAGGTTTTTGTAGCCACGCTGCTGAAGAATAACGCGCGCTGCTTCCTGAGAAGTAGCGTCAGGAGACTGATGGAAAATTGCAAAAACTCGACGATCATCGAAATCACTAAAGTCGAGCATCCGTTGCGCAAGGCCAGTGTCTTCTTCGGCAGCATCACTCGTACACGATGACTCTTCATCGAGAAACATAGGCATATTATGAAATTAACAATTATTAACGTCAACTAATTACTCCGCCGCAGTAATAGGCCAAAATAGTGGACAATCTGGAGAGAATTCTTACGATATCTGCATGCTACGTCTGACAGAAGATTTCTGGGAGCATTTCGGATCCGGTGATCCGCAGAATGTTCTTGAGAGCAATCGAAATCGTACGCCGAAAGAGATCATGGCTGCGTACAGCCTACGGTTTGGCGATTTGCAGACAGACATTCGGAGAAAATTGGAGCGCCGAATGAAAGAAGCGCACCGAGCATCAGGTGACAATTCCGCTGAAAAATGATAGAATTGGGAGATGAAAATTCATCAATCAAGCAGCGACGAATCTCCCAAGAGAATTGACCCGCCAGCACGCGTGTCCGAATCACCGAAGCCGCAAACCGAATCGACACTCAATCCAATTGATACTCCTCTTTCTGACGAGGCTCTTGAGCGAGCGAAGCTACTTCGCGAGCTTGAAGCAATGGATCAGGAAAAACTTCAGGCACTCGCACTCAATGCCATCGAAGATGCGGCTGCTCTGACGAGAGTAAAAATTGCAGAACTCACAAAGCCAGAGATCGCAGCGATCATTGTGGCGACACAGGAAAGACGCCTACGCGTTCTGCAGTTATTGAAAGGGAAGATCGATTAACCGACTGATCCTTCCATTTCTAGTTCAATCAGGCGGTTCATCTCAACGGCGTATTCGAGCGGCAGCAAGCGGACGATCGGCTCAATGAATCCATTCACAATCATCGCTCTCGCCTCTTCTTCGGCAATGCCACGGCTCATGAGGTAGAAGAGATCTTCCTCGGACAATTTTCCGACCGTCGCCTCATGTGCGATGGTCACATCGTTATTGCGAACTTGGATATCCGGGATCGTATCGGTGCGACTCTTCTCATCCAGGAGAAGCGCGTCACACTCGATGTTCGCCGTGCAGTCGTGCGCATGTGGCGCGATCTTCAGGAGACCTCGGTAGACAGCGCAGCCGCCATCTTTGCTCACGGACTTACTGACAACTTTGCTGCTCGTGTGCGGTGCCATGTGCAGCACCTTCGCACCGGTGTCCTGCCACTGATCTTTGTTGGCAAACGCGAGTGCCATGTGGTCGCAACGCGCGCCTTCGCCAACGAGAACGCTGCACGGATACAGCATCGTGACGCCACTTCCCATGTTGCCGCCGATCCACTCCATCACCGCGTCCTTCTGCACGATGGCACGCTTGGTATTGAGGTTGTACGTATCGCGGCTCCAGTTCTCCACAGACGAGTAGCGGCACTTAGCACCTTCCTTCACGAAGATCTCGACGAGTCCGGCATGGAGCCCTTGTGAGCCGTACTTCGGCGCCGAACAACCTTCGATGTAGTGCGCATCAGCGCCTTCCTCCACGATGATGAGCGTATGTTCAAACTGCCCCATGTTCTTCGCGTTCATGCGGAAGTATGCCTGCAGTGGCTCACTCACCTTCACGCCCTTTGGCACATAGAGAAAAGTTCCACCTGACCACACGGCGCCATGCAGTGCGGCGAATTTGTGATCAGTTGGCGGCACGCACTTCATGAAGTATTCGCGCACTAACTCCGGATGCTTTTCGACAGCATCGTCCATGTCCAAGAAGATCACCCCAAGCTTCTCCCATTCTTCTTTCAAACGGTGGTACACCATCTCGCTCTCGTACTGGGCGCCAACACCGGCGAGCATGCGACGCTCCGCTTCTGGAATTCCTAAGCGATCGTACACACGACGAATATCGTCTGGCACTTCTTCCCAGTTATCGGTCTCGGCTGCACCATGCCGGGCGTAGTAGATGATGTTGTCGAGATCGAGCTTGGACAAGTCCGCTCCCCACGTTGGCATTGGCTTCTCTAAGAAAATCTTCAAGGATTGCAGACGCAGGTCCAGCATCCACTTCGGTTCATTTTTATCAGCGCTGATCTGGCGAACAAGTGCTTCATCGACGCCCTTCTTTGCACCTTCAGCGTATGGCGCAGGATTGTGCGAGTCGAAGACATCACGATTCAAGCCAGCGAAGATGGGTTGGGACATTGAGTGGCCAGTATATCAAATCTTGATCGTTTTAGAGATCAACGATTGCGCCAGCAGTTGCCAATTCCTGAAGGGCAGATGCTTTTGGTGCGGCGCGAGTTTTATCACCATTACTTTTTGCAAGTTTTTGTCCATTTCTTCGGAGGAGTGGACCCACGTAGTAATCGACCTTGCCAGGAGCAATATCCGTAAGAACGGTATGTAAACGTTCTGCCTTTGGGACACCATACACGCCCCACGGTAATCCGTAATCGCCTCCAAAAATATGGAGGACTCTTCGGCGAGAGAATTGTTGACTCAGGAGAGCGTCACGTAGTGGGTCGACAGCATAGTGCATCGACCAATTGGTATCCTGATGAGGTATCGCTTCGGTTTGCATGTCTCTACGGGGACACAGAAGATTGATACAGTTGCTGCGAATAGCATGCGCAGTCGGAAAAATCATCTCATCTATCCGAGTTCCAGAGCGACATTCAGTGCAAAAAGGCATGACAAACGGAGCCTCATTGAAAGGATTATCCATATGAAAAGTGTTTGTAATTTTTGCACGATTTTCCCAGAGCAAATCGTAGAGCTGTCCACCGAGCTGCGGCGTCGTGGACGACGCACCTTCCATCATATATTCGTGCATAGGGACAATGCGCACTCGTCGAGAAACAGAAGTGTGCAATTGCGCATCGAGCGAACGCAAAAATCCTTCCATTAGCTGGCGCACGGATGCGACAGTCTCTGGAGCGGACATCGTGAACCTCGCCACATCTCCTTCGGTGGAATGCTTTGAATGATGCTCACGATCATCGACGTAAAACACACCCACTGATCCCGGCGCACTTGACAGTGCTCGATGAGCATTGAAAAGAGTGACGTAGTGCCCCAAGTGCAAATCTCTCTTTGAGGGATTGATACCCATTGTGATAACACCGGCATTCTGTGCCGCATCCCGGACATCATGTTTTTGCGCTGCTCGATACAACATACTGATACTGTACAACTAAGTATTCAGGAGTCAATTTTATCACGCCACCCTCGCCGGAGTAACAACATAATCTTTTTCTGGCGCTCCTTCTTTCGCAGGAACTGGCGGTTCCTGTGGCTTAAACTCTACCGCTACCGATGGCGTATCGATCACTCGATAGCCCGCTTTGCGCAGAATTGCGATCGTGTGTTCGATCTGCGCATCATCCGTCACGATCACATCAAACGTATCGACCGCGATGTCAGCAATGATGCACCCGATATGACGTTCCAAAAAATCCTGCACTCGATCTTCTGTCGTGAGCAGCATTCGACCAATCTCAACCACTTCCTCCTCTCTCCTGTATCCATCTTCTGTTGTTGCGTCTTTTACTTTCACCGTACGTCGAAAGCCCTTCACGATCGGCACCGGCTGTACGCCGTTCCAGGTATCACCGCGATCAACAGAGAGTCGATGCGACAGAAGCGTGGGGAGAAGTTCTTAACTCCTCATGCTCCTCTTCATTTTCAAAAAATCAAGTTCTGCACATCATCCTCCGTCGCGATGACAAGCTAATGCCGAAATGCTCGCACACCTGTCGTTGCCATCGCAATACCAAGTTCATCTGCACGCTTGAAGACTTCTGCATCGCGGATGGATCCGCCCGGTTGGATGACAGCGACGATTCCCTTCTTCGCTGCCTCTTCGATGGAGTCTGCGAATGGGAAGAACGCGTCACTCGCCAACACCGATCCCTTGGCTTGTTCTCCAGCTCTCTTGAGCGCGATCCACGTGCTATCCACACGGCTTGTCTGGCCACAACCAATGCCGATGGTTGTCTGATCTTTGGCAAGAACAATCGCGTTGGACTTGGCGTGCTTCACTGCCTTCCATGCAAAGAGCATGTCGCGGATTTGCTCCTTTGTCGCCTGCTTCTTGGTCACCCATGTGAGATCTTTCTCGGTCACCTCTCGCGTGTCATCGTTCTGTACGAGCATGCCACCGAACGCACTGCGGTAGATGACGTTCTGTGAGAACTTCGAGCTCCCCATGGAGAGCACTCGAATATTTGGTTTCTTCTTAAGAATCTCGAGCGCACTCTGGTCGTACGTTGGAGCCAAGATGACTTCGACGAAAATCTTCTGATCGATAATTTTTTCTGCGAGAGCTTTTGTGAACGGACGGTTGACTGCGATGATGACTCCGAACGCTGAGAGACGATCTGTGTCGTACGCTTTCTGGAATGCATCTTCGATGGTGTCATTGGATGCGATGCCACTTGGGTTGGCATGCTTCACGAACACCGCCGTCGGCGCGGTGAAGTCGCATGCCATGCGCCATGCACCATCACCATCTAAGAAGTTGAGGTAGCTCATCTCCTTTCCTTGGAGCTGTTTCCAGGTAGCACCCACATGCCATTTTGCTGTTTCTACTGCGAAAAACTTTCCCCACTGATGAGGATTTTCTCCGTAACGAAGCGGACGACCATTGGTCAGCATGATGTCATCCGTTGTACCACCCGACATTGTCTCCGCAATGTACGCGTCGTACATTGATGTGTGGAGAAACGCCTTCGTGGCAAGTTCTCGACGGAGCTCCACCGTGGTCTCCCCATTTTCTTGAAGTTGCTCACTCACACGCTTGTAGTCAGACGGATCGGAAATCACGGTGACACTGGAGTGGTTCTTCGCAGCACTGCGAATCAGTGTTGGACCGCCAATGTCTATCTGTTCAATCGCCTCTTCTGGAAGAGCTTTTCCTGGCTCTGGATTGAAACCAATTTTCTGAATTGTTGTCTGAAATGGATACAGATTCACGACAACAATATCGATTGGCCGAATTCCAAATTCTCCAGCCTGTATGACATGATCTTTGTCTTCACGCTTGTAGAGAATGCCGCCCATAATGAGTGGGTGCATCGTCTTCACACGACCTCCGAACGCTTCTGGAAACTGCGTGATTTTTTCGATGTGAATAACATTAATTCCAGCATCTTCCAGAACTTTCTGTGTACCGCCGGTAGAGATGATCTCGTATCCGGCATCGAGTAATACTCGCGCGAACTCTACTATTCCATCTTTGTCGGATACTGAGAGTAGAGCGCGTCGTGGGGCTGTTTTCTTTGGCATTGGGGGTGGAAAGGCGGTGCTCAGAATACAGAAAACAGAGGGATTCTGCATGTGAAATACGTGATTTCGGCTTCTGAATGTCCTGACATTGTAAAAATGGCTATTTTCTGCTACAATAACTAGATTTATGGCCACGAAAGACACACCCACACCAACCCCTCCCCCTCAAGAGCCTGCAAAGGCGCCAGAAGTGGCGAGTAACGGCAAACAGATCCTCATTGTGGAGGATGAGAGACCACTCTCTCATGCCTTGGAGATGAAGCTCAAAAATCAGGGCTTCGCCCCGACGGTGGTGACCAATGGTCAGGATGCTATCAAAACACTCGGCGCTGGAAAGTTTTCCATGGTGCTCTTAGACCTCATCATGCCGGTAATGGACGGCTTTGCGGTGCTGGAGGAAATTCAGAAACAGAAGCTCAATGTGCCAGTCATCGTGCTGAGTAACTTAGGCCAGGATGAAGATCGCACGAAGGCTAAGGCACTCGGCGCGATCGATTACTTCGTGAAATCCAACACACCAATCGGCGACATCGTCGAGAAGGTGAAATCGAGTTTGAAATAACCCACACTTGTATGCAGATCTCCAACCAAGACCTCGGCAAAATCCTCGTCGCTCAGAACTATCTGAACGAAAGCGAGCTCACAGAAGTTCTCAAGGAGGCAGAGCAGCGTCGTGTGGATCTCCGCACCATTCTCTTCGAGCGTCGCCTCCTCACAGCCGACCTCTTGGAGAATGCTCTCGCTGAGTACTACAAGTTGCCGTTCTACGATGTAGTCGGGAAACCACCAGCTCGCGAAGTGGTGAGCGTTATTCCTGAGGAATGTGCTCGTAGCTTAAGCCTGGTCGCTGTGGCATACGAGACCGATAAGTCCATCACGGTTGCAACGTCTGATCCAGGACAGGAAGGCCTGGAGGAAGCAGTAAAGGCAAACGTGGGTCAGACACACTACATCCCGACAGGCAAGGCAGCGAAGGCGACTGACAAGAAGAGCTTCTGGGCAAAACAGCCGAAGGCGGTCGCCACAAAACCGTTCGCCGGAACTGTCACATTTGTGTACGCACCGAAGAATGCCATCGCCACTGCGTTCGCTCTCTACCGCAAACCACTCGCGACTCGCTTCCAATCCATCATCGAGAAGCAGAAGAAAGTTGCGCCAGAAATCTTGGAAGAAATTTTCGATGACGCGATGGGCCTCAAGGCATCCGACATTCACTTCGAGCCGCAGGAAAAAGATGTCATCGTCCGCTTCCGCGTCGACGGTGTGATGCACGAAGCCGGTCGTCTCCCCAAGCCTTTCTACGAAGGCATCGTCAACCGCATTAAGATCGAAGCCAACCTCCGCATCGACGAACACTTCGCTGCTCAGGACGGTGCGATCCGCTACAAATCCAAGTCCGGAACCATGGACGTTCGTGTATCGATCATCCCCATCGTCGATGGTGAGAAGGTCGTGATGCGTCTCCTCTCGGAATACGTCCGTAACCTCACACTCGCTGACCTTGGCTTCTCCGATCACTACCGAACAATCCTCGAAAAGGCCGCCAATAAGCCATTCGGGATGATCATCACAACCGGTCCAACCGGTGCGGGTAAGTCCACGACACTCTACGGACTCATCAAGATGCGTAACCGTCCGGACGTGAACATTTCCACCATCGAAGATCCGGTGGAGTACAAGATCCCCGGCATCAACCACATTCAGGTGAACCAACAGACAGGCCTCACGTTTGCAAAGGGTCTCCGCTCTCTTGTGCGCCAAGACCCAGATATCGTGCTGGTCGGAGAAATTCGTGACGCCGAGACTGCAACTATCGCCGTCAACGCCGCTCTGACCGGTCACCTCCTGTTCTCCACTCTCCACGCCAACGACTCTGCAACTGCTGTTCCTCGTCTCATCGAAATGGGAGTGGAACCATTCCTTCTCGCATCCACACTGGAAGTGATTGTCGCGCAGCGTCTGTCTCGAAAAATTTGTCCGCAGTGTCGCTTTAGTTACACTGTCACACCCGATGAAGCGAAGACACTCTTCAAGGGCGCTGAGCACTACTTTACTGGTGACGAACCAGTGACACTCTACCGTGGCAAAGGATGTGAAGCATGTGGAAATACGGGCTACCGTGGACGTGTGGGTATCTACGAACTCCTTGAAGTCGATAAAGAGATCGAGGAGCTCATCGTGCAGAAGAAAAATAGCACTGAAATTCTCCTCAAAGCTCGTGAGAATGGATTCATGTTCCTGTTCGAGGATGGTCTAGAGAAAGCCAAGTCTGGACAAACAACCATCGAGGAACTCCTCCGCATTGCAGCACCACCAGAAGAAATCTTCTTCCAGAACAATGCCGAACCAAAACCAACCATCCGCAAAGCCAAGTGAGGCTGCTGCAACACCGGCTCCAGAAACAAAAGCGCCTGAACAGATGCTGGGTGTCCTGACGCCAGAAGCAAAACCTGCTGCGCCGAAATTGGTGCCGGAGAAGCCGGCGGATAAGAAAGGAGTGGACGAAAAGAAACCACTGACATTCACGGCGCCAAAGGGTGCGACTGGAATGCAGAAGTTCATGGCGGCTTTGAATAATTTCGGACTCGGAAAAGAGAAAATTCACTTCATCGAAAACTTGGCGATCCTGCTCAACTCCGGACTGACCGTTGTCGATGCGCTCAAGACAATTGAGGCCGAAACACGCGTGAAACCAATGAAAAAACTTGTCGCACGCATCATTGATGAAGTGGAAAGCGGTATCGCACTCTGGCGTGCAATGGACAATCAGAACTTCTTCTCCTCGTATGCACTCGCGCTCATTCGTATTGGTGAAGAGGCAGGTTCGCTAAGTAAAAACATGGAGTACCTTTCGGTACAGCAAGAAAAAGACCGCTCGCTCCGCGGGAAAGTAAAGATGGCGATGATCTATCCGTCGATCGTTCTCACGCTCACGGTAGGCATCACGCTCGGTCTTGCCTGGTTCGTGCTTCCGCAGCTCGTCGGTGTTCTCTTATCATTGAATGCCGACCTTCCGCTGGTAACACGCATCGTGATTTGGGTCGCAAACTTCTTTAGGGATAACGGTTCTGTAGCCGTTCCTCTCACATTTGGTGCAGCTTTCGTCATCGTGATGATCTGCAAGTACACACGTCTCAAAGGGCCAGCGCAGATGTTCATCTTCCATATTCCAGGCATCGGTTCCATGGCGAAGTCGGCAACAATCGCTCGCTTCGGAGTCATCCTTGGAAGCTTGCTTCGTGCCGGTGTTCCGCTCGTCGAATCGATTCGATCGATGGCCGCTGTCACGGACACTGTGTACTACCAGAGATTCTATTACCGACTCGCCAATGAAATCGAGGTTGGGCAGTCATTTGCCTCTGCTTTCAGTTCGATCAAAGAGACTTCTAAACTCATTCCGCTTTCTGTGCAACAGCTGATTGTGACAGGTGAGAAGTCTGGCAAAA
Organism: uncultured Candidatus Peribacteria bacterium; assembly: GCA_964575275.1. Taxonomy (GTDB): domain Bacteria; phylum Patescibacteriota; class Gracilibacteria; order Peribacterales; family Peribacteraceae; genus CAZKJL01. The sequence goes on along the minus strand of CAZNPE010000003.1, from coordinate 153,860 downwards.
TTGCCGATATGCTCATGCGAATCGCCGATATTTACGAGAAGAAGGCCGAAGACGCTGCTCAGCGATTGCCAGTTGTGCTCGAACCAATGCTTCTAATCTTCATTGGAGGACTAGTAGGGACGATAGCTTTTGCTATCATTGTTCCTATCTACTCCATCGTAGGAAACGTGGGTAGGTAAAAGACACCCTTTCCCCTCCCTTCCTATGCGAAAAGTCGCTAGGCACTCTAAGAAATCGCATGCGAAAAAGCATCGCGGTTTTACGGCGATCGAACTTTTGATCGCTCTCGGTCTTCTTGCTGCAACTGCAGGCATCACCGTTCCTATGTACCGTCAGTACCAGGTGTACTCGGACTTAGACACGGCAACAGAGCATTTGGTGCAGGCTGTACGCGCTGCGCAAACCTTGTCCCAGACAGGAAAACTGGACTCGGCGTGGGGCGTGCACTTCCCCACCGGCACGCTGTTTGCTGGTGAGGAATACGGCGTACGCAACGAAGAACAAGACATTAGCTTCCCGCTTCCGAGCAGCGTAGAAACGGATGGCATGAGTGAAATCTCCTTCACGCGTGTCGATGGTCTACCAACGGTAACAGGAACTGTGTGTGTGTATTCCACAGTCGCCGATGGCTACAGACTCCTTGATATTAATGGCGCTGGCACTATCACAGTGAGCGGCATTTTGGATGGCGGATGTTTCGGTGCAGAAGTTGGTGGCGATTCTTCTGGTGGCGACTCGTCTGGTGGTGCAAGCGCAGGCACAAGCGGTGAGACCTCAGGTACCACAAGCGGAACAACCTCTGGAACAACGAGTGGTGATACATCGGGTACAACCTCTGGAACAACGAGTGGTGATACATCGGGTACAACATCTGGAACAACGAGTGGTGATACATCGGGTACAACCTCTGGAACGACAGGTGGTGATACATCGGGTACAACATCTGGCACGACATCGGGTACAACAGGTGGCGATACATCGGGTACAACAGGTGGCGATACATCGGGTACAACATCTGGCACGACAGGTGGAGCAACAAGCTCGTCGAGCAGCTCTGCTGGCAGCTCCAACGACGATCCGTCGTGTGACGTGCGTTTCGGAGTAACCAAATCCGGCGAAGTGGAGAGCACTGGCACCAATGATGTCCGAATCAAAGTCCTTGGCTCTTCTATTACCTACGGTGCCGGCGGACCAAAAGTTGCTGTACGTGTCGCCGCAAGCACGGATGGTGAGGAATGGCTCGACCTCTTCGATGGTCGTGCTGTCGAAGGAAACGAAACGCAGACACTCCAGAACGTCCCAAGCGGCGCCCCCATCCGCCTGCGCATCAATGGTCGATACTCCTGGCTGTTCAATAAGACATACTACTCGGACGGAAATGATGGTCACGCATACGTACTTCGCAATGGCGATCCATTGCCAAAATATGCTCCATTCGACAATCAACAGTCTCTCGAATCATTCCTGAAAAATGTTATCGATGCACAGGGACGCATTAAGATTGGTGCAAAGGACGTCATCATCCTCACAGAACTTGGCACGTTGGATCAGCGTTCTGCGGACTTCCAGGATGCAGTCATCCTTCTCACATTCACAGAGAAGCCAAACACCTGCACGGACAAGTCTCGCGCTCGTGTGAAGGTACACTTCAATCGTGTCGAGAACGCGGGTAATGGCGACCTGAAGAACAAGGTCTTCGTTGGCCCGACTGCCCTCGCTTTTGCCGATGACCAGTGGATCCCACTCCAGACTCCAAGTGGCACGACCATTGTCGATAATGGCATCTCCGAAGACGTACATGGCATTGCCGTAGAACGCGGTAACGGATGGATTCGCTTCATCCAACATGGCACACACCCCAATGGAAGTGGAAAAGAAATTGCCGATGCAAAAATCGAATTCAACAAGGCATACATCACCTCCACTATTAATGAGGTAGACCTCAACGCAACGGAGAATCCAACAGACCAAATCGTGAATGACACATCGTCTGGCGATGAATTCGTCGCTGGTTCAAACGCAAAGAGCATGACGTTTAAGACACGCGTTACCACATCCGATGATGGCGTCATTCTGTACTGGTCGGCAGGAGAGCCAAGTGATGCATCGAGCTCAAGCTCATCTTCGTCATCCAGTAGTTCGTCGAGCTCCTCTGTTGCCGCAGTCAATGATCCATGTGCCATTCCATTTACGATTGGAGCTGGCGGTGTCGTGACGCTGAATGGTAAGGCCGATGTCACAGTGCGCATCATTGGATCGGAAGCGACATACGGCGTTCGCGGTCCACGCGTCAACGTTCGCTCTCGCATCTCGCTCGATGGCGGCAGCACATGGCAGCAACTCTTTGGCTATCGCAGTCTCCGTGGCAATGAGCTGACAGTCTTCCGCGATGTGCCATCGGGCAGCAATATCATGCTCTCCTTCAATGGTCGTTACTCATGGGTATTCAACCGCACCGCTGAGTCCGGCCGTGGCGACTCTCGTGTGAAGGTGCTTCGTAGCGGTCAAACATTCAGTGGTCTCCAAGACATCGTAGATCGAGGTCAATTAAAGAAGTACCTCCGCGACATTCTCACGGAGGATGCCAAAATGCGTATTGGCAATCGTGACGTGGTGCTCTTGGTGCAGCTCGGCGACATTGCTGGAGCCAACTACCACGACGCTGTTGCTATTCTCTCTATCGACAAGCCAGCAAGTCAGGGTAGCTGTGCGTCTAGCTCATCTTCGAGTTCATCCAGTTCTGTGAGTTCGTCGTCATCGAGCAGTAGCTCACTCGCGGCTAACGATGATACAGATAAAGATGGCGTAAAAAACTCCAATGACCTTTGTCCAATCGGCACAACTATTCCTGAATCCGTGCCCACAGAATACATGTCGTTCAACCGCTACGCGCTCACACAACCACGCGGAAATGGAAACGCACTGCCTGTGTTCCGCGTCGGCCCTCGCAGATCTGTCAGTCAGTACACCATCGAGGACACACGAGGTTGTAGCTGCAGTCAGATCCTGGATGCCATCGAAAATCGTGGCGCATTCAACCGCTTCGATCAGTACCCTGTCCTCTATCGTCAGCTCCAAAGCTTGTTCTCCTTCTACATCGACACATCTCGCAAGTTCGGTTGTGGCGAAGCTATTCTGGAATTGGTTTCCGATAGTCGTTAGTTCCTATGCCAAGGAACGTGCGACATCACTCGCGCATGCAGAGGGCGGCCACATGGCTGCCCTCTCTGCGTCTGCGGGATCGTGATGGAAGTCTTTTATTGGAAGCGATTATTGCCATCGGAATTTTCTCTATCTTCCTTGCTGGCATTGGCTTCTCTCTCCTTGCAGGGGAAAAATCAACCATTATTGGAGGTGACAGAACACGTGCGGCATTTCTTGCGCAGCAACAATTGGAAGCTGTGCGGCAAATGCGGGCGACGAGCTTCTCTTCTGTCACGACTGGTTCCAAAGGACTCAAGCTGACAAATAGCGGTTGGGCATTTTCCGGTGCATCGGTGAAAGTAGATGGTTACACAACTCACATAGAAATTTCATCCGTTGCATCCGATTGGCTGAAGGCAGATTCGCATGTGAGCTGGAATTTTGGAAAAGCTCGGTCGGGCTCAGTGATGCTCACTACCTACCTCACCGACTGGCGAGCGATTGCGACTGTGGGAAACTGGGCAAACATGATTCGTGTCGGACTCTTGAATCAGAGCGGCTCACCGGACTTCCAAAAAATTGCTGTTCAGGGATCGTACGCGTATGTCACGAGTACGCAGACTTCGGGTGGCGCGGGTTTGTACATTTACAATATTTCAAATCCGGCTTCACCGACTCGGGTTGCGTCCAGTTTCGATCTGGGCACCTCTGCATATGGGCTGGTGACAACAAACAATCGTCTTTTCCTCGCTACCGACAATCCCACAAGCGAGGTGCAAGTGTACGACATCTCTTCGCCAAGCACTCTTTCAACTTCCAATCTGATCAATAGCTACGACCTTCCGGGTAGCGGCAAAGCACGATCCATCGCCATGTATGGCGACAACATTTTTGTCGGCTCACTCGACGACCCGCCGAATGCGCAGTTCACCGCAGTTCGTATGAGCGAAACCGGTGACATGACACTCCTAGGATCGATGACCCTCACAGGAAGTGCACTCAGTGTCACTCTCCAGGACGGTTACGCATACATTGGTAACTCCAACAATGCTGCCGAGCTTCAGGTCATCGATATTTTCGATCCGGAAAATATGGCATTTGCACCGGGCAACGGTATCGATATGACAAATACGCAAGATGCCTACGCCATATCGCTCTCGGGCACTGCGGCACTCATTGGACGTGCGAATGGTTCATCGATCGATGAGCTGACTCTCTACGATACACGCTCGGCACCGGTGCCAAACCCACCGCCAGGCCCATGGACTCTGGAAATCGGTGGCGATGTGAACTCTCTTGCCATGATCTACGGCAGTAAATATGCATTCGCAGCTGGCAGTGCGAGCGCAGCGCAAATCCTCGTACTCGACCTTATTCGCTTCGTACAAGGTTCATCACCCATTGTGAAAACATACGATGCGTCTGCAACAATTCGTGGTGTGTACTACGATTGGATCGCCGATCGACTCTTCGGCGTGTCCTCCTCTTCCCTCTTCGTGTTCGCCCCCGGATGAAAACTCCTGCACAACAGAGGCAGCATTCGAGATTCGGATTTCGAACTTCTCAGAAGGGGTACATTCTCCTTATCACGATTCTCTTCGTAGGAGCGATTGCCTCCGCAATTCTGTCATCGGTGCTTCTTCTTGGAACATCCTCAAACCAAGTAAGCTTGAGTGTGCTAGAAGCGAATCAGGCGTTGGCACAAGCACAGGGCTGTGCGGAGTACGCACTCCGCGCTCTCCGCGATTCACCATATTACGCCGGAGGTGAGATCGTGACACTCGGTGCTGGCACGTGCGAAGTGCTGCCAGTGGGAGGCATTGGAAATTCCAATCGTCTCATCTGTACAGAAGGAAAGGTGCAAGACACGGTGCGACGACTGGAGGTTATTGTGAGCCAACTACTACCGGCAACGACCATCTACTCATGGCAAGAAGTTCCTGTCTTCACCCTCTGCGAATGAAACAATTCACTCGCCGTGCCGGCTTCACACTGCTCGAGACACTTCTCTTCCTCGGCATTCTCTCCATTATGAGTGTGACAATAGTGATGGTGTTCCTCTCTACACAGGAAGCACGCGTCCGTCAGAAATCGATAGCAGCAGTGGAGCAGTCTGGCACGCAAGTGGTGGAACTAATGACCAAGAATGTACGACGTGCCGAGCAAGTGTTGGCACCAGCATCGGGTAGTACCGGATCTGTCCTTACGCTGCAGATGGCCTTAAACAGTGAGTACCCCACGATTTTCTCTCGCGTGGGGTCCGGCAACCTCCTACTTGTGCAACGCAGTCTCACGTCCGCACTCTTACAATCGAATCTTCACATTTCCAATCTTGTGTTTCGAAACGTCAACAACACAAATGTGTACATGTCGTTTATTTTGAGTACGACTATCCCGACCATCCCTCCGTCCGTGTACACACGCACATTCCAATCTACTGCCACGCTTTATCCAGATGATCAGAGTGAGTCGGGAGGGTGTGGCACATGCCCATCTCCTTCCTGTAACAATCACCTGTACGAGTGGTACATCTGCGAGAGTGGCACGTGCCAAAGTTCTGCAACGACATTTGCGTGTTAGATCGACTTGCAAAAAAAGATGAATGCTGACGCGATGGAAAATCTGCGTGTGAGCGGGCGCTACAATGACTTTCCAGTTCGTACTCATTTCCCCTTCTCTTCAATTTTTATGTCTCTCCATTCGCTCCGACGAGGCTTCACGCTCATTGAGCTGCTCCTCGTCATCGGTATCATCGCGATTCTCGCCGCAATCGTGATCGTCGCTATCAACCCAACAAAGCAGCTGGGTGATGCGCGCAACGCTCAGCGCCGTGCTGACGTGAACACCATTCTCAATGCGGTGTATCAGTACTCTCTGGATAACAGTGGAAACCTTCCTTCCACTATCACAACATCGGAGACTGAAATCTGTAAGAGCGGTGTCACTGTCGACTGTACAGGTCTCATCAACCTGAACATGCTCACAGGTGCATACGTTGTTGCTCTCCCAAACGACCCACAGACGGGCTCTACAGGTAACAGCACACAGTACAGCATCTTCAAGAGCGGTAACCGCATCACGGTGAAGGCTCCAGATGCAGAGCAGAACGCAGTCATCACTGTGACTCGCTAAGAAAAGGATGTAACGGACTAAAAAGAAACAAAGGAGTGAAAGGAGCTTATCCCTTCACTCCTTTTTTCGTTGCTTGTCGTAGTTCCTTTCCATCTTTTCACTCTTTTCAATCCTTTCCTTCCTTTTTTACCACGTCACAATTTGAGAGAAAGCCAAGATTGTCCCAAGGCACTCCACTGCTACACTGACCTACAATTCGCGTGTTTTCACGCATTTGCTTCCCTTCCTTCTATGTCCCTCTCTTCTCTTAAGCGCGGCTTCACCCTCATTGAGCTTTTGCTCGTGATCGGTATTATCGCGATTCTCGCTGCAGTTGTTATTGTTGCCATTAACCCAACAAAGCAGCTGGGTGATGCGCGCAACGCTCAACGCCGCTCCGACGTGAAAACTATTATCGATGCTGTCTACCAGTACTCCTTGGACAACAGCGGTAACCTTCCTTCTGCGATCACAACGACATCTCGCGAAATTTGTAAGAGTGGCGTGAACGTGGACTGTGACGGTGGTCCAATCAGCCTGAATGTACTCACTGGTTCGTACCTTGTCGCACTGCCAAACGACCCACAAGTTGCATCGACAGCGACAGGAACAAACTACTACATCCTGAGACTCAGTAACGGTCGCGTAACAGTGAGTGCTCCGGGTGCAGAGCAGGGTGCCACCATCTCGGTCACTCGCTAATATCGGAAATGATAAAGGGTGAAGGACGTCCTCCTTCGCCCTTTTTTGTGGCCGTAAAGACCTGGAAAAAATGGCTATTTTCTGCTATAATAGTGAGATTCTATGAGTCCATCGATTTTGGTCCAAAAACGGCGCTCTGTGCGGAAGAACTCCCTCCGCACGACCCTCTTTTTTGAGACATTTGGACTCCTTGTTCTCACGGTCTTAAGCATCGCGGTCACCGCATTCTTCTTGTCGTGGAATGAGCTCAAAGTTCGCACCAACTCTCAGCTTCAGTCGATCGCTGCGGCGAGAGAAACTCTTTTGGAGACAACGATTGCAAAACAACGCGAGCAGCTCTCGATCGTGGGACGCGATCCAAATCTTGCATCACGCTCATCGATCACCGATCTCGTTGGCTTTCAAGAGCTGGTGCAGATCGACGCCGCTGGCGAGCTCAAACGCATCGCAGGAACGAACACTCGCATTCTCAATGATGATGCTCTTCTCTCGGTTGTTCGATCGACAGCCGGAACAACATTCCTTCCTGTCATTACAGACGAAGGTTGGACAGAGTACATTGTGGCATCGCCGCAGATGACTGCTGGCCAGCGCATGGGAACACTCGTCGCCATCTTCGATGCGACAAGTCTTGTCAGTCGTATCTTCTCTGCAGACTACGCCGGTGCAACATCCGAAGTTCTCCTCTCCACCGTCTTGAATGGCGAGAGCATTGTCCTTCGTCTCGATGAGTCCGGACGTGCTGTACCTATCCACGAAGCAAATACATTCTTTGGAGAATTTCATGGCCAGGAAGGTATCGCCGAAACACGCGATTACGCCGGCATCCGCGTCCTTGCTGCACTTCGCACCATTCCCTCCTTGGGATGGTCAGTCATCGTAAAGATCGACCGGTACGAAGTTCGTGCCCCCATCGTGCGACTCGCAAGTAACATTGCGGGCGCAGGATTGATGACGGTCGTCTTCCTCTCGCTCACTGCATTCCTGATTGGCCGAAAGATTGTCGGACCACTGGAAGAACTGAGTCGTAAGCTCGATGGACTCGAGACGAAGAAGTGGCAATTCCGCCGTTCCATCTTTACCGGAAATGAACTGGAAATTGTCGATGTTGCTGCGACTGACCTCACTGGTCGTCTCCGTAACTCGTACGATCATTTGGAAGATTTGGTACGTGAGCGTACACAGGAACTTCGTAAGCAGCATGCCGAAGACGCAGCCATCCTCCAGACGATGGATGATGGACTCCTGGTCACTGACGATGCTGGTCGCATCCGCTACATCAACCGTGCCGCTGAGCTTCTCCTCGGTCGCAACGATGTCATCGGACTCCATGTCGTGGAAGTTCTTCTGGTGAAGGATAAAGATGGCGTCACTCTCGATGAGACACTCCACCCTGTAGCAGCCACTCTCCGCACCAAGCAGTCGTTCCGTCCGCCTGTTGACCCACAATTCTCGCTGAAGCGCGCGGATGGGAAAGAAACTGCACTTCAAATCCGTGCTACACCGATCGTCCGTGGTAATACCTGTCTTGGCGTCGTGACGGTCATCCGCGATATCACGGAGGAGCGCCGCATCGATCATATGAAATCAGAATTCATCTCGCTCGTCTCTCACCAGCTCCGCACACCGCTCTCGTCCATGCGTTGGTACTTGGAGATGCTCGTGAACGAAGATGCCGGCAAACTCACGCAAGATCAACGCGACTATCTCGGTATGGTTTCGACATCCAATGCGCGCATGGTGCACTTGGTCAATGCTCTGCTCAACGTTTCACGCATCGAGCTTGGAAAATTTGAAGTCAGTCCAGAGCCAATCGATATGGAAAAACTTCTTCGCACGGCCGCCGCATCGTTCGACCTCGAGCTCAAACAGAAAAACATGAAGATCGAGTACGTCCTACCAACAACCATGGTTGGACTTCGCACCGACCAAGGTCTCTTGCAGCTTATTTTCGAGAATCTTATTAGCAATGCCATCAAGTACAGCCACCCTGAAAGCTCGGTGACTGTTACCCTGTCGAAGGATGAGCCAGCTGGCACAGCAACAATTGTCGTATCGGATAAGGGAATTGGCATTCCTGAGGCGCAGTACGAGCAGATTGGTAAAAAACTCTTCCGTGGAAGCAACGCCAAGGTGTCCGACACAGACGGTAATGGTCTTGGTCTCTATATCTCGCAGCTCGCAACAGAGACGATCGGTGCGTCACTCACGTTCAAGAGTAAAGAAGGTGAGGGCACGGCATTTACGCTCACGCTTCCACTGGCACCAAAGCAACTTCGAACAAAATAAATCTAATGATGGTGGTGATGGTGACCGCAGTGAGAATGATCGATGGCGATGGGCGCACCGCGGTGACGAAGGAATTTTGCAGCGCTCCACGTGGAGATAGGAACAGCAAGAAGGAGAGCTGTGCTTCCGATCAAGGTGCGAACTATTTCTTCGGCAATTGATTCGCTGTTGGCAACTAGCCACAGAGGCAGCCCATCGGCACGATGGAACAGGAGAAAGAGCGGGAGAGACGCGCCGATATATGCGAGAGCAAGTGTATTGACGAGCGAAGCGATGTGCTCGCGTCCAACGGACATGCCGGCGTACAGCAGCTGGCTTGATGTCAACGATGGATTGGCCTTGCTGATCTCATCCACGACTGCAGATTGTGCGGTTGTGATGTCATCAAGTACACCAAGCGTACCGATGATGAAACCGCCAATCAGTAAGCCTCGCAAATCGATAGCGTTTGTCCCACCAATTAAGTAGATGGACTCCTCAGACCCAATGCCAAAGAGTGACGTCGCATGCACAGCCACGTACGACGTAATCGCTGCAACCGCGAGCGTTGCACACGTGCTCCAGAGCGCGACAGTCGTGCGCCGGTTAAATCCATGCGCCAAGTACAATGATGTGAATGCGATGACATACGAACCGATCAAGCTTGTGAGGAGTGGATCTGCTCCATCTGCAATCCGAGGAATGACGAAAAAGATGAGAATGGATGCGCTCACACAAAGTCCAAGGACAGAGGACAAACTCCGAATACCGCCGAAAAGCACGCTGAGCAGCAGAAAAATCACTGCCAGCCAAAAAATAGAAGGTAGTCTGTAGGGATCGCGTAGGAGATGACGAATGGTACCGTCGGGTTGCACCATTCGTTCTACAACTATCCGATCGCCGACTTTCATTTTCGATTCTTCCTGCCCTTTAAACACTCCATTGGTCGCCGTGAATTCCTCACCGGCGTACGTTCCGGATTGGATGCGGAATTCAACCTGTTGCGCCAACCGTTCAAAGCCTGCAAACGTCTCATTCGTCTCGCTTCGAATACCGATGACGATCGCAGTCGCATGCTCTGCTTCTTCCGTGACAACGGGCACTTCATTCTGCTGCGCAGAAGCGACATATGGAATCAGCAGGAAAACAGATGCGACAAGCTTGAGTACGACGATCTGCCTCATTCTAGAAGCAGAAGTGCGTACATCACTCCCATGCCCGCAACCATAGAGATGAGTTGTAATACACCTTGCGATATTCTCGTGTGCTTATGCAGCTCAGGGAGAAGATCTGTTCCGGCAATGTACAGGAAATTACCAATCGCAAAGGATACGATGACGTGCTCAAGACCGTCGACGCTATTCACAAAGAAAATACCGATCAGGGCACCGAACACCGCAGTGAGGGCGGAGAGGAAGTTGAAGAACAACGCCATTTTTCGCGAGTAACCACTATAGACAAGAATCGCAAAATCACCGATCTCCTGAGGAATCTCGTGCAGAATAACGGCGATCGTTGTCGCGATACCAAGCTCTGTATTCACAAAGAAGCTACCGGCAATCAGGAGTCCGTCGACGATGTTATGCACGCCATCACCAACAAGTGTCATGATACCAACTGGATGGTAGTGATCTTTCGATGGGAAAACGTGGCAGTGCTGCCAATGAATAAATTTCTCAATAACGAATGAAATGAGAATACCGCCTAAAATGTACGGCACGCCTTGCTCGAGAAGATCACTCTCGGCGAGCTCAGGAATCATATGGAGGAACACGTCACCAAGCAGAACTCCAGTGGAAAAACTGACTAAGTGAATGACAGCATTTCGAATAAGTTTTTCCGATACAACGAAGAGACACACACCAACGAGAGACACTGCGCTTACGATGAGAACGCTGAGAAGGATGTGGAATGTCATGGGAGAGAGGGGAAGCAATTACGCAGCAACAACGTTCTTTGCGCGTGGGCCTTTTGGACTGTCTTCTGTCTCGAAGGAGACGGACTGACCCTCCTGAAGAGATTCAAACTGACCGCCGCATGCGGAGCTATGGAAGAAGAGATCGGCACCGCCTTCTTGGGCAATAAAACCGAAACCTTGAGCCATTTTCTTTTTGATTGTGCCGTTTGGCATGAGAATAGGGGGAAGAAGAAAAACTTGGTGGCGGAGGGTAATCGTCGAAACGATGCTCCGGAGTGCAAACGCCTTTATCTGTAAGGCCTCCATCTGCGCCACCGTGTCGCATAGCGTAGCGGCGAATTTCGCCATTTGCAACTTAGTTGCATAAACTCTATTGATCAGCTTCTAGATTCAAGATAGTATTGACTCATGACACGAGATCAACAGATTTTGGACGCGCTTCGCACCTCTGGAGAACGTATGACCGTTGCCAGGCGCGCGGTCGTACGACTCTTCGCCAGTGCCACCTCCCCTCTCACGGCCATCGATATTCTGACTGCGCTGAAGAAGTCTCACACAGCGATCAACAAGACCACGATTTATCGCGAGCTCAAATTCTTAGAGTCAAAGCACATCATCCGTGCCCTACAGTTCGACGAGCGCAATCGCCGCTATGAATTGATTCCGAATGATCACAGACATCACCTCATCTGCACGAGCTGCAAGAAGATCGATGACGTGGTGCTGGATCACGACTTGGACGAAGTGGAGCAGAAGGTGGCTACGAGCAAAGGATTTACGGTAAAGCGCCATGCACTGGAGTTTTATGGCGTCTGTGGCGATTGTAGACCGTAAGAAAAATCAGGGGTAAAACCCCTATTCCTCGGTATTCCGACCGTCTATACTGCGTCGGCAATACGCCGCTTTAGCTCAGCTGGTAGAGCAACGCACTTGTAATGCGTGGGTCGTCGGTTCAAATCCGACAAGCGGCTCCATTTACCGTGCCAAATCCTTCCTAAAAACACCGAAATCATGTATAATTCCTCTTACCTGCTCTTTTGATGATCGCCCCGGCAAAGTCCGCAAGGACGGCGCCTGGGAGGAACGTCCGGACACCACCGGAACACTATGTGGGTAACGCCCACCCGCGCATCACATATTCGGTAAAGATGCGTGAGGACTAGTGCCACAGAGACGAGCCCTCATGGGCATGTGAAACGCCTCCGGCTTGAACGGAGGACTCCCGAAAGGGAACTTGGCAAACTCATGGTGGTGCAAGGAGGAATTGGGCGCCTGGAACTTCTAATGGTTCCGTTAGACCAGCTGCCCCTCCGCTTTTGTATCGCAGCCAACTCTTCACTGAGAAGGCAGTGACCAATGACCTGCCGAGCAATCGGCAGGCAAGATAGATGATCATCCTCTGGCTATGTCAGAGACAGAATCCGGCGTACGAAGAGCAGGAACAAAGCCCACCAGCATCGACTGGTGGTTTTTGTGATGCACACATCGCAATTGGCTTATTAGCTATTAGCTACAAGCTAAAAGCTATAAGCTATGCGAAGTATGAAGCGCTCCGAAATCATCTTCGGTCTCCTGCGTATCCCGCTCGATGCTGCTGTCGCCATCGGTGCACTGCTCGGTGCGTACCGACTGCGTGAAGCAAATATCGACTTGGTTCCCAATATGCAGATCATCACGCTACCCAGTAACCTCCCACCATTCGAGTACTACTGGATGAACTTCGCGCTCCCCGCGACGATCGGATTTGTGCTACTCGCAGCGATGCTGCGTTTGTACTCGCTCAAGATCACATTCGGTCCGTGGAAGGAAATGGGACGCGTGCTTATCGCAGCCCTCCTCTGGGTCGCGCTCATCATGGCGTGGTTCTTCCTAGTCCAGCGTCAGCTCTTCTTCTCTCGCATTCTCTTAGTGCATGCGACAGTCATCCTTACGTTCTTCGCGATCCTTGGACGTATGTGCATGCTTCTTCTGCAACGACAGTTTCTGAAGCGTGGCATTGGGACTCGTCACGTTCTCTCGTGCGGCAAGCTTGGGCTCCATGAACACATCCTCCGTCAGATGGAGAGCGACGTGCGATATCACTACTTGGGTCACGTGAAAAACAAATCTGATGCAGCAGACAAGCACCGACGCACAGGTATCGACTTAATGCTCCATACCGATCCAAACCCGGCGGAAGAAGATGCACTCGATCTCATCTCCTACTGCCGCAATCGGCAAATAAGCTACGCATACGTGCCACCGATTTTTGCTGATGTTCCGCACCAAATCCGCGTAGAAAGACTTGGGCTCATGCCAGTGCTTCGCTTCCAGCCAACGCCACTCGACGGCTGGGGTCGCGTGTGGAAGCGAGTCATTGATGTCGTGCTCGGCACCATACTTTTCATTGTCACACTCCCCCTCTTCATCGTCATCGCACTCTTGATCCTTCTCACATGTGGAAGACCAATCTTCTACGTCAGCACGCGTGTAGGTCAGTACGGCAAGCAGCGTATTCCGCTTCTGAAGTTCCGCACCATGTCTGTCGATGCCGACGCCAGGAAGGGCGAACTTACTGCGCTCAGTCACCGTCGCGATGGACCACTCTTCAAGATCAAGAATGATCCACGTGTCACTCCGATTGGTCGCTTCCTGCGCCGCTTCACGTTGGATGAGATTCCGCAGTTCCTCAATGTGATGGCGGGGCATCTGTCGCTTGTAGGGCCACGACCACATCTGCCCAGCGAGGTAGAACGCTACGACGATCATCATCGACGTGTATTCACCATTCGTCCAGGTGTGACAGGGCTCTCGCAAATCTCTGGTCGATCAGACTTAGGATTCGAAGAAGAAGTACGTCTTGATATGAGTTACATTGAAGAGTGGTCGATCGGCTTGGACTTGTGGATTGTGTGGAGAACATTTTTTGTTGTGTTGTTTGGAGGAGGAGCGGATTAGGCGATGGGCTAGTAGCTTTTGGCTTGTAGCTATAAGCCAATTGCTAAAAGCCAATAGCCATTTGACCTCCTTTTTCCACCTGCCCTTTCGCCTGATTTGGAATCAGCATCTGCAAGTACCCCGCAACTTCTTTGCCGTACGCCTTCGTGCGCAGTCGATCGTCGAGGACATCGACAATGGCATCATGCTTGGCATGTTTACGGAACGTACGCATCAGTCGGAACAGGCGGTGCTTGAGGCGAGGAAGAGAGTAGTCCGAGAAAGGATCGCGGAAGCGAGCAGCACGACGACCGATGACTGCGTGTGACGGATGGTCGAATGGCATGACCTGAAGCACCAAACGATCGACAGACTCTGGCGGCAGCTCAATACCCTCAAACATCCATGGGGTCATAACGAGGAATGCAGGCGACTTCGCCGAAGCAAACTCGGCGCGCATGCGACCTTGGCCTCCGTTGAACCCCTGACAGATCAGCGTGACCCCATCGTCTTCCAAATCCGTTCCGTGCTTCACGAAGATGTCTTCGATGGTGCGTTTGCTGGAGACAAGCACGATCGTCTTGCCGTTTGGTTCTGCGAAAACGGCATCCAAGTTGACGCCAATTGGCATACGCAGTTGCACACCAGGATGACGGAGCGCGGCATCTTCCACGAGCGTTGCCGTGAGTGTCGGTGGGAGGATTGCAGGTAAATTGTCATTGCTCTCTGGTGGAATGAAGAGTGTGGTGGGGTACTCGTTGTACACATCGTTCTGGAGCAGCAGTCCTATGTCCTCAGGGACAGATTTGATCGTCTTGCTGCCGTCCTTCATCGCTTCGATCCACGCAATGCGGCCAGCAAGATTATCCTGATTGAGAATCGACATGAGGTGACTGAGTGACTGCTTCACCTGCGACGACAGATCTTCCTTGAGGAGAGACTGGATCATGCGCTTGAGTTCGATGGACTCACGTGACTCAAGATCGGAGACAGCCAAGTAGCGCAGATCCATCGCGTTCCGGATACGCTCCGACCAGAGCTCTATTAAGTCCGTGCACTTCATGAGTGTCGCATTGCCCTGAGATGCAGCACGTAAACTTGGCAAGTGACACGTCCACGCGAACGCGGCTGTCGCGGTGTCTTCCAACATCGACGCATCGTCGACGACAATGGAAAGATCGTCTGGGAGGTTGGCGTCGGCATCACTGCAGACATCCAGAAGATGTTGGTGACTGATGATCGCTGGCCCTGTGTCGGCCTTCGCACGCAGTGCTTGGTAATCCGCATCGTTCTTTGTTGCAGCAAGTTTGCCGGTGAAGACTGAATACTCGCCGCCGTGAATCGGAAGATCTCCACGAACAATTGGCTGATAGAGATGTAACTTGATTGCGATCGTGAGCTCATCTGCTGTCAGAGTTTCCTGCGTGAGGAGACGTTCCTTTGCAGCAGAGGAGAGGACAAACTCTGGCGGACAGAGGATGGTGACATCCTTGGGACACTCGCAGCGCTCGGCCATCGCTTCGATATTCTTTACTGCCAGCCAACGCACGCCGGACAATCCTGCGATGACGCTTGGGATGAACCCTGGGTCCAGTGGCTCTTCGATGAGCTGCACTGTCCCCTTCTTTGGTAGTGGCCAGTCGGCGCCAATCGGCTCGCATTTCTTTTTAGACTTCTTCTGCTCTGTACTCAGCCACTTCGGCGCAGACTTGCCGGCAAATGTGAGAGCCGCAAAAAATTCTTGGTACCCCTTGGGTCCACGAGCAGCAAGTTCTTGGATCACTTTCCCATCTTTCGCTGGCAGTGATTCCAATCGCTCCACGCAACGAGACAGGAGCTCGAGCGTTGCACGCACGTCGCCGAGTGCGCGGTGTGGCGGGTCATGATTGAGCTTCAGTTCTTTGCTCAAGTGACCGAGTGAGTAACTTGAGAGTTCTGGGAACACGATGGACGCGAGCATCGACGTATCGATCCATGGTAACTCTGTGAGATCCCATCCTTCGCCGCGGAGCATCCCGATATCGAACCCAACGTTCTGCCCCACGATGATGCAATCCTTCGGACACAGTTTCTTAATCTTTGGGAGTGTCTCTTCAAATGTTGGCTTATCGACCAAGTCTTCGGGATAGATATGCGTGAGTACCTGCACTGCCTGAGGAATCTCACTGCCATCTGGGAGCGAGAAGAGTTGATCGAACTCCTCTGTCACTTTGCCACCTTCTACCACATTGCACGCATATTCCATGACACGGTGCACCTTCGGCAGAAAGCCGGTGGTCTCGGTGTCCAGGACGACGAGAGGGAGGGATGGCAACTTCATCCCTCAGAGCTTAGCCGGAAATTGTGTCTTTGCCGACGAAAAAAGAGCGCACCTCGCGGCACGCCCCCCTTCTCTTTGAAATACTCAATTACTCAGCCTTCTCCTTGGATTCTTTGGTTTCCTTGGATTCCTCTTTGCCTTCTGCTGCAGCCTCCTCACCCTCTGTCTTCACCTCATTCAACATTGTGACCTGGACTTCCTCGCCCTTGAGTTCGGCGAGCTTAGCCTTGAAGGCTGGGAGCTCTTCGTAGTTGTACATATCGAGCTCGAAGCCAGAGAGCTGAGTAGCAAGACGGATGTTCTGACCCTTCTTACCGATGGCCATTGGTCGCTGAGCTTCCTCAACGAAAACAGCGGCACGCTTCTTGATGAGACGACCTTCTTCATCTTCGTGTGCCTCAGCATTCACGATGATGACAGCGGAGATAGATGCTGGCTGGAGAGCAGTCGAGATGAGTTTGATCGGATCGTCCGACCACTCGATCATGTCGACGCGCTCGCCGTTGATCTCTTCCATGACAGACTGAATGCGCACACCCTTCTGTCCGACACAGGCGCCGATGGGGTCGATGCGCGGGTCGCTACTCTTCACGGCAACCTTGCTGCGCATACCAGCATCGCGAGCGATAGCCATGATCTGGACATCACCGTTGCGAATTTCTGGAATTTCGAGCTCGAGGAGCTTCTTCACCAAGTTTGGGTGAGTGCGAGAGATGCGGAGCTGCGGACCCTTGCCGGTGAGCTCGACCTTATCGAGGTACACACGGATACGCTTCCCTGTGTAGTAGTGCTCGCCTGGGATCTGCTCCTTCCATGGGAGGGAGACAGTCATACCTTCGATCTCGAGAGTGACCCAGTTTGGCTCGACCTTCGTGACGTTGGCAGTGAGGAGTTCGTTCTCGCGGTCTTTGAACATCGCAAACAAACTCTGCTTCTCGGATTCCTGGAGCTTCTGGATGATGACCTGCTTGGCGGCCTGTGCAGCGATGCGACCGTAGCCGACTGGCGTGACGTCGATTTCGATTTCGTCAGAGATCTCTGCATCAGGCTTCACGCGCTGAGCATCCTTAAGACTGATTTCGAAGTTCTCGTTGAGAACGTCATCAACAACTTCCTTGATGAGGAGAACAGTTGGCATGTCCTGATCTTCGCGGAGCACGACACGAATTTCCTGTTCCTTGTTACCGAAGTCTTTGCGGTACGCAGTGGCGATAGCCTGACGAACTGCTTCCAGCACGTCTTCGGCTTTCACGTTACGTTCAGCACAGAGCTGATTGATTGCGGCGATGAATGATGCACGCATAGTGAGTTGGGGAAAGCCACCAGCCCGATACAATCGGACTAGTGATAACTACACATAGAATAGAGTATTGAGAGCGAAATCGCAAGGTCTAGAACCAATGTATTCTACTGCTTCAAGCCCTTCAGGAAGGCTTTTCGATGTTTCCCGGCCAGCGTGGGCACAAACGACAAAAGTCGGTATGCGAGAAGCTTCAACCCTTTTGGAACTCGATCGAACTCTGGTGAAATCTCTGCAATCTTCTTGGCCGAACGACCAAGTGTTTCCATGCGCTTGAGTGAATCTTCTATCTCGATGTGATGATGATGGAATGCTTTGGCGTCTGGTTCGTAGACGAGTGCGATACCTGCGGCGCGGAGTCTCATCCCCCATTCGATGTCTTCCCAGCCGTACATGGTGACATCGGTACGGAATGGGAATTGCTTTGCGACAGAAAGTGGAAGGCTGATGTGACTCGTGTATGTGAATTGATGCTGGGTGGACGAAGGGAGAGCACGATGTGCGTACTGCGCGATCATTGGGTACCCAAATTGCCATCCGCTCTGCTCCAACCATCGCATGACCTTTGTGATGCCCGCGCGTGGATCCCACGTCGTGAATCCGAGCACTGCATTCTTCTCCGATAATTTTTGCAGATGCTTCTCGCACGCACTTGGCTCCAAGAAAATATCATCACCGATGAAGAGGACGTACGAGCTCGTCGCGTGCTTCACTCCTTCATTGCGCGCGACACCTTGCTGCGACTTCGGCACTTCAAGAAAAATAATTCTGAATTCTGACTTCTGAATTCTGAATTCTTCCACGACCTTTCGTGCAGCAGCATCCTTTCCATCACTCACCACAATCACTTCTAACTCCTTCGCAATCGTCTGTGCACCCAAGTACTTCAAGCACTCGGCCAAGATAGCGGCTCGTTTGTACGTTGGGATGATGACAGACAAGGTAGGCATACGCGTAATCATGATACCCTATGCCTATGAACACCCTCTTCCTCGACTTCTCTAGCCATCATAAATCTCTCGCACTCGTGGCGGGGAAGAAGGTAGAACTCAAGACTATCGAGAATCATATCGATGAGGCGGCGCTACCCAAGCTCATCGAATCCTTCGGCGAGTTTGATCGAATCTTGGCGACGACTGGACCAGGTGGTTTCATGAGCTTGCGAGTTGGATTGAGTTGGGCGAACACGCTCGCCTGGGCGAAAAAAATTCCATTAGCCGGACTACACCTCTCAGGTCTCTGGGCAGCTCGCGCTACACACGAGCCGCTGACCACTGACCACTCATTCCTCTGGATTCACTCAACGAAGAAAGAATTCCTGTTCATTCGTGGCTTTGGAGATTTTTCAAAGCAATGGCCGGAACCGACTCTGATCGCACTCAAAGATTTGCAGACCGCACTATCCGCCAATCGCTATTCACTACCCGCCCCTTTTATTGGCGAGTTGATTCCAGAACAAGCGAAAGTACTATCACTTAAGCCAATGGAAAAATTGCGACCACTCGAAGACGTTCTTCCTGACCTCTGTGCGAATGCAACGTACGGCAGCGAATCGCTACTGCCTTGGTACGGACGAGGCGCATAAAAATCGTCCGTCTCGGCGTAGCGAAGCGGAGTCGGATGGACGCGGAGCGTAACTCAGGACGTGATTAAAAATCAGGAGAGTATAATCGCGTACGACTTTCCCCCTTTCTCTCATGTTTGGAAAAAAGAAAAAAGCTCTCGAAGGCCAAGTACACGTCGACATCGTGTTCGAGAAAAAGATTTCACGCCTCTTCATTTTCCGCTGTCTTTGGATGCCAGTCGTCATTATCCCATTTGCCATCGCTGGAATTTGGTTCAGCCTCTTAAGCTTCATCCATTTCTGGTACATGCTCATCCTTGGTAACCGCAGCCAGGACATCTGGGCTCACCAGATCCACGCCATCCGCTATTTTGCCGGTTGGCAAGGGTATTTGCGCTACTTCACCAACAGCCACCCACGCATCTGGCCTTGGAGTGAGTAAAAGGATAGGGATATAGTTGAGGAGCACAGCCCATTTTGACGAGTCCGGTTCGAGGTTCTGTGGTATACTCTTCGCCCATGTCGGTTATCGACACACTCAACAAGCTACTCGGCGATCCGAGCAAAAAAGAGCTCAAGCGCATTCAGCCGATGGTCGGCAAGATTCGCGAGCTCCAGAAATCGGGGCCTATCCAGGCGCTCACGTTGGCAGATCTTCCAAAGAAGACGCAGGAGTTCCGCGACCGCTATAAAGGAGGCGAGAGTTTGGACAGCATGCTTGCGGAAGTGTTCGCAGTGGGAGTTCGCGCGTGTGAACTCTTGGTGGGAAAGGAAATTACGGTTGGTGCGCAGACACTGAAGTGGGACATGGTTCCCTTCGACGTGCAGCTTATTGGTGGCATGGTGCTGCACCGTGGCGCGATTGCAGAAATGAAGACAGGTGAAGGAAAGACACTCGTGTGTACGCTCCCTGTGTACCTGAACGCCATCACAGGAAAAGGAGTACACGTCGTCACGGTGAACGATTACCTCGCCAAGCGTGACGCTCAGTGGATGAGCTATCTCTACGAAGCACTCGGCCTCACAGTGGGCGTCATTGTGCACGGCCTCAACCATGAGCAGCGCAAGACGGCGTACAACGCCGACATCACATACGGAACGAATAACGAATTTGGATTCGACTATCTGCGCGACAACATGTCACCGACTATTGAGCGACAGGTACAGCGCGGGCTGCACTACGCCATCGTGGACGAAGTGGACTCCATCCTTATCGATGAAGCGCGCACGCCACTCATCATCAGCCAGCCTGCTGGTGAATCGACCCTGAAGTACGGTCTCTACGCCAAGCACGTCATGCAACTCGCAGAGCACACCGACTTCGTAAAGGACGAGAAGCAGCGTGCCGCAACTCTGACAGAAGATGGTATAAAGAAGATGGAACGCCTCCTGGGAGTAGACAATATCTACACGGAGAAAGGCTTCGAGGAAGTGCACCACATCGAACAAGCCCTGCGCGCGCATGCCATCTACACACGCGACGTCGACTACGTCGTGAAGGACGGTGAGATCATCATCGTCGATGAATTCACAGGGCGTCTCATGCCAGGTCGCCGCTACAGCCACGGCCTACACCAAGCCATCGAGGCAAAGGAAGGGGTAGAAGTACAGCGAGAGAGCAAAACGCTGGCAACAATTACGTTCCAGAACTACTTCCGCTTGTTTGAGAAACTTGCAGGCATGACAGGAACAGCCAAGACAGAGGAGGAAGAATTTCGTTCCATCTACAAGCTGCCAGTACACATCATCCCAACCAACCGCACGCTGGTTCGCAACGACAAAGCTGATGCGGTGTACGCAACAGTGAAAGCGAAGTTCAATGCAGTCGCGAAGATTGCAAAGGAGAAGCATCAGAAGGGGCAACCTGTTCTCATCGGTACAACATCGATCGAAAAGTCCGAAGCAATGAGTCTCTTGCTCGAGGAAATGCAGATCCCACACACCGTTCTGAATGCCAAGCACCATGAGAAAGAAGCGGAGATTGTGGCAAAAGCTGGTGAGAAAGGCGCCGTGACTATCGCGACCAACATGGCTGGCCGTGGAACGGACATCAAGCTTGCCGCAGGCGTGAAGGAACTTGGCGGACTGGTGATCCTTGGTACCGAGCGTCACGAAGCACGTCGCATCGACAACCAGCTCCGCGGTCGCGCAGGTCGCCAGGGTGACCCTGGTGAGAGCCAATTCTTCGTCTCCATGGAAGATGAACTCATGCGTCTCTTCGGTGGAGATCGCCTCAAGGCCATGATGCAACGCCTCAAAGTACCGGAGGACACACCGCTGGAAAACGGCATGGTCTCGAAGAGTATTGAGAGTGCTCAGAAGCGTGTAGAAGGTCGCAACTTCGACATTCGTCGCCACGTTGTGCAGTACGACGATGTCATGAACAAGCATCGCGACATTATGTACAAGCGTCGTCAGAAGTTACTGAAGAAAATTGCCGGTCAGAGCGAGGACACCGAATCGCTCCACGCAGAGGTGATAGGCATGATCGTACGTGAGATCGATGCAATGGTCGCCGAACACATTGTCGATGAGGATACTGACAACTGGAATGTGAAGGGCTTGAAGGAGTCGCTCTCTACTCTTCATCCAGACCTTGCACGCGCTGCGAATGTCGATGACCTCAAGACACAGGAAGATCCACACGCAGTCGCTACTCTTCTTCGCACACTCGTGGAATCGTTCTACAAGAAGAAGGTTGAGCATTACGGCAAGGAACTCTCCGATCGCGCCGAACAGGTCGTAGTTCTCCAGGCTATCGACTCACACTGGATGGATCACATCGATGCCATGGCACACCTTCGCGAGCAGGTGGCATTCTCCGGATATGCTCAACGCGATCCATTGATCGAGTATCAGGATCAGGGCTTCCGCATGTTTGAGCGTCTCCTTGCAGCAATTAGCTCTACGACTGTGCGCACACTTCTCATGATCGACTTCCAGCAGTTTGCCACTCAACCAGCTGCCCCAGCCGAACCAGAGAACTTGCAAACGAACGAAGCTGAAATCCAAGGACAACTCACTGGTGGCAGCAAGCAGGTAATCGACGTGCAGGATCTTGGCCGCAAGCCACGTGCAGGAACTGCTCCAGCGCAACAGAAGCCGATCCAGAATGCAGAGAGGGTCGGCCGCAACGACCCATGTCCGTGTGGCTCGGGAAAGAAATATAAGAAGTGCCACGGAAAGGACGAGTAGCGGGTAGTAAGTAGTATGTAGTATGGGAAAAAACGTCCTGTTTTTTCAAATAGCGCGCCCCTTACTACTTGCTACATACTACTTACTACTTTTTGCTATCATCCCACCTCTATGTCCGTCCTCATCGACGACATCGCCGGACACGAGAAAGAGCGCGGCCAGCTGCTAGCTGATATTGCGAGCGGCAACATTTCGCACGCGTATCTCTTCAGCGGTCCTGCGCATATTGGAAAATCGACCGTGGCACGTTGGTTCGCAACAACACTGCTCTGCGATCATGTGGAAGTCACTGGACGAAAGCTGGTGAAGGAACAGATCGATCGACTCATTCACCCGGACTTCCTGGCACTGGATGAACTCTGGATAGAGGAAGAGAACGACGATTGGAATGCCATCGCAAAATCGTCCAACGTTCCGCAGCAGCACCGAAGTAAAGCACCGACTGCCAAGACTGACACAATCAGTATTGAAGATGTTCGCGCTCTGTCTGATCGATTGCAGTCGACAGGCAATGCACCGTATTTCTGCTGCATGATTCGGGGTATTGAACGTATGCAACCAGCGGCAGCGAATGCGTTTTTAAAAATCTTAGAGGAGCCGCCGCCGCGTGTGGTCTTCATCCTGACAACAGACAATCAATCTGTCGTTCTTCCCACAGTCATTTCTCGGACACGTGTCATCCGATTCTCACCACTACAGAAGGAGCAGATGCGCGCACTCATCCAAGACCGCGACGATGACGATGCTGTCTTTGCACTACACCTCGCACAAGGTGCACCGGGGTCGCTCATCACTCTTCTCTCGGACGCCGAGACGCTCCGCGAGGGGAAGCAGCTTCATGCTCAGGCAAAACAATTCTGGCAGACGTCATCACTGAAAGATCGATTCGGTTGGCTCATGCTTATTGCGAATAAAAAGCTCTCCAGCGATGATGCGATGCTGCATCTGGGACTGACTCTACGAGAGCTCCCAGACCCCGAATACAGAGCAGCCTGTGTCCGGGCGTACACCGAACTGACCCGAAACCTGCGTACAAATGCGAATACAGGGCTTCTACTGGAGCGATTCGCCCTGGCTATCCAGAAGCGGTAGTGATAGGATTTGGCCATGCCTTACCTGGTTGTCTTCCTCACAGCCCTCTTCGGCATTGTTGTGCTCCTCGGCTTCCGAGTACTCCTTCGGAATCGCGCAGTACGGAGACTCGTACGCTCTATGAAGATGCGTTTCCAATCGGCGGAAGATCGAGGTGCCATTTTAACGGAAGAGCGTTCGCCAGAACGTCAGAGGAAAAATCCACGTACATCTGCTATCGAACTCCAGAAAGTTCGTTCGCTCATGCGCAATGCTGAGAAAGAAATCGCGCTCCAGAACTACGCTGAGGCCGAACATCTTCTCATTCAAGCGCTCACCATCAGCCCTGAGGCAATCGATACACAGGCAGAGCTCGCGAAGCTCTACCTCACGACCGGTCGCGAAGCGAAGGCCGAGGCTCTCTACAAGGAACTTACAGGCAAGCGCGATGATGTGTCGTTCTTTGCCAACCTCGGACTCGCGTACTACAAGCAGGCCAAATACGTCGATGCATGCTTCGCATACCAAGAAGCACTCAACCGCGATCCCCAGACTCCGGAGCGTTCGGCTGCGCTGGGTCGTGCGTGCATTGCTGCTCGCAGATTCCAGGATGCGGCACCCCTCTTAGAGAAGGCGCTGATGCGTATGGCACGTGACACCGAGCTCCTCCACCTCCTCGCTGAGTGCTACGTACAACTTGGCGACAACACCAAGGCAGAAGAGACCTACCGTCGCATCAACAAACTTGAACCATACGATGAAGGCGTGAAGCAGAAGATCTCGGCACTCGCTGCAAAACAGTAGTAAGCAGTATGTAGCAAGAGTAAGGGGGAAATAAAATTTCCAAGGTTGTTTTCAGCATCCTTACTACATACTACTTACTACCTACTACATATTCTAAATATCGATCAATTGAACCGTCACATCGCCATTCACTTCGGACTGGCAGCTTAAACGATTCGGATCGTCGACGACGCCCATGTTCTCTTCCCTGTCATTGCGCGGAGAAAGATTTGGCATCCCTTCCTGTACGCTACACATACACGTCGTGCAAAATCCGTTGCCGCCGCATGCGTGCTCCATTGGCACGTTGTGATCGAGAGCGATCTGCAAAATAGTTTTGCCGGACTCTGCATCAACTTTCTTGATGACCTGTCCATCGGAGCCGACGAAGGTGACCTGTGGCATGGCAGAGAGGGTAGCGTGCGAGCACTTTTCTGAAAAGACGCTACAATCTGACTAACGATTCCGAAAACTATGCCACAGAAGCCCCAAAACCTGCTTTCCATCGACAATCTCCAGGTTTCCATCAAAGGCTCCCCCATCGTCCGAGGACTCAATCTGACGGTCAAACAGGGTGAAATTCACGCCATCATGGGGCCAAACGGTTCTGGAAAATCGACATTGGTTTCCACGCTCATGGGTCACCCTGCCTACACCGTAGACGCCGGCGATGTGTCGTTCGGCGGAAAGAATCTACTGGAAATGGAGGCAGATGAACGCGCTCGCGAAGGACTCTTCCTCGCATTCCAGTATCCAAAAGAAATTGCAGGAGTTGCACTGCGGAGTTTCCTCCTCGCGGCATACGAAGCGCAGCACGGTGCACGCGACCCAAAGCACAAGAAGATGTCACCGATCAAATTTGCGACGATGCTGAAGGGAGCGATGAAGTCTCTCTCGATGGATCCGCTCTTTGCCGATCGTGCGGTGAACCAAGGCTTCAGCGGTGGCGAGAAGAAGAAGGCGGAAGTATTGCAAATGACACTCCTCAAACCACGCCTCGCACTCCTCGACGAAACAGACTCTGGTTTGGACGTCGATGCACTGAAGATTGTGTCCGATGGTGTGAATAAGCTGCGTGGTAAAGACTTCTCCGCAATCATCGTGACGCACTACGCCCGCCTCTTGGAATACATCAAGCCAGACAAAGTACACGTCATGATCAAAGGTGCGATCGTGGAAAGTGGCGGCCCAGCACTCGCGCACCGCCTGGAGAAAGAAGGCTACGCCAAGTACGGCGTGGGTGAGAAAATCAGCTTGGAATAGCGGATACTTTCGCTGTAACTATCTATCTTTCTATTCGTAGTAGCTGATATCTTTCTTTCAATTCCTTCCCCTCTTCCTATGAACGGAGATACTTCGAACAATACCGTTGTAGCGCTGATCGTTGCCGTCATCATCGGCGGCGGCTTCTACGTCTACGGCAAGAATATGGAGCTACGAGCTCCTGTCACATCCCCTGTGACCATTAACGTGTCGGCTGATGCAAAAGTTTCGGTAGCGCCAGACATCGCGAGCTTAAGCTTCGGTGTTGCCACTGGCCGCCAGGCAACTGCGAAGGCAGCAATCGATAAGGTGACAAAAGACATGGCAAAGATTTTGGACGCCGTGAAGAAGGCAGGCATCCCTGAGAAGGATATTTCCACGCAGAGCTTCTGGCTGAACCCAGTCTATGACTATAACAATGGCTTACAGATCCCACGTGGCTACGAGGCCAATCAGTCTCTTACGGTCAAAGTCCGCGACTTGGATAAAGTTGGCGAAGTACTCACTGCTGCCACAAACGCTGGTGCCAATCAGGCTGGTGGCGTGACGTTCTCTATCGACAATCCAGATCAGGCTGTAGCTGAAGCGCGCGAGATGGCTATCGATAAGGCTGAGGCAAAGGCGAAGGAGCTGGCACAGAGCCTCGGTATGTCGCTGGGTCGCCTCACTGGCTTCAATGAAGGCGGTGGCGGATACCCTGTCCCTATGATGATGAAGTCTGAGGCATACGGTGTAGGTGGTGGTATGGCACGCGATATGGCTAACCAGATACAGCTTCCGGCTGGTGAACAAGAAGTATCATCGTATGTCACTCTCACGTACGAACTTCGATAATGAATGACAGAATTCTGGCGCAGGTGGGGTTTTCCCCACCTGCTTTTTGTAGAACACAAAAAAATCGACGTAGAATCGACACCGTTATTTTGGCCTAAAGAAGAGCAAAAGTGATTCTTTTCTCCCAACTTGTTGACTTCCTTGTTTCAGAAATCATACTGCGCCACGCAATGCACTACTCCCCTCGCCCAATGATGATGCAAATGATGATGCGCTCTCTGCGAGGGCAGGTGGTTGCATGAGCGTCTGACTCACTTCCTCCTCCGCTCGCATAGAAGCGAGTCTTCTTTCGTTGGTATTCATGAGAAAACTTTCCGAACTCACCGGCTTTCACTCTAGCGATGCGCTGCAAACGCTCGACGAGCTGGGCGATTGTCACGTCCATCATTTCGATGATCGTGCATACGCCATTCTGCTTCCATCGCGCACTGCCTCCATACAGGCGCTGAACCCGACAAACTGGCTCGACCCTCTGGAGTGTGGCAATAGTCGGTCAGTGATCCGTACCGACAAGCAGCGTGCACCGGAATCATTTCATTTGATGGCCAAGGCACCGGAACAAAGATTCACTGGTTTTGAGGAAAACATTCTTGATGGGAAAATTTGGTGGGGCGGAAAACGCTCTACCGATCGTCATCGGTACGTCGATCTATCGCCTGGCAAGGCGCTCACAGAGCTCACGCGTTGGGAGGCAGCATCGTTGCTTACTCTTTGGAATGCGAGAATCCCTGTAGAACACCCTGAATGCATCATTGAATATGCAGATGGCAAGTCACAAGTTGTCGTCTCCAGATTTGACCCTGGGCATTTAGGATCGGGTTCTGACTCTTTAAAAGAAGATGTTGCACGCACAGGACTACGACCTGAAGATTTTCAAACACTCGAAGACCGAAAAACAGGCGTGTCCCGAGTCATTGATGTCGCACGATGGATTCATCCCGAATCTTCTACATTTCGCACAGAGTTTGGCCGGGTTCTCCTTGGTGAAGTGAAGCAAAAATTCATGCACTCCTACGCCCTGCAATCGCCTCGCGCAATGTCACCTGATCCGCAAACTCGATATCCGCACCCATCGGGAGTCCATGGGCGAGACGCGTAACTTTCTGCACGAGAGGAGCGAGCCGCTGCTTAATGTACGACGCTGTTGCCTCTCCTTCGGTATCTAAGTTTGTCGCGACGATGACTTCGGTGATCGCACCATCTTTACAACGATCGAGGAGTTCTTTGAGCTTGAGCTGCTCTGGACCCATGCCATCGATTGGCGAGAGAACTCCGTGGAGGACGTGGTACACGCCTTTGTATCCGGACTTTTCGAATGCAATGACTTCCAGTGGCTCTTCCACGACGAGGATAGAGCTCTGATCGCGCGAACGATCGGAGCAGATAGAGCACATCTCGTGAAGTGAGATCATCTGACAGCGAGCGCAGTACTTGAGGTCACGCTTCAGTGCCAGGAGTGTGGTACCCAGAGATTCTGGCGTCGCCTTACTACTCCGAAGCAGGTGGAACGTGAGACGTTCGGCAGATTTAGGACCAATACCAGGCAACTTGGAAAACTCTTCGATCGTCTTCTGGATTTGTGGTGGAAGCAAGGACATAGGGGTTCGCATTATCCATTTTCAATTCTCAATTTTCAATTCTCAATTATTCCTGCTCACCACGCCTCAATCTCCTACTCACTTCTCTCTCCTTGATCCTTTGGCGTTTATCGAGCCGCTTGCGGCCACGACCAATCCCAAGGAGGACTTTGATGAATTTTCCTAAGCGGAATTCGAGAGGAATGATGCTCACTCCCTTCTCTGCTTGAACAGATTCCAACTTTGCCAACTGCGCCTTGCTCAACAGAAGTTCACGATCATGACCTGGGTCGTAATCGGGCAAAATCCCCGCATATTTGTATGGACTGATCTTCGCCTGCTTGAGGACTGGCCTCCCACTCGCAAATGATACGTAGCTTCCTGCCAAATTCACCTGGCCTTGCCTGCACGACTTCGCTTCCTGTCCCGTGAGCACGATGCCGGCTTCCACGGTGTCGAGGATGTCGTAGTCAAACTTGGCACGGCGATTGTGAGCAGCTGTCTTCATGAGACGGAAGAAGGATAGCAGGACGACTTCTGTTGATCGACAGGACAGAAAGAAGCCACCGCGCGGTGAATGATTTGACTCTACACAAAAAAGAGCGGAAGAATGCGATACATGCCATCCCCAAACACCCCCCGAGATAGAGTTGAGTCAACGAATGCGCGAAGCGCCGCTCCCACCGATGCTGTGAGGCGGGTTGATGGCTCTGTGAGCCGAGTGAGTGAAGCGGCCGAGACACTGGTGAGTGGGCCACGGTTTCCAGAAGCAAAGAATGTTGCATGGCAAGTCTCCGACATCTTGGCAGCGCACGCTGTCCGACCACGAAATTTACCCTCATGGACAAAATCTGTCACCGCGAGTGCTCATAAAATAATCCCCGCACTCGAGGCGCTGCGACAGCGCGAGGGTTTGGAGTTCCATGTGTTAAGAGCAAGCATTCAAGAAATACTCAAAGGCGCGTGCATTATGAGTACAGAAAAGTACGGCACTCTTGCCGATATATTTGCACGTGATCTTCTCGGTACTATCAGCATCTTGGAGGAAGTAGAAGGGCGAGAAACAAGCCGTGGGACAGACCGTCAGAGAGTTCCCATTACACGAGAGATGTTCTACGGCACGGAGCAAGGCATCCTTCTAGAAAACGTGGAACTCATTCTCGAAAGACATTTCGGCAGCAGTACACCAAGCGAGAACCGAGTGCTCATGGATGTCGATGCAAACGACGGCGCCGCGACTCGGAGACTGAGCAGATTGTTCGGCACGAGAATGATGACACACCCCTTTAAGAAAAATGCTGCCGAGCGCATGGAGTCAGATGAATGCACCCTCACGGAAGCCAGTCGCGAGGACTTACTCAGCATGACACAGGAGGAGCGAGAGCAAGTACTGAGTGACGCAATCGTTTTCTCTCACGGATATCGCATGGACGCCAAGGGCGTATCGCTCGAGTTAGCCAAGTGGGCACACGGCATGTTGAAGCCGGGCGGTATCTGCGTGATTCCGTTCCACGATATAGAGCGAACGCTTGGTTCGTATGCACAGCTTTCATATTTTTCCGGTGCGCCAGACATTACTGATCCAGAGGCAATTCGCTTGGAATTAGAAAGAGAAGGAATCCAAGTACGTGTCTTGCGACCGACTCTGAATATTCAGAGTCACGACACGATGAGCGCGACGCTCGTTCCACAATTGGCGATGCATATGTTCCCAGAAGGAGTGCCTGTCAATCGAGCAAAAGTAGCGGAGTATTGTGGAACCATTGCAAGGCTCCATAGACCCATGGTCTATCGTCTTTACCTCATGGCTGTCTACAAGGACAAGGCTCCGCGACCACAAGCCAGTTGGACTGGCGAGAGAGTAAAGCGTGCAACAGTTGCACAGATCACGGAAGCTGGAAATTACGGATTACTTCCACCAAGAAAAACTTCTGCACCAGCGCAGTCCATGGAGAAGATCGCTCCAATTGTTCGTATGAGTCTTAAGACAGTCTCTCCTGAAATCGCACTTCAGACACTCGACTCCTTCGCGCACCGATGCAATGGCATTATGGATGGGCCGATTTTTGAGGAATGTTTACGCGCTGCGGGAATCACTCTCGCCGAATTTAGGAAGTTGCAAGAGCACAAAAATCGTATCGAGCGGCAGCGTACGCAGGGTCTGCCAGTGATCGATATTGCTATCGAAAGAAAAGATAAGGATTCGACTACGCCACATCGCGAACGCACGCCAGCTCCAGTACCACGCTTCACACCTCTGCAACCATCATGGCTAAGATCAAGAACAGACACTCCTGATGTTGATACTGAGGAAGACCCAGAACCAGATGAGGACAATGATGCACCGGATGATAGTGCCTTTGAAGAGATGGAGGCAGGAGGAGGAAGGCGAAAGCCAGGGAGGCCTCTGGGGAGTAAAAATAAACCAGTACCGGCTTCGGACGAAATGCTTCATGCAATCCTGGATGCAATAGACGCACATAGTCCGCCAACTGCTAACCCTACACACCCTCCAGTTGCTGACACTGTTGCGTCGCGTGCTGAGACAGCAACCCCCTCGTTGGATACTCCTGCGGTGCTCAGCGCTGACACTCTCGCTCGCATCGATGCGCTCGAAGCGCAGATGGCAAGTTTTGGAGAACGCTTCAGGACATTGCAAAATTCACTCGCACAAGAATCCGTTTAATGTACTATCCACCTTCCTATGGTCTCTTTAAAACAAGCAGTCAAAGAACTCGGCCAGCGTGTCGATGCCCCCTCTCCGCCACGTTCCCCAAAAAAATCTATGCTCACCCCCACTCCTACCCCAAAAGGATCTGAAGCACTCGTCGCTTCACTCGACGATCTCACGCCAGTGGTTGAATCGCCCACGCTCGTAGAGGCTGAACAAAGAGTCAATGATCTTGTATTACGAGATTCCACACGACCATCTCTTGCTGCATTGATTGAAAGTTCTGCGGATCTTTCAATGCCAACACCAGATGAACGCGAAGACGTTCTTGGTAGATTCGCGAATCAATCTGCTCCAGATAGCGTTGCAGCTGAGACCGCAACTGTCATAGGCAGCAATGGCCAGAAAGAGGAAAGTGCTGTGTTATCAGCAGACGTTCTCTCTCGGTTCGGTGAATTTCTTGGTCAGCGCATGCCAGAGGCCATTCGCCATGAAATCGGACACCTCTTGGATCAGTACACCGGGACAGGCAGTCGCGATATCCAGAATCGTATGGTGATAGCGAGGAAGCTTCAGAGACTTGGCACAGAATACGGATTGTCAGGCCTGCCAAAGATTCTGGTTTCAGCAGATAAAGAAGAGATCCGAGATAACCCCGAAACTTTGAGCGAGGCAGAGCGAGCATTGCTCGCCGAGCTAAAGGGCACAGTAGAAGGATTCTCTGCACGCCCAGAACGTGCCGAGCTCATACTCACGCGCGAACAGCGATTGACCTTCTTTGCGTATCTTCGCATCTTCAGGCTTTCAGGCAAGGGCGGCGTTACGGAAGAGCGTAAAAGGCTTCGTATGTGGGACATGATTACATATAGGTGGCCAGAATACGAGGAGTCGAGAAGCACGCCTACTGCCGAGCTCATCCCTACATTGTTTGAAAAACACGGTATTCTCTCTGGCAGTGTCAATACTGCTCTGCAACGAAGTAACGGTGCTCCAAATGAACACCATGACGACCCCGCCGATCTCGCTCGTGCACTCCGAGGTGACTCTGGCGCAGCAAAGACAAATGGTCACACAGATGACCTGGCTGATCCAAAGGTAGATG
Source organism: uncultured Candidatus Peribacteria bacterium (assembly GCA_964575275.1). Taxonomy (GTDB): domain Bacteria; phylum Patescibacteriota; class Gracilibacteria; order Peribacterales; family Peribacteraceae; genus CAZKJL01. The sequence continues at coordinate 122,121 of CAZNPE010000003.1, read as the reverse complement.
CGCCAACTGTCACGGGCTCTGGCAGCACAACAGTTGATGCTGGTGCAAACGTACAGATAACCGACGCAGAAGTACGAAGCCGCTTGACGGCAATGGAAACGAAGCTCGGTGAATTTGAAGCGCTTCACGGAACACTTGAGCGTGTCACTCGTCAGCGCGATGACGCACGCGAGGAAATGGGACGACTCAGGCTTGAACTCGGTGCGCTCAAGGAATCCTCGAGCCTCGTAGTATTAGAAAAGACCGGTGCGGTCGAACGCACGCATCAACTTGCGGATACGAACCGAGCGCTCGCGGAACAAAATGCTGCGCTCACTGCTTCGGCAGAGGAGGCCACGGCTGCCGCTACAACTGCAACACAGCGCGCTGAAACTGCAGAATGGGAATCAGCGGAGAGAGGTCGAAGCCTTGAACAAGTCACTAGCGAAAGAAATACTTTGCAAACAACGGTGAATCAATTGCGCGAAAGAATCAGCCAGCTTGAACTAGGCAGTGCGCAGACTGCCAATCCTTCGGCAGCAGCTGGCGTGCTCGTTCCAGCCGAACTCCCTCTTGCTATGCCAAGAGCTGAAGCTGTACCTGTTGTCGAACGTGGTGCGCCGGCCACGCCAGTAATGACGCGCACTGTCGCAAGCGTTAATGGCCATCGACTTGAAGTCGAATCTAACGCCGGCTCTGTTCTCATCGTTCCGATCATTATGAACAACAATTACAATTCCGGATCGACTGATAAATAAGCTTATGACCGCCATCCTTTTGGGTGGCGGTTTTTTGATGTGCCGAAAAATTGACAAGACATTGAGGGGGGCTACGATACTTGCATATGGCCAACCACTCCTCTTCGCTCGACACACGATCATCGGCAGAAACGGATGCCCCAGAGTCATCAACCAAAAGGTTATTGTCGAGAGCAATGACTTCGGCGATAGGGATGAGCATAGGAACGTGGATGGGATGGAGGAATGCCGAACAAGAAGAAAGAAGCTTCCTCGATTCAAAAGATGCACGACGAGTTGTGTTAGATGCGCGTACTCACGAATTGGAGGCATCGTATCGAGTTGTATCTGGGGGAGTTCGGGATGACCTACGACGAGCTATTGAAGCCCATGACCAGGCTATTGGAGCCTTTAACGAAGAATTGATGAAACATACACGTGGGGAACCACCTGTAAAGAAGGTAGAAGTGGGAAATAAGTAGAAATAGGCACCTATGAACTAGTTGACAAAAACTGTTATTCAACGTATTATTACTACTGCCAATCAATGGATTTCTCCGAAAGGAGGGCGGCTCCCATGTGGAGTGTCAGCAGCAATCCGCATTGGTAAACCTGAGGCTTCGCTGCCCTGTTGATATCTCATCAATAGAGCAGCGGGGCCTCTTCTTTCTTTATGGCATGAAAGGGGCTGTCGCCCCTCTCATGGGCTCACCCCAAAATTTGAGCGGCTCCAGCTCGGGAGCCAAGTCCGAGCTTCGCCGACTTTTTTACTATTTCTTTGGCATCAAAGAAATGGCGCACTCACCACCCTAGAATAAGGAGAGATACCAATCGCCCACCCCAACAAAAGCCAATACTGTTCCAATCCCCATGAATGGAACAAATGCGATGCGTGTCTTTTTGAATGTGAGGCGACCGCTGATGAGCATCGCAAGGATCATGACTGCACCCACCATGTACGAAAGAAAAATCATGGCGATGGCGTGCTGCCACCCCAACCAGAACCCAAGAACTGCACCGAGAAAAATGTCTCCGGTACCTATCGCGCTGCCACGACTCACGATCCACTGCCCACCAAACCACACGAGTCCGACGGCAGCGCCTCCAATAGCTGAAACAAATGTTCCAAGCCACAACACCTGCGCGAGCGCGGAGACTCCGGCGAGAATTGTCAGCGCATCTGGCACCTGCTGCCACTCGAGGTCAAAAACGCAGGCAAGGAGGAGGAAGTACAAAACGAATGCAGTGAAGAGTCCGTTCAGAGGATCATTCGGCGTGAGGAAAGTCGCGAAGAGAAAAATTCCAAGCGATAGAACTTCAACAATTGGGTAGCGTGCAGATATCGGAAATCTGCAATCACGACATTTGCCTCGGAGCCAGAGGTAACTGAGTGCTGGGACAAGGTCGTACCATGCGAGTTCGTACTGGCACTGCGGACACTTGGAACGACCAAAGAGTGGTTCATCGGTACGAATACGATGAAGAAGCACATTGCCAAAACTTCCCAGAGCTAACCCGAAAGCGCCAAACAAGAGTCGCCAGAACCACATTGTGGTCATACTAATTGCGAGCTCCCAAGAGAGCAACGACACGATCGCGAAGACCTGTGTGTGCGACTGCAAATGCAAGTACGAGCGTGAACAGTGCAAGCGCCTGAGTGCCGAGACCGGAACTTGGAAGGGCAGCGGCTGTTGGTGTCTGCTCAAGTGGAGCACCACTATGGAGAGGTGCGGACTGAGCAACAGCTGCAGTCGCTTCCGAACTGACAGTAGTGGAAGAAGCTGTCGTTGCTGCAACAGTTGTCGCAGCAGACGATGGAACACGAACGGCGAGGTTGGCAGCAGTGAGACGAACCTGACGGCGATAGGCAGAATTTTCGGCAAGTACAGACGGCTGAGATGCAGAGCTCTGTGTCTGACCAAGTGCAGCTGTCACCTGACGCGCACGACGTTGGAGAACAGCGAGTGCTTCATCGTCGATGTTCTTATCACTTACACGAATCTGCTGTGGGTTGTCGGACATTGGAACAGTCTCGACAAGTGCACCCTGCAAATTGAGCGCAGAGAACTGCTGGATGATCAGATAGATCGCGGTCGCAGCGGCCATGCCGCCAACAGCACCGAGAAACTGCTTTCCTGTTCGTGTGGTGAGTGTGTTTGTATTCATCTCACCATTATAGCCGAAAACGGCTTTTTTCGCAATCTACTGCGATATTCCTTTATTCAGGCACCTGGAGCTCTTCCGCTCGGCCAGGAAGTGCAAAAACCTTGTGAAACCCCACTAATAAGCCCAATAAGCAGGCGAGCAGCGCACCGGCAGCAAGGCCAAGAATCGACGGAATTGTACCTACGAGGAGCCCTGCGGTCGCAAAGAGAATGAGCCCGAGAGCAACAGAGAATGTGACCCAACGGACGAAGTAGTTTGGTGCGAAGCTCAGTGGCATCGATCGCACCGCAAGCGGGAAGAGGGTTGCAGCAAGGAAAACATGTACAACTGTCGATGTATGAATCGCACCCACAAATCCACTCTCTGGAATCCACATCACATTGAGCCCAATGGAAATCGCAACTGCGATGATCATGCAGAACACAAGTGACTTCCACTCATGCTTGGTGAGCAGTGTGTAGAAACTGAAGAGGACGATGCCATTGAAGAACATCGGCGCACTCAGGAGCGAGAGAGCGGTATCGGCACCAGCTGTTGTCGCGGTGGAGATATACGCTTCGCTTGTGAGGAGTCCCATGATCGGCTTCGACCATAGGAGTGAGAAGAGTGACGATGCCGACCCAACCGCAAGTACAATCAATAATGTTTTCCCGAGTAGCGTCGCAGTTGCCTGCCCCTTTGCCTGACGCTCGCTCAAGAGAGGAAGAGTGGAGTTCAGAAGGAATGTTGGTACCAAGTACGTCATCTCAGCAATACGCGACGCGAATCCGTACGATGCATTCTGGAGCTCAAAATCATCGCGAAGCAGCGCGATCATTGTCAGGTCGAATTGGCGGTAGAGCGCAATGCAGAGAAATGCGATGCCGTAGGGCATTGCCTGCTTCAGAAGTCGGAGAAGAAGAGCTCCATCGAACGTGAGGCGCATCGGCATCTGACGAAGCGCAAAGATCACCGAGAGCGTGAAGAGGAGAATTGCCCCCGCCGAACCGACCCACAGGAAGAGTTCGTACGTGCGAATATCGGTACTCAGTCGTGTGCCCATGAAGATGATCGCCGCCATGAGGCCTGTGGTGAGTACTCGCTGCAATACCTCAGCGATGAAAACATAGTGCATCGTGTACGTGATCTGGAAGATCGTACGAAGCACTCCTGCCATGAGCGTGAAGTACGGCACGAGTGAGGCGATGGCGATACCAATACGCACCGGACTTCCCTGCCACGCCGGCATGAACCATGCGATGGCCACAGCACTTCCGAGGGAGAGTGTGGCAATCGCAATGCGAAGGACGATGAGTCCGCCAAGAATTTTGCTCCGATCTTTCGTGGCACTCACCTCTCTCACAGAAACTGCATAGAGCCCGAAGTCCGCGAGGATCGCAAAAAGTTGAAGGTAGCCGTACGCAGAGTTGTATGCGCCAGCCAATTCCTTACTTAAGCCCATTGCCACAAACTTCACAGACACTGCGGAAAGCAGTGCCATCACGGCCTGACTTGCGATTTGCCAGAGGGTGGAAGTGGCGATTTGCCGAGTCGACATGCTGCAAAGGATAGGTGGGTATAGGCCAATTGGCTATTGGCTTTTCGTTGCAACGCTCTAAAAGCCAATTGCTAATAGACAACATCCTTTTCTCTTGTCAACTACCCCCTCCTGCTGTACACTTTCATCTCGAATGCCACTGCCAATCAAGCATCTCGTCTCCACTAAGCAGCTCACCCGAGCTGATACGGAGGAGATTCTTCGCGTATCTCATGAGATGGAGAAGGCACTCAAGAAAGGGAAGACCGATCTCCTCAAAGGAAAAATCCTTGCCGCGCTCTTCTACGAACCAAGTACGCGTACGCGCCTCAGCTTCGAGTCGGCGATGCTTCGCCTTGGTGGCGATATTCTCACAGCAGAAGGAATTCAATTCAGCTCACTCTACAAAGGCGAGACGATCGAAGACACCATGGAAATGGTCGGCCAGTACGCAGACATCATCGCGATGCGTCACCCCGAGCAAGGCAGCGCGGACAAAGCTGCCGCTGCATCCAAGGTGCCATTCATCAATGCAGGAGACGGTCCAGGCCAACACCCAACACAGGCACTCCTCGACCTCTTCACCATCGAGAAGGAGTGTAAGCGCGTCGATGGTATCAAGATTGCAATGGTCGGAGATCTCCGCTTCGGTCGCACCGTACACTCACTCAGTTATCTCCTTGGTCTCTACAAAGACATCCAGTTCACGCTCATCTCTCCAAAGGAACTCACGATGCCAGAGAAGGTCACGACGTTCTTCAAGGAGAAGAAGATCGCGTTCACCGAGTCTGATGACATTGTGGATGGCCTCGACTGCGACGTGCTCTACATGACACGCGTGCAGCAGGAACGCTTCACGGATAAGAGCGAGTATGAGCGATTGAAATTGAAGTACATCCTCACCGCCAAGCATCTCAAAGGAAAGAAGGTTGTCGTGATGCATCCGCTGCCACGCGTTGGCGAAATCAGCACCGACGTCGACGCACTTCCAAACGCCGCATACTTCCGCCAGGCTGGCAATGGTGTGCTGGTGCGCATGGCTCTTCTCGCTCTCCTTCTCGGTAAAGCATGACCCTCGCAGCAATTCTTGCGTACTCGGCCCTCCTGCTGGTGGGTGGAGTGTTTTCCACGATCAGTGGTGGTGGCCTCGGAATTCTGACGGTCATCCTCGGAAGTTTCTTCCTGGATCCGCGCATCAGCATTGCGTTCGCGTCAGTACTTCTTCTGTCAGTACAGATCGTGAAGCTCTGGAACTTCCGATCATACGTTCGGTGGAGCATTGTGGGGTGGTACGTACTCGGAGGGATTCCACTGAGTTACGTGGGCGGACTGCTCCTCTTCAGTGTTCCGCCGAGGCTACCTGCAATCCTCCTTGGTACGTACTGCATCTGCTTCATCATCAGTCGTTTCTGGAAGATCGCGCCAAAACTCGGTACCTCCAAATCAATCCTCATCGCCTCGGGCGCAGTGAACGGATTCATCGGTGGACTGGTGGGGAATGCTGCTCTTCTGCGTATGTCTGCACTCATGGCAATGGGCATGTCGAAAGAGATCTTTGTGGGAACGTCCTCTGCAATCGCCCTCCTCATGAACCTGGGTAAAGTCGCAGCGTACGTGCCAAATATTCCATTCGATCGGAATACGATCATCCTGATGTCACTCTCAATCCCGACTGTGTTCATTAGCGTTGCCATTGGCAAGCGACTGCTTACGTACGTGAGTGTTCAGCTCTTCGAAGATCTGCAGCTCCTCGTCATTTTGGCAGGCGCAGTGAAGCTACTGTTCTTCCCATAAAAATCTGGCATGCTTACCGCGCACTCTATGAAACTCACCCTCCTCAAGAACGGTCAGATCGTCAGCGACACCAACGTGACGAAAGCCGACGTCCTTATTGGAGTGACTGGTGACATTATGGAAATCAAAACGGACATCAAGAACAAGGATGCAGAAATCGTAGATGTGAAAGATAAACTTCTCTTTCCGCTGCTCATCGACTGTCATGTCCACTTCCGTGAACCAGGGCTGGAACACAAGGCAACCATTCTCACAGAAGCAGCGTCTGCAATTGCTGGTGGCATCGGTTGCGTGTGCGAAATGCCAAACACACTTCCTCCGACAGTAACGGTGGCTGCGTTTGCAGATAAAGTCCGTCGTGCAACAGAAGTCGATGGGTGCACACTCAAGTTCTTCTTCGGAGTCACGGAGGCAATCCACCTTCAAGCACTCCGAGATCTGTGGTCAGGAAGTTCAATGGAAATGAAGAAACTCAAGCACCACTGCAGTGGGGTAAAGCTCTACCTCGATCACTCCACAGGAAATCAAAAGATCGATGGATCGATCGTGGAAGATGTGTTCAAGGCCTGTGCTGAGCTGAAGATTCCGATCATCGCGCATTGCGAAGACCCTGATATGAACGCAGAAGCAGCGAGTCGGTACCCGCTACCCGCTACCCGCGATATAGAAGCTCATTCGAAAATGCGTCCACCCGAATCCGAAGCGAAATCGATCGCCGAAGCCATCGCACTTGCAAAGAAAACCGGTGCTGCCCTCCACATCGCGCACCTCTCGACGAAGCAAGGCATCGATCTCGTGCGTCAGGCAAAGAAGGAGAAACTTCCGATCACCTGCGAAGTCGCACCGCATCACCTCTACTTCACAACCGATGACTACAAGGCCTTGGGTGCGCGCATCAAAATGAATCCACCGATCCGTTCGGCCGAGCACAGGGATGCACTCTGGAAAGGAATTGCCGATGGCACGGTCGATTGCATCGCCACAGACCACGCTCCTCACACCATCGAGGAGAAGAGCAACGAGAATCCACTCGCAGCACCAAGTGGCGTGCCAGGCGTGGAAACCATGCTTCCTCTCCTTCTGTCGACAGTCGCAAAAAAATCTCCGATTGCGCTGACGTACGAAGACATTGTTCGACTCTGTCACACCAATCCCAATCGCATTTTCGGGCTCCATCAGCCCATCATTGAGGAGGGCGCTCGTGCACGCATCGCCGTTGTCGACCCGAAAGCCCAGTGGACGGTGGACGCCAAGAAGCTCCACAGCAAATGTGGCTGGACGCCATTCGAAGGCTGGAAGATGACAGGAGCTGTCACGAGGACGATTGCGCTATAGGTGCTTCAGAAGGTGGCCGACGGAATCGACTTCGTACGTTGCTTTACCAGCGGCAGCCTTCGGTGTGTGCGTATGCCAAATCAAACAACTATCCATAGTGAGCGCACGCGCAGCATCGATGTCGAAAAGTTGGTCGCCCACCATCAGACACTTCTCCGGCTTCACACCAAGCATCTCGCATGCCAGGAGAAGCCCATGCGGGTGTGGCTTCATGAAGTCGCCCATCTCATCAGCGGAAATAATTTTGTCGATGTGATTGGTGATGTTCAGCTTACTGTCGATCGCGTTCACGTACTTGCGCCATGACCCTGTAATGATGGCACGGGGATGCTCCTCTGTCGCAGCGAGCACATCGTGACTACCAGGAATGTACTCAGATTCCGTGCTCAGAAGTTCGATGTACCGTGCATCGCGAAGTGGGCGAATCTTGGAGACATCCTCCTGCGGCCCTGCAAGTTCGCGCATCCATCGTTCTATAGACCAGCCCTTGCCATACCACTCTGCGTACGTCTCTGGCGTGAGCGTATGCCCAAGTTTCTGAAATGCGTCGCGACACGCACGGAAGTAGAGCTCAGTTGTTTCTACGAGTGTGCCGTCCATGTCGAAGAGGATTGCGTCGTACTTCATGAGAGATCTATTCAAGCAATTGGAAACTAACTTGGCAATGCAGATATACTCTTTTCATGACATCGCCGTATCGGCTCGCACTACCAGACGAGCGAGATATTATTCCGTACTCTGTACTACGAGGATCGCAGCATGTTGCTGAAGCACTGGAGGCTGAGATACGAGACGCGATCCTACATGGGACTCTTTCGGAGTTGCGCTTTGCATACGAAATGCATTCCATGCCTGGGCACCTGCCCGACGACATATCCATTCGTTCCATGGTAGCTCGCGTCATAAAGGAGCTTGCCCATATCGATGTTCCCGATTTCAATCCTGAGAAAGACCCTCCACATCTGCGGTCTGCGTTTCAACTTGTCCGTATGACAAGAGACGTCACACACGATGTGTGGGAAATTCTTATGCTCCATCGAGCACATCAGCGTGTTGTGGTTGTCGTGGAGCAACCTATTATTTCCTTTGAACAAAGGGATAGTGGCGACGCGCCGAGGGGCGCATAAAAAAACCGGCGAGAAATGATTCGCCGGTACAAAAATCTTGGGAGACGCCCTAGACCTCCACAATGATTGGCATGACCATTGGCTCTCGGTCGAGCTTGTGACGGAAGAAGCGGAAGAGTGCACCCACAACTTCTTTCTTCAGTGCCTTCATCTCTTTTTCGCCACGGCCAACTGCTTCCTCGTAGGCCTTGCGGATCACATGTGTCGCATCTTTGTGGATGCTGCTCTGCTCGGTGCCGTAGACGAATCCACGAGAGAGGAGAAGTGGATCGGAGACCAGACGCATAGAGTCTGCATAGACCTTGAGAACGGCGATAAAAATACCGGCATCGTTCATGATCTTTCTGTCATCCATAATGCGAGCACCTTCTGCGCCCTGGCTGTGACCATCGATGATGATGTCATTCGCAGGTAGCTTGTGCTTGGAGCGACGAGCGTTGCCCTGTGCATCGAATTCCAGGATTTCACCGTTCACCAGGAGGTGAATCTGATTGTCCTGATACCCAATGGAACGAGCAAGGTCGCCGTGTGCAGCTCTCATGTATGGCTCACCGTGTTCTGGGATAACGTGACGAGCACGGACCAAGCGGTGCATCAGAAGAATATCGTTCTGGTATCCGTGACCCGTGGTGTGTAGCGCCAACTCTTGGTTGGTGAGCACGTGTGCGCCGAGGAGATTCAAGTTATTGACCACCTTCGCAACGGCACGCTCGTTGCCGAGGATAGGGTTACTGGAGAGGATGACCGTGTCACCCTTCTTCACGCGAACATGCTGGTGAATACCAAGTCCCATGCGAGCCAGGCTCGCGCGCTCTTCACCTTGAGAGCCAGTGGTGAGGATCACGACCTCGCGGTCTGGAATCTTCTCCATCCCTGGACCAACTTTGCGGATGAGTCCGCGTGGCACCTGGATGTAGCCAAGTTGCTGAGCAATCTCAATATTGGTTTCCATTGAACGGCCGGAGACAAAGACCTTGCGGTTTAAGGTCTTGGCATGCTCGATGACTTGCGCCAAGCGGTTGAGGAGCGAACTGAAGGTGGAAATGATCAGCCTTCCTTTCGCGTCGCGCATCAGCTGAAAGAGCGTTGCGGAGATCTGCTTCTCGGAGAGAGAGTTACCGGGTTTTGTCGCGTTCGTGGAGTCCGCGATAATCGCGAGCACTCCTTCGTCACCGAGCTCAGCCAAGCGCTGGAAGTCAGCAGGTGGCTCGTTCATGGGCGTAAGGTCGAACTTAAAGTCTCCCGTGTGAAGGATTTTTCCGTACGGCGTGTGCACCGCGATCGCAGAGGAGTCTGGAATGGAGTGCGTCACGCGAAGGAATTCGATCTTCACATTGCCGAGTTGGAGCGGCTTATTGAAGTCGACCGTGTGGAGACGTGCTTTGGATGTGAGCTTCTCTTCATCGAGTCGCTTCTTCACGAAGGCCATCGTGAGCTTCGTGCCATAGCATGGTGGGAAGCGCAGTTGTGGAAGCACATGTTGCACTGCACCGATGTGGTCCAAGTGACCGTGTGTGAAGATCACTGCCTTGATGCGGTGTTCTCTACCACGAAGTCCGGACATGTCCGGAATGAGGTAGTCGATACCCGGCATATCCTCCTCCGGGAATTGGAGTCCGAGATCGATAATATAGAGGTCGCCATCGACATCGACGACGAAGCAGTTGCGACCAACCTCTTCAAATCCGCCGAGCGGGTAGAGCTTTAAGCCCTTGGAGTTGAGGACAGTTGCGGTCTGCTTCTGTGGTTGTGCGTTTGGTTTGCCGTGGCCTCTATGACCACCGCCCTGACGCGAATGAGACGCACCCTGCGTCTGGTTCTTGTGGGCAGAATGCTGCCCGGATTTCTGTGGTTGCTTCTGATCTGCAGCCTGTAGCTCGGAGCTACCTGCCACCACCTTCTTCACCCACTCGTGAACTGATTTCACTTCTGTGTTGGGAAATACTAAAACGGAAATACCGTATGTACCCAGTGTACTCCCCTTGGGATGACAAAGCAAGTAGTCATCTGTCGTGACACCCTTTTTTTGGCTTAAAATCAACAAATTATTAGTCCAGATTTTTGATTTTGACCCAGAAATGACGAGATTCTCGTTCCCGAGACTGCCTCTATGACGAACCATCGTCCATGAGGACATTAAACCGACGAATCTACAAGATCATCGTTCGCGCTGAAGCGAAAGTCGCGGAGCTTGCGAGTAGCGCAGTCGGCGTGTAGCCTCCTCTACCGTATGAAGATTGAGGTGTGGACAGGTCAAACAAAGGCTCCGCATGGTACCGTCCTCGTCCCGATTGTCCTCGGTGAGGAGAAGGGCGATCGCGTCTTCATTCTTATTCATAGCGAAGGGAAGGAAGAAGGCACTGAAAACCTTCGTGATGAGTGTTTGAACGTACTCAAGCATGCAATCTTAGATGGCGATGGCGAAGGGTACGAACGCCTGGAAAGTGCACTCAAGGAACTCAATGGCCTTCTAAAAGGCTTCCTTCTTTCCGAAGCCGTTCGTGATGTACATGCCATTGTGGGTCTACTCGAAAAAGAAGGACAGCTCCACATTTCACACGTTGGCCGTGCAGAAGCCTATGTCATTCGTGAGGGCACTGCGACACAGATCACCGAATATTCGCGCGGCAAGCCGCCTGCTGCCTTCATGCACATTGTGAGCGGTCCTGTGCAGCCAAAAGATCACTTCATCATCTCCACTACTCGCCTGCTCCGCTCCATGACCCCAGCACAACTGGTGAAATCCGTTGATGCGAGTGGCGAAGTGACACTACAGAATATCCTCGCTGTCCTCACGTCCGAAAAAGAGCCAGCCTGCGTGCTTCATGTTGCCGTTGTTGGCACGGGAGGAGCTGTAGTGGAAGAAGAGGAAAAGCCATCGCGTATTTCTGCCCGAGCAGCTGCTCGTAACCGTGGTCGCAATGAGAAAGGTCGTGCATCTGCACTTCTTGGCAAGGTCACCGGAGCAGTGGGCGCTATCGATTGGAAAGGTCTTGCCGGCAAAGTTCGTGGCAAAAAGTCATCGTCGGGCAAGCTTGGTCGTGCATGGGAGAGTGTGACGTCGGTATCACGACAATTCCTCAAAGATCTCTACGACCCCGCTCGTAAGCGCCGCGCACATCTACTCCTGCTTGCAGGGAGCGCTGGTGTCTTCCTTGTGCTCTGGATGGTTGTTCAACTGACCTTAAGCTCACAGCAAAGCCAGACAAAAGGAGAGCTTGCGGACTTGGTACAGCAAATCAATGCCGACATTTCCACTGCGGAAAATAGGCAACTTGCTGGCGATACCGATAGCGCAAACTCCATTTTGCAACGTGCCGAAGATCGCGCGCACCAAGTCATGACCAATGAGAGTGGCCTCTATCGCAGTGAAGCCTTGGAGCTGCTCGACCGCATTAACTCCAAGCGCGAAGAGATGAACCGCGTCACTCGCCTCACTCCTCCACGCGTTATGGCGAACCTCAGCGCCAAGAAGTCCGACATTCTCGCTCAGGGATTCATTGGACTTCCGAACGGAGAATTTGTCGTCTACGACCGTCAGGATTTGTACAACATTTCGCTGAATACCGTGGAAAATGCGCAGCGCCTTGGTACAGAGGAGCTCATTTTGGATGGCATCGACTTCCCACGCTTCCAGAGCAAAGTCTTCATGACAACGGGTAATAGCCTCATTGAGCTCATGAATGGCCAACCAACAACGATGAAGACTGAAGACAGCGCAGGCTGGATCACGGGTGCCGATATCAAGACATATCTCCGCTACCTCTACGTGCTCGCACCAGAACGAAAGCAAATCTATAAGTACGAGCGTCTCTCCAGTCGCTACGGTCCGCCTGCAGAATATAACGTCAATGGTGATATCGCTGGCGCTATCGATATGACAATCACTGGCCCGGTATACATCCTCAAAGATATGTCCGCTGCAGGTGGTAAAGCTGGCGACAGAGATGTCATCAAGCTCCTTCGCGGCGAGAAGCAAACCTTTAACATTCGCAATCTGCCACCCAATGCCCTGAATGGCGTGACCAAGATTTTCAAGTCATCACCAAATGGCAACTTCTACTTCTTGGATCCTGTGCAGAAGAGAGTGGTCATCACGACAAATGATGGCGACCTTGGGGACTCTTTGTACTTGAAACAGTATGTCCTCGACTCCGAACAAGTTGGTAATCTGAAGGACATCTTCGTCGATGCAGAAGACACTCGTCTCTACGTCCTGGATGAGAAGAAGGTCTACGCCATCGACCTCCAGGCACATTAGAGATGTGAGCTATGAGTGGTGAGACTTGAGTAAAAGTATTTTCTCATGTCTCATGTCTCAGTACTCATGCCTCCTCGCATCATGCTCTTCGGCACTTTTGATCTCCTGCACCCAGGGCATGAATTTATTTTGAAGGAGGCAGGCACACGTGGCGACGTCACGGTCATCGTGGCGCGCGATGCGAATGTTGAGAGAATTAAAAGGAAGAAGACGACTCATTCGGAACAGGAGCGTGTCGATGCCATCAAGAAAACATTCCCGACGTACGACGTACGCCTGGGAAATCCGACTGATTTCATGGCTCCCATTCGTGAAACCAAGCCAGACCTCATCCTTCTTGGGTATGACCAACGCATGCCTCCGACCGTGACTGAGGCAGATTTTGGCTGCAGAGTAGAACGATTACCGGCGCTAGAACCACACAAATATAAGACCAGTCTGATGAAAAAAGTTGATTGAAAAGGTTCATGGGCTGTAGATATAAGATATGTACACCTCGGAACAAGCAGTCTCAGAAAAAGAGTTGTGGAAACATCGGCCACATTGCAAGCAAGCAGCGATCGTTCTTGATGAACACGTGAGTTCAATGCACATGAATGCATCTTTAGATATCTGCCTCGGCATTCAGCACGCCGTTGAATTGATTATTGTGCAGAAGCCGCAGCTCACTGTCCTAGAATGCAATCGTTTAATTCTTGGGCTAAGTATGGCATGCGTCGGTATTGATGCGCACTCGTGGCCTCTCAATGAGAGCTGGCTTGCAGAAGCCTTTCGAGAAGATTTTCGCGTAAAGGTCGAGGTTCTTCTCAGTATCGTCAAAGAGCACTTTCTTGCCGCAGGCCTGGAAGCAAAGCATCTGCCGGGGATACAGAGGAAGCCGTAGAGGGTACTTGTGAAGAAAACAAAAAAATGATATAATGGTACGATGTCATTCAAACAAAAAATCCTTCTCGCTGTCTGTAGCGTTGCGCTCGTTGCTGATATTGCGACGGCTGCAACCGTTCCAGCGAATGTAAAATCAGTGCAGGCAAGAGCGGAAGGCAGTACCCTCGTGCTTTCGTGGGCTCCAGTACAAGGAGCTGTTGGATATCGCATCTACTACAGTCATGAATCCATTCTGGGAAACCAAGGAAACTACGACGACTTCCAGGCGACAAATAGTACGGACACGACATACACCTTCACATCTACTCCGCTCAACGCGGGGACTGTGTACTTCGGAGTGCTTGCAGTCGATGCCTCCGGCATGGAGAGCGAAGGATTCGAAACGGAGGCTTCCGTTTCCCTTACTCAGGCGGCAAGCCAACCTTCCCTCACCACTCCTGTGATGAGCGCGCCTTCTTCTCTGCAGTCGACAACAGGTATCCCCTTCACGATGCTTGCAGTTGAGAGCACATCGTCTACTGGTGTCATCGTTGCCTTCTCGAAGCCAACCAAATCCGATCTTGTCCTCAATCCTTCGTACTTCATCATCACCACTGCCAGTGGCACCGTGCTCCCCATTACTCGCGTCGAGATGGGTGCACAATCTGCACTTCTGCACACGCGTCCACAGAATCCTGGTGAGACGTACGTCTTGGGACTGCTCAATATTATTGTGGCGCAAGATGGAACGAGCATGACCCAATCTGCACCTCGCGTGCAGTTCTTGGGATTCGGCACCGCTCCTTTCATGAGTTCGAGCGCTGCTGCATCAATCCCCTCATCCGCTTCCTACTCTCGCAATCCCCTCAACACGAATCAGCCAACACAAATCGCGATGCAGGATCCTCAGAGTCTTCAGCTCAATGCTCAAGTCCGAAAGGATGGCACATACGACGTGAGTGCTCGTTGGGTGGAGGTACCAGGTGCACAAGGGTACGTGCTCTACACATCTGCGGACGGCAAGCAGTACGTGAAGAGTAGTGTGATCGATGGATCGCAAAACTCCGTGGAGTATAGCCGTGTGAAAGCTGGTGATTTCTGGCTGAAGGTTGCGGCAACAGACAATCGTGGACATGAGTCCATGGGAATTGCACGTGCGGTCAATCTTCCTGCGTCTGGTCTTGGCCTCCTAGCCGTGATGATGGGAGCAGGTGCTGCTGCTGGTAGCCACTTTCATCGCAAGAAGCGCGTTGCCTAAGTAGGTAAAGTTTGGTGTACACTCGGAGAATGCGCCGATCTGTTTTGATTGCGATTGTTTTGGCCGTATTTGGACTTCTCGTTTTCCGCGAGTGGTCACTCCTGCCCGACGGCAAGCTCCATATGGTTTTCTTAGATGTTGGTCAGGGTGACAGTACCTTGATCACACTCCCGAGCGGCAGGCAAATTCTGGTTGATGGAGGGCCAGACTGGAGCACACTGCGAGAAGTCTCCTACTTCATGCCGTTCTTTGATCGGAGTATCGAAATGGTGAGCTTGTCTCATCCACACTTGGACCACCTCGCAAGTTTGCCGGAAGTTCTTCGCCGGTACGATGTTGGCATACTGCAAATAGCGGGGACTGCGTACAACTCCGGTCGGTATAAGGCACTTCTCTCTGGTGCGCTACTCACCGGAACAAAAACAATGCTCTCGCACGCCGGTGACTCACTCGACTTGGGCGATGGCGTGATGATGGATGTACTCTGGCCACCAAAATTGCCGCTACCGAATGCCGACAAAAATCTCAATAATGCGTCGCTCGTGTTCGTCCTGACGTACAAGGGGAGGCGTGCGCTCTTCTCGGGTGACATGGAAAAGCCGGTCGAAGATGTGCTCTTGAAAGCGGGGGTCGATCTCGGCGCCGATCTCCTAAAGGTGGCACACCACGGAAGTCGTTCGTCGTCCTCTACAGGGATGATCCTTGCGATTCATCCATCGATTGCGATCATGTCTGTTGGCGAAGGAAATTCGTACCATCACCCCAGCCCGGAGATCGTAAAAAGGTACCAAGACCTTGGCATTGAGCTTCATCGAACAGATCTGGAGGGAAACATCGAAATCGTCTGGGAGTGAGTTATAGGCGGTCAAAACGGTGCCTTAAGGCTCGCAGAAGCCATAAAGAGCCGGTATAATACCTGGGACATGACGACTATCCTGATCTTCGCCGGTAGGTCCAAGCGCTTTTGGCCACTCTCCGAGAAAAGCTTCTTTCCAATCTGCGGAACAACCCTCATCGAGGAGCAAGTTCGTCGCCTGAAAAGTGCGGGTGTGAAAGATATTCTTCTCGTCGCCAGTGAACATAATAAAGCGGCGGCTGAGGGACTCTTTCCAAACCTCAATGTTGTTGAGCAGGAGGATTTGGATCTCGGAATGCGTGGTGCTCTTTTATCCGCACTTCCGAAATGTACAGATGGTGCTGTGATGGTGGTAAGCGCGAATGACGTCATTGAAGCAGACGCGTACAAAGATCTTCTGACACGATCGAAGGGGCTGAAACAGGGCGGCCTCATTTTGGCACGTAAAGTCTCGTCGTACTTCCCGGGTGGATACCTCTCGGTTTCTGGAAAGAGAATTACAGGGATTGTCGAAAAGCCTGAGCCAGGTTCCGAGCCGAGTGATCTGGTGAATATCGTGGCACATGTGCATGCATCGGGAAGCGAGCTGCTGAAAGCGCTGAAAGCAGTGAAGCCAACGAAAGATGATGGTTATGAGGTAGCGCTGGATTCTCTTTTAAACTCCCATCCCTATGAAGCAGTTCCATATACCGGCAGTTGGCAGGCAGTGAAATACCCATGGCATCTCCTCTCACTCCTCCCACTTCTCCTGCCCACTGGAAAGCCCCAAATCCACGCATCCGCAACAATCCATAAAACTGCGGCGGTCGAGGGGGCAGTGATTATTGGAAAGAATGTGAAGATTTTCGCCCACGCGACCGTCATGGGTCCGTGCATCATTGGAGAGAACACTATCATCGCTAATAACGCCCTTGTTCGTGGGAGTTCAATCGGTGAGAACTGTGTGATTGGTTACAACACCGAGGTGGCTCGCTCTGTCCTTGGTCACGATGTCTGGACACATAGTAGTTACATCGGCGACTCCGTCTTTGGAAGTAACATCTCCCTTGGGGCTGGGACAACCACTGGCAACCTTCGTCTGGACGAAGGGGAAATCACCTCTGTTGTGCAGGGAAAGGTTGTAGGCACCGGAATGCAGAAACTTGGTGCCATTGTGGGTGATGGCTGTCGCACAGGGATTCACACCTGTCTCTCGCCTGGTGTGAAGATTGGAGCGGGTTCATTCATCAACTCTATGACTATGGTGACGCATGATATTGCCGACAAATCATTTGTGAAAATGAAGATGGTAAAAGAACTGGACATTCGCCCCAACACAAAAGAAGTGTCTGACGCAGGCAAGCGAAAACACTTCCGCAAAAAGCTGTCATAAATCCTGAACTCATCCACAGGGAATGTGGAAAGACACATGGAGATGAAATACAAAGAAAAGGGTCTTTCTCCACAACCTTTTTATGGCTTTGGCTTGCGTAAGCCATCTCTTATAACTTCCGCAGAAGATCGTCATCTCTTTCATCTTATCCACAGGTTATCCACACTGGTTCCACAGTATGTGGATAAGGAGTCTTCTCTAAAAGTGATGGAGGAAAGCCAATGAAAAATGAGTACAAAAAATAGACATCACTTTCTTTCCACATTTCTACACTTCAAATTCTTTCACTACGCAAGAGTCTCTTATGATGACGAATTCAATAGATTAATTATTTATTTTTCTATTCAACAGAAAGTAAAAAGTGAATAAGTGGTGTATAGTCAGGTACTTGCTTCATGAAAAAACTTCCTCTATCAATCTCATAACCTATGAAATTCTCCTGCAAAACATCCGACCTTCTCTCAGGTATTCAGCTCGTCAGTCGAGCAATTGGAACAGAGCAAGTTCTCCCCATCTTGCAAAACATTCTTATTCAAGTTGAAGGAAAGCGTTGCACGCTTAGTAGTACAAATCTTGAGCTTTCCATTGTCACAAGCTTTGAGGTGAATATCGAAAATGAAGGCTCAATAACAGTGCCTGCAAAAGCTATTTTAAACTTCGTTCAATACAACCAAGATCCAGAGATTGTTGTTGAGACAAGTGAGGGGACACAGTTAAAACTTCATTCAAAACGTGCAAAAGCAACAATCGCAGGTGAGGCAGCGAGTGGATTTCCTACAATCACAGGAATTCAAAAAGAGACCACAATTTCACTAGAGGTAGTCCCTCTCCTTCGCGCTCTTAACCTCGTCACATTCTCTTGTGCCAAAACAACATCACGCCCAGTTATTTCCGGTGTCTATGCACGTATTGAAAAAGAAAAACTCGTGATTGTCGCAACCGATAGCTACCGCCTCTCAGAATACAAAATCGATATCAGTGGTGTCACAGGTAACGTTTCCTGCATCATTCCTGCTCGTTTCCTAGAGGAGCTCAAGGCTGTCATAGCCCTTCACAAAGGTCGCGATGAAAACGATACAACCGATAAAAGGTGGGATAAGGTTGATATTCACCTTGGTGCACAACAGATAGAAGTTCACATTGCTCACACAAAGCTTGTGAGTCGACTCATCGACGGAAAGTTCCCTGACTACAACCAAGTTCTTCCAAAAGAAAAGCATTCCACTGTGACCGTTGCCACAAAAGATCTTCTCAATACCGTGAAGCGCATGCACTACTTTGCAAAGGAGCAGAGTAATAACATCACGTTTAAATTCACAGGAACTGGTATTCACCTCACCACAAAACAGACGCAGATCGGAAAAGATGAGTCGACGATCATGGCAGAGCTCCAAGGTACAGAGAATAAGATCGCCATCTCCTCGACATACCTCATCGACTTCCTCTCACGTATTGATACCGAAAAAGTACACATCGAACTCTCGGATAAGATGCACCCCGCTATCTTCCGATTAGATAGTGGAGAACACTACTTCCACCTCATTATGCCATTGCGCATGATTGAAGAATAATGTATGATGTGTATACGTTCTCCTAAGGAAATAATGTCAATGAGGGAGGACTTTCGTTCGTGTAGAAAGCGAAAAAACGGATTTTCATCAGCGTTTCTAAGTCGATGCTTCCTTCTATCTGTATTGGGAAAAATACGCATCAAGAGCTCTCCGAGCTTTTGAGGAAAACCCATACCCTGACGATTTCTGGGCTCTCCAACGAGACAGCGAAGGCGATGATTGTGAGTCATCTACTCCACACACATCCAAAACCAGCGGTAATGGTGACGGAAAATGATGAACGTGCCGAGGGGCTTCTCCACTGGCTGCAATTTTTTGGCCAGAAGGCCTACCGAGTTCGTTTCGGAGAGGAGCCGTCGGCCGATGATATGTCGTCCATCATTCGTATGATGCGTGGCGATGGTGTTGCTGTTCTTGATAGAGCGACATGGGACGCAGAAGTTCCGTCCCTCAAAGAATTACAGGAGAGCGCACTGAGCTTGGTGACAGGGAAGGATGTGGATTTTACCGAGTTCTTTTCCACACTCATCGATATTGGGTACGAGCATTCTGACGATGTGCACCTCTCCCCTGGTGAGTACCGCCGTGTCGGTGACACACTCCATGTCTTCCCAGTCGGTGCCGACTTCCAGTACACCGTCATTTTCTCATTCGATAAAGTCGATGCGATTCAGACGACTGAGAAAGAGAAGGTGAAGTCACTAATCCTCTACCCACTCGCATGGGGTGAAACACAGGTGCTTGTGAAGCAATTCCCAGACACATCGACACTTATAACAGACGAGCAGGAAGACATTGTGGTGAAGGATATTGATTACATTAAAATTACAAGCTTCCCAGAGGGTGACGAGCAACATGTTCATCTCCGCTACCTCTCGGTCCTCAAGTTCTACACACTCCAAGACTTCGTGAACGACGTGAAAGACAAATTGCAACAGGACTGGACACTTGTGATTGTCAGTAAGCGCGCAGAGGAATTAAAGGGTGTGCTTAAAGAAGAACGTATTCAGTACCTCGATGCCCCTGAGCGCAAAGCCGGAAGCATTACCGTTGTCGAAGCAGATCAGGATGCACTCCTCCCACACTCGCTCCAGAACCCAGATCTCAAGTGCGCACTCATTACCGACCGCGAAATTTTCTCTCTTCGCAAGGAAGCCAAGCAACGCTCGGTACAACGCCTCGCTCTCGACTTCATCACATCACTCCAGGTGGGCGACTTCGTCGTGCATATGGAGCATGGTATTGGTCGTTTCGAAGGAATGACGAATAAGACAGTTGACGATATTGAACGCGAATACTTAGAAATTACATACGCCGAGAATGACAAGCTCTTCGTGCCGGTCGACCAAGCCGACAAGCTCAGTAAGTTCGTTCATGAGGAGGGTGATGAGCCAACACTTACACGCCTTGGAAGTAATGAGTGGAAGAAGGCCTCAAAGAAAGTCAGCGAAGAGACGCAGAAAATCGCCAAAGAACTCCTAGGTATCTACGCGCAGCGCGCGAAAGCGAAGGGTCACCAGTATCCAGAAGACAACGAGACGCAGCGCAAGTTCGATGATGCGTTCCCATACACAGAAACTCCGGGTCAGATCAAAGCGATTGAAGACATCAAGCATGACATGGAAAGCGGTCACCCGATGGATCGCCTCGTCTGTGGTGATGTGGGATTCGGTAAGACAGAAGTCGCGATGCGTGCCGCATTTAAAGCAGTGCAGGGTGGTAAGCAGGTCGCATTTCTCTCGCCAATCACCATCCTTGCCGACCAGCACTACCGCAGCCTTATCAAGCGTATGGAGGGCTTCAATATCAAGATCGATATGCTTTCCCGCTTCCGTAGCACCGCGGAGCAGAATGCAACGCTTGAGAAGCTCCGCGAAGGCAAGGTCGACATCATCGTGGGTACACACCGCCTCCTCCAGGATGACATCGAGTTCAGTAACTTAGGACTTGTCATCATCGACGAAGAGCAGCGCTTCGGTGTGAAGCAGAAGGAGAAGCTGAAAGAGATGCGTTCCGCAGTCGATATCCTCACGATGACAGCCACACCGATCCCGCGCACGCTCAACATGGGTCTGCATAAGCTGCGCGACATCACCACCATCACCACCCCACCTCCAGGACGCCTCCCTATCATCACCGAAGTCCGTAAGTACTCAGACGCCTTGGTGCGCGAAGGAATCCTGAAGGAAATCGAACGCGGCGGTCAGGTGTACGTTCTCCATAACCGCGTAGAAACGATCGACGCATTCGCCATGAAACTTCGTGCGCTGGTGCCCTCTGCATCGTTCGTCGTCACCCATGGGCAGCTGAAGCCGGAAGTCTTGGAAGAACGCATTGTGGACTTTAAGAATGGCAAATATCACGTGCTCGTGAGCTCTACGATCATCGAAAACGGTATCGACCTCCCGCGCGCCAACACACTCATCGTCAATGAAGCGGAGAAGTTCGGTCTCTCCCAGCTCTACCAGCTCCGTGGTCGCGTGGGTCGTGGCACGGTGCAGGCGTACTCGTACTTCCTGTATCACTCACAACGTCTTAAGGATGATGCCAAGAAGCGTCTCCGTGCAATTGTAGAAGCGAGCGAGCTTGGTAGTGGATTCCAGATTGCTATGCGCGACTTAGAAATCCGTGGCGCTGGTGAAATCCTGGGTGCCAGCCAGTCCGGAAGCATGCAGACCGTCGGTGTCAGTCATTACCTCCGCCTTCTGAAGAACGCCGTGGAAGAGCTCAAGGCCGGTGGCAAGAGTGACGAGGAAGACATGCCAGCAACCATCGAAATCATTCTGCCATTCGAGGCACTCATCCCCACGTACTACATTCCCGATGAACAGGAAAAGATCTCTGCCTACCAGAAGCTTGCGGGTAGTGAAGATGAAAACATTCTCGCCGAGTTCGAAGTAGATCTTCGCGAGGAGTACGGTCCACTCCCACTTCAGGTACAGAAGCTTCTTGAGATTATTCGCCTGAAAATGGCATGCCGCCGTGGTGGCGTTATTCGCATCAAGATGGATACTGTCTCATCGACAAAACGCGATGTTGTCATGACGCTTTCCCCTCGCGTCACTGCTGCCGAGATCATGCAGCTTCTCCAGGTCTGTCCAAGTTGGCGCGTGAGCGGCTCCACACTTCGCATGAGTGAAGATGTTCTGAAGAAAGTTGCAGGCACCGATGATTGGCTGAGAGAGATCACCAAGCACGTGGCCGCTCTCCAGAAGAAAACAAAGAAGAAGTAGGTGTATTTTGTATATTCATTCCTCGATAGCCAAGGGTGCCCTATTGTTGATATTTGACATAATTAATAATTTTTTTTATAATACTATTTACGTCTGTTCCTTTCGAGCCGCCCTCAGGGGTGGCGCAACCGGGAGATGCCCATGTTGGCAACGCTGTCGATGAGCTGGTGGATTGCTATTTTGACGGCCGTCGCGGCCGTCCTGCTCGCCCTGTTCAAGGGCGGGAAGAAGACGAAGAAGCGCGAGGTGCTGACCGCCGCGGCGCGGCGGTGGTTCGCGGAGTACACCCGCGCCAAGGTCGGCGGCGGCGACCTGTCGCCGCTCTCGGCGGGCACGCTCTACTCTCTGTACTGGGAGGAAAATGGAATTTCCCCCTTCGAGAATGACCCCGCGCTGGAACAGCTGAACGCGTTCCTCGCGCGTCAGCCGTACTGAGGGACAGGCGGATGCCGGCTCCAGGGATGGAGCCGGCGATTGATAGTATGTTGCGATATGTCTTAGACCAATGCAGGTGGATCAAGAATTTCTTTTGTGGTGGAATAGTGCAACGATTTTCCTTCTTCTTCGTAGGAGATAGATATGCCTACCACTTCTTCCGCTCTCGCGCTTTCACTCACGACCGTTTCCATTGTCTTCGCCGGTTGCTCGGCCGAAGCTCGTGTTCAAAAAGAAATCGACGAAGCAAACTACTGCTCCACCGCCGATGACTGTGTCCTCGTCGGCAGCAAGTGTCCGTTCGATTGTTACATTTACGCCAATAAGACCGAGGCCGATCGCATCAAGGGTCTTGTCGATGGATTCGAGTCCACCTGTCAGTACTCATGTCTCCAGAGTTTTGGCGTGACGTGTACGGAAGAGAAGAAGTGTGCGCCCATCGTGACGCCACCAGCCGAAGGAAACCCAGGCGCAGCGTGTACGCAAGATAGTGACTGCATCACGCCGATGAATTACATGATCCGCTCCGTGTGCCCATTCACATCCAAATGTATTGAGGGTTCCTGTAGCGTGACCTGCCCGATGATGGACATCGATACCTCAGAAGATCCGTCAATGCAGCCTGTCGGATGCAAAGCCGATAGCGACTGTAGCTGCAAAGGATTCGCCGCAGGCGACAAAAGCACTTGCCAGTGTATCACTGGCGAATGTCACGCAGTCATGAAGTAGTTAACAGCGTCCTGTGTGCCACACGGTTCCACCCCGACACACGGCCTGACACGCGTTGTCGTAGTTGCGGTAGTCCGTGGTGCACACCGGGGCATAGTTTGTGGGACACTCACACGAATCTGTGTAGCGCGGCGAGACATCCAAGTAGACCGCACGACAGCGCTGGCAGCCATTGCTATCTACTGAGCACTCATATCCGTAGCCTGCCGGAAGCGGAGAGAGATTGGGTGGCGTACACATCGACCGATTGTCGTAGTAGTGCGGGTAGTTTTGGTATGGGTAATTTGGTTGGTAGTAGGGATACTGGTAGTAATTGTTGTAGTAGTTGGTGGGGTACATGTAACCACCTCCATACGATGCTGGGGCAACCAATGCAGCACCACTGCAGTCGGCGCGCTTGCGTTGGTACGTGTCCCATGCCTGACTCACTCGTACCTGCAAATCGCGGTAGGCCTCTGCCATCGTTGAGTTGTAGTTTGTGTACGCGCTTTGGCTGACATAATTAGTTGTCGAACTCACATTCTCGTCCTCTACTTTTCCGAGTCGGTCGGTTGCGTCTTTGATGTCTGCAACGTAATCGCTGTACGCCTTATTGAGTGCGGTGGTTCGGTCGCGAATGCCGGTGCGCATGCAGCTTACCGACGTGTCTGCTGCAACCACTGTTGGCACCAGCGGAACTGCCAGAGCCAAGATGCAGAGCAGAGTGGCCGTATGGGGGAAACGGACTCTCAACACATTGCGAGCATAGCGCGCCCATCAAAAGAATCACTTGTCACTATTGCCGATTCCTATTCTTGTTTTGTAATCGGCGTATTTTTGGGCTTCAGCTACACGACCCATCTGTTTTTCTAGTTCTATGAGCGCATCAATAACTTCCCCAGAAACAGGGTTCCACCCATAGGCAGCCAACAATTGCGCGCGTGCATCGTCGAATTTCTTCTGTTTGATCTGAAGTCCAGCAAGGTGCACTCGAGCTGTCACATACGATGGATCATTGGCAACTGCCTGCATGTAATGAAGCATGGCAGCCGAGTTGTTACCTTCGTACTCGTCAAGGAAGCCCAGGTAGTAGAGCGGTGGCGGAAGTGTTGGATTTTTCTTGAGCGCCATCTGAAACTGCTGACGCGCATCTGCCACTTGTCCTGCCGCGGAATAGACAAGACCGGCTTCCACGTTGAGGCCAGGATGCGTGCTGTACTTGGCGCCATCGTGCAGAACGGTGAATGCGTCTTCAAGCTCATTACGCTCACGAAGGATGCTTCCCATCGCCATGCGAGTCGAGACAGATTCTGGATACAGTCGGATAGCGCGGCCGAAGAGCGTGTCCGGCGAATCCCATGTCGATGTTTGGCTCATCGAATGTGAGGCAAGAATGAGGAAAAGCACGGTGACAATTCCGATGGATGTTTTTTTCAGATGCGACCAATCAACCGAAAGTGCGATGGAAAAAAGTGAGATCAGGATGCCAATACTAGGGATGTATGCATATCGATCGACCGCAAAAAAGTAGAGATCGCCTTTGTGGAAGTTGAAGAAGGTTGGAACGAGCGTGATATAGAAAAAAAGAATGCCATACGAAAGCGTTGGACGCTTCTTCCACTGCCACAATGCCGTGCCAGCGAGCGCGAAGTGCAGAAGCATCGGCAGGAAAAATTCTGGCGACGAGAGTGTGATCGATTTCTGGAATGGATAGATTGGGGTGAGCCCTACTGGTAGGAAGAATCTGGATAGATAGAACCACGCGCTCTTCTGCGCCATTGTGAAGGTTTCAAGCAGGCTCGATGATCCAATGACTTGCGCTTTCCCAAATGTCGCGACGTAGAGGAAGGCAATTGCGAGAACGAAGAATGGCACAAGGATCATTGTCGATTTCTTTACCGAGTGTGGTCGCTGACGAAGGAGGAGGTCGAGCACGAAGACTGCGGGCAGCATTGCAGCTAAAACCTTGGAGAGCAGCGCCAGGACAAAGAGCAGCATGCTTGCTGCCACGAAGAGCGCAATCGACTTCCGCTTCGCGGCCTTCGTCGATTGCAGGTAGCACAGTCCACTCGCAAGGAAGAAGAATGCGCACAGAATGTCCTTGCGACCCGCGACCCACACAACCGCCTCCGTGTGCAGGGGGTGAATGGCGAAAATTCCTGCAGCGACAAGAGCCAAGGCTTTTACACGCGTCGTATTTCCGAAGAGAAGGACGAGGAACATTGCTACAAAGATTGCATTCACACCCTGGAGGATGATGTTTGTGAGATGAAAGACGAACGGCATTCCCCCACCCAAGAGCCAGTCGAGCTGGAACGACATGGTTGTGAGCGGGATGTAGAGCTCTGGGTCGAACGTGGTGAACGCAAGTTTGATGTGTTCGACATTTATTCCATGCACGATGGGATTATTGACGATCAAGAATCCATCATCGATGGGGGCGAAGTCCTGAAAGAGAGCTTGGCCAAACGCGACCCATGGGAGGATAAAGAGGGCAGTAAGTCCCAGCCCAAACCAATGCCGACGGCACCAATCAACAATCTGCATGCCCCTAGCATGCCATAGAACTGCTCTTCAGGCGCCACTTTACTACTTGACTAATACTTCACATATCAAGTATTATTCAAACATATGAAAAATCTCAGCCCCTCACTTAAACTCTTTTTGAACATCGCCATCGTGCAGACGACGGCGAGCCGCAGGTTCGATGGCCGACTCGGTGGCTTAAGCCTCACCGAGTTCATCATCCTTTTCCATTTGGCCAACGCGCCTCACGGAAAGATGCGTCGTGTCGATCTGGCTGAATACACTGGCCTCACCGCCTCTGGCATCACTCGCCTCCTCGCTCCGATGGAAAAGATCGGACTCGTGAAGAGGGAGGCTGATGCACAGGACGCACGCGTGAGCTTCGTCTCCATTGCCGCGGGCGGAAAGCGCATGCTGGAAGAATCCATCGAAAATGCCGAAGAAATGGCTGCCCGCCTCCTTTCCTTGGCGAAGAAAGACGAGATCGAAACTGCCTCCAGATTGCTCTTAAAACTCGGAGGAACCGTTGCCTAGCAGTGGCGAAAAAGTCGCATTTCTGCTATAATGGCGTGATGTCTCTCAATACACAAAAACCACCAGATCAGCGTGTGAACACCGTGCCAATCGACCCTCGATTGAAGGCAGAGGCTGTGCAGATCGTGACGCGCAAAAAGCAGAATGGCGAACAGAGTTTTCTCCGTGCGGAGATCGACCGCCTCCGTATGTGGGGTGCCAATCAGATTGTCGCGATTGTCGGGCCAAAGCGTTTCATTGACGCGCTCGTTGCACTTCAGACAATGGCGCCTGGCCAGCAAACGATGCATGCTCTGATGTCTGTACTTGAGCCAGATGCTGGTGTGCGACTCGCCCTCTACGATCGGATAGAACAGGCAATTGGTGCAGAGCCACGCTATCAGACGGCGAACGCTCAGAGTCACACCTTCGAAGGTGGCAATATTCCTATGGCTGCAGGTTCTGCACTCAGGTCACTGCGCTCCATCGACACATCAGCGACGCGCTTATCTCCGATTGCAGCTATGGTCTCAAAAATTAAAGCTCGCACACTGGAAGACCCCGCAGGCGAGTGGTTGACTCGCATGCCTCATATTGACCCCGGGACTGCCGCAGCGCTCATTCAGGAAATGGAGCAGAATGGAGGCGATTTCCATACATGGGCTCGTAATGAGGAAGGCAAGTACTTCGCTGAAGATCAGCAGATAAAGCGTGATGCAGCGACCTGTGTTGCGGAGCTTCAGGCAGAGCTTGGACGCATGGAATCTGGCTCTCGATTCAAGCACAATAGTGAAATTGGTCAGTTGGATACTGATATTGCACAGGTGTCTGTTCAAGCAGCGTCTTCAACCGGCAAGGAGGTATTCGCCGAAGCACTGCAGAAACTGAATTCCAGGCGAGCAGGAGCCCTTGCCGACCTCGACAGGAAAGTACGCGAAGATACCCAGGGCTGTCGCAATATCATCGATAGGCTCGCAATTATTGCCAACGGAGCGCCCATCTACTACAAAATGGGCGATCCGCTGACGACCGAAGACATCATGATCTAGTGGGTTCGTGTATCCTGGCGCCGCGGTCCCGTAGTTCAATGGATAGAACGACCCTCTCCTAAGGGGTAAATGCAGGTTCGACTCCCGCCGGGACCACCATTCGTATTACTTCAGTACCATGACCTGGCGCGAGTCGCTTGGCAGGCTACCTGGTTTTACCTTCACTTCGCTGGTTGGCTGAACACTGGCCTGACCACATGCCTTGGCACAGCCGGCGAGGTCACCATTCTTTACCTCGAAGAGAACGACGATGCGAGGGTCGACTGCTTCAACGAGCGTCGTGATCTTCTTTGGGTTGTCTGCACCGATGACGAGAACATCGACATCGCCAAGCTTCTCGATCTCCGAGTCTGTCCAGTCTAAGACTGGAGCATCCACGAAGGCGAGGCGAACGTTTTCAACGCTGCACGAGAACGACACCTGACGACCCTGCTCCTGACCGACACCACGAACGGTGACGCCACCGAAGTCGTACTCGCCTGGCCAACTAAAGATCTTCTTGCTCTCCAAAATTTCCTGCGGATGACTCAGCATCGCCCAGGACTCTTTGTCGAGTTTTTCTGGGAAGACAAAGAATGTCGTGCCAGCGCCAGTCTGGACTTTGCAGGCGGAGCCTTCGGAAGCAGAAATCGTAATCATCGCGCGAGATTGTAGCACCCGGTTTGCGGCCAGTCACGGCCTTTACGGCAGCCTGAAACAAGAAAATAGGCCACTTTCAGATGGGCTAGATCCTAGAGCTGCTCGCGTGTGATCTGGGCACCCAAGGAGCGGAGTTTTTCCTCCAGGCGGTCGTAGCCACGCTCAATGTAGCGAACGTCGGTGACAATCGTTTCGCCCTTGGCGCAGAGACCAGCAAGCACCATGGCAGCGCCTGCACGAATGTCGTTACTCGCGACCTGACGAGCCTGGAGTTTGGTCGGGCCAATCACCAGTGCCTGGTGCGAGTTGAGGATCTCGATCTGCGCGCCCATTTTTTCGAGTTCGTAGAGGTACGCCATGCGACCATCGAAGAGCACCTCGAAGATTTTGCTGACACCTGTTGCCTGCGTGAGGAGCACGCCGAATGGAGCCTGCAAGTCAGTTGGGAATCCTGGAAAGATATTTGTTTGCACGCGAGTCGCGATGAGGTGAGAACTTCGGCCATCGGCAATCATGTCGCCATTCTTTTCGATGCTGACTGTGGCACCAGCGCGACGCATCGCACCGATGAACGACGTGAGATGTGTTGGATCGGCACCGCGAACAGTGACGCAGCCCTTGGTGAGAATTCCTGCCAGCAGGAACGCGCCAGCTTCCAGATAGTCGGACGTGACAGTGTGCATGCCACCCTCCATAAGATCACCAATACCGTGAATCGTGAGCGTATGAGAACCGATGCCATCGACCTTGGCACCACGGTTTGTCATGAAGTGACAGACGTCCTGTACGTGTGGCTCCGCAGCAGCGAGTTCGATGGTTGTCTTTCCATCCACGAGTGCGGCAGCAAGAAGAACGTTCTCCGTCGTTGTCACCGAAAATTCTGGAAGGACAACGTGCGATGGCTTCAATGTTCCTTTGAGGTGCATCTTATTTTCCGTGCTTAAGTTCTCGGCACCCATTTGCATAAATGCGACGACATGCGCGTCGACAGGACGCTTTCCAAGAACACATCCGCCAGGGTAGGACATCTCCACTTCGCCAAAGCGAGCGAGGAGTGGGCCGAGGAGCACGATGGAACCGCGGAGCTTGGAAACAAGTTCGTGTGGGATTGGCTTATTCGTAATACCGCCGCCGTCGACAGTCACCGTGTTATTTTCAAATGTTGTCTTTGCTCCGAGGAATTCCAAAATGGAGAGCATTGTCTGAACGTCGCTCAAGCGAGGAACGTTTTTAAATGTCGTCTTCCCCTTACAGGCGACTGCTCCGGCGAGGAGCGGAAGCACAGCGTTTTTCGATCCGCCGATATCCACAGCACCCTTGAGTGGGTACCCACCTTCAATGCGATACTGAACATTCATAGAAGAGTCGGTAAGAGAGCGTTCTCGCTTCACTGCGTCCACAAACGGAGCGGCAGTTGGGCGATCTTTTTTCTTCGGCTGAGTGCGTGAAACACGGCGAGTGGACGCCATATACAGGGCATTCTACCTGCTTACGCTCAATGTGACAATTGTGGCTTCAGGAAGCCTTTTTCTTGTGTAGAAGCGCGTCCAAAAAGAGGAGTGCTGCGCCGATCGTGATGAAACTATCGGCGGTGTTGAAAACCGGAAATGTTCCGATCGCGATGTAGTCCGTCACGGTTCCATCGGCCAGGCGGTCGATAATGTTGGCGGCCGCTCCCCCAATGATCATGCCGAATGCAACAGATGCCCACGATTCGTGTCGTGCTTTGTATGCAGCAATGACAACGAGAATGAGCGCGACACCAATCAAAATTTCTTTATATGGATATGGCAGTGGGATACCGAATGCGATGTGTGGATTGTGCGAGAGGGTGAGTCTGGCAAACGAACCAATCACGTTGATCGGCTGCATGATGAGCTCGGCGAGCTGGTTGATGGCGAGCGAGAGAATGCAGGCAATCGCGGTTGTCAAAGAGAGTCGCATAACGACAGTGTAAACGTGATTGCACAGGGAAGTAAGAATTATGAACCATGAATTATGGAATTTTCTTCATTCATACTTCTTACGTCTTGATTCCTTCACAAAAACCTTAGGAGAAGCTGCCACTCACGTTCGTCCTAGAGTATGATGCAGCCCTCATGTTTAAAAAGGCGGACTTTCTCCTCCTCGGTATTGCATTGGGGTTGGCACTCTTCGGCCTCGCGATGATCGCGAGCGTGTCCGTATACCAAAGCTATCAGCTCACGCAGCGCTTCGTGGAAAGCGGGACGTGGGAAGCGCCGTCGAACGCGTTCTATTTGTGGCGTAGCTTCCTCCACATGACCGTTGCACTCAGCGCACTCTGTGCAACCAGTATCGTGCCGTATCACTTTTGGCAGAGAAACGCCCGCACGCTCTTCTTCGTGAACCTGGGGCTACTTCTGATGCTCTACATCCCAGGCCTAGGAAATGAGTATGGTACTGCTCGTAGCTGGTTGAGCCTTGGGCTCTTTTCTATCCAACCATCGGAATTCCTAAAGCTCTCACTCGTGTTCTACCTCGCGGTATGGCTGCAGAAGAAAGAGTCCTCCATTGCTACATTTCAGGAAGGATTCATTCCGTTTGTCATCCTTCTCTGTATCTCTACATTTCTCGTCGCCACTCAGCCTGACCTGGGCTCATTCCTCGTGTTCTCTGTCATTGCAACGGTGATGTTCTTCGTTGCTGGTGGCAACGTTATTCACCTACTGCTCGGTGCGACCGCCGCAGGACTTCTTGGGCTTCCGGTTATCTTGAACGAAGACTACGTCCGCAATCGATTCACAGTCTTTATTCACATGTTGTTCCAACCCGATAACCTCACGCACCGCGAAGGCATTGGTTTCCAGGTCTACCAAGCACTCATTGCCATTGGCTCGGGTGGACTCTTCGGTGTTGGCTACGGAAAATCGATCCAAAAATTTGGATACCTTCCCGAGGTGCAATCCGACACCATCTTTGCCGCGATGGCGGAAGAGCTCGGCTTTCTCCGTCTTCTCATCGTTCTTGGGCTCTACGGAATTTTTGTCTATCGCGGGCTGCGCATTGCGCGTCACTCGCCTGACCGCTTTGGACTTCTTGTTGCCACGGGCATCACGACTGGTATCGCATTCCAGACGATTCTCAATATCTGCGTGAACCTGTCGCTATTTCCCATTACCGGCCTCACACTTCCATTTATCAGTTACGGTGGATCGTCTCTCCTTTCCACTCTTGCGGGCGTAGGAGTCCTGTTGAATATCTCCATGCACTCTACCGAGGAGGATGTTTCTATCCGTAGACGTGACAGAAAAGCCCATTTAAGCGCTCTGAAACGGTTCATTCATCTGTCATAATATCTCCCAATGTCTCGAACCATCTTGTTCTGCGGCGGGGGAAGCAGCGGGCATCTCACGCCGTCGCTGGCTGTTGCTGACCGACTCGTTGCGGCAGACCCGGGTATTACTCCGCTCTTCGTTTGTGCACCTCGTTCCGATGAAATTCAATTACTCACAAGCGCGAAGAGAAAATTTGTGACGATCCATGCCGGCAAGTTTCCACGCGGGATTTCGTTCCGCCTGATTTCATTCCCGATTCTCTTTCTTGTCGCATGCATTGAATCGATTGCGATTTTGCATCGGGAGAAGCCGGTTATGATCTTTAGTAAGGGTGGATACGTCAGTGTGCCCATGTGTTTGGTTGGCCGACTCTTCGATGTCCCGATCGTTCTTCATTCCTCGGATAGTGTTCCAAATCTGAGCGACTCGCTCGTCGGTCGTTTGGCCGATCGTGTGTGTACAGGTTTTCCTATCACGCTCTTTCCGGAATTCATTCGTAAGAAAGCTGAGCAAACGGGTAATCCAGTGCGTGGCATCATTGGCCAAGGCTCGAAGCCCGCTGGCCAACGCATCACAGGATTCTCGGGTCGCCGGCCCATCATCATGATCATTGGTGGTAGCCAAGGGTCGAAAGTTATCAACGAAGAAATCGATCGGTCATTTGATGCGCTCATCGAACTTGGGGATGTCATTCATCTCACCGGTGAAGGGAAGCAGATCAACCGAAGCCATGCACGCTACTTCGCTCGCCCATTTGTCACCGAAGAGTTGCCACATCTTTACGCGCTTGCCGATGTGGTTGTCACACGTGCGGGTGCAGGAGTCCTTGCCGAGCTCGCAATTCTCCAGAAGCCAGCCATTGTTATTCCTCTCCCTGGTGTCGCGCACGATCATCAGGTGCACAATGCCGAGACACTTGGTCGCCTGGGGGCTGTCACAGTCCTACGGCAGGAAGAGCTCAGCAGCCTTGTCTCTGCGCTTCGCTCTCTCCTTGCTGATAGCGATCGCAGGCTCTCAACGAGCCGTACCTTGTCTCAGGTCTTTCCACCAAAAAGTGGTGAACAGATCGCAAAGATCATGCTGGACGTTCTGCGCGCGCAGTCATAGAATCTTGACCTCATTTCCTTCAACTTCTTATGCGAAAGACGACCTCTCTCCTGGTGACCACCTTTGCGCTTACTCTCATCGCTGCCTGTAGCAATGGCGGCGCTCCATCGACTCCTCCACCCACTACCCCCTCTTCTGCTATGGCTTCCAGCAAACCATCTTCTACCACCGGTGTCTCCACATGGACGTGGGACGGCAAACTCGTTTCCGGTAAGCACGAAGTCGTGCTCAAGACGAGCAAGGGCGACATCAACATCGAGCTCGACGCATCCATCGCCCCAAAAACTGTCACCAACTTTATGGCGCTCGCAGCTTCTGGCTACTACAACAATCTCACGTTCCACCGCGTCATTCCTGAGTTCATGATTCAGGGTGGCGACCCAACCGGCACTGGCCGCGGCGGTCAGAGCATCTTCGGCGAG
Source organism: uncultured Candidatus Peribacteria bacterium (assembly GCA_964575275.1). Lineage (GTDB taxonomy): Bacteria > Patescibacteriota > Gracilibacteria > Peribacterales > Peribacteraceae > CAZKJL01. The sequence goes on along the minus strand of CAZNPE010000003.1, from coordinate 89,357 downwards.
ACATTCGAAGATGAAATCGATGCAAGCCTCCCAATCTACAAGGCATACAAGGCAGGTACTATTGCTATGGCCAACCGCGGTCCAGATACCAATGGTAGTCAGTTCTTCATCATGGATAAGGACTATCCACTCTCCGCTGACTACACCATCTTCGGTCACGTGACATCCGGCCAGGGTGTCGTGAATGCCATCGCTCGCGTCCCACGCGCTGACAACGATATGCCGCTCGAGAAAGTGACCTTCGAGGTGAAGATCCTCAAGTAAGGGCGTACTCACATCTCGCGCGTCTTCCCTGTATAGTTTCCGCATGCGCACTCGTTTCCCGCCATCGCCGACAGGACTGCTTCATATTGGAGGTCTGCGCACAGCGCTGTACTGCTGGCTCGTTGCGAAGAAAACAAAGGACGCTTTCACACTCCGCATTGAAGATACCGATCGCGCGCGCGAGGTTCCTGGCGCAGTTGAGAACATCGTACGCACGTTGATGCTCTCTGGCCTCACACCAGATGAGGGGGTGCTCATGGATGCGAACGGTGAGATTATCGAAAAAGGTGCGTACGGTCCCTACTTCCAGTCCAAGCGATTGGATCTCTATCAGAAGTACACGAAGCAACTCCTCGATGCCGGTCATGCGTACCACTGTTTCTGTACGGCAGAACGATTGGAGCAGATGCGAAAGAAGCAGCAGGAGCGCAAGCAGGCACCGATGTACGACCGCACGTGTGTCGATATGCCGAAAGAGGAATTTGAGAAGCGTCTCGCTGCCGGGGAAAAATGCGTGATCCGCATGAAGGTGCCGCACGATAAGACGATCACGTACAGCGATGCGATCTACGGCAATCTCACGTTCAAAGGACACCTCATTGATGACCAAGTGCTCGTGAAGTCCGATGGCTTCCCGACGTACCACTTAGCACACGTCGTCGACGATCACCTGATGAAAACTGATTTGGTCATTCGTGGCGAAGAGTGGCTCAGTTCACTCCCAAAGCACCTGATCCTCTTCGAAATGATTGGCTGGACGCCGCCTGCCTACGCGCATGTTCCACTGCTCCTTAACAAAGATCGCACTAAGCTCAGCAAGCGTCAGAACGATGTCGCTGCTGAGGATTATTTGAAGAAAGGCTACCTCCCAGAAGCGCTTCTTAACTTCCTCGCACTCCTTGGCTGGAATCCTGGCACGGAACAAGAACTCTTCTCACTGCCAGAACTCATCGATGCATTCAGCATCGATCGTGTGCATAAGTCTGGTGCGGTCTTCGATTTGGAAAAACTTGATTGGATCCAAGGTCAGTGGATGCGTAAAATCCCAGCTTCCGATTTCGCTGCACGCATTCGTCCGCTCGTTGGCGAAAAGTATCCTACAGCGCTCAAAGATGCCGATTTCGAAAAGCGTGCCGCACTTATTCAGGAACGCATCACCTTTTTCACTGAAGCCCCAGACATGATGTCGTACTTGTACGAAACACCTGCTCTACGCATGGACATTATTTTGAGTGCGAAGCAGAAAGTGACGGAAGCCGATCTTCCAAAGATCGTCTCTGTTCTCAAAGACTCCTTGAGTGGAATTGATGCTAAGAAATGGTCGTACGAAACAATTGTTGCCGCACTCGAACCAGCAATTGCAGCGTCGGGACTGAAAAAGGGTCAGGTGCTCTGGCCACTGCGCGCCATCCTCACCGGTCGCGAGTACTCGCCAGGTGCGTACGAGGTTGCAACACTGCTAGGCAAAGAAGAGAGTATGAAGCGTCTGAATTCGATGTAGGTAAAATTGACGATGCAAAGGAACGGTGCTTTAGTGCTGCCATATGACTCAGAAATCAGCACCAGATTTCAGTGATATCACCATCTCTCCACAAGAGGGCCACTCCCTGAGGCCGGACTGGGTTCTAGCAGAAACACAGAAAATAGCAGCCTTCGACGCGCTCGCCCCATTCTTTACAGGAAGAGAAATTCTCATTCGCAACGTGCCATCAACAAAAGTCGCTGAGTTACGAAAAAGGTATCGCGATTTGGGCCTGATTGTTAATTAGCTTCCCTCACCTGCTACACTGTCATCCATGCACGAAGTCGAAGTCGATATTGGCAATAATTCTGACGGTAAGGCGATCATCGAAGGCAAGACGCCTGTGCCTTTCAAGACGTTCGTGAGCTTGATCTTGCAGCGCAAGGTGCAGACGCTCTTCAAGCGCAGCTCCGATGATCCAGTGATTGTCAGTAGCGAACTCCTCACTGCACTCGCGAGTGCGCCTCAGGACAAGCACGAAGACAGAAGCAAGCTTGTTCTCGTAAGCTTGGCCATGGGAATCTTGGGAGGCGTATTCCTCACAGTCGCAGTGTTTTTGATCCTCATGCTCTTCGATATTCGTCCAGACATGCAGCAAATGAGCATCGTACTCGGGGTTATTGCCGGAGTCGTAGTGCTGGGGCTGCTGCTCCAGAAGTCGCAGAAGAAGAGTCCATTCGCTGAGAAGCTCGTAGAAAGCATGGAGAAGATGACGGAGCTTGTGAGCAAGTAACGTACGTAAGGAATGTAAGGTAGGTATTGTATGTGCGTCACGTTCTTTACTTTCATTACCTACTTTACGTACCTTACCTAATACCGCAGTCATCTCTCCTTCCATGAATCTTGTTCCTGATTTCCTCCTCCGGCCAAAGACAACCATGCGTATTGGCGGCAATGCCAAGTACTACGCCGAAATGCGTACGAAGGAAGATGTGGAAGAAGCAGTGAAGTTGAGCATTCAACACAACGTCCCGCTCCTTCCTCTCGGCAGCGGATCCAATACGATCTTCTCGGAAGGCACGATCAATGCACTCGTCGTTCAACTCAAGCACGACACGGTGAAAGTCGAGGGTAACACCGTGACTGTCGGTGCCGGAAAAAATTTGGCGATGCTCATCAATGAACTTGGCAAACTCGGACTCGATCTGTCTGCCCTCACAGGCATTCCTGGCACGATTGGCGGTGCCGTATTTGGAAATGCTGGTCAGGGTCCAAAAGGTATCTGGCTCGATTCTTTTGTGGAATCAGTGACTGCCTACATCGATGGTCAGTGGAAAACATTTTCCAAAGCTGACTGCCATTTCCGCTATCGCGAAAGCATGTTCAAAGATCACGGCAAAGCGGTGATTTGGGAAACGGTGCTCAAGGTTCCGAGTGGCGACCCAGTCGCGATCAAAGCAAATGTCGAAGCACTTCTGAAAAAAAGAATCGAAACACAGCCTCATCTCAAAACTGCGGGCTCGTGCTTCAAGGCCATTGGTGGAACTCCCGCGTGGCAACTCATCGATGCCGCAGGACTGCGTGGCCACAAAGTAGGAGGAGTCGAAATTTCGCCAAAGCACGCCAACTTCCTCATCAACGTTGGCGAAGCGAAGTACACCGATGCAGTCGCAGTGGTGGAAACGGTGAAGCAGAAAGTGCCCGAAGGACTAGAGGTCGAAATGCGCTTCATCGAACCAGATGGGTCGTTGAAGTTTTAGTCAGCATTGAGATCGACACCACCATTTCCCATGCGGCGTTGCAAAATGGCAGCCATTTTTTCCTGCTGCTGCCTGCGCAGTCTTCTCAGGCTTTGGGAGAGGATCGCAGCGTCATACCAGCTCACCTCGTTATTTTTGTTTGCGGCATCTTTTCCCACTTTCTCTAAAAAGGCTTTGGTACTCCTTGGGTCATCATCAATGCGATAGACATGCAAATCACCTTTCTGCACGCCAAGCGTATCGAGTCCGTCTTTCAGGCTATCAAAATCTTGGAGTGTGATAGGCATGCTCCAAGGATATCGCGTGCAATTGCCACGTCATTCTTTTCATGAGCTACGCTGCATTGATGGCTTATACATCAATAAAAAACCCCGCACCAATGGCGGGGTTCTAAGCATTGAAAGAAGAAATTTAGAACGGCAAATCCTCTGGCTTAATCTCGGATTCGTACTTGATCTCTGGGATTGTAGCGGCAGCTGCGACTGGCATTGGAGCCGACATCGAGCTGGAGCTGTCGGCAGACATACCATCGGCCTGGATGTTCGACATTGCATCTGGGCTCTTGCAGCCGAGGAGTGTCACCTGATCGGCGATGATTTCTGTGGTGGCACGCTTCTGACCTGTCTGCGTTTCCCAGGTGCGAGTCTGCACACGACCAGAGACGAAGACGCGCTGACCTTTCTTCACACCTTGTTGCACAGCCTTAGCTGTCTCGCCCCAGATGACGACGTTGTGGAACTCCGTGCGCTCTTTCATCTCGCCACTTCCCTTCTCCTTCCAACGTTCGTTGCTGGCAACACCGATGGTGAGCACGCTCTGGCCGCCGGCTGTCGTGCGCATTTCTGGGTCGCGTGTGACGTTACCAATGACTTGTGCACGGTTGACGCAGCTACCGAGCTCCTTGGATGCAGGTGCTTCACGCTGACCGTCTTTTGGATCGAGGAGGATCAAGTCCATCGCGACAACTTTTGTCTTGCTGCGCTTTTCGCCACTGGACGTATCTTCCCAGGAATCAGTCTGAAGGCGTCCAGAAACGAAGACTTGAGCGCCCGGCTTAATGTACTGGCCAGCGACGTCGGCCATGCTGCCCCACACTGTTACGGTGTGGAAACTTTTGCCCGAAAGCATTTCACCTTTGCTTGTCTGGAACGAGTATGGAACGACGATATTTAAATCTGTCACACTAGCGCCGCTTGGAGTCTGGCGAACAGTGACTGGTTGTGTTTGGTAGCCGACGATGTCGACACGATTGAGAGAGAACATCTCACTGAAGGGGAATGGGAGTAAAGGAGGTGACGAGGTGTCACAGCAGTCGTGACTGCGGTGATGAACCGTAACCGAGTTGGACGAAAAGACCAACGTGAACGAATGTACACCCATAAAAAGTGAGTGACAATCTGAATTGGTTGCGTTTTTCGCATTCGATTTCTTGATACCGCGAGGTGTATGAGCGTGCATGTTGAGATTACGGCTTAATGAAGAGAAAATATCGAGATGCGATTTTTCGATCAATGTTCATATCGTCGTGCATGTTTACTCGAATATTTTTTCTGAAATGCATGGGTGTACAGAGAACGATCGTCTTTGCAGAAAAAGCCCTCAGCGATTGCTAAACGTCTGAGCCTTTCTGCAAGGCCATTCGTCGCAGAAATCGTGCAAAAACCCCGCTCCTTTTGCACACTACAATACGATGCGCAAACTGTGCCTTCTGGTCGGCGTCGGACTACTCGTTGGAGTGGGGGTTGCACATGCTGCGCCGTTCATCCCGAAGATCACCAAACCCGAGTCGTACAAGGACGTTGTTTTTGGATTGCAGGAGACGCGAGACAACATCAACACGGTGCAGTGTGGTGGATGGTACGACGACATGAATGCGACGGTGAATGGCACACGTGTGACGGGCAATATTCCGCAGCCACTGATCAGTGATGATTTGCCAGGTCAGAAAAACACTGACGAGCTTGGCTCAGCGCAGTATGGTGTTGGTAAAGAGACAACATTCGAATATCCAGCGAGCGCACTCGGCTATCAATCAGCCTGCGATGTGCACCAGACACAGATCAGTGAACCAACGCTTCCTGTTGATGTGAAAATCGATTCGGACGGCAATGTGACGGTGCAACCGGGAAGCGGAAATATCGACATCAATCCACACGAATGGTGCTTGGTAAAAAATAAATCCAAAGCAACACCGCTTTACTGCAAGCGCCTCTACGAAGCACTCAAGCAAATTTCCTCTGCTGTCGATCCATTCCGTCCACAGACGTGTGGCGTGCCGCGGAAGTACTGTTTCGATCGCACGAGTATCTGCAGCGGATCCGATTGTGCGAAGCCACCGCCACCATCGTTCCAATACATTGAGCCAACATGTATCGATATTCCTGGAGTTGGAACAACAATACTCACCAACGAACAAATCATTGTCGAAGAGCGATCATTCTTCCGTCACTACGCCAATCAGTTCGACCAGGCGACGATCATGGTGCAAGAGTACGACGACAAACCGGACTTGAAGCAGCCGCCATGGAAGCTCCGTGTCGAGTGTTACGACTACTACGGCGATAAAGATCCGAAGCAGATTGTCACCGGCAAAGATGATGAGCAGTGCGAGATCATCATCGCGACACCTGACGAACAGAGCCCAGAAACTCCTGAGTGGGTACCAGGTGCAGATGCCGATGGTCAGTCGCGTTCGCAACTTGGAACGGTGAAGCCCGATGCGGCGACGGTGCAGGAAGCACCTCGTCCAGACCGCGATGTACCTGAACCGTGGGATGCCGACAAAGATACGAATCTCACCCTCATTGACCCGAAGAAGCTCAAAGAGGCGCAGAAAGATTTTGATGACCCAAATGACATTACGCGTGTACTGGGGGTCATTCTTCCCGCTCGGCAGAAAGCCAGCAAAACAGTGTCCAAAAATGCTCGCACTGACATGATTGATGATAGCGATCATCGAGAGGTCGCCGATTTCTGGGAAGCGCAGCAGCGCGAACTCCTAAAGATGGTTGCCGACCCGGAAGTAAAACTCATCATGCCTGCTCGCCTCTTCACCGGACTCGCTGATGATGACCCTATCTTCCAGTATGTTCGTCAGGTGATTCAGCAACCTGCAGGTACTGTCGAAGTCACATTGAAAGCTGGTCTCGATGATTTGGGTTCGGCAATTGAATCGCTCCAGCGCATCTACGTGGCACCCATTCAGGAAGTGCCGATTCCGATTCTTGTGCCCCTGGCATCCAGCGCGGAGATCAATGCGCGCATCTTCGATTGGAAGCAGTGGAAGCAGGTGGAGGAGAAGGCAGGTCGTTCTGACAATGCTGGCAAAGCAGATGCCTTTATCGCCAAGCTGACGGAGTATCAGAATGCCGCCGATCGTGTGCGCTTACTCCGCGGGGCACTCGCGACTCACGTACTCGATTTGTACGAACCACAACAAAAAATTCGCGAGTACTTCGCCGATTGGTACAAGAAAAATGGGACACTATTGCAGCAGGCAATGGAGCGTGCTGTGCAGCGTCGAGAACTCACTCGTATCTGGCGACTGCTCCAAAGATCCATGCTCGCGGCCGATGCGTGCCAGATGGTCTGGTGTAGCAATCAACGATTTACGCTCCCAATTTATTCACTTCTCGATGATTGGTGGGGAGACGGCAGTGCTGGCTCACCCCGCGATCCAAAGTACAAGCCGCGCGATCTTCGCTCACTCAACTACCAGCAGCCAAAAACACTCGTCTTCGATTTCTCAGACATGCGTTTCCCTGAAAAGCCATGGCTCATTCCTGTGCTATGGCCAGTACAGGTTCGTATCAATCTCCCAGTGCCTCCGGCATTTGGGGGAGAACCGAATCCGGCAGCCTCGTATCCAGCACTGCCAACCATTCCCGATGCGACTATTTTTAATTCCTTCCCTGTGCCAAAGTTCAATGCGCCTGCGGCATCGCAGATTACACTGCAAACCCCTGCGGATCTCACTCAAGCAAAACAAATTCTGCGTGAGTTCCGTGAGATGGTGGACGCAACGCCAATCAATCAGCAGCTTCAGCAGGAGCAGGCTCTCGCCAATGGTGCACCGATCGATCAAGAACCTCCATTCGACGCAACGCGTGACAGCATGCGCGGCAGTTACTGTCGCTTAGCTCCAAGCGTGATGACACCGCCAGATCCGATGCAGCTGCAAGGCTACGAAACCAAGATCATCCACAACGAACATGAACTACGTCAGATTGTCGCTCGCCTCTTCGCTCGTTGGATGCCTGAGCGTATGGAAGATTTTGCTGGCCGCGTGGCACGCAGAAATACGAGCGTCCAAAATCGTCAGTGTCACGAAGATGTTGTCTGCATGTTCCTACCGCCAGAAGAGCGCACAACAACGACATGGCAGTGGTTCATGCCAACGTCCAGCGCAGGAAACTTCACGGGTCTTGCCGATTCCATTCGCACGACAACGCTGCCGTCAAACGAAGAGCGCAATCCGTACTGGAATGCGACAACCGATACGCTGAAGCGCATTTTCCAACGTCTCGATCTTCCCATTGAATTCAATCTCGTTCCAACCAGATGATCACTCGTCACTTTCTCATCGGCGCATTGGCGATGCTGCAGCTCATTCCGACCCTGGCATGGGCGCAAACTACTGATGCAACAGAGAACACATGTTTCACGCGTGTGACCCAGGAGATGACCGAAGTGCAAGACGAATTCCGCGCACATATCTTCGGTAGTCGTCGCGACAAAGACGGTGGCTTTACTGGACTTGCCGGAGGACGAACGCGAACAGCAGTGACCGGAATTTTGGAAACAACAGGTCGGTTCACGTCAGAACTCGTCTCTCCACTTGTCGACAGTTACCGCACCTACCGCTGCAAAATGATCGCAGTGTGTGCCACGATGGGCGAATCGTTCGGTGTGCAGGGTGGCAATGTGGATATCAATCTCCTTGGCTGCGAACAAGAGCGACTCCCACGGTACAGTCAGTGCTTTTTCTCTGATGCGGACGCTCAGTCTGGTGTTGAGCTACAAACATCGCTCGTTCGTATGACACAGCAGTGTGACGATCTTGTCGTGCAGACACTTGCGCGTGAGCGTGCCGTGATGCGGCTCGCAGTCGGCTACGACGCGGGTTACCGGGCCATGCTCCAGCTGACTGGAATGATGGATTGGATGCTCCAAGGATTTGAGACGACCACTGTGAAAGCAGTGGCCGATATGGTGAACCTTCTTGGGAAACTCCATCAGATCCCCTGCTTCATTGGACAGTGCGATCTTCCGAAAACTGATTCCCTTGCTCCGTAAGTGCCAAAGTCTACCTTCCACACCGGCATCAATCTTGCGAAGGAATTCGTTCGCAAGAATCAGCTATTCGTACTCACGATTCTTGTACTGTTGGCAGTTGCAGGCGGGTCGCGATATCTCACCGGTCAGCTCGTTCCATCCGATGGATCCGGTGGCGGGGCAGCGTCGTCATCGTCGTTCTCGAATCTCCGTACCTGTAGCGACAAAGGCACACCATTCGAGAGCGCCAATCGATTAGCCGATGCGCAGAATGTGTACGTCTCTCGTATCGCAGCAGTGATGAAAGAGCGCGAGCAGATTCTGCGCACACCATCGATGTGGATTTGTACGCCGCCATCACCATCGTCATTCCTTGGCGGTGCGGCATCATCGACGTCTCCCATGGTCATCGATCCACCGATGCCAGTACTGAACGCTCTCGCAAATTCTCTTCCGGGTTGGCACTACTACACCGATCAATCCTTCCTCGGACTCGTCTCTCGCCCAACGCCACGGCTCGTTACCTTCGATGCGTTTGGCGCGATCCTCAATGAATTCCAGCGAGAGTACGAATGCAAACTCACACTTCTCCAATCCGACGTTTTGGAAGGTGTCGCAGGCAATCGGGATACCGAGCGTAGCGATCAGTTCTGCTGCAGTGCCGATGGATGTGTGAATGCCGTAACGAGTGTGAATACATGCACGAGTCCCATCACGAGTGACCCAACGTGTAATGCAGCATGCCCCATCAACATCACTGCGTCCGATCTCGCCTCTCGGCTCAAGCCGTATCACGAAGAGCTTACGCTCGAAAAAAATCGCGCACGCATCGCGCTCGAACGAACAATGCACACACTCCGATCGTTTGAAGTGAACTACGTTATCGCTCGTCAGCTGACGTGCTCACAACGTGCATCGCTCGACCTTCGCAACGAGATGAGTCTCTTGGCTGATGCGGTGAGTTGTATGCCGAAGATTTGGGATGCCGTCACTTCCATCCACGACCGCGCACAATGATGAAACGCTTTGCCGCCATCGGCATTGCGATTGGACTTGTGAGCCCGCTCCTCGTGCATGCTCAGACGAGTGAGAAGACGATGTTCGAAATGTTCTATGAAGAAGCAGGCAAAGCGCTCCCAACAGCTGAGCCGACCGAACAGGTGGTGAACTACGTCATCGAAGAGATGAAGAAGTGGGGTGAGAACGGAATTCAGATCACGAAAGAAGATGTGACCTACGCACTCGCCGGCACACTCTTCAATGGCGACATGGGGCTGTGTGTGAATAAGAAAGATAAGAACGGTGCTGCCATCGAATTCGTCCAAGGTGGTGCGCTCGAAGGCGCATGCATTTCGCTCCAGCGCGACATCCTCTCGCTCCTCCAAGCCGAACAAGAGGCCGAGCAGCTAGGTGTCGATCTCCTCACCATCGCCAATGGTGCAGAACTATCCGTTGCCGATCAGCCACACCGTCCGGTCGATATGGCGAGCATTGCACTCCTTCTGCGTCGCGTGTGGTCGGGCGGCGGCCCATCGGTGATTCCGTGGGATAAAGATGTTGCAGAGAGTGAGTTTAAAAAACTCGAGAATGATCTGAAGTCAGCAAATCTCGACAAGGCCGTGCTGCGCTTCCAGCACGGCTACTTCCGAGACAAAGCAGAGAACGATCCTCGCTTCAGCGATGTCGAACAAACCATCGCGGATGACCTCAAGGCACTTGCAGACAAGCTCGGCATCACAGGAGACCCGGCTGCTGTTGGCATCTTCACGATTCCAAAGCTCCAGGGTGTAGCGAACGTTGCGCTCTGGGCGCGTAAAGACGATCTCGGATTGATGTGGATCTACCCGACGCATCTATACAAATTGGAACTCAAAACTGCTGGCACGTATCCATCACTCAAGCGTAATAGCGAGAAGCTCGCATATCCATTCGACTACACAGGTAGCGCGACGCCAGCTGCTCTCATGAAGTCCCCACTCTGCTCACGCTCCATGGGTCGCCAAGGATATCTATGTCGCACGCAACCAGTTCCACCGAATAATTGCGACAACACCGGCGCAGCCGACGAAATTTCTCTCGTGAAATGTAGCGAGAAGAAAGAGACGAAGACAGACGGCCCACTCATTTGCGATGGCTTCGACAAAATTTTCCTAGACAATGGTACGCCTCTCATCGACCCAAACTTCCCAGGCGGTCTGAATCCTGCACTCACACCAGCCGACGTCGACAAAGTGTGTGATCCAGAAACTGCAGTGCTCTACCAGAATGATGTCCCCTCACATGCGTGTTACGTTGCCTTCTGTCTGGCTCAGTCGATGAACGGACACTCGCTCGTACCAAATAGAAATCCTGTCGTTTTCAACGAAGCAACTTCACCGTACCTGGCCTGTATTCGCCCAGATCCACAGCTTGCGCTCTACATCGAGATCGCAAATGACTCGCCATACCCACTACCACCGTACATCGGTCACTTCCTCGCTCGCGATTTTGACCGTCAGTTCTGTTCTGCCAATGGGAACACACTCCAGCCACTCTCGCCACTCTGTGCGTTTCAAGACAATGAGAGCGCTCGCCTGCCGGACATCGCACAAATTTTCTCGGTCGTCACGACAGCTGCCAATCAGGCTGAAGTACAGACACGATTGAGTGACTACAACGCGATCGCTGCCACGATGGGCGAACGTGCCGCGCTCGATCAATCCATTCAATTGAATCGCAAGGTCTTCGCTCGCTTAGCGCATACGATTAAACATATTGCCGAACTTATTCTCCAACTGAAAAAATCTCCACTCACCCAAACTGCCTGTCCATGGACTGGCCCCTTTAAGACGCAATAATGAAACGATTCTTCCTCGCTATCGGCCTCTTCCTTCTGCCGTTCTCTGTCAGCGCGCAGGCACTTTCTCCGTGGGTAGAGGAAGTTCTCAAGCGTGCAAGTCAATCCTACGAACTTGCTATGGGAGAGCCATCGACACAGTGCACTCCAGAGGTGCTAGAAGAGGAAGCCGCAAATAACACGTCAGTTGTTCGCGGTCTTGTGATTCCAGGTGTTGACTACGAGACAGAGGCACAATTCCTCCGTGACCAGACATTGTGCATGCAGTATGACAAAGCGTTGATTGAACAAGAAATGAAACGGCTGCAGGATGCTATGGATCAAGCAACGAAGGACTGTAGGTTGGGTGCTACCAAAATCCTGCGCGATGCATATCAGTTTGTCGCACTTGCCAAGCAATCGTTTATTCGTGGTGCCACTGACCCATCGTTCGAAGATCCGGTGCTGCAGTACAAGTACTACTATCACGATAAGGAAATACTCGATGGCTCCGGAGAGCCAGAGCCGTTCGATGCAGGTGAAATGCCGCTCTGTCCCTACACGACCGATTACGGACCGCACACCATTGGCTACGTCCCACAGAAGGGTCAGCCTGCATCCGCAGCGACAATGCGTAGCTACGGCTGCGATCTTTCGGTGCTCAATCAGATTGGCGTAGGGTTGGCAGAAGGGTCAGCCAACACTCTTGCCGATGAGGCATACACACAACTGGCGTTTCTCCAGAAGACGAATGAGTTTGCCACGTCTATCTACAACTCCGTGTCTCAGGCACTGTTCGATATCAACGCAATAGCCGCAGTGCTGATTGGACGAATACCGCCCGAGCGTGCCCCCGGAGCAAAACCACCGCCACCGCATGAAGAACGTGCAGGGTGTCTCTTGCCGCTTGCCCCAGATGGGTCGGATCCAAAAGAAATAGAAAAAGTTCTACTCCCATTCCCTGACTATTTCGATCCCGAAAAACGTGGTGAGCGCGGTACAGAAGGGTATGACCCGGCTCCTCAGCGAGTCTTGCCAACGGGCATACTCTTCCGATCAAAGTTCGATTTCTTCTCAACAGTACCAAACAGCGGCATGCTCAGCCGGGCGTTTGCCGATACCCGTGCTATCGATGGAAGCGAACGACAGCTACCCGACGAACTCGATTTTTTCAGCGACATCTTTCAGCTTCTTGTTCCCCAGCAGGTTGATTCCATTAATTCCACAACATCAATTTCCGCCAATATAGAGCGTGAGCTCGGCATTATCGATAGCTATAGCCGCGATGCGATGCAGCGCATGCAGGACGCCTCGAACCCGCTCCAGTCTGCCGTGGACACACTCGTGATGGTGACGGAAAAATATCTCCCTGAGGACTATATCCCTGAGCTCACCTTCTTCCTCGCCCGCTCGTGTGTGGATGGCCACTGTCAGACCACGCTCGATACTGTGGCCAAGCGAACCTACAACCCATTCTGTCATCCATATGCATCTGGCAAGTACACGGATGAGGATGCGGTGAAAAAGTGCTACTGCGATCCAGAAATGGATGGCAAATGGGATGACTATAAGAAGTACTGTACGAAGGACTTGAGTGAGGAAATGGACAAATACAACGCAAAGCAGGCAAAACTTGTTCCTGCATGTATGGAGAGTAGTTCCAGCAGCAGCTCATCTACTCGATAATGTGGGTTGGTTCAGCATCGTAAGAATGGTAGGTTGTCTTCGATGAAAGCGTCCGATTTTGTCCATCTCCATTGTCATTCCACCTTCTCGCTTTTGGAGGGCTTACCCACGCCAGAGGAGATCGTTCTGCGTGCTAAAGAGCTTGGACAGAACGCAGTTGGATTGGCGGATAAAGGCTACACCTACGGACTCATCGAGTTCTACAAGGCAGCGAAAGATGAGGGGCTGAAGCCAATTCTTGGTATCGAAACCTATGTAGCAGCGCGCACTCGTCACGATAAAGAGAGCGCCTCGGACACAAGACGTTATCCACTGGTACTCCTCGCGGAAACAGAGGAGGGGTATCACAACCTTTTGGAGCTTGCGAGCAAGGCAGCGCTCGAAGGAATGTATTACAAGCCTCGTGTGGATGCGGAACTTCTCGCCAAGTATGGAAAGGGATTGATCGCGCTGACAGGGCCAATCAGTGGTGCTATTCCGCAGGCTGCGCTTGCAGAGGACTTCGATCGAGTGAAAAAACTCACGGAGCAGTATCGGTCGTATTTTGGCTCAGAGAACGTGTACTTCGAGCTCAATGATTTGCCGAGTGTCCCCGGCCAAGCCGAGGTCAATCAGCAGCTCATTCGCTTTGGAAAGGAGTTGAGCGTTCCGGTTATTGCTACCTGCAACAGTCACTACTGCCGCTCCGACGACGCCGAGGCGCACGACGTTCTTCTCTGTATTCAGAAGAATGCCAATATCAGTGATACAAGCCGCTTCACCATGCGCGACTCGGACTTCTCCATGCGGCCATTTGAAGAAATGGAGAAGGCATTTGCTCACGTACCAGAAGCGCTCGCCAATACTCGTGTCATCGCCGATCGCTGCAATGCGAAGATCGCCTTTGGTCAGTACCGCATCCCGAAATTCCCGGTCAGCAAGGGCGAGACAGAAGAATCGCTCCTCAAAATTCAGTGCGAGGAGGGCATGAAGAAGCGATATGGAAAACAGATCGAAGCCGATCCAGTGTCCGAGAAAACAATTCGCGATCGCCTGGAGTATGAGCTTGATGTCATTAAGAAGATGGGCTTCTCCGGCTACTTCTTGATCGTTGCCGACTTCGTGGGCGAGGCCAAGCGTCGGGGCATCACCGTGGGGCCGGGTCGCGGATCTGCTGCCGGTTCCATCGTCAGTTACGTACTAGACATCACGACACTCGATCCTCTCAAAGAAGGTCTCCTGTTCGAGCGATTTCTGAATCCGGAGCGTATCTCTATGCCAGATATCGATATCGACTTTGCCGATACACGTCGCGATGAGGTCCTGGAGTACGTTCGTCAGAAGTACGGCGCCGATCGTGTCATTCAGATTTGTACATTTGGAACGCTCGCTGCTCGTGCTGCGGTGAAAGATGTCGGCCGCGCTTTCGGTGTGTCCTTTGCCGAAATGAACACGCTTGCCAAACTCATTTCCGATCGCCCAGGAACATTGCTGAAAGATGCGCTGGAGACGGATGAAATTAAGCAGGAGATGTCGAGTAACGAGACATTCAAGAAGATCATTGATATCGCATTGAAATTGGAAGGCAAAGCGCGTCACGTGTCTGTGCATGCCTGTGGCGTTGTCATTACGCCAGAGCCAGCCGTGCACTACACCGCACTCCAGCGCGCCCCGAAAGACGAGAACATCGTCATCACGCAATTCCATGCCAAGCCGCTCGAGTCACTAGGACTCCTCAAGATGGACTTCCTGGGACTCAAAAACCTCACCATCATCCAGACAGCGCTTCTTATCATCGAGCGCATGCACAACGTGAAGATCGATATCAGTCAGATCCCTACCGACGATAAATCTGCGTTTGAACTTCTGTCCCGCGGTGAGACGACTGGTGTATTCCAGCTTGAATCCGCTGGCATGCGTCGGTACCTGAAACAACTGAAGCCAACCACTATTGATGACATCACGGCGATGGTGTCTCTGTACCGCCCTGGTCCGATGGATAAGATCCCGGACTACATCAAATGTAAGCACGGACAGAAGGAAGTGAGTTATCTCCACCCTGACTTAGAGCCCATTCTGAAGCCAACGTACGGAGTGGGTATCTACCAGGAGCAGATTCTAGAAATGGCGCGCGTGTTCGCGGGGTTCTCACTCGGAGAAGCCGACTTGCTCCGCCGCGCGATCGGTAAAAAGATTAAAAAAGAGCTCGATGCACAGCGCGAGAAGTTCATCAGAGGAACGACAGAGCGCGGATACGCCAAGTCGCTCGCCGTCACACTATTCGACGATGTCATCACGCCATTCGCGAACTATGGTTTCAATAAGTCGCACGGTGCGTGTTACGCGCGCATTGCCTACGAGACGGCGTACCTGAAGGCTCGCTACCCAACCGAATTCATGGCTGCGCTCCTCAGTAGCGAAGATGGTGATACTGATCGCATCAGCATCGAGATCGAAGAAGCACGTGCCATGGGACTCCAGGTGCTTCCACCAGATATCAACGAATCACTGGCGCACTTCACAGCTCTTCCCGACAAGAAGATTCGCTTCGGCCTTCTCGGTATCAAGGGCGTCGGCGAAAGTTCCATTCGCCAGGTCATCGAATTGCGTGAAAAAGAAGGAAAGTTCCGTTCTGTGGAAGACTTCGCCTCTCGTGTGCCGAGCAAGCTTCTCAACAAGAAGCTCTTAGAATCGCTTGCCAAGTCCGGTGCGCTCGATAGTTTTGGAGAGCGCGGTGTGTTGGCAGCTCAGTACGACAAGATCTCGGCATACAGCAAATCCGCTGGAGATGTGGGTGCATCGCAGACAGATATGTTTGAGTCGCTGGGCAAAGATAGTGCTGGTGCGCAGATAGAATTCGACCCACAAGAACCAGCCACCTCGTACCAAAAACTTCTGTGGGAGAAGGAAGCTCTCGGACTCTATGTTTCCAGCCACCCGCTCGCTGGTCTTCGTAAGTACATCGGCAAGAAAGCGCGTCTCATCGAATCGTTCAAAGGCGACGATGTTGGAACGAAGGTCACCGTTGCCGGCATTGTTGAACAGTCGAAGGTTCTCCACACCAAGAAGGGTGACAGCATGGCGATCCTCACCATAGAAGACCCGACCGGAAAGATGGAGGTGATGCTCTTTCCACGTGTGTACAACCTCTTTAAAGACTTGGTCGATAAACCCGATTCGATCCTTGTGATCGCCGGCACACTCGACATGCGTATGGGTCAGCCACAGCTCAAGGCAGAGGCTATGAAGCGTGCGTCTATCGAAACAATGGTCGTGCGTGCCAAAGAGTCTGGCATCTTCAACGAAGATGAAGCGAAGAATTGGCAAGGCACACGTCGGAAGGAAATCACGGAGGAGACGGTGGAAGAAGTGAATGAAGAAGGTGAAGTCGTGAAGCAGACACTCAAGGCAGAAGAGCCAAAGATCGAGAAAGTCCAAGGGCCGCTTGCGAAGTGGATTAGCGATGGCATGCAGACCGAGGCGCCTTTGGAAAAAGTTGGCCTCAAGGGCTACACGCTGGTTCCGACGTCGGTAACAGAAGTCCAGCCGACGACAGTCGAAACGCCTACCGCTACTCCATCAATTTCCATTCACACGATCGCACTCCCCTCGCACGCGCCAAAGGAACTCCTCCTTGAGATCCGCTCGATCTTCGAAACATTCTCTGGTAGTGAGAAGGTGCAGCTCAAAATTGGCGAGAAGACTGTGCCGGTTGGCATGACGATCACGATGTCGCCGCTGTTGGAGAAGCGTGTTGAAGAGGCTGTAAAGAAGTATGCAGTTGCTGCAAAGTAGCAAGCAGTATGTAGCAAGTAGTAAGGGATTGCGGTATTTTTGCTTACTACTTACTACCAACCCCTTACTACTGTGGACGTTCTTCCTGCCTCAACCCAAAGCCTCGCTCAGGCTATTCAAATCCTCAAGGCAGGTGGCGTTGTCGCGCATGCTACAGAGACGTGTTACGGTCTTACGTGCGACCTGACGAACCCCACTGCCATCAAAAAATTATTCGACATCAAAGCACGTCCGTACTCGCAGCCGGTGAGCGCTCTCTTTGCGACCATCGACGAAGCAAAGAACTATGTCGAATTTTCTCCAAGAGCCCTAGAGCTAGCCAAGAAGTATCTGCCTGGGCCACTCACACTCGTTCTTCCCATGCGTGCCGATGTGCCTGAGAAGATCGCAGTCGTCGGCGAGGGAAGTGCGCCCACAATCGGTGTTCGCATCTCACCACACGCCATTGCTCTTGCTCTTGCGCAGGGATTTGGAAAACCAATTGCAACGACGTCAGCAAATGTTCACTCGCAGCCAAATCCGTACAGCGTCGCCGACCTTCAATCTCAATTTGGATCACAAAAGGTTGTGCCAGACCTTACGCTCGATAGTGGGGTCATCGCACCAGAGCCACCATCAACTGTCGTTGAAGTCATTGGCGACACCGTCAAAGTTCTCCGCCAGGGCGATATCAAGATTTAGCGACCGTTGGTGAAAAATGCTTCGGCCCCACGTGGTGGCTGTGCGTTTTCCCGAGCTTTTTGCAGCCCTTCCAGAAGCTGCATTTCTTCATCGGTTGGCATTGGGTTATGGGGGTCGCGTCTGAATGACGGAACAGTCCACTCTCCATCGTTAGCTTTCTTCTGTGGAGATTTTGCTGTTTCACGGACAGGATTCTGCTGTAGTTCGTGTATTAATCCAAAAACTCCAACCCCGAGTGCAGCAATAACACCCAAAGCAACTGCATGACGCATCCCCCTCAATCCTTCCACAATTGTCCGCTCTTTTTCAGGGGAAAGAGTCGTCTCTTTTCGATACACATCGCCGAAGGGTAGTAAATCAGATCCATCTTCGTTGATATCACTATTCCGATTTCTACCTTCGCGACGCCTCGTTTCCATCTGATCCCAAGCATCTGCGATGCGGTTACGCCAGCGGGGTGCGCCTGCTCCTTTCATAGTGCTTTGACAGTAAATGAACTTCACACAGAGTCAAGAATTATGGCCATTGCTAGGGCTGGATGCCGCATTTCCCAGCGCACAAAAGACACGCTAGGCTGTCTCTATGCGCTGCCCACGCTGCAAGCACGAAGATACGGCCGTTATCGACTCTCGCCTGACCGAAGAAGGCCGGGCCATCCGACGTCGCCGCGAGTGTAGTAAATGTGAACATCGCTTCACGACATTCGAGCGCCAAGAATTGTCATCGCTGATTGTCGTCAAGCGCGAAGGCACACGTGAACCCTATAGTCGCAGCAAACTGGAACGCGGTATTTGGCTGGCGTGCACAAAGCGCCCGGTGTCGCAGAAGGACATCGACCGCATGCTCTCTGACTTGGAAGAGAAGTGGGGCAAGAACAAAGAAGAAGTCGATAGCAGCACGATTGGAAAAGATGTCATGCAGGCGCTCCATAAATTGGACAAAGTCGCCTACATCCGTTTCGCCTCGGTGCATCGGGAATTCAAGGATGTGGAGGAATTCAAACAAGAATTGGGAAGATTATTCAAATAAACCCAGACGGTTATTGAAACGACCCCAGCGCACGATGCTTCGTGCGAACTCCGCCGAAGGCGGAGTAAACAGCCTCCACATCTGCCCAATTCCCATTTCATCGTGTTTTGATGTGGTGTCAAAACCTAAAAAATCCTGTAGGCTACCCGCATGCTACGAACCCACACCTGCGGCCAATTGACCGGCAAAGATGCTGGAACGTCAGTGACATTGTGTGGCTGGGTACACACACGCCGCGATCATGGTGGGCTCATCTTCATCGATCTCCGTGATCGATACGGCCTCACACAGGTTGTCTTTCACCCAGATACGAGCAAAGACGCCTTCACGCTGGCTGAGTCTCTCCGTCCGGAGTGGGTGATCAAAGTCACAGGCAAAGTCACCAAGCGTTTGGCTGGCACAGAAAATAAGAAGATGGTGACGGGCGAAGTCGAAATCGCGACAGAGAAGTTAGAGATTCTGAACAAAGCCAAGACGCCTCCATTCGAGATCAACAGCGACACAACCGTGAACGAAGAGATTCGTTTGGAGTATCGCTATCTCGATCTCCGCCGTGCACAGATGCAGCGCAATATCGCACTCCGTTCTAAAGTCTTCCAGATCATTCGTGCGTACTTCACCGAGCAAGGATGTCTGGAAATCGATACACCTTGTCTTATCAAGGGCACGCCAGAAGGCGCACGTGAATACGTCGTTCCATCTCGCGTGTACCCAGGAAACTTCTTCGTTCTTCCGCAGAGTCCACAGCAGCTCAAGCAGCTCTGTATGGTTGGCGGTCTCGATCGCTACTTCCAGATTGCACGCTGTTTCCGCGATGAAGATCTCCGTGGTGACAGACAGCCAGAATTCTTGCAGCTCGACTTCGAGATGAGCTTCTGTACCCAAGAAGATGTGCAGAAGATCATTCAGGGCTCTATCGAATCTATTCTCAAAGAATGCAGTACCAAGAAGTTGAAGTGGGGCAAAGTCGGTTCATTCACATGGCAGCACGTCATGGATACGTACGGCTCGGATAAGCCAGATCTCCGGTACGAATTGCCAATTACCGATGTCTCCGACATCAGCGAAGGGTGTGGCTTCAAAGTCTTCGAAGATGCACTCAAGAACAAAGGCGTTGTCCGCGCACTCTGCGTCCCAGGTGGCGCAGAACTTTCTCGTAGCGAAATCGACAGCTGGACAGAACTCGCCAAGGAACTGAAGGCGAAGGGTCTGGCGTACATCCTCTTCAAGGCCGACGGACCTTCCTCCCCTCTCCTCAAGTTCTTCAAAGACGGATACTTGGAGAAATTGCAGAAGGCGACCGGTGCCAAGACGGGTGACGCCATCTTCTTCGGTGCCGATAAGTACAAGATCGTGTGTGCTGCCCTCGGCCGTATTCGAAGCGAAGCCGCCAAGCGATTCAATCTCATCGACACATCCGTGCATGCGCTCTTCTGGGTCACGAACTTCCCCATGTTCGAAGAGAATGACGACGGCTCTCTCACATTCAGCCACCACCCATTCACCAGTCCAAACTTGGAAGAGTGGAAGAATCGCAAAGAAAGTCCTCTCTCGGTTCATTCCGTGTGTTACGACATGGTCTTGGACGGCTACGAACTTGGTTCCGGTTCCATCCGTATTCACGATCCTATCCTCCAGTCTGAAGTATTTGAGATGCTTGGCATCAATCCAGAGGATCAAAAAAAGCGCTTCGGTCACATGCTCCATGCGTTTGAGTACGGTGCTCCGCCACACGGTGGATTCGCCTACGGTATCGACCGCGTGGTGATGATCTTAGCTGGCGAGCCGAACATCCGTGAGGTGACGCCATTCCCGAAGGATCAGAAAGCTAAGGACTTGCTCCTCAAGGCTCCAGCACCGATCCCAGCTCAGCAGCTGAAAGAGCTTCAGATTGCAGTGGAAGCGGAAGCGTAGGGGTAATTTCTTGACGGTCGAAAGGAAATTGGTGAATGTACAGACATGCTGAAGTCGTTTGTGAACGTAGGCATCCTGAGGGAGCCTGCCGTGTCTGCAACGCAGCTTTTTGCAGATGTGGTTCATCCGGAGCATCGTTCGTTTAGTGAGCGTCAGCAGGCCGAGCGCGTCGATGCGCTCACCGATCGATTGCACGAACTCATTCAGGAGGCATCTCGCCAAGCACAAGTCCCAGTCTCGATCGAAACGTACCAAATACATCCTGAGACGCAGAGAACGATTGTGTTCGGCCGTAAGCGAGCTCGCCATATTTTGCAGAACGACATTCTTGCAGCTGTCGATCCATCCGCTTCTGTCTTTGCATTTGCGACAAAGCCTCGCCGTCAGAAGCCGCTGCAACGAGGTGTCGCTGCATTTACTGAGCGAGACGAATGGGAGGCGGTACGCCCACTGGTGTCGGCACAACGCGTACCACTTGCTGAACAAAGTGAAGAAGGCCGCCGCCGCGTCGTTAGCCGTATTTTTAGTCTCCATCTTCCTCTCGATCCTGATGACCAAAAAAAACAGGAAGGCGTTGCACTTGCGACACTACGACACGCCCTTCTTTATCCCGATTTGCCGATGATCGATGCTGTTTATTCAAATGCAGTTGGGATCATCGATGAAGATCATCCACTCGCAAAACCAGAGAATCGTCATCTTTTATCTGAAGCTCAAGATAGTGAGGACGAAGAAAACGGTGTATAAAATACTCATGCCCGACGACATCAATTCTGCGCCTGAGAATCCCAAGCCTCGCGTTGATCGTGATGCTGAGATTCAACGAATGGCAGAACTTGGCAGGAAGCGCACCGAGCGCGAAAAGGAAATCAAAGAGCGCATCAAGCACGATCGCGAGGTAGAGGCCGAGAAAGGAGTGGCAGCGGTAGAATTTGTCGAAGCGAAGAAAGAGGCAGGCAAAGAAAAAAAGAAAGAATACAGCGCGGGGATGAAAGAGCGTGAGCGTCAGTTGGCCATGGATAAAGCAAAGCGCGAGAGGGAAGAAGCGCATCAGAAAGAACTGAAAACCAAAGCCGATGCACAGAAGAAGAAAGACGCACAGTACATGGGGGATCTGCGTGAAATCGCTCGATTGAAACAGGCCGAGAAGGTCAGAAAGCAGGGAATTGAGGACGAAAATGAGCGCGAGCAGAAACGAATCGATTTCGACCGTCGAACGAAGATCGATGCGAGTGACCGTGAAGCAAAGTCAGGCCGCGATGCAGCGGATTTGGCAGCTCGCCAACGTAGGGTAGAAGCGGAAAACACGTACCGCGCCAAGAAATACGAACTCGAAAGCTGGCACCGAACGAAGCTGAATGATTTTGAGCGCGACTTCCGCATGGCTGTCGCGAAAGATGAAAATGTTCAGCCGATGAAAGTGCGCAAAGCCAAATTGGAATCAGAGTTCAAAGAGAAGTTGAACGCGTTGGAACAGGAGTACCGTCGCGCGGTGAAGGATATTGAGGATGATCTTCGTTTTCGTCGTGACAGCATCGATCGTGAACGGCGAACTGAAATCAATTCCGCCAACCGTGAGAGTTCGCATCGGTCGGAGCAGAGCGATCAGCAGATGAATAGGAAGCTTCGTGGCGGCGAATAATGGCTTTTGTGGCACAATCGAACCCAATGCGTGCGTTTCTCCGCCAGCGTTTCCAAGGGCTTTCTATCTTCGTCGCTTCCGTTCTCCGGAAGTGGCGTCGAAAACGTGGGGTAAGCGGAGCAAATCTCGTTGGATTTTTTACGGCCGAGAGCGGCCTAGGACAAAGTGTTCGCAGCCTTTCTGAAGCGCTTAAAGAAACAGGCCTCCCCTACTCGACAGTCGTTGCCGATTGGCATCCATCGCCAACTGATGCATCGTCACGCGAAAGTCGGTTCGACCCATCGCTCCACACATCGATTGTTGTTCTCCAGCCCGAAAGTCTTTCTGCACTCGTGTGGAAGTATCCATCCATCTTTAGGAGCCCCAAGCTTGTTGCGTATTGGACGTGGGAACTTCCTGTGCCACATTCCTCGTTCGCTCGCTGGGCAAATCTCTTCGATGAAATCTGGGTACCAAGTACCTTTGTGAAAGTCGCGATGGAGAACAATGCTCCAGGTCGTGTGTACATCATCCCTCCGCCTGTTCGCTTGCTTCCTTCTGCAAAGGGATCGGATCCATTCACATTCCTTTCCCTCGTCGATTACTACAGTGTTTTTGAGCGCAAGAACCCGCTCGGGGTTGTCGAAGCATTCAAGAATGCATTCACGCCATCCGATCATGTTCGATTGATCATCAAATGTCAGAACGTTCATGCGGACCCCAAGAATCATGAGAGATTAGTCGATGCTGCACAGTCGCATCCACATATTTCGATCGTCACCGATCACGTCAGTCGTGCAGAGGCCGATCACCTGCTCGCATCGGCGAATGTTTTTGTTTCTTTACATCGCAGCGAAGGATTCGGCATCGCAATTCAGGAGGCAATGGTCATGGGTGTGCCCATAGTTTCCACGCAGTGGTCTGGCAGTGCCGATCTCGTGCGAGAGGAGGTGGCGTTCCCTGTGCAGAGTCATCTCGTCACCTTGGACGCAGCACAGGGCATTTATGAAGCAGGCAGTCAGTGGGCAGAGCCGAACCTCCAAGATGCATCTCGTTTGATGCGATACGTGTACGAGAACCAGGTTGAAGCACAGAAAAAAGGCGCTTTGGCTTCAGAGTGGATCAAAAAAGAATTTTCGACTCGTCGCGTTGCCGGACTCATGCAAAGCCGACTTAACGCGGACTAATGTCGAAGGATCCGAAGTCGCGCTTGTGACCTTCCGAGTGAACAAGGAAGTAGCGCGGTGGTTCGTAGTGCTTCTCGGCGGTTGCCGGTGTGAGGAATTTTTCCTTTGCGAGTGACTCCTTTACGAAGAATGCGTTGTTCCCGGTGAGATCGCAGCCGACGAGTACGTAGCCTTTGGTTGCCGCAAGTTCGGTGAGTGCCTGCAAGCTTGCGCCGTAGTAGCGGCTGCCATTCCAGCGGTGCTCGGGATTGTATGTCATCACCCACGAGACCGGTGGGCGGTATGTCGCGTTGTACTCGATCACAACCACACGCGGATCGATCGATGTCATTGCTTTCCACAACCAATAATCATTGCCATCGATGTCGATCGAGAGCAGATCGATTTCTTTCGGAACATTGGCTTCAGTCAGTGTCTGACCGACATTTTCGGCTGTGAGAAATTTTTCGATGAGATGCAGATTTTTTTGCAGAAGTGGTGCAAATTTCTTTTTGATCGTGTCGACGAAGTGCGAGTCCTGTTCCACCCACCAGCCCTTCCAACCTTCGGCGAGGAGAGCAGTGGTGTTGGATTCCAATCCATCCGAAACGCCACACTCCACGAACGTTTTATTTGTCGTGCCAATGCGCTGGAAGATCTCGGACAAGATTCCATCTTCTCCATTCTGCGAGTACGTCTGCTTCTCGTATGCGCCCAGCCACTTTGGGTTTCCGGCATGCCGATGTCCGGCTTTGATCTGATCCAATCGTTCATCGATCTCGAGCGCTGAGCCACTCTTCTCCAGTGCATCGGTACTGTTCTTGATGTCGCACACCAAATCATTGATGCGAGAGAGAAGGTTGAGGCGCTCGCGCATGTCCTGGAGCGCGTCGTTCATCGGACCCAAGCGATCGAAGATGCTACGGCCGGCGCGGAGCTGCTCGATCTCCTGGAAGATGCTGTGAAGTTTCTCTTCTGTGGCAGCGCGTGCGTCTTTCATGCGCAGAGCCTGTTGCTCATCGAGCTCCTGTGCATCCAAACGAATCGCGCGGAGTTCACCATGCAATGATTGAAGAACATTCATCAATTCATCCACTTTCGCGGCATGCGTGGAAATGCGTTCCATGTTGCCCGGAAGGGCAAACAGCCGGCGAAGGAAGCGAAGAGGCGAAGGCATGACTATAGGAGGGTAGCCTGAAAGAGTCCGCTCTGCATGTCGAGAGATTCCATCGTGACGGCATGAGTCTTCAGGAGCTCTGGAACCAGCGTTTTTGCCAGATTCCCGTGCCATTCTCCGCGGATTTCGCGAATCTTTTTGAGCATCCCCAGGCTAGAGAGTTCACGCAGAATATTGAGCTCCGACCCCTCGCAGTCGAGCTTTAGCAGATCGATCGACGTGATGTCGTACTGTTGTAAGAAATCTAAGACCGATTGAGCCTGAATATTCTCATCGAGAATTTTCTGTGTATGCCTTGGGTCTCCACGAAGCCCGCGCTCTAGCCAATGATCGAACGAATCATTCTGCAGCTCCGTGAGTCGTTCCGGATTGTGAAGATCGCCGACCAGTGCGATGGGTGCCACCGCGACGCCAGAGAGATGTGCGGTATTGGCACGCAGAATATCGCCATGTGCGACGAGCGACGGACGTTTCGTTGGCTCTACCGAAATGACACGCGCGTGTGGCCAGAGCGCTTTGCTATGCAGGATGAACGTGCCGATATGCCCGCCAACATCAACAATTGTTTTCGGCGTGAATCCGCCATCGGCTAATTTTTGCAGTCCGTAGCAATCTCTATCGATCACGTGCATGCAAATGTGCTGACCATGAATGTATTCCATCCACTGTCCCACAATCGTCTCTGGCAATTGGAACTTTCGCTGCATGCCGGCAACCAGCGCATGATCGCGAGCGCCATTCTTGTAGTAGAGCTCGGAGAGATAGTGGTGCAGAAGGTGCGGTTCGATGCCGTGTGCCTTCGCTGTCTTCTCCCACTCGCCATGGACGTACAGAGCACCCATCGACGTCTGATGTGCAATCATCGCAACAGGTTCTTGCTTACTCGGATTTTTTGCCGCCTCGGTCGCAAATCCTTTTATTTCCTCCGAGACGACTTCTTGCGGAAGTGGCATCGGTCGTCTCGTTGCTGCAAATGTTCCACGGACATGCGCTGGGGCAATCGATGTCGTCGTGACAGCGTGAGTTCTTTCGAGAATCTGTGGAATCTTCTTTCCCATCTCGCCGTGCCACTCGCCACGAATCTCTTCGATCTTTTCGAGCATCCCTGTGGCTGCAAGTTCGCGAAGAATATTCACCTCTGCGCCATCGCAACTAAGTTTCAGAAGATCTATCCCATCAAGATTCGTTCGCTGGAAGAAGGCAGTCACGCCTTCCGGCTTGATGCGCCATGCTGCAACATCGCCAAGGAAACGTGGGAAGCCGCGTACGCCAAGCTCCATCCAATGATCTACCGTATCGCGTGCCAGTTCTGCGCGACATGTTGAGAGATGCGCGCCATCCAGAAGCCCAAAGATCGCCGTCGTATGAATATCGCTAGTGACGTCTTTCAGATTTTCTTTCAGGATGTTGATGTCGTCGGATTCTAGCGTGTCTGGCGAGCATGCTTCTGCTGCAACGATGCGCGCTTTCGGCCAGAGCGAATGCGCAAAGAGCGAGAATGCTCCGAGGTGCGCGCCAATATCCACGATAACTTTCGGCGAGAATCCGGAGGCCTTCAGCGCACGGAGTCCGTACACGTCTTGCTCGATGACGTTGTTGCACACGTTCTGGCCATGGAGTGTCAGAAGCCATAGGCGAAACAGATCTTTCGGTGCTCCGGCAGTCTCCGATGCTTTGTTTAAAAACGCATCACGACGCAGGTTGCAGGTGTAGTAGGCATGCCGGGCTGCACTGTCGATTGTCATCGGGTCGAAGCCACGTGCCTTCGCAATCTCCGACCACGTGAGACGAATATTCACAGTCCCAATCGACGTTGGATACTTCTCCATATCCATCGTGCTTGTGTCGAGGATTGTCTGTGGCTCAGGAGCCTCGCTGGAGCGAAGACGAATGTTGTAGTCATGAATGTTTTTGAGGAAGAGCGATCGCCCGAATTCATAGAGCGCAATGTCCCACTTCAGATGTTCGCTTAGCGTCTGATACTCCGCTTCGGTCAGCTGTGCCTTGGCCTGTGAGCTTCGTGTCACATCTCCTACTGTCTCACCCTGGCGTGGAACGAAGCCATCGGTCGTCATAAACTCATCGCGCCAGCCGTACTTGGCGCAGAGGAGCTGCATCGATTCCTCGAAGTGTTCTTGGAGAAGGACGAGATCGAATGAGGAAAGATGTTCTTTGGCCTTCTCAAACAATTTCTTCATTTGCGAGCCAAACACGTAACCGCCTGGTTGGATGTCTCCGGCAATCATCTGCACCGCCGATTGCTCCAAGCTCAGCTTTAAGCGGAAGTATGGATGATGGATAAATTCAGTAATCGAAAGCGATCGTGCGAGTGAGGCTTCCTCTTCATCGGGCGTTCCGTCCGGACGCTTTCGTTGGATGTAGCGGTAATACGATAGTAAGCGATCGACCGGATGCCGGAGGATGGTGATGTATGCGGGCGGTGATTTCATCATCTCGTGCATGCCGTAGATGCAGTGGTCGGCAATAGCGTCGTACTTCTCCCACTTCTCGCGCTCGGTTGCCTTATCCGCTTCTGAGAGCATGCGGAAACGCTGCAGTGCAAAGATAGGGCTCTCATTGGGTAGCCCGATGAAATCTCGGCGGAAAGCGATGCTGCGGACATTGCGTCGCAGCACATGCGTGAACGTACTTCCTGCCGTCCGTTGTAAGTGCAGGAAGATGATTTTCTTCTCGGGAGCCGTCGCGTCCGGGTTGCCGTTATCGTAGCGGTGCACGTATGCAGAGAGCGGATTGCGCGCGTACTCGGGATGCTCGGCAATGAGTGCCTTAAATTCTCTGTCTGACATCGTGGGATTTGCGCACTGCATTTGAAGAATCTGCCGCCTAAAGTCGAGTGGAGTTTTGTGAACAGCGTCTGTCTTCCAATGGTCGTAGTACGGAAAATCATCGGGCACGCGCCAACGCTTCAGGAGCGTCTTTCCGATGAGCGACGTAAAAAAGTTGAAGGGCACAGGAGGGTGATTCTAACACTCTGATCCTACTCCAGTTACTTGGTTTCGGGCACCGTTGGGTCTTCCAAGATCCAAATCTCACGATTGTCGAATCGTTGCTTGGTTACTACTCGTGAGCGGGCAATTTTCTTGATAGTTGCATCGAAGAGCACGATGCTTCGCTCATTCTTCTTGAGGTACTCCATCAGCGATGGGACGTCTTTCACAGTTGGATCACGAAGCTCTCTCGCCATCGCGAGGATCAAGCCAAATCGCTTCGCTTTACCGGCTTCATGCGTGTAGAACGGATACGCTTCCTTCCCTGCGTAGGGCGCAATGATGACATCCTCGTTCCACAGGTAATCGAACAGGTACACATTCCAGAAGTTTCCGTACGCAGCTCGCACACCTTGGTCTTTAAAGTACGTGCGCATCTGAGAGAGTGACTCTCTTGTGATATCGAGTCCATTGCCCCACGTCTTCTGCGCGTACGTAATGGTGTTGCTACCAAGGAGTGCGATGTAGACAACAAAGAGACACAGAGCGAAGCGTTTGAATTTTGTGAACAATGCATCGAAGAACACTGCAACGAAGAGCCCTAGCGTGAGCCACGCCAAGATAAGGTGACGTGTGTCGCCGTATTCCTGATACTTCGGCTCTAAGCACCAGAACGCGCCAAAGAAGAGCCAGAACAGAAGTCCATGCATCAGAACGACAGAGTCTTTCTTGTCGATTGATGCAAACGTGAAAAGCTTCCTCCACTGCGTTCTGTACTTCCAGAAATAGAAGAGAAGCGAGCACGTGAGGACGATGTGGAAGATTGTCCACAGAATAATCTTGGCTGTTCCAATGTCTTTAATTTTCAGAATGTGGAGCATCGGCGGATACATGCCACCGAGGATCGGGAGGAATGTTGCAAACATTGGGCCCAATTCTTGGAATGTCGGAATGTAGAAAAAGAGTCGATTGTCCGGCTTGATGCCAAAGAAGAGTGCGCTGATGATGCGCGGTGCATCGCCGAGGAGATAGCCAAACACCATTGCTGTGAGCCACAGGATCAGCGACGACCGGCGTGTGCTCTTCCAGAAGATGAGTGCGACGATGATCGCGAGTCCCATGACACCAATCCACAGTGCAACTGCGCGCGTGATTCGTGAGAACTCAGGGAAGAGTGTGAGAGCAAGTGCGAGGGATGTGAGGAGCGGAAGAAGACGGAGGAGAATCCCCTGCCACTTCTTTCGTGTCTCAAGTACCGCTGCCCACTCAGGACTACGCAGGAACCACAGCATTGCCACGATGGCGATAGAGAGCAGGAATGATGAATGTGTCCACATGCCGACCCCAAACAGAAGTCCCATGCCAAACGCTGCCACGAGCGCCTTCGCTGGAGATGTTGGGAAGAAGAGCGACAGCGCCACAATCGCAAATGTGAAGAGCATACGCAGCGAGAAATTGGCACTCGGCTGTGCAGTGAAGATGAGCACAATCCATCCTGGTACTGCGGCGATGAGGAGGCTCAAGAGAACCGTGCGCCTGCTAAAGGCTTGGCGCGAGAGAAGCGTGAAGAGTGCAAGGACAGGAAAGAGGAGCACGATCTCCAAGACGCGCATGGGAAGGACACTCGTCTGGCTCCACCAGAAGTGCACGATGGGCGCCGAGAGGATGCTATACAGCGTGCCGCTATACCGTTCGCCGTAGATGTACACCGGCCACTGCTTCCCTTGGGCGATGTGCTTACTCATGAGCCCAAAGATCGCTTGATCGCTCTCGAAATTTTTAAATCCAAATTGTGCTGACCATGCTTGGAGTACGACAGCCAAGAAGATTGCACCGATGTACGGACCGAAGCGGCGAATCCAGCCAATCATGCGATCCGAATGCTTCATGCGACAGCGAGAGCGGAGACGTTGTACGGTGCACGAACCTGGTGCCAGCCTGTTGCTGTAACGTAGGCGCCCATCTTCGTAGTGTGATCAGTCGGATTCTGGAGTGCAGTTCGGAGTGCGGCGAAATCGCCGTGCGGAACGGCATCCACAAGATGTCTCACGTCACTAATCATGACGTTATCCGCAGCAACAATTGGCCGTCCTGCAGCCAAGTACTGACGGATCGACCCGCTCGTGCTAATGGCGCCTGGCGGCGTGCAGTACCACACGTTTACATCGCATTTTGAGAGTTCACTCACAACTGTATCAAGTGGAAGGTGCGACGTTTCAACGTGGATCCAATCGGTGCTTGCAGCGCGCGCAAGGACAGCGCGTTCATAGTCTGTTTTCCTGCGGAGGTGTGCCGATGATGCGTAGATGTGGAGCGTGCGATTGGGCATCGATTCACATACATCGATAATCTGCAGAATGCACTTGTGTGGTTTAAAAAATCCGAAGCATCCGATGTGAAGTTTTCCATCCTGATCGGATCTCTTAAGAGTACTCTTTCTTGATGTTTGCGTGGCGTGTGGCACGACGGCAACGCGCTGTGCGCCCATGGCAACAAGAGCCGCTTTCGCATCCTCGCAGTGCACGATCAAAAGATCGCATGCGCGGATCAGAAGTCGCTGCGTGTCGCGGAAGTGTCGTAACGATCGAAAGTCGTAGTCAGGCTGATCGGGTGTCCAGATCCAGCCGCGTCCAGCTGTGTCGATCACTTCTGGCTTCTTCAATTTCCATCGCACGTATTGATTGAGCGTGGGGAGCGGTACGACGGAGTGGAGCGTTACGCACAGTTGAATACTATTGCGCTTGCAGTACGCCACAATCGCCTTCAGTTCCGGCATCCCATAAATCCCAAACTCATGCTGTACATGCAGGTGCGTCGGGTGGAGATTCTTTCGTGCAAGTTCATCCAGCGATTTCACCATCGGCATTCCTTGCGCCGCACTCAGCATTTCTGCGTACGTTGCAATGCCACACGCACGCCCAAGGCTGCTGCAGTACTGCACGATGAGTGGCGTATGTGAATTCACGAGGCCGAGCATAGCAGCACCTACGCTTTTACAGGAGCTGGGGCGATATCTGCGAGATATCGATCGACGACCGTATTTGTTTCGCCGTACGCAGCAACTTCTCCGTTCTTCAGATACAAGCATTTATCGCTAAGTGTGCGGATGTGTCCCATGCTGTGACTGACGAATAGTGCCGTTTGCCCTTGTTCTACGAGCGAGGAAATTTTTTGTAAACACTTGGCGCAGAACGCGATGTCTCCCGTCGCGAGCGCCTCATCGATCACGAGAATATCTTTGTGATCCAGGTGTGCAGCGATGGAGAATGCGAGGCGTGCGCGCATGCCGGATGAATAGAACTTCACGGGCATATCGATGGAATCCTGAAGCTCCGAGAATTCCACAATTTCATCGATCGTTGCAGCAATTTCTCTACTCGACATGCCAAGGAGCGAGCCGCTCAAGTGAATGTTCTCGCGACCGCTGAGCTCCTGGTGCATGCCCACTCCCATTCCCAAATAGGAACCGATGTCGCCGTGGAGTGTCACCGTTCCATTGGTGGGGACGGTGAGTCGAGAGATGATTTTGAGAAGTGTTGTTTTGCCCGCACCATTGCGGCCAATCACGCCTAGCACTTCCCCGCGAGAGAGTGAAAAGTTCACATCTTTGAGCGCCCAAAATTCATCGACAGGTTGCTTCTCGCGTGCGCCACTGCGCCTCACTGCGTTCTCCAACATTCCTTTGAATGTGCGATGCATATTACTGCGCTTGTAGCGCTTGGAGAGGCCGCTGACAGTGAGGATCGGCTGCATGGTTAGAGGATATCGAGAATGTGCCTCTCCGTCTTTTGGAAGAAGATAAATCCTGTGCAAAAGAGTACGAGTGCCATACCGCATCCAAGGAGCATCAATTGCAGATTGATGGCATGACCAGCGAGCAGTGCTGCGCGGAAGAGTTCCACTGCCGATGTGAGCGGGTTGATCCACAGGAGTGTTTGGAGTCGTGGACTCAAAGAGTCGAGCGGGTACACAACTGGCGTGAGGAACATGCTCAACCGCAGGAAGTACGGAACGATGAGTCCGACATCGCGGTAGACAGCATGGAGCGCAGAGAGCCAGAGCGATGCGCCCGCAGCAGAGAGGAAGAGGAGTCCAAGGACAGGGAAGAGAAGCAGTGCATTCCAGGAGAGCGGTGTGCCAATTACCAGGAGGCACACGATAAGAACGACTAAGGAAATGCAGAGATCAATCAGCTTCGCAAGTGCGTTGGCGATCGGCAGAAGGAAGCGAGGGAAGTAGATGCGCTTCACAATGTCGGCATGGGCAACCAGCGATTGCGTTCCACTCGTGATGGCAATCGACATGTACGTCCAAGGGAGAAGTCCGGCGTACGCAAAGAGTGGGTATGGGACGCCGGCGATTGTTTTCCCGAACACCTGACCAAAGACCACGGTGAAGACAATCATCTCCAGCGCTGGCTGCAAGATGACCCACAGCACACCCATGAATGTCTGGCGGTATCGCACGCGCAAATCTTTCCACAGGAAAAACGAGACCAGTCCGCGCGCAGCGAACGCTTCGCGTACCGATGGCAGTTGCCACGAATCCTCGGGGCCAATGACGAGCGTCTGAGTCATTGACTGACACGTTACCCACATTCCCCCTCCCGATCTACGTAAAAACTTGCGCGCCGGCACCTCAGAGCTACGATACGGCCATGAAGACAGGTGTGTTCATCGGGCGGTTTCAGCCGTTTCACGACGGGCACCGCAAATGTGTGGAGCACATTCTCTCCAAGAACGATCGGTGCATCATTTTGCTTCGTGACACCGATGTCACCGAGAAGAACCCATTCGATTTGGAAAAGCGCAAAGCACTCATCCGCGCTCAGTTCCCCGATCCCTCACGCATCGAAATCCAATCGATCACCGATCCATCGGCCGATCTCACGGTCTACATTGGGCGTGATGTGGGGTATCAGCTGATTCAGCTCGATGCGGCGACCGAAGCCATCTCCGCGACAGATATCCGCAAGAAGTTGTACGCTGACAGGCAATGAAGAGTCGCTTCCCTATCCTCTGGCTCACGGGAAATACCGGTGCGGGGAAGACAACACTCGCACATGGCTTGGAAACGTACGTGAATGAAGAGCTCGATCCTTCTCGTTTCGAGTACGCTCGCCGATTGATCGTGCTGGATGGCGATGACATGCGTGCGACTATTTCCACCGAAGAGACACTCACGCCCGACGATCGCAGGAAGCACAATCTCCGCGTTGCGAGACTTGCGTCCCATCTGCAGTCGCGGGGGTTCCTGGTCGTTGTCGCGGTTATCGCCCCATTCATGTCTGTCCGTTCCGAGATCGATGCCCTCTGTTCGCCGCTCTGGATCTACGTGAAGCGTACGCAGGAAAAAAGTAGTGAGAAGCCGTACGAAGCCCCCCTCTCGCCTGCTCATACCATCGATCACGACACTCTCAACATTCCCGATGCACAGCAGTCACTGCGAGCTTTTTTGATTGGTGCAGTCACACCGGTTTCGAAGAAGCGAATCACCACCTCGGCGTAGCTGAATGGCGAGGAGAGAGTTCCGGATCTCATCTGTTGATCGTACCAATCTCGGCGTAGTGCCCCAGAGGGCACGAAGCCGGATGGTGCCGGGGAGAGGACTTGAACCTCCATGGGATTGCTCCCGTCAGCTCCTAAGGCTGATGCGTCTGCCATTTCGCCACCCCGGCAGGAGTGAAAATACTGTACTGACTGATCCGAAATATATCTACGAGGCGTCTCGGCGTAGTCACGCACTTCGCGAAGTGCGTTACGGACGGAGACGGACACCACCTGGGCATACTCAAAGAATACCTTGCGCATCAGAACTATGCGACTCCTATTCTTTAGTTCTAGCGCACAGATCGTAGAGCTAGACCAAGCTCTAGTTTACCCATTGGTTTGGTTGCCAACTTCCCGCCAACTCGTTCAGTGAATAGTCCAGGGAACGATTCCTTAATGTCGCTTTCATCCATCGTGAATACTTCCTTGCCCTCGAAGGTCAATGGTTCCATCTTGGATGCATCGAATGTAAGCCGATACTTGCCATCCGATACTTTTTCCAAGTCCACTGCGTCCAAGAGATTGTCAAAAAATTCTCCCAGAGCGTCGATCATTTTCGGGAGGTTTTTCTTCATACTTTCCACTGCAGTTTTCAACTCCTTCGGGTCGATTTTGAGTACTGATCCGATAGCTTCCATCAGTTCAGCTACTTTCTCCGGAGTGAATTCCTTCGCGAGCTCCTTGATTCCTTTGCGCAACTCCTCAGATGCCTCCTTCTTTTCTCGTTTAAATTTCTGCACAAATTCATCGTCTTCTTTCTCTTCCTCCTTCTTTTCCGGCACCTTCTTTAACTCTTCATTGCGTGCCTCAAGCTTTTTGATTTCTTCCTTTGTCTCTTCCAATTCCTTTTTCTTTGCCTCCAACTCTTTGGTCTCTTCTTCGCTCGGGTCTTCGCCGGTCGCGCTCTTTTTACCCGAAATCTTGTTTTCAATATCCTCAATCTCTTTCGTCAGATCAGACTCCTTCTTCTTCAATTCGCCGATCCGCTTCTCGTTCTTTTCCGTCTCCTCCTTTCGTTCGTCTGCGGACTTGTCTTCAGGCTTTTTCTCATCTTTTCCGTCGGGCGTTTCGTCATCCGACTCGATAGCATCCTTTTTGTCAGTGAAGAATGCCTTCGCTGCACGGAGAAGTCCCATCAGCATCGTGAGTGAGCGTGCTTCTCGTGGGGCTACTTTCATTTCATTATTTTTGAGGTCACTCGCATCAACATCGATACCCTGCATCATCATCATACCTTCGCAGAAGTCACGATCTTTCTGTGTTTTCGCATTCTGCCATTTTGTCAGAAGACCCTGAGCATTGCGGAGAATGTTCTGCTGTTCGGCAGCATCATCGACTACTGTATTCGCAGTGTTCGTTGAGTTGAGATTTTGTCCATTAACGTTCGTATTTGGATTGCCACCCGTTGCATTCATAGCATCTTGATACGAGTAACCGTTTCGTACCATATCTAAGCGCTGCTTGAGCGCGTTGTACTCATTGCGCAGACGCTGTTTCGTCATGGCATAGAGGTATTTGTACTGAGGACTACCTCTAATGATTCCAGGATTCTCTTCTGCCACGACACCCATGACATTGTGCAATCTGCGCCCGGCATTTTGTACTTCTGCGGCTACCTGCTTCACTTCTGGAGACTGGTAGTACGTGGAGTCAGCATCTAACTTGCTGTAATTCACTACGCCGTTAATTGCAGATGCATGGAACCCGAAGTGATGAATTTCAGTGTCATTCCAATTCTGCACAACTTGCACAACCCGGTCGTGCTTCATCGCGTCTGTCAGGTTTGGGTCCGCGTAGATCTGGTCAATTTCCTCCTGGATCTGAACGCATAAATTTTTCACGACTTCTTCGTCGATACGTTCAGCTTCTCGTCCCTGGATCGTTGTTTCTGCTACCTGCGCAGCGACAGCGTCCGTTTGATCCATCGATGCGTCTGGCTGCTCCGCCTCAGGCTGTGGTACATCTGGCGACGCATGCTGGCGGAGCAAGCGAGCTTCTTTGTCAGATGGCCACTCTTGGAAGTGTGTGTGCATTACGAGGCTTGGAATTCGTTTTCAAGATTTTGAAGCGATGTAGCGTCAGCCTTGAGACTTTTCTTTTCCTGTCCGACAAGCACCATGTGCTTGGCCTTCACGAGTGCAGCTTTGCCACGGCTCAAGCGTTCCTTGAGCCGCTTCTCGCATTCAGCAAATGCAACTTTGTAATGCTTCATGCGCTCGTTCTTCTCACTCTCACTTTCAGATTTCATCCACTCAAGAATCTCAGGGTAATTCGCTGACGTGAGATCAGGTTCGATTTCAATCATGATCTCGTCGTACAGACTGAGTGCGCCGGAGGTTGTTTGTGTAATTGTTTGAGGCATTTTTCTATGTGAGTCTTTCTCCTTATTGTACCAGAAAATCACTTTTGGATCAATGACGTTTTCCCTCATTTTACCGTTTATCCACTTGCAGGCCTTCTGCGCTCGTACGACCATGTCCCTATGCTCAAACGTATCCTCCTTACAGCCGCCTTTGTGGCGCCTCTGACGGCATTTGCCCTCGAGATTCAGCCCGGCAATTTCTATCCCGATGTCCTCGTGACGTCTCCAGAGCTTGCAGGTATCAACCTCCTCACGCGTGAAAAAGTTGTGCAGGGGTATCCAAACGGCACCTTCGGTCCGTCTCGGCTCGTCAACCGCGCCGAGTTTCTGAAGATGGCGATGCTCGCAGCGCCCGATCGCGATGTGCCACTCGTATTCGAGGATTGTTTCCCAGATGTGCGTGGCACCGATTGGTTTAGTCAGTATGTCTGCGCCGCGAAGAAGATGGGTGTCGTGAAGGGTAATCCCGATGGACTCTTTCACCCAGAGCGCACAGTGCAGTACGACGAAGCGCTGAAAATGCTCACGCTGCTCTTCCATTACGAAATCCCAAACATCCAATCATCCGAGTGGGGCGAGCCGTACTATCGCGCAGCTGAAATGATCGGAACAGATTTGCCAGTGAGCATCAATTTTTCGACGCAGCTCACGCGTGGTATGACTGCTCGTTTGGTCGGTGCATTCATGGCCGAGAGAAGTGGGCAGCTCGTTGAGTTCCGCATGGCTGAAAGTGGCAAATACACTACTTCTAGTAGCTCTTCCTCTTCTTCTAGTTCTAGCGCAGTATCGTCCTCTGTCTCCAGCTCTGCTACAAGCTCGTCTTCTAGTTCATCATCCTCGTCTCTCTTCACCATTCCACCGGTTAGTCATTTCCTCCTCATCGGCAAAGCGTCGGATGCGATTGCGAGTGGCATTATCCGTAGCAATGGTGAGCAAGGAAAAGTATCCATCGCTCAGGTGAAGCTTTTCAGTGAGGCGCGTTCTATTGAGAAGCTTGAGATTGTCACGATGGATGGCCAGGTGCTCGCCACCCTCCTCCGTCGCGTCACGACCGATACCGTCGACTACAAATTGACATACGAAGCGCAAATCAATCCCGATCAGCAGGTTGCCATCCCCGCCGATACCGATGTCCGCGTTGCTCTCCGAGCAGTGATCCGCAGTGTGGACAATGCAGGATTTGCAGACGACTTGGTGCAGGTACGCACGTTCAATATTACTCTCCGTGGCGTGAACACGAACAACAC
Source organism: uncultured Candidatus Peribacteria bacterium (assembly GCA_964575275.1). Classification (GTDB taxonomy): domain Bacteria; phylum Patescibacteriota; class Gracilibacteria; order Peribacterales; family Peribacteraceae; genus CAZKJL01. The sequence goes on along the minus strand of CAZNPE010000003.1, from coordinate 52,628 downwards.
AGCGAATATTCCGCTCGATGGACCGTTCCCAAAACATCAGACCGCATTTGGTCGTATTGTTGCGGTCAATCGCCTCTCGGCAGCAACTGAACCACTCACGTCTGGCACGGGCAAAATTCTTACGTCATTCTCCGTGACAGGCTCCACAGTCGCAGGACGGACGTTGTCCCTCACAGAAACCACATTCTCGGTGATACGCACGGGGTCTGTCACGCTGACCAATTGGAAGCTCACCGCACGCAAATCAGGTGCATCTGTGGCTTGTTCCATGAATCCATCGGCAAATACGGTGAGCTGTCCGCAGCTCACTGACACAGTCGGTCTCATGGATCCACGTGAACCACTCACTCTCGATCTCTCCGCTGATACGGTTGTCACAGGTGCTGGCATTATCGAAATTTCCCTACCCACCGCCGGTTCACCAGAAGCACTCGGGAGCATCTACTGGACAGATCATTCGGGCACGTATCGCTGGATCGAAGGGCCAACTCCTGTGATGACAGGGACAAAGTTCCAGTAATTTTTTGCACGCAAAGCCCTCGGCTGAAGTCATCCTTCAACCGAGGTTTTTTGTAAGTAATAGTTAGAAGTTCGCGATCGCGACGATCAAGAACGCACCAGCGAACGTGCTCCAGAGAGCGGAGAGGACGAGGAACTTTTCCTTCGTCTTCTTATCGAGGAGATGGAAATTCATATGTGTATGAGGAAAGATATTAGTACTATTATAACATTATTTACTAAATATAGCAAATAAGGCGTAGGCTATATCCAGATTACTTCTTCTTCCCCTTCAGCGCTTTTGCCATCTCCTCTGCTGCCTTCTGAGCGGCTTCTTTCCAGTCTTTCTTGGTCGAGGCGAAGATGATGCTGCGCGCTGCATTCACCACGGCACCCGTTCCATCGGGCAGGAAGCCGTACTTCACATCGTCCGCGCCGCCACCCTGGGCTCCGTATCCTGGGATGAGGAACGGAATGTGTGGCATGAGTGTGCGGAGGTACTTGAGTTCCTCTGGATACGTTGCACCAACGACAGCACCGATACATGACAAGTTCGATTTCGGTCCGATGTGTTGCGCTCCCCAGCTCTCTACAAGTTGCGCCAAATATTCGTGCACTGCTTCGTCACCGGTTGGGAGATCTTGGAGTTCACCAGAGCTTTCATTACTCGTCTTCACGAGGACGTAAATTCCTTTGTTGTTCTTCGTGCAGCGTGCGATGAATGGGGTGATCCCATCCGAACCCAAGTATGGTGAAACGGTGAGTGCATCAATTGGCTTATCTTTGCCCAAATATGCTTCTGCGTACGCGTCGCAGGTGGAGCCGATGTCGTTTCTTTTCCCATCGGCAATCACGAGGAGATTTTTCGTCTTCGCGTACTCACAGATCTCGAAGAAAATTTTCACTCCTTCCCAACCAAGCAATTCGAAGTACGCGAGCTGCGGCTTCACGCTGGATGCAACGTGATGTGTTGCATCGATGATGCCTGTGCAAAATTGCTTCACACCTTCAATAGTCTTTGGGAGTCCATCTGGGAGCTTGTCGATGACAGGATCGAGGCCGACACAGACAGGGGAAGTTTCTGTGATGCGAGCGGTGAGTGCGTCGGCGTAGTGCATGCGAAGGCGAGCATACGTTGTTGATGCATGATGGGCAATTTTGCTTTCTGTAGAGACGCCTCGGCGGGGCGTCTCTACCACAGATATACACAACATATTTTTGTTTTGTCCTTGCGGTGGGCTTGCATGTAGGTGTACTTTCGTACACCATTCCAATATCTTCACCACTATCTCCTATGCTCACACGTCTCACATCCTTTGCCACCGTTGGCGTTGGCGCTATTCCTATCGATTGCGAAGTCGGTGTCACCGTGACTGCTGGTGAACCGAAATTTCTCATCGTGGGTATGGGCGACACCGCAATTCAGGAAAGTAAGCAGCGCGTTGTCATGGCGCTCAAGTCATCGGGCTATCGCACATCCATGGGCCGTGTGACCAATGTGAATTTGGCTCCTGCCCATATTCGTAAATCAGGATCGAGGTTCGATCTCCCGATTGCGCTTGGAATTTTACGAAGCAGCGACATCGTCGATATTCCCGATGACATCATTCGTTCTACTGCGTTCTTAGGCGAGCTCGCATTCGATGGCTCACTCCGTCATGTCACAGGGGTGCTCGCATGTGCGCTTGAGTGCGTGAAACGCGGTCTCACGAGCATCGTCGTTCCCGTGGCCAATGGTGCAGAAGCAGCACTTGTGCCAGGACTTCGTGTCATTGCGGTCGCAACGCTGAAAGACGCTGTCGCGTGCCTCACCGGCGAGATGCAGCCACCAGCGATTGATGTACCCGCATCGGCAGCAACTGAGTTGCAGACAACCATCGACTTTGCCGATGTGCGCGGACAGGCGCAGGCCAAGCGAGCCCTGGAGATAGCGGCAGCAGGAGGGCACAATGTGCTTCTTTCCGGTGCACCCGGGAGTGGCAAGACACTCCTTGCGAGTGCGCTTCGCGGGATTCTCCCGCCGCTCACGAAAGACGAATCCTTGGAAATCACAGGCATTTATTCTGTCGCAAATTTACTCCCGACTGACACTCCACTCATCGAGCAGCGCCCGATTCGTACTGTGCATCACACAGCGAGTGGAGTGGCGATTGTCGGTGGTGGCCAGCATCCAATGCCGGGAGAAATTTCTCTCGCACACCGTGGAGTTCTCTTTTTGGACGAACTGGCCGAGTTCCCACCCCAAGTCCTAGAAGTCCTTCGTCAGCCCTTAGAAGACCGAAAAATCACCATTAACCGTGCCCAGGGAACAGTCACCTTCCCCGCAGACTTCATCCTTGTTGGCGCTATGAATCCACCACAATACTCTTCGGCAACTGCGGAAAAAATGAAGCGTCGTATCTCGGCCCCACTCCTGGATCGTATCGATCTCACCATCGACGTGCAACCAGTGGAGATCACCGATTTGCAGAAGAAAATTTCGACTGATGCTGAGTCGAGTGCGCGAATTCGTGCGCGCGTGGTGGCTGCGCGCGACCGTCAGATCACACGCTTCAAGAAGCGCGGCATTTCTACGAATAAAGAAATGAATGTGAAAGATCTCGATATCTTTTGTCCGCTCGATCCAGCCAGTCAGCAGCTTTTGCGACAGGCATCGGAGCGACTCGGATTCTCAGCACGTTCGTATCATCGCATCATCAAAGTTGCACGCACGATCGCCGACCTCGCCGCATCGGACAGCATTACCACACAGCACATTGCCGAAGCGCTCCAGTACCGTCAGCAAGTCGGAGTCTAATGTCTACAAAAACGGCTCTCTACGGCGGAAAAGCCGAGCAGATCGCTGCGGAGTTCCTGGTGCGAAAAGGCTTCAGAATCTTGGAGCGCAACGCTCGCTTTGGTCGCTACGAAATCGACATCATCGCGTACGACGAAGTCGAAAAAATGATTGTCTTTGTGGAAGTAAAAGCACGTAAACGAAGTAGTATCGCCTACCCTATTCGCACTGCGGTGACGTCACGCAAACGTCGTGCGCTCGAACAAGCGATTGCACACTGGATCACGAGCAAGGCGTACGAAGGCGCAGGAAGAACCGATGTTGTATGCATCGCAGGCACGAATGTTGTGGAGCATCTTCTCAATATTGGCTCAGACTTTTTCTAGTCCTGTGCTTCAGTGTCAATGACGTACGAGCGATGCAGATCCGTATCTTGGAATTGAAGGTTTGATGATTCGAATGTTTCATGAAGACGTGCATTGTGACCGGCTGCCCATCGATCTGCATTCGTTTCAAATTCGGTCTGATGCTCACGAACGAGTGTGCTCGAGCCGTACACATGGAACGATGCACGATTGCCATTGATCTCAGGAAGCGCTTTTACTTGAGCAGCAATGCGAGCACGTTCTTGTTCGATACGTGCAGTTTGGTTGTCACAACCTGTGAGTGCTGCAGAGGCAGCCAGGAGGAGAGTTGGGGCTAAGGAAAGCTTTGACATGGCATTGGTATACATCGGATGTCTCCGATCCTGAAATATATTTACATACTATTTCTATGGATTGTCATATCTAAAGATCCCCTCAAAACGTCCAAATGTGGTACAATAACGTGATTTCGATGAAACAAATACTCAATCAAAAAAGCGGCGCAGTTCTCTCTGTCCTCATGGCTGTTGTCATGGTGGCAGGTGCCCTCCAGCATGCACGCCTCACACACGCGGCCGATGAGCCCGTTTGTGGCGATGGCGTCTGGGAGGGAGTAGAAGAGTGTGATGATGGAGATCTCGTCTCTGGCGACGGTTGTTCCAGCACCTGTCTTAAGGAGGTCTGTGGCAACAATCGTGTCGACTTTGCTGAACAGTGTGACGATGGCAACGCAGTCGCCAATGATGGATGTAGCAATTACTGTCTTGTTGAGTTCTGTGGCGACAGAAGCACACAGGATGGTCGCGGTGAAGAATGTGACGATGGAAACAACCTCTCCGGCGACGGATGTTCCTCTAGTTGTAAGCTGGAAGGTAACACACTCATCCGAGAGGATGTTCTTCCAGAACCAGAGCCTCTTCCAGCACAACCAGTTGTACTCACACAGGCCGATGCAGCGCTGGCATTCCTCGACACACCCGCTGGAGAAGAAATCATGACATATCTCTCTCGTGAGGAAGGGATTCAGCTAGAAACAATCCTCAAAAAACTCGATGCAGGCAAGCGTCTTACTGCACAAGAGCGTGCGTGGGCGATCGCTCTTTACCAGAAACTACAGGAGACCAAGCTTGCCGAACGTGTTCGCTACACCGATCTTTTGAAGGAATTTATTGCAACTCCTATCAGCTCGGAGGTTGTGGACGAGAAGAATCTGCAGAAATCTCGCCTTGTCGATGTCGAAGTACCGATTGCCATTGAAGAACTCAGGCGTGCAGTTGCTATCATTCGTCGTGGCGAACTGCAGAAGCAGGTTGTAGCCGATGTCTCTAAGCTCACACGTCAGGGGCTTGATATCAGCGCCGATACTCCGACCGATTATGCGAGCTACCTCACACCAGGTAATCGCCCTATCCAGGTGTTCGCAACACTGAAGAGCATTAAAGAAGCTGCAGAAAAGTATGCAACGGGTAACGTCCCTGGCTCACTGGAGATCATTCGTTCCGAAGCGCAAATACTGCGTCAGGCACTGCCAATTTTTGAGCTTGAGTATGAGCTCAATCCACAGGATGTTGACCCGCTCCTCGTTGCCATTGAAGATGTCACTCTCAAGGCGACACGTCAGTCTGTGTATGGAGTTGTAGAGGCCATCAACAAATTCTTAGCAGTCCTCGCCGAGAAGAAGATCTTCACGACATCCGACCTCGCACTCCTCGCAGAGGCAGATCTTCATGCTGCTGCCAATGCAGAGCGCATTGCGGTGCAGCTCGATAAGAGCGACGAACTCCGCGATGCCGACAGCCTTGCATCGTTTGTACAGAGCCTGGCAATTCTCGCTCCGGAAGACCTCCGAGATATTTTCTCGTATGGGCGCGTCGATGCACAGCGTCAGGCACTTCGTGAAATGCTTCTCGCAGACAAGCGTATTACCGATCTTCGTCAGATTCTCCGCGATGCGGGAGACGTTGAGTACGATCAGCGATTCACCGCCCTTATGTCGGAGATTGGAAACACGGGAAATGGCATGGAGACATTCACTGTCTGCGACGATTCCATGACAGATGCCCTGCAATGTGCCAACCAGTATTTGGTTGATCTTCAAGAAGCAGTGCGTGGTCGTAGTATCACCACTCGTGTCGTCGGATTCTTCCAAGACCTCTTCGGTATCGGTATCTAATGGACAACACTACTCCAAACGCCGGCGCTCTCGCGGTGACCTTACCCAAGGCCACGGCAAGCACACAGCCAAAAGGCTTGGACCTCGCGGTGATCAAGCGTGGTGCGAAGGACTACCTCGACTTCTTGGATTCCACGAAAGAAATCTTCTTCGCATATCTCTACCACCGCACAGGTTCCATGGAGCTCGCCAAGACGCTCCTCGGTGAGATCTACTTGGATACTTTGAACCGTGCGATGTCTCTGTGGTGGTTTGGCAAGCTCCATCTTGGCATGCTCTTGGACGCCGCCGATGCCGCACTTCGGTCGCGCGATACAGTCGCTGCAGACATCGATACGGTCTACATCAAGAACCTCACATGGTTGAGCACCGAAGAGAAGAAGGCAGTGTCCACATTGCACGATGCGCTCTGGTCGCTCCCACGCGAGGCACAGCGTGTTCTCATTCTCTCCCTCTTCTTAGGCTTGCCAGCTGGCCGCATTGGCCAGGTGCTCGGCAAGCAGAAAGAGAAGGTAGAGGCTGAGCTCAAGACAGCACAGGAATTCCTCCTCACGCGTTGGCAGCCAACTTCAACGGTTGCGTCCAAACTTACGTCACTCGTGTTCATGCCAGGTCTCGACATTCAGAGCGAGACCAAGTTGCGATTCAACGTTGTCGAGAAGTACAACGCGCTTCGCATGCGTCGCTACCAGTGGGTGATCGTCGGTGGACTCTTTGCAGTGTTGAGTAACGTGATTGTTGCGAGCGTTCTTGCGTTTGCAGTCATCGTACAGCCACCAACATCGCTCCGCGGCACGCAGTCGCAGGTTGCGTCGTTGGATGCGCTCCTCTTGGAACGTCAGCTCAAGCTCAATAGCGCGAAGCAGTCGGTTGCGACATCGTTCGCAGAATCTCAGAAACTTGCTGCGTACGATGTATCTCGTGACCTTACGGCTCTCGGTCTTGCCGCAGCGCTTGAGTCTCTCCAGGCTCAGCAGTCTCAGGAAAAGGAAGTCGATCGCCTCATCCGTCTCATGGAACGTGCACAGACAGCTATGGCGCCAGTCGTCCAGCCTGTCGTGAAGCTCGCACTGCATGATCTCTCGTCCGTATTCGGTTGGCTCTAATCTCTATGCCAGAAATCTATCGCATCACCGAAGATGACGGCCATCAGTACACGCTCTGCAAACTCAATGCAGATGGAACGCTGAGCAACAAAACCATCACGACTCCGTACGGAACCATCTACGACAGCATTCAGTTTTCTACTCACGGCGACATTCAGCCAGTCGTAGCTTCTGCCATCGTGGAAGACGAAGATGTCGTTCCAGTTGGAAAGGGGTACATCCTGAAGAGTCAGATCAAGAACAATCGCCGTCTCTTCTCGATGATCAAGAACTTGGCTGCGTAATCGGGATCACCATAGCGACGAACATCATGACTGCTGTATGATCCGCTCATGACGCTTTTCTTCTCGGTCGTTGTCTTTGTTGTGGGTATGTTCCTACTGGTCAAAGGAGCCGATTGGTTAGTAGATGGAGCATCCTCGCTCGCAAAGAGAGTGGGTATTTCCGATCTCTCGATCGGGCTGACGGTTGTCGCGTTTGGGACATCTATGCCCGAGCTTGTGGTCAACATCGCAAGCAGCATTTCCGGTGCTACCGATATCGCAATCGGAAACATCGTTGGTAGCAATACTGCCAACATCCTCCTCATACTTGGTGTGTCGTCGATTATCACTCGTATTGCAGTGCAAACGTCGACGGTATGGAAAGAAATCCCTTTCGCACTTCTGGCATCTGCCACACTGTTCTTCATGGCCAACGACGCTCTGTTCGATGGCGCAAGTGTGGGGCAGATCACGCGATCGGAAGGGTGTGTGCTCATCGCATTCTTCCTGATTTTCCTGTGGTACATCGCAGGTATGCGTCGCGCAGACGCTGCCAATGCAGACGATGACTCCATTCACATGCGTGGTCTGTGGCAATCCGCCGGCCTGGTGGTACTTGGCTTACTTCTTCTCATGATTGGAGGGAAGATAGCGGTCGATAGTGCAGTAAATATCGCACGTGCTATGGGCGTATCGCAGGGGCTCATCGGTCTTACCATTGTCGCGGTGGGCACCTCTCTTCCAGAATTTGCCACATCTGTTGTCGCAGCACGCAAAGGACGAGCCGACATTGCTGTGGGCAATATTGTCGGAAGCAACATTTTCAATATCTTCTGGATTTTAGGTGTGAGTGCCATCATTGCGCCTATTCCATTCACCTCGACAATGAATGTCGATCTCGTCGTCACCATTCTTGCAACAGTTGTACTGTTTTTCGCAGTCCACACTGGCTTTGCCCATCGTCGATTTCTCTTCTGGAAACAACGCGAGAAGCACGTCATCGAGCGTTTCGATGGCATCTTCATGCTGGCGATGTATGTGTTGTATATCGTGTATGTAGGCTGGAGAGGCTAAACGAAAAGACCATGAGTGTGCTCTATCCACACAGATGCCTTCCATGCCTTTAGACTGTTGGGAAATAGCGCCAACCAGTGGTCGCATTTCTTTTTCTTTGATCGATGACATTACGACCATGAACAATGTATGGAGGAATTGCGACCATTCCATATCCACTGTCTGAGTAATCGACATTCATGACGCCACCACGTTCATGTGCGCGTCTCTGAATATCTTGATGACAATGTAAAACATCGACCCACCCTTCATCATCTGGAGGAGTAATTCGCTGCAGAAGTTCAAAGAAGTAGTCTGGCTTCATCAGTACCCTACGAAGTTGAAATTTCAGCCAGAACGGATATGCACTCGAATCAGCAACCTCTGCAACCACACTCTTTACAATCTCTGGCGAAAAGAATGCAGTAGGACATGGAGATGGATCTGGAACGACATGACAGTTTGTGTATTCATGAACGTGAGGTGACGCGTTGTAGACAACGTGACCCCCAAGGCCGTACCAACGATTGTCGTAGTGACCTCCGACAGCTTCGCCTTTATCGCTTGCTATCCCTTCACGAATGCTCGCCATCAATTGCTCGCCAATGAGACGTCGCTCAATGAGGACAACTGAGGATGAACCTCTATTTTCCAATGCCTCTCGCAGCCGATCGACCGTATCAATCACGCCACTATCGCCTTCTATTCGCTGAAGCACGATGCCGTCGCTTGCTAGAGTGTGATTGTCGATAGTCTGAAACTCGAGGCGGTTCATATTTATATTATCCCTGTTTTTTAAAAATTCGTCAAAATTCCTTGAAAGGGCGAAAGTAAGAGTGGCGCAGCCAACCAGCCTTCGCTTTCGGGATACGCCCGGCAACTGGGATTCGAATATATCTCAAAAAAACCAGCGAAGCGCGAGTCTCCCGCGCTGGAGCCGCTCCTCTTTAATAGGGTGAGCTCACGAGAGGGACGAGGTCCCTTTCGTGAATAAAGTGGCGGAGCCAACGGGATTCGAACCCGCGACCTCTTCCGTGACAGGGAAGCGCTCTAACCAGCTGAGCTATGGCTCCGTATTGGAGATGAATGAGAGTGACGAGAAAGCGATCTAGCCATCCGCCTAGGCGGATATGGCTCCACACAGATGTGGATTTTCTACGTGTCACTAAAACGGTGTCACAAAGGATCAATCGGGCTGCAGACTCTACCGCAGCCGAGAAAGACTAGCAAACAAGCCAACAAGCTGCAATTCCTCTGGGGTGCTCTTTCCTAAGCCGGAACCCTCTTTATGGCATAAGAAAGCCAATATCGATGCACTGAAGTTAGTTCGTGTTCATAAACCCACAGACCGCCCCAAGACCCAACTTCTATCGTGGGGAGGTTCTATTTTTACCCCCATTTTTATGAAATCGGTGAATACCGTCACCCTCCTCGGGCACGTCACCCGAGACCCAGAGACGAAAGTCTCCCCTTCCGGTCAGACCATCTGCAGATTTGGTCTCGCCACCAATCGCACTTGGCGCACGCCAGAAGGCGAAAAGAAAGAATCTGTCGAGTTCCACAACCTTGTCGTGTGGGGCAAGTTTGGCGACTTCGCAGAGAAGTACGTGAAGAAGGGCAAGCCTGTATACGTTGAGGGTCACCTGAAGACAGGCAGCTGGGAAAATCCTCAGGGCGTGAAGCTCCACCGCACCGAGGTCATTGTCGATAACTTGGTTCTCCTCGGAGCCAAGGACAAGAGTCCAGAAACCGAGTCGGCGGCAATCGAAGAAGAGTTGGTCGCTGCGTGAGCCATTGCGAAACAAGAAGGGCACCGTGGCAGGCGGTGCTCTTTTTAGTTATTCCAGAGTGACTTAAAAATGCCTCGCATGTTTTGCGCCAGCATCCGGTCATGAATTTCAACGAGTGAGTGAGGACGTATGCGTGTTGCGAGTGTCACAACATAGTCGCCCATTACCCACATCGTTGAAGCAAATTCATCGTCGCCGCTCCAAATTTTTATTGTCCGATTGTCGTATCGTTTATCACGCATTTTCTTTTCCACGGCAGCATCATTCGTCAGAAGTTGTAATTTCATAGAGCCGACGAATGGCTGCTTCCAGTACCAATCTACCCACGATTCATAGTGCTCTACGAATGTGTGATCTTGAAATCCATGCCAAATCCCATCTCGCTGCATTACACTCTCTGTCCATTTCTTACTCTCACTTTTCAAAAACCGTTCTACGCGCCTCTCTTCAATGAAGGTGATCCGAGGAATCGCATGGATTGCATTCTTCGCCAATGGTTTTAGTTCGCTGATTGCAGAATGAAGCAGGTGTTCTTTGCGACGGAGATTCTTTCGCTCTTCCTCTATGAGATCTTCCAGATCGTCGGGTGATCGAGCCAGCAAATATGTCACCGTGCCCGCGATGTCCTGCCGGATGAAATTTTTCCGAATCAGCTCTTTTGCTACTGCATACACAGTTGTCCGATTGATGCCTGTTGCCGTCGCGATGTCCGCAACACTTATCTTGCCGTGCTGTTGCACAACCAAGAATGTTTGAATCTCTTTATCGGTTAAGCCGAATTGTTGCAGCAGCTCATTCAGCATATTTGTTGAAGTATCATCAACATAGTAATTATATCTAAAATAAGCCAAAATATCAATTATATATTCATAAAATATTGATAAGTAATTGACAATACTAAAAATACGTCATACAATAATCACATTAATTTACAACTGTCCTATGACACCTTCTCCAGAGAAGAAAGAAACGGATCGTCCACTTTTTGATGAGGCCAGTAACACCTTTGGCATAGAACACCTCCATGGAATGCCGGCTCAACGACGTGCTCTTGAAAGAATGGTAGAGCACGCATCAACTGCTCTTGATTGGATTCAGGTTTACTCTGCAGCGGCGGGAGTTGGATATCATCAGGACGTGGTTCAGCGTGGAGAGGCAGGCGCCACAGATCCACTCATTGCGGCTCGTGCTGTACAAGAGCTTCGCGCAAGAAGGAGTGAAATATCGTTAGAGGCGTGTGCGTATATCCGTCGCACATGCTGGGCTCCCGAGTGGCATCCTGAGATTCAGGCTTTCGCTAAGGAGAGAGAGGCAGAACTATTTGCCCAAGGTGCAGTTATATCCGAACAATCGTCAGATATTGTGTATCTTTTAGGCGTACTCCTGACTGCAGAAGGTCGTATGAATATGAACGACGACAAAGCGAAGTCGTAGCTTATGCAGCCGAATCCCACGCTTTGTTTTTATATTCCTCGATACAACGATGTGTATTGAAGAATCCCGCGAGTCCAATCGATCGCTTCATACGGCGCGCCCAGCGGACGTGATCCGGGTATGAGTACTCCGGAATCACTTCGTACTGCAGTTGTGTGTAGAGGTCTTCTGCATCGAGTGCGCGCGTATCATCGGCGTCGAGAGCACTGGAAAGCGGGCCGATGCGCCAGCCAGCTTCTGGATCCATTTCATACGCTTCGATCCACCAACCATCGAGTGTGGAGAGGTTGATGGTTCCATTGATGGCAGCTTTCATTCCCGATGTACCCGACGCTTCATGTAAGCGAGTAGGGGTGTTGAGCCACACGTCGGCGCCAGACACGAGAAGTTTCGCAAGATCTGGATTGTAGTTTGGGAGATAGACGATGCGGACAGAGTCTTTCAATTCGCGCGAACGTTCGATCATGCGTTGGATGACTTCCTGTCCAAACTTGTCGGCTGGATGGGCATTCCCTGCGTGGATGATCTGCACCTTTCCGCCACAGACTTCTTTCAAGCGTTGAAGATTGGTGTAGAGAAGCTCCGGCCTTTTGTACGCAACGACACGACGTGCGCCAGCAATCGTCAGAGTGTCTTCGTCGAACTGCACCGGCGCATGTTTATTCGTTTCAGCGATGAGTCGCTTCTTGCTCGCTTTGTGCGCTGCGATGAGCTCATCGTCTGGAATTTCCCGACAGTGTTCGGCGAGCTTCTTTGGGTTCGTATCCCAGCCCGGAATATGTTTGTCGAAGAGCGCTTGCATCTCTGGCGATGTCCAGCGAACCAAGTGCACACCATTGGTGATGAAGTCGACATCTTGGCCGTCGAACATTTTCCTACTGACCATCGCGTGGACTTTGGAGACTGCGAAGCTCTTCTTGCTCAAACTCATCGCAAGCTTCGTCATCGAGAGACGGTCTTCACCTGCAAGCTTCTTGATGTGCCACGGCAAATTATCGCCGAGTGTCTTCCATGCCATGTCGTAGTCGAACGTGTCGTGCCCTGCGGCAACTGGTGTATGTGTCGTGAACGCACACGATGGGCGAACAGCATCATCGGAAAAGTTTCGCTCACGCAGAAGTTCCAACGTGAGGAAAGCCGCGTGTCCTTCGTTCATGTGGTACGTGCCAACATCCTGATGGCCAAGCGACCGAAGCATGCGCACGCCGCCAATGCCGAGCACGGCTTCCTGCTTCAAGCGCATCACGCCATCGCCACCGTAGAGGTGACTTGTGATCATTCGATCATCAGCACGGTTTTCTGGCAGGTCGGTGTCCAAGAAAATCACCGGCACTTCGTGGTCACCATTCTGAATACTTAAGACCCATGCACCTATCGTCACAGTTCTGCCTTCCAGCGTGATGGTCACTTTATTTGGAAGCAGACGCATGTGCTCGCTGGGGTTCCACGACACTTCTTCATACGACTGCGATCCATCGTCACGAATAGCCTGACGCATGTAGCCGTGTTGCCAGCGCATCGTGATGCACACTGTTGGCACACGCAGATCCGCCGCCGACATCATGAGGTCAGCAGCAAGCATTCCGAGTCCGCCAGCGTACGTCGGAATGTCAGCCTTCAGGCCAATTTCCATCGAGAAGTAGGCAACAGTGAGCGGTTTTTGCATGGTTTGTTTGTACGTATATTATAACATATTTTTCTAGTTTATTCAATTAGCCAGAACCTCAGTTATTCTTCGTCTCAGTCGTGTTACTCTACGAAACAGCATCTCTTTTTCACTCATGATCGATCCACACATTTTTCGAGCGTACGACATTCGCGGTAAGGCTGGCACACAGCTGACCGAAGACGCATGTTATTTGATCGGCCGAGAATTCGGTCGCATCTTGGTAGAGCGCTATGGCCAGAAGCCGAAGGTCATTGTCGGTCGCGATGCACGCACGCACAGCCCGGGCTTCCAGAAGAATATGATGGAAGGACTCCTTGCAGCCGGATGCGATGTGAAAGATATCGGCCAGACGCCAAGTCCGGTGAACTACTTCACCATCTGTAATGCAAAGTTCGATGCTGGCGTACAAATCACGGCGAGTCACAACCCAAAAGAAGACAACGGCATCAAGCTCCAGACGCGCCACGCCGAAGCGTTCAGTGGTGAGGAGTTGCAGGTACTACGAAAGCGAATCGAGGCGACGGATCAGAAAGTCGTTCTCACCGGTATGCTCGTTCCACTCTTCGATGCTGTCACTCCGTACATCGACTTCTTAGTGAAACTCTTTAAGGGGGTCGGGAAGGGGAAGCACGTTGTTGTCGACGGTGGGAATGGTGTCGCTGGTCCAGTCTACTGCGATGTTCTTAAGCGCATTGGCTGCAAAGTCACCGAGCTCTACACCGAGCCGGATGGAGAATTTCCGAATCACCCCGCTGACCCAAGCAAGCACGCAACACTCAGGGAATTGCAGGAAAAGGTTCGCGAACTCAATGCAGATTGTGGCTTCGGATTCGATGGCGATGGCGACCGCGTTGGCTTAGTTGATGAGAAAGGCGCGATTGTCACAGCCGATCAGGTGTTGCTTCTCTTGGCGCAGGATCACCTCTCTCGTCACAAAGGTGCACCAGTTATTTTTACGGTCAGTAACTCCAGTCTCTTAGAAACTGAAGTGAAGAAGTGGGGCGGTACACCAGTGATGTGCAAAGTCGGTCACTCGTTCGTGGAGCACGCAATGCGTGACAATAATTCCAAACTTGGTGGCGAGCAGTCCGGACACTTCTTCTGTGGCGAAGAGTACTTTAGTTTCGATGACGCGCTCGTTGCAGCAGTCCGCTGCTTGAAGATCGTGAGCGATACAAAGAAGCCACTCTCATCATTGGTCGAGTCGTTTCCTGTTGTCTTCCAAGCGCATGAGAGGAGGCCGCATTGTCCTGATGATAAAAAGGCAGCGATTGTCGATGCTATTACCAAGCATTTACAAGAAAAATATCCTGTTGTGACACTCGACGGTGCGCGCGTTGATTTTGGCGATGGTGCATGGGCAGGAATTCGCTATTCCAATACAAGTCCGTGCCTGAGTCTCTGCATTGAAGCTCGGAGCGAGAAGAAGTTGCAGGAGGTTGAAGCTGAGGTTCTTAACATCGTTGGAACGTTTAAGGAGGTTGAGCTGTAGAGGAAAAGTCGAAGGGAAACCAAGGGAACCAAAGAAACCAAGGAATCCAAAGATCTGGTCAGTTGATATTCTCATCACATGCATCAGAGACCGTATGAAAAATAGTTGCGTGGCGAGAGGCATACGCGTTGTGCCTTCTCATCTACCAGATAACTCGTAGCTTTCCGAGTGACGAGCGTTTTGGCCTTACGAGTCAGATGCGCAGGTCATCATCAAGTGTTCCGATAAACATCGCCGAGGGGAACGTGAAAAGATCAAAACCAGATAAAGTTCGATTTTTCGATATCGCTGCAGCTTCGCTCGAAGAATTGCATTGCGAAGCTCGATTAAGCTTAGATCTTGGTTATATGACGGATGTACAGTTTGCAAAAATTGACCAAGCTATTCACAGAACGAGTTATCTACTCTCCAGACTCCGGTCAGCATTTGCACAACAATCCTTGGTTTCGTAGGTTACATTGGTTTCCTTGGTTTCTTCCTTCATTCCGTGTCATTCTTCTAGCCTTCTCCCATCCACTATTCACTCACAATTATCTCTCACCGGCAAACTCTGGAAGCTCAAGCGCCAAGCGCCGATGCAGGACATTGTGGCCACACTCAGGGCTGAACGCGGACTTTCGTTCGATCCTACTTCCAAGCTCTCCGATCCGTTCTTATTCCCAGAAATGAAGAAGGCGGTGGAGCGTATTACGAAGGCGATTCATACAAAGGAAACGGTCGCTATCTTCGGTGACTACGATGCCGATGGAATCACGGCAGCAGCGCAAATGACACGTTTTTTCCGCAGGCATAAAGTCGAGCCAGTGGTGCATCTGCCCGATCGTGTGAAGGAAGGATATGGAATGAAAAAGGCCAGTATTGATGGCTTAAAAGCGAAGGGTGTTTCCCTGATCATTACGGTAGATACGGGCATCGCCGCACATGCCGAAATTGCGCATGCCACAGGGCTCGGTATGGATGTCATTATTACTGACCACCACCGAGTACAAGGAGGTCGTCCTGATGCATTTGCAGTCATCCATCCACAAATTCCTGCGGAATTCCCCAATCAACATCTTTCAGGGTCTGCTGTCGCTTTCATGCTCATTCGTGCGCTTGAGAATCTGCAACCATGGCCAGGCATTGATATCGATATCTCACTCGCAACAATTGGTACGATCGCTGACGTGATGCCGCTCACTGGCGAGAATCGAACACTCGTTATTCACGGACTTCGATTCATGTCGTCGCTCGCCCCCTCACCCCTCAAAGACCTCATCGATAGTGTGAAGAATGGTGCATCGCTGACAGCAGGAGATGTTGCCTTCCGTATCGCACCGCGCCTCAACGCTGCCGGTCGAATGTCTCATCCCGACATCGCACTACAAGCACTTCTTGTCGGTGGCGAATATTTAGAGGAGCTTCATCGTCTCAATGGTGATCGCCGAACGTTTGTCGATCTTCTCGATGAAGGAAACGCTGATGTAATTTCTCATCAAGATGGATTCATTTTAGTGCAGAGTCCGGACATCACTCCGGGCACAGCTGGACTTCTCGCCAGTCGCCTGACTGAGCGCTATGGGAAGCCAAGCTTGGTTGCTGCCGTGCTAGGCGAAAATGCTGTTGCATCGATCCGAAGCCCTGCAGGAATTGATGTGATGGAATGTCTAGAAGATGCAGATGTCCGGTCGCTACTTCTCACCTTTGGCGGACATGCACAGGCAGCAGGCTGTATGTTCAAGGCTGCCGACGGAACGAAGCTAAAAGACGCACTCAATCGAGCACTCGAAAAGCGCGGAATTCTTGCGAGTGATCTTCTGCCTTCACTACACATCGACGCAGAAATTTCTGAATCGCAGATGAATATGCGCGTTGCGAAAGATCTTCTCTCACTCGCGCCGTTCGGCGCAGGCAACACCGAGCCGCTCTTCCAGCTCTCGAAGCAGAAGCTCTCGGATCTCCGAACAGTCGGCGCCGAAGGAGCGCACATTCAATTCCGCATTGGTCAGATACGTGGTATTGGATTTAGATTCGGCAAATTCTTAGACGAACTCTCTGTATCGGAACTCGACCTCGCGTGCCGCATCGGCATCAACGAGTGGAATGGTCGGGAGTCACTGCAGATAGTCGTCGAAGACATGCGAAAATCGCATCCCTAAGACCAAATCATCGATTGTTTTTAGACTGGAACCAATGTGCCTTCCATCTGGAAGACTTCAGTGACTGGGAACTGAAGGGCCATGGCAATCTTGAAAGCCAAGAGTACCGATGGGTTCGTCGCTCCACGTTCGATCGACATCACCGTCTGTCGGCTGACACCGACACGGAGTGCTAACTCTTCTTGAGTCATACCACGTTCAAAGCGAAGGCGGCGGATGTTGTTGTGGAGGATGGCAGACATAATTTGAAAGTGAGAACCGAGCTACGAGTGTGCAGCGCGAAGTGCGGAGCCGATTGTAGCGCGGTTCGAATTTACAGCAAGTGTTCTGTGAGACAAAGTTTGCGTCATCAAATTTGTCGCGAAAAGAAGCGAAAATAAGAGGATCGATGATTTCAGTACAAAAATTTTTTTGGAAAAATTTTCGGAATCGATGTTTCTCTTTTTTCAAAAAAATGCCCAAGTACTACTTTGCTGCGCTTGCTATCAGCTCATAAAGGCGTGATTTTTGCACCATGGTCTTTTTGCGTAGTCTTTGCCAAATTCATTAAGATTACGTGAAATGATTCCTTCTCCCTTCCACGGTATCTTCTCCTCGGCAGTGGGCTCCGATGATTCCTCACTGCTTGGGCGACTCAAGTCCAAGGAAACGAAACGAGATGAACCAGCCAAGCAACCAGCTGCAGCACCATCACAAGCGAAGCAGAGTGGAGTCGGACAAGTAGCACTCGATATTTTTGAGTACGACAACTACTACATCATCAAGGCGCCCATTGCGGGCGTTCGTCTTTCGGATATCGACATCGACATCAGCGACAACACGGTGGCCATTCGTGGCGCTCGTCGTCAGACTGACACGATTCCAGACGATCAGTACTACATCAAGGAATGTTTCTGGGGTGAGTTCGAAAGGAAGGTCACACTTCCATGCGTGATCGATCCACGTAAAGTAAAGGCGACATTCAATAAGGAATGTGTTCTGAAAGTACTTGTGCCAAAGGAAGAGAAGGTAAAAATCATCCGCATTAACGACTAGCAGACGGAACGTCAAAATTCCTGTACCATACGCCCCTATGAAAAAATTTCTCCCTCTTCTTCTGTGTCTCACTATTCTCGCCGCATGCGGCGGAGTTTCGGCGCAAGCACAAGCTGACTACGAACTCGCATACAAGTATATGAGTGGCGATGGCGTTGAGAAAGACGAGGCGAAAGCAATCGAGCTACTCACAAAGTCTGCAGATGAAGGAAGCCCCGACGCCATGGTGGCTCTCGGTTTTTATTACATGAAGGGTGAAAAGGGTGTGACACAAGACATGCCCAAGGCCATTGAGCTATTTACCAAGGCAGGAAACATGGGCGATCGCGATGCGCAGTACAACCTTGGTCTCGCATATATCCGTGCACAGGGCGTAGCACAAAACTTAGAGGAGTCGTTCACATGGTTTGAGAAGGCTGCGTATCAAGATGATCCAAACTCCCAATACAACCTGGGCGTCATGTATTTCGGTGGCGAAGGTGTAGAGAAGAATATGCTTCTTTCGTACGTGTGGTTCTCACTTGCTGAGGCCGAAGGATACGATGGTGCCAAAGAAGCGGTAGCAGAAGTGCGTGGTCAAATGACTCCAGAAGAAATTAAGCAGATTGCGGCAACACTTCAGAAAATTCAGTCCAAGATCAGATCGCCACGACCGCATGCACCACTGCCAACATCGACTGCGCCGAACCAACCGCTGTAAAAAAGAATCCGAATCTACGTTCTGCCTGCTAGTTTTGTGATAGAATGTTCTTTACGTCTCGGACACCCAGATTACTGGGTGCCCGAGATTGTCCTGTCAGCCATCCTTGGCCGTACCATCATCCAACGAGCTTTCGCTTGAATCCGCGACGAGCCTGCTTCTTGTTGAGCTTGGCGCGGCGCTTACGATTCTTACGAGTCTCGATGTTGTGGTGCTTCATGTTCTTCATGGCCTTCGACTCCTGGCTAAAACGGGAAAGGACTGACACATCCCTGCAATAACGATCCACCAGTGCGAAATCGCACGGTGTGAGATCTCGATCGAACGCAGGTTCGGATTCTTTACAGTGATGTGAATGAACATACGAGAAATTGCCCTCTTGCCGTGCGGGGGAGAGGGTGAGCGTTTTTTTAAACGGTTTTTACGAACGCATACAGCCCTCTGCTCCGCAGACGCGGGTCATCTTGGAAATCGCCCAGAGGTGATACGTATTAAATTTCATCGTACGCAAATTCTGATCCTTCCCCTTTTACGGTGTCAAGCAGATGATCCATTTTTCTTTTAGAAACAGGCGTGAACGTACTTTGTGTCTACAAGAATGCCTCTCTGAATATCTATAGAAATGCTATAATCGTCACATGAAGCTCTCTCAAGCAATTCTGCCTGTTGCCGGTTTTGGCACGCGTTTCCTGCCGTGGACGAAAGTAGTGCCGAAGGAACTTTTGCCAATTGGAAGTAAGCCAATCATTGCACTCCTGGTCGACGAATGCATGAGTGTTGGTATTCACGACATTTGTTTCGTCATCAGTCGTGGCAAGGAAGCGATCCCACAATTCTTCTACGCACAACCAGAGTTAGAACGCGCATTGGAGAAGCGTGGAAAATCACACATGCTCGAGGAGCTCAATCGTTACGACAACGTTCGCTTCCACATTGCGTATCAGGAGGAGATGAAGGGCGATGGTCACGCCATTTTGCAGGCACAAGATTGGGTGGAGAGCGACTACGTCGCCGTCCTCTTCGGAGATGATATTATTCAGGGCGAGAAAAACGGTCTTCAGCAGCTTGTGAAGGCATGGAAGGAAGTTTCTGGAAAGAAGGAAACAGCGATGCTCTGCCTCCAGGACGTGCCAAAAAAACTTGTCCACAAGTACGGTATTGTCGACATCTATCCGGACAAACATTTGAGCAGAACAAAGAAGATTCGTGGTCTTGTGGAAAAGCCAAAAGCCGAGGACGCACCATCCACACTTGGTATCGTCGGGAAGTATCTCATCCCCCGCTCAACCATCGACCTTTTGGAGAAGGTCGAGAGTGGACATCATGACAAGGAAGTCCGCTTGATCGATGCGCTCATCGCACAGCTCAAGAAGATAGACATTTATGGTCATGAGTTCGAGGGAAAGCGTTTCGATACCGGTACGCCAGAAGGGTACCGAGAAGCGGTGATCGAACTCGGCTAATTGGAGCGCTCTAGAAAGCGGAGAAAGCACTCAATTAAGCCAAAAGGATTGCTTTTTACCATATCTTTATTAGGCTCATCCTTCTATGAAGGAATTCTTGCCTCCAGCATCATATGTGCCACGGTCGCAGACGCAGCGCGCCACCGTTTTTTCCTTGAAAGCCGAGCTCGCGACAGCCGCACTACTATGCGAAAATCCCACACAGGAAGAGTTGCTTCGCGTGTGGGATTTTCTCTCGTCTATGGCCGATACTGTCATGCTCAGCAGAGACCCTACCCGCTCTATTCGGTTTTCCATTTTTGATGCTTTGGAGACGTGTTATTTACCAAATTTCAATCGTCGACACATTGATCATTTGGGAGAAGATTACGATAGGGTCCTCGCTTCAAAGAAAGATCAGGTAGACGCCACGTCTTCTCGACGTATTGACCGACGGTTGCGCGAACTTACCGAAGAAATGGGTGGCCCGACAGAGGCACTGGATGCGGAAGATGCATGGAATATTCGATTATGTCTTTGTAAGCTACTCACAGATGTTGGTATCTTTGAGCCAAGGTAATCATGGGAACTCTCATTCCAGCATCGCACAGAGAGGAAATGAAGCCGCATGAAAATGTGACGCCGCACATGTTGGACAATGAGTTAACATTCCTTATCGCTGAGGGTGTCATCGCCGAAGCAGATGCACTCATTCCCCGCGCAATGGTGACAACACAATTAGAAAAGGGTCGACTGGACACTCTCGATCCATACATGGCTCGTGCGTTGCGCCTAGAAATAGTTCGTGCGGCACGTGGAAAAGTCATCGCGTTGTTTCCATACGACGATCTCTAATTAGGCAATCTCCCTCTTCAAAAGCTCGATCTCATCACGCAGGTCGGCTGCCTTTTCGTACTCCATATTCTCGGCAGCGATTTCCATCTGTGCCTTCAGTTCTTCGATGAGGCGCTTCTTTTCGTCCTTCGGAATCTTCTGGTGATCGTACTTCTTACGGCCGAGCTTCTGCTTGCTGTGCTCTTCGGCAATGTCTTTGATCGCCTTGATGATTGTCTTTGGCGTGATGCCATGCTTCTTGTTATATGCCTCCTGAATCTTACGGCGGCGCTCTGTCTCCGCGAGCGCACCTTCCATCGCGGGTGTCATCTTATCGGCGTAGAGAACAACGTGTCCATTGATATTACGAGCAGCACGACCGATTGTTTGGATGAGGGAATCGCGTGAGCGGAGGAAGCCTTGCTGATCGGCATCCAAAATCGCGATGTAACTGACTTCAGGAAGGTCGAGTCCTTCGCGCAGCAGGTTGATACCAACGAGGATATCGATGTCGCCTGAGCGCAATTGCCGGAGGATTTCGACGCGCTCCAGTGTCTCGATGTCGCTGTGGAGGTAACGAACTTTGTAGTTGTTGTTCTGGAAGTACTTGGCCAAGTCCTCGGCACTCTTCTTTGTGAGAGCGGTCACAAGTACGCGTTCGCCGCGCTTGATGGTCTCGTTGATCTCCTTTGTGATGTGGTCAATCTGGTGCTTCTTCGGCTGCACGGTGACAATGGGATCCAGAAGACCGGTCGGACGAATGATCTGCTCGGCGATACGGTTTTTTGGCGTGTGCTCGTACTCGTACTTACTGGGAGTCGCCGAGACGTAGATGGCCTGATTGATGCGCTCTTCGAATTCCTGGAACTTCAGTGGGCGGTTGTCTGCAGCGCTCGGGAGACGGAAGCCGTACTCGATGAGCGTCTTCTTTCGTTGCAAATTTCCTTCGTACATTCCGCCGATTTGTGGGAGCGAGATATGCGACTCGTCGACGAAGACGATGGAATCATCGGGGAAGTAATCGAGCAGCGTTTCTGGCGGCATGCCCGCCTCGCGGTTACTGAGGTAGCGAACATAGTTCTCGATTCCGGTGCAGTAGCCAGTCTCTTTGAGCATCTCGATGTCGTACTCTGTGCGCTGGCGAATACGCTCGGCCTTGCCGAATTCCTTGGCGTCCAGAAGCTCTTTCTCACGAATTGTGAGTTCAGCCTTAATACCATCGATGGCACCGTCGATCTTCTCTTTTGTGGTCACGTTATGCGCAGCTGGGAAGATGCGAACCTCGTTCATGTCGGCGAGCACTTCACCTGTGAAGCTATCCACTTCCTGAATCGTTTCGATTTCGTCGAACGGCATTTCGATACGAATCACGGTGTCGCCACTCGGCGGGAAAATTTCGACCGTATCGCCAAGTACGTGGAACATTCCCTGCTTGAATTGCATGGCACTTCGCTTGTACTGAATGTCGGTAAGCAAGCGAAGGAGTCGCTGTCTTTGGAATGGCATCCCACGCTTGAGCTCAAGCGAGAGCGCTTCGTAGTCCTTCACGTCACCGAGACCGTAAATACAGGAAACAGACGCCACAATCAGCACATCTCTGCGTGTCAGCAAATTGTGCGTGGCTGCGTGACGGAACTTGGCGATTTCCTCATTGATACTCGCGTCTTTCTCGATGTACGTATCTGTCGTCGGAAGGTACGCCTCTGGTTGGTAGTAGTCGTAGTACGAGACGAAGTAACTGACCGCGTTGTCGGGAAAGAATGCTTGGAACTCAGAACACAACTGCGCAGCAAGCGTCTTGTTGTGCGCGAGCACGAGTGTAGGACGTTGCAGCTGCTGCACGATATTGGCCATCGCGAATGTTTTTCCCGTACCGGTGGCGCCCAGGAGTGTCTGATGCCGTTCGCCTTTTTTCAGTCCATCGACCAATTTTGCGATCGCCTCGGGCTGATCACCCTTCGGTGTATACGGTGCCTGTAGCTTGAATTCTTTGCTCATGGGTCTAGGCAGTATACTCCACCTACCTAGGGATTGATAGGCAGCCATCCGCCTTTTTATTCATCTTCTGCACCTGTTTCCCTTGGTTCGTGCGGTATGTTTCGTAGTGCGCGCTTGCGCGTTGCCTCGCGCATCCTTTCGTCTCCATGGATACGTGCGAAGACAGTTTCTGCATGCAATTCCCTCTCTTCTTCTCCTGTCTGCTCAAAAAGTGATGGTAACGAGAACTGTGTTGCAGCCTGATTTTGTTCGGGCTTTTTCCTTTCACGTGCATACATACTTCCTCTCTCACGATCGATCATTTGGTCAATGCTACGAGCGATGCGCGCCATCCATGGTGCAAGTGAAGCGTAGTACTCTTCATCGTCTTCTTTTCTGCCAACGAGTCCCTGAAGCAGTCCAGCGATCCGTTGTAGCTGCGGAGATCGAGCGCTCTGCTCTCTACGTTGAATCATGCCCTGGAGTGCCGATGCGATTCTCGTACGTTCGTGTATGAGCTCGTCAGTGATGCGTTCTTTCGTTTCCTGCGCAGCAGTCGCCGATTCTTGCTCTACAATGCGCGGACTGGAACCAATGATAGGGATGACGTCGCTTCGTACGGTGCGAGGATTCCTTCTCCGTGGGGCTACAACAACGTCTGTTGGTTTCCTCACCTCTTTTTTTCCTCGAGCTACGAATACATCAACATTGAGCAGTGTCTGCTGCACACGTGCAGCAAGTGCTGTTTCGTCTTCTGCCAGAGTGCGGAAATCTGCTTCCCCAGTAAATTCAGCGGCGATATCAGCGATCGCTGCAAGCGACTCACGTCCTACAAGGTGCTCTGGATACGGAACCTGACTCTGAGGAATCGGGTGTTCCTTTTCCCCACCTTCTTCCATATCGTCTCGCAGAAGAAGCAGATCATTTTTTCGTCGTCTCCCTCCAGATGTCTGCTCATCCTCCAATGGTTGGTTATGTGTCGTAAGCCATGCCTCTGCAATTTCCATACGTTCTTCTAGAGAGCAGTTCATGCCCACAAGCACCCGATCGAGCTCTTCCCAGTATTCTGTACGTCCACGACGTGCACGAGACAGAATGGCAATGACATGACTCTTTGGAAAGCCTTGGAGTGTTTTTGGAAGGTTGCCCAACTCTACCCATTGCATACGACTTACTTTTGGTCGACGCATTGCGAAGAGAGTTTCAACACGAGCTCCAAGTACGTTGAGCCCCTCTCTCTGCTGCAAATAGTTACACGACATTGCACGCCACTGGCGGTGCAGAACAGCTTTTTCCCACGGAAACGGCACCCGTGCAGCACGGAGTGTTTCAAGCGATGCGAACGAAAGCATTCGTGTCTTGAGTAGTTCCATCAATGTCATGTGCGACAAGCCAACCGTTTTTGCATAATCACGAAGATTGCCATGCAGAATAATTTGCCGACGCACGAATTCGGCAATGCTTGTTGCCGGTCCGCCAAAATACTCCACCCAAAAATGTTTCTGAGCCTGAGTGTCGGTCTTGAGTGTTGCGAATACTCTGAAAATTTGATCGCGAGTGACTCGTCGTACTTCGGAGCCATTTCCAAGGATCGAGCGACGGATGTCGAGATCCGTTTGCTGTTTCACTGTCATTCCTTCACACAATTTTCGAAACGCCGCGCGACCCGCCTCGGATGCCCCCTCCTGCTTATCTGTTGCACTCAGCGGCAGTAGCATATTTTCCTTCTCGCCTTCTGCCGGCGCTGGACGTGAGCCTTCTAGCATTTCAATCGGCATCTTGCCGTATTTTTTTCTTCATGTCGCGAATTACCATGCGTTCCAAAAGCTTGAGCCACTGGCGCACTTTATTTTCTGTAATTGAACTGCCTGTTCGGAGCGTTGTAAAACCTTCTTGATTCAAAACCTCTGCGATTTCGGAGACATTTCGTCGATTCCCACCGTCGAGCCAGCGGAGTTCGGCAAGGCGCTTATACACAGGATCAAGATTTTCAATAACTCCACGCAGGACGTCCTTTTCCATCATGTAGAGAACGGAATGGTCTGGCTGATTCTCACGAGTACTGGTCACCAAATCGAGTAGACTCCCCTTTCCGGATCCATGTTTTCCTTTCAATGGTCGATCTAAGGAAGGAATTTCATGCTTACGATTTTCCTTTCCCATGATGCTGAGCCCTCTTCGCATCCACACGTTTGCGTACGTCGAAAAATTTCCTCTTTCCTGATTCCAAGTTTCTGCGGCGCGCAGAACACCGAGGCGAGCAGCCTGTGCCTTGTCATCTATATCTACACGTGAGTAATAGTGTCCTTTTCGTTTGATAAAATCACCTGCCACACCCATATTTTCTTCAGCAAAATCTGCACGCAGTCTTTCAAAACGAACACGATCTTCATCGATACAACCAAGGAGAAGAATAAGTCTTCCTGCTTTGGCGCGAGTTTGAAATTTTTGCCCCAGAATTCGTGAGATTTCTTTTTTGAGCACGCCACACGACACATCGGCAGCCAGAATTTTCTCATCTTTGCTTGCTCGTCTCTCAATCCCAAGATCATCCATAAATCCCATAACGTCATTCCACTGCATCGCAATCTGCTTACGTACTGCAAGGACAGGTTGGTATAACCCCATGTTTCTATCGGAGTATTCCGGAGCTTCCTCAACAATCTCATCAGGCTTTCCATTTTGTTCGGGCACATCACAGCGTACCACCGTGCCGTGAATATCGATCTTTTCGAATGGCATAGTGATGGAAGTGGGAACGAGTTCTTCCTTAGTCGCTATAGATGTCACTTCGTACAGAGTCTATGGCTCTCTGGACAGTCTCCACTGCTTTTTGATCAGCAGATTCGTCTACAACAACTGGCTTATCGGCTTGATCGCGCGTGCGAGGAGCACGATCGAATCCACCGATTGGTTCGTCGTGGAAATCGAGGCCTTTGCGTGGTGATCCTTTTGGCATAGGAAGCGCATGGTAAATCGTTTCCAAAATAAGTCAACAAGGTCGAAGACAAAGCGCAAATCCCTTAATCCTGTGGCCTTCGCGTGCTACCATCCGCCCATGATCGATTTGGAACTCGTCCGCAAAAACCCGGACGCCTATCAGAAGGCATGTACGCAGAAGAATATCAAAGTGGATGTGAAGGCATTCCTCACTCTCGACGAAGAGAAGCGTGGCCTCATGTCCACGGTGCAGAAAATGCAGGCTGAGAGAAATGCAGTCAGCAAGAAGGTTCCAACAATCAAAGACAAGACAGAGAAGGAAAAAGTGATTGGCGAGATGAAAGCGCTCGGAGAAAAGTTGAAGAAAGACGAAGTCGCGCTCGGTGAGATCGAGAAGAAGTGGATGGCGATTCAGCTTCAGCTTCCATCCATTCCCTTGGATTCTGTTCCAGTCGGCAAAGATGACACACAAAATGTGGAGATGCGTACGTGGGGCAAGGTTCCATCGTTCGATTTCGAGACGAAGGATCACGTCGCACTCGGTGAGTCCTTGGACATCATCGACATTCCACGCGGTGTGAAGATCGCAGGATCACGCAGTTATTTTTTGAAGGGTGATGGTGCTCGCCTGGAGCTTGCGGTCATGCAATTCACGATGGATCACTTGGTGAAGAAGGGCTTTACCCTCTTTACGCCGCCACTCATGGCCAACTATCACGCCATGATGGGAACGAGCTATTTCCCAGGTGGCGAAGAGCAGGCATACGCCATCGGTGTCGACCGCACGCCAGAGCTTGGACTTGGCGAAAAAGAAGCGAAACAGATCGAATCCGACAAGCTCTACCTCATTGGTACATCGGAAGTGGCGGTTGCGAGTTATCACAGCGGCGAGACATTCAAGGCGTCGGAATTACCCAAGCGCTACGCTGGGTACAGCAACTGTTTCCGTCGCGAGGCAGGAACGTATGGCAAAGATACGCATGGCCTGTACCGTATTCACCAATTCCAGAAAGTAGAGCAGGTCATTCTGTGCGAAGCCGACGCCGATGTGAGTGCCAAGTTGCACGCAGAAATTTTGCAGAATGCGGAAGATGTCCTTCAGGCACTCAAGCTCCCGTACCGCGTGGTGGCAGTGTGCACTGGAGACATGGGTCGTGGGCAGGTGTACAAGAACGACATTGAGACATGGATGCCAAGCCGCAAAGGCTACGGCGAGACGCACAGTTGTTCCACGTTCTACGACTTCCAGGCACGTCGCTTGAGCATTAAGTACGAGGCAAAAGACGGCACGAAGAAGTTTGTGCACACACTCAACAACACGTGTATTGCCTCTCCACGTATCCTGATCCCACTTCTTGAGATCTACCAGCAAAAGGATGGATCTGTAGCAATTCCAGAGGCATTGCAGCCCTATATGGGAGGCCAAAAAGTCATCAAAGTGGCAAGGAAATAAGTTCCAGGAACTGCCGCTGATTTTGGTCAATCGATAGTGCGACTTTGGAGCATATATACGCCCTAAAAGGCATGTCATTTTGTAGGGGTTTGACTTTCTAAACGGGAAGAGGAAACTGCGCCAAATGGCAAGCACTCTTGTCGCCCCACCAGCCCTTCAGGCTGAACTCGAAATGAAGCTACGTGCAGCTCCAACAACTGCCGAGAAGCCGAAGCTGAATCGTGTAGCAATGGCGGCAAACGTACTTAAAGCAGGCTGTCGTTTTGGCGTGAATCTTGTAATCCAAGGCGCAAGAGCAGGTGCAGAGCACGTTCGTCGCGCGTATCTTCCAACAGAAGCAGAAAGTCTTGCCGATCAGCTCCTGGAACTCAATGGCCGCATTGAAGAGGCCCGCAAGACTGATAGATCCCTCAGTTGCGATGATTATCTGTCTGCTGCAACCAAGTGCATGATCGAACAGCGAGAAAGGATCGGGAAAATGTATACCACAGCACTTCGCAGTCAAATTGATGGAGAAGAGAGGGATATGCCCTGTTACTAGGTATTGGAATATTTGCAATATTTAGTAAAATATTGTATAATGTGTTTATATGACAAACTCCAATAACGTTTACGGTCCAGATCCAGAGAATCGACAGGAAGTTCCTGCTGAACTTTCAAAGATTGAGCTCGACGCACTTCTCGCACTTCCAAAGTCTACAGAAACGCCGAAATGGTCAGACCCAGGTGCAGCCCATGTAGAGGTAACGACGGAAGACTTCCGCCATAGACACATGATTCCTTTGAGTGCTGTGCAGAAAGCAGTTGCAAGACGCGTCCAATACAACAGACCAAAGGATCAGAGTTTTGATGCACAGGCGCATGAGCACGACAACACACATTTCAACAGACAGGAACATTAGAGAGAGCTCCTCATACACACATCCATGTCACAGCAAGGTTTAAAGATTGGCCAAAAGGAATTCGATGCGATGTCGCCAGATCAGCAGCGCCAGTTTATGCGCGAAGTTTTAGTAGATGGAAAACACACTCCAGACATTGACGTACTCAGAAGGATGTCCAGAGAGGAGGTTTTGCGGCTGATGGGAGAGGTATTCGGCAAAGGGAAGAAATAGGTTTTGTGCTAGTCTAGGCGCATATGTCCGCCTTTCTGATTGCCGACGATTCGCATGGGAAAATAGAGTTGGTGAAACATTGTGTGAAGTGTGCGCAGTGGCCAGGCGAGATTCTTATTGCAATGACAACAGAGGAAGCGATGCGCCTGATCGATACATGTCCAGACATTATTGGCGCATCAATCGATTACTATATTCCATCGCAAAACGGTCCGGCGATCATTCAATATTTAAAGAAAAAAATTCCGAATGCGCATGTAGCATTGGTGAGTTCGGCGGAGAGTGAAAAAAATAAAGCTGAAGGAATAGCAGCAGGCGCCGAGGCATTCGTTTGCACGACCTGGCAATCTGACATCGTGGAGCAGTCACTCGTCGATCTTTTTAAGCAGTGGAGGATGGACATTTCTCCAAACCCACAGGACAATACGACCTTATGAATATTCTCTTCACCCGATTCCCACTGGAGAGCGCCAATGGTGGCGCTGAAAACCAGACAATGTGGCTTGCACAAGGGCTGAAGGAGAAAGGTCATGTCGTGAGTTTTTTGGGTAGTTGTCCGGTGCTTTCCAAGCGATTTTCTGATGCTGGCTTTTCATCGACACAGCTCAATATCGGTGAGCCACCAGTGACGAAATGGGGAGTCATTAGTTTTTTCTGGCGCAAGAAAAAAATGCAACGGCTGCTTATCGAGCGATTAGAAGAATTCAGAATTCAGAATTCAGAATTCTGTATTCTTATGCTCAGTCTTAGCGAAAAACTTCTTCTCACTCTTTGGTGCAAGCAACAAGGTATTCCCGTTTTTTGGATAGAGCACGATCGCATTGGTTCATGGCTTTCCAAAAATCCGTGGCTCGGTGCGCTTAAAAAAGCATCGCAATTCGCAACAATTATTTGCGTGTCTGAACTAAGTAGAAAGATGTACCTCGACCTTGGTTTCAGTGCCGATCGAGTCAATGCAATTCCCAATGGGATTCCCGTTCCAGCCCCTCATCCCCCAGCCCCTTCCCCCGAGAGGGGAAGGGGGGCGATGGAAAAAGACGAAAATAATTTTAAGAAACCAATTAATAAAAATATTTTAAAATTTGCACGTGGCATGAGAAAAGATCCAACGCCGGCAGAGGAGATTCTGTGGGAGGCTTTGCGGAATAGGGAAATCGGCTACAAGTTTAGACGTCAGCACCCATTTCAAAGCCGTATTCTAGATTTTTACTGTGATTCAGCTCGTTTAGGCATTGAGTTGGATGGAGTGATTCATGATCAGCCCGAGCAAATGAAATGCGATAAAGAGCGCGAAGAGGCGTTGAATGAATGGGGAATTCGTATATTGCGATTCAGAAATGAGGAAGTACTTCATAGCCTTTCAGGCGTTATTTCTAAGATTATTGAAAATCTGCATACCCCTCTCCCGCCGGGAGAGGGGGTAGGGGTGAGGGTGTTTACGCTTGGTTGCGTGTCGCGTCTCTCTAGAGAGAAGGGTGTCGATGTACTTATCCAATCCATTGCCACTCTTCCAGAAGTCACTCTCAAGATTGTGGGCAAAGGACCAGACGAAGGATATGTACGCACATTGATTGCCGAAGATACGAAGCGAATCGGAGATGAGCGAATTCACCTTCAGTCGAACGTCGAAAATCTTTCTGCGTTCTACGAGTCACTCGATGCATTCGTTCTCCCATCGTCTGATCACGATCCATTTGGACTCGTGGCTGCCGAAGCAATGGCGCGAGGAATTCCGACAATTATTACATCTGCATGTGGCATTGCATCATCATTGCAACCAGGCGAAGCCTTGATTGCAGACGCAGGATCGACGGAGAGCTTGAATCAGAACATTCAACAAATGTTCGACCCAACTCGGCGCGCAGCACTTGCAGAAGCAGGGCTCAACGCAGTCACTTCTCGGCTTACGCTGGAGCAGATGGTGAAGAGTTACGAAAAATTATTGTCGCGCTAGAAAAACACTCCTAGGATTGCGCCAATTCCCCCACTTTTCATGCCTTCGCTACATTTGAACACTCGAACATTTAGCCAATTAACGCCTGCAGAATTAGGACAAGTAAGCACTATTGTTCGCGGTATCGATCAAACTGCTGAGGTTACCGAAGGTGCTACAGGCAGTCGAACCGTGATCATTTCCGCAGAGACAAGAGAGGCTTTGACTGTTTTGGAGCTTGCTCTTCGCGGTGCGGGCTTCCACTTTTCAACATCAGCCACAGCAGAGTAATCCATGGTTGTAGTACAGAAATTAGCGTTCAATCGTTCCGATTACGCCCCACTGACTCTCGATGCGATCAATGTGCTCTACGAGACAATCGAGGATATGCAGAGGGCAACGCGTCGCATGCTCGCGCCTATTGGTATTGAATATTATCTGCATCAATCCACAATAACATTCGTGGTTGGTGGTCAAGGGAGCTCTAAGAAACATGTGAAGCGTACGCGGGAAATTTTGGACGAACGCGTGCGTAATCTTGGGTACATTGGGTCGGCAATGACCCCATAACGACTCATCGTGAAAGATTCGTCAACGCGACTTTCAGGTCTTCATCTCCTATTTCAGTTAGCATGATCCCCCATGAGAATTCGGGATTTTGCTTCACTTGCTCTGTGCACAACGCTCCTCAGCGGTGCCTTACCTCCGCTGCCAGCCATCGCTGCGGTGGAGCCCTTTCTCACGCGCAATTTCTTAGAGCCGATCGATGCATTTAGCGTGCGTCTTCCGGCAGATTCTGCATCATTCCGCTACCAATATTTTGCCTCGAATACATGGTCGGATTGGCAGACCTACGAGAGCGATGGAGATGTGTTACCCGGACAAGAGTCGGAATTGTTGATGGTGCCAGAGGGAACGACTGGACTACGCATTGAGCATATTTCCGATCCAACTCTCATTCATCCAATTACTGTCTCCAAAGATCCGATTCATTACAAAACAGCTGCGGCAGGGGCTGTAGGCGCACCAGCGATTCTCTCTCGCAGCGAATGGGGTGCCGATGCCGCACTTCTGTATACAGATGGCTCAGAGACAGAAGCCGAAGCCCGTGGTGACAATGGAGTCACATTGTCCGGGCAGACAAATGGTCGTGTCGATGATTGTATGAAGGCTCAGGTCGACTATCCCGCGGAATTCAACGTTGCATCCACCGTAACAAAAGACGCCCAAGGAAAGCTCTACAGTTGGCCTCTGCAGTACAGTCCACAGGTCAAACTTCTCGCTGTTCACCACTCCGCCCTTGTCATTCGAGATGACCCTCGTCCAGCGGTGGAGCGGGTTCGGGCTCTGTACAAGTATCACGCAGCCAGCAAAGGATGGGGCGACATTGGCTATCACTTTGTTGTCGACGAAAACGGTCAGATCTACGAAGGTCGTCAGGGTGGAAAGTTTGTTGTTGGAGGCCACGCGTATTGCAACAATGTAGGAACTATTGGCATCGTACTTCTTGGTAATTTTGAGATCGAACAACCAAGTCAGAAGCAGGCGCAGAGCCTACAATGGCTTCTCTCTGATCTTGCCAGGAAGTACAACATCGATGTGAATAATTCGGTGCAGTTCCACGGAAAGAAATTTGTGTCACCGATTGTCCGGCACCGCGACTTACTCTCTACGCTGTGTCCTGGTTACTACTTAAGTGAGGCATTTGGACAAATCGTAAAGAACGTTCGTTCGGGCAATATCAATGGCACGGTGACGTTTCCTGTCATTTCTCGATCGTCATCGTCTTCTTCTGCTTCGTCGATGTCATCGATTCCAGGTGCCGTGCAGTCCAACCTTGCGCCAGGAATTGCGTTCTATGGTCGTACAACTATTACCATCAATCCAGGTGGTAAACAGCGCCTAAGCTTCACCTACACTGCCGATGAGCGTGGGGCATACGAAGGCAAGAAGGTCGCCGATCTTCAGATCAGTAGCTCCGACATTAAGCTCTACGTGGATAACGGTCGGGGCTGGGTCCCAGTGACGAAGGGCATTCTCCTCCAGTCCGATCTTCCGGCGCACGAGACAGCCAGCCTCCAGCTTGTTATTGAGGCGCCGATGAATCCGGGTTCCTACTGGATGGATATCGGTGGTATCCGCTTCACTATCTCTGTGGCCGGTCGACGCATGCGTATGGGAACTTTTGTGAGTCCATTCAATGCAAATTCATACGTCATTGTTGAACCTATCTCTTCCTCCCGCTCCAGTCTTGCAGGACGCATTCGCTCCTACACGCGACCGTCCATGCAGGGGGTGTCATCGTCTGTGACTTCGTTCTCATCGTCACTGCGCTCGTCCTTTTCTTCTTCGTTCGCTTCGCGTTCGTCTGCCGTATCGACCGGTACACCCATCCGCATACGCCTAAGTAGCGATGGTAACCCCACAGTAACCTTCTCCAATGCCGGTAGCGTTGGTAATACATCCGTGTCCGCTGGTACAGCGCTCTCGCTCTTCATACGCGGCTCTGAGTGCGTTGCTACACGAAATGGGTCACAGGTGCAGGCAGCCTCTATCCTCCGCCTTTCACCAGGCGCTGGTACGACGACCATCACCGGCATAGGAGCCAATAAGACACGTTCATACAAAGGTGCCATCGAGTGTCGCGTGATCAATGGATCGATGGCACTTATCAACGAGCTTCCGCTGGATGACTACATGGCAGGACTCGCCGAAGAGCCAGATACCGAGCCGTACGAGAAGCAGCGCGCCTTCGCAATCGCTGCGCGTACCTACGCTGCGTTCTATATGGATCCAGCCAACCGCAAGTTTGCTGGCATGCCATACGACGGCTCCGATAACCCTGCCGAATTCCAGGTGTATGCTGGTGTCGACTTCACTGCCAGCAATCCAAACTGGGCGCGCGCAGTACAGACAACGGCCAATCAAGTGCTCACGTACAACGGACAGATTATTAAGCCACCGTACTTCAGTAGTGACGACGGCCGTACACGCACGCCGATCGAAGCTGGCTGGAAGAATTTCCCATTCGCAGAGATCTTCAGTTCCAAGAAAGATCCATGGTGTAGCGGCATGACACTCCGCGGCCATGGCGTTGGCATGTCTGGCTGTGGAGCCCTTGGCCAAGCCAAAGAAGGGCGCAGCGCAGAACAGATTCTGCAGTATTACTATCCGGGAGTTAGGATTGGAGAGCGGTAGCAGCGCGCGTAAGACGGGCAGTCATATCAGCAGGAATTTCCGTGCGTATTGGTTCTCTTCCATGGGTTTCAATGAATTTTGCGATGCAAGCAGCACAAGCGTTCTTTGTACCATGTTGCACATTTGCACATGCAGTTGGAGCGCTGCGTACAGTCCGACACGCATCTTGTACCTTTGCTGCTTCTTGTACAGCAAGAGGTGCAGTGCCCGATAGAGCAGAGTTGTGAATAACGTGTTCAAGTGAGCCTGGCTTCATAGATTGTGGGGAAAATATGAATGCACCCCTCATCCTATGCCGATTGGCTCTATTCGCAAGCAGCTTCCCCTTGCCCTACTTTTTGGCTCTCATGAGGGCTCAAAAGTCGGTCAAGGAGCATCAAAACGTGTAAAGAGGCGCCCATGTATTGAGCGCCTCTATCAAAATGTCAGTTTTACTTTGCAGCCTTCACAAGTGCATCGATGCGGTCGCACTTCTCCCACTTCACATCGGTATCTTCGCGACCCATGTGACCGTAGGCAGCGATCTGCTTGTACTGTGGGCGCAACAGATCGAGATCTTTGATGATGGCAGCAGGGCGAAGATCGAAGATAGAAGAAACGGCCTTCTCAAGCACTCGGTCGTCGATCTTGCCGGTGCCGAATGTGTCCACACGGAGCGACACTGGAGCAGCAACACCGATGGCGTAGGCAACTTGCACTTCACACTTCTTGGCGAGGCCGGCTTTTACGATGTGCTTGGCAACCCAGCGTGCGGCGTAGGCAGCACTGCGGTCGACCTTGCTCGGATCTTTCCCGGAGAATGCACCACCACCGTGGCGGCTGTAACCACCGTAGGTGTCCACGATGATCTTGCGGCCTGTGAGACCACAGTCACCTGGAGGGCCACCGATGACGAAGCGACCCGTTGGGTTGATGTGATAGACAGTGTCTTTGTCCAAGTACTTTCCGCACACAGGTTCGATGACGAACTTCTTGATGTCCTTACAGATCTGTTCGTGCGAGACGTCTTCAGCGTGCTGTGTGGAAAGCACGACAGTCTGCACGCGCTTTGGCATGCCATCCGCACCGTACTCGATGGTGACTTGGCTCTTGCCGTCTGGGCGCAGGTACGTGAGCTCGCCCTTCTTGCGTGCATCGGACAAGCGCTTCGTAAGTTTGTGCGAGAGGCTGATGGGCAGTGGCATGAGTTCTGGAGTTTCGTCGCAGGCGTATCCGAACATGAGACCCTGGTCGCCAGCACCCTGTTCTTTGTGGAGACCTTCACCTTCTGTGACACCCTGGGAAATGTCTGGGCTTTGCTCGCCGACACACACCACGACAGCGCATGCCTTGTGATCGAAGCCGAAGACACCGTCGTTGTAGCCGATCTCTTCGATCGTCTTGCGAGCGACTTCGGCCATGGGGATGTACGTGCTGGTTTTGATTTCACCAGCGACAACCACGAGACCTGTCGTTGCCAAACACTCACACGCAACGCGCGAGTTTTTGTCTTTACTGAGTGCGTAGTCCAACACGGCGTCGGAAATCTGGTCGCACAATTTATCTGGGTGACCTTCTGTCACCGATTCTGAAGTGAATAGTGAGGACATGGGATGGAAAAAATGAATGAATGGATACATCAATGCTCCGTCTCGTGGGACGGAAGGGTTGCGGTTGGCTATCTTCCCTCCGGGTGGAGGCTGGATTTCCCACCTTCCCGATATTCGGGGGTTGGGGGATGCGTATTGGGCCAGTTCCCACGCATCTCTCTGGATAGAGCGGTGATGTTGCAAAAAGTGTACTTCCCCTACCCTGTTGTCGGCAAGAGGCTTCTTTTTGTCTATAATCAATACATTCTTTCCTTTTCCCTCTCTATGTTCTCTTCTCTCAAGAAGCACCACGACGTGGCGCTCCTTCTCATGCGACTCGCCGTCGCAGCGGTCTTCATTTACCACGGCATGGGCAAGTGGTCGATGGAAAGCCCAAACACGGTCTTCACCATTCTCAAGTGGGTTGAGCCAATCGGTGGCATTGCCATCCTCCTCGGTGTGCTCTCGCAGCTCGCTGCACTTGGCTTGAGCATCATCATGATTGGTGCCATCTACGCCAAGGCAACGTCTTTCTACACAGCGCCAATGAATCTCCTCGGTACATTTGGCGCCCCAGCTGGCATGTCGTGGAACTACGATCTTACGATCCTTGCACTCTGTGTGTCACTCCTCATTATGGGTGCTGGTAAGTACTCTATTGAAGGCATGATGAAAAAATAGTTCGTACGAGATCTTCAGAAAGCCACTCACTTCTGGGTGGCTTTTTCTGCATCAACAGATTTCACAGTGGGAAAGCCTTGCTCATCACTGCCTGTCGTTATTGGAGCCTCTTTAAAGCGGAACAAAATGAGGATGTCGTTCTTCGGCTGTGTGAAATTTTGAAGGCAAGGAGGAGGCTGATCCGTGAAATTTTTCTGTACGTACTCCTGTACTCCTTTCAGATGCATTCGACGCCACTCGCGTGTAGTCACGAGGACTTGAGCAGCCTGTAATTCTTGTACAAAGATAGTGCTAAATGGCGGATACGTTGTCGCAAGTGTGTGCTGGAAGAAGATGGGGCCAAGGGGAGAGTGTTTCGTAAATCCGAAAACATTTGTCCCAGGCTCACCAATAATCAGGTACTGCTTCACATTACATGTGTCGAGCACGCTGTCGATCTGCACTGCCAGAGTTGATTCGTTCACAAAGTCTGCCGACCATTGGGCAGTACGTACTGCATAATCAGTTCGTGTATGAACAATGGTTGCGATGATCGTACAGGCAATAATGACTGCGGAAAATGTACTGAGGCCATCTTCTTGCATTGCAATGTGTTCAGCAAACAAAAGTGCGAGTGCCATGTAGATCGGAACGGCGAATACAAAGTGGTG
This sequence comes from uncultured Candidatus Peribacteria bacterium, assembly GCA_964575275.1. Lineage (GTDB taxonomy): Bacteria > Patescibacteriota > Gracilibacteria > Peribacterales > Peribacteraceae > CAZKJL01. The sequence continues at coordinate 16,345 of CAZNPE010000003.1, read as the reverse complement.
GTCGATGAAGTCGCCCGCAAGACCAGCGACATAGCCTATCGACAGTAGTACGAATAGTGCGCGTAGCATGAGCAATGTTGCGCGTTTTCTATGCTCTATTGCGCGGAGAATACTGCGCCAGTTGTATGCCATCACCACAAGTCCAAGAATCAGCCAGAACCAGTTTCGTTCACCGCGGAAGATGCCATAGCTCCACAGAAAAATGCGGAATGTTTGCATTCCATAGAGCAGCATCCCAAACCCTATGAAAAAGCCAACTGCACTGAAAAATCTTTTATGAAAACCTGGTGATACTTGTGCGGATTCGTTCCATGCACGTAACCAGATTCCAAGAAGTGGAATCCCAATAAATGGTGAGAATCGCCACAGCTTGGTCCACGTCACTTCCAGTAGTGCCATGCGATGCCACGGAGTACCGAAGCGCGCAGTCCGGTCGTCCAGAAGAAATGTGAGGTACATCGAGAAATACTCGTCCAAGACATTGAGAGACAGGAGGACGAGTGCGAAGAGAGCACCACCGATGAGCACTGGCTGTACGATGAATCGAATAACATCCTGCTTCGTGCGACACAGCAATAGTCCTGCGGCTACTGCACAGAGCGCAAAGGGCTCCTTGAAAAGGAGTCCTAAGAAGAGTGCAATCCCTGCAAGGATTGGCCATAGCGCACTCTTGCGATCTCGTCCGATGTAGACAGTAGCAACGTATAGACAAATGAAGAGCGCGCCGAATGACTCCGTCTGAAATTCTCCTGCATACACTGCGGTAAACATTGTCATTGCTGCAGCAAACGCCACCATCCACAGCAAACCGAGCCAACGACGAGATGTATGCCAGCGCACTGTTGTGTACGGCACAATGATGACAATAGGAAGCAGCGCGAAAACCATCGCCTGTAGAATGTGACCTATTCTCATAGTGTCGGTCAGACCGAAGGAGAAGGCGCTCACGAGGAAAATCCCTGGCGGCTTAATGTCGAACATGTCTCGGTACAGTGTGAGTCCGTTGAGAAGTCCCCTGCCTACTGCCCAGTAGATCGGACTATCTCCATTGAACGCGCCACTCGTTTCGTAGATCAGTCGGCCGATCAACTCGGCACCAAAAATCACAACAAGAAGAATGATCGTACCGATGAGCAGTCTTTTCGTGTTTACAGCGCTGAGCATTGCTCTATCTTAGCCGTTTACTCTCTGCGGAATCGAGCGAATCGTGAAATCGTGGCCAGTGTGTGTGAGAAATTTCTTGAGCGCATCTTGGTCGATGACGAGTGTCGCCGTATTCACGAGTGGGTGAAAACGGAACTGCCCCATGTTCCATGCGTCTTCATCGATCATCACCTTGATCTTCTTTTCTGTATCGAAGACGAGGCCGAGCGGCGTGACAGAACCAGGTTCTACGCCCAGCATTTCCTTGAGTCTTTCGGCCGACACAAAGCTAAAACTCTTCACATCATATTCCTTCGCGAGTGCATTCGTATCTACTCGCTTGTCGTGCATGACGATGGCAAGCACGTACGTATCGCCGCGTTTCCCTTTCATGAGTAATTGTTTCGTGTGAGCGCCAGGCATTGGCGGACACAGCTTGTCTGATTCTTCACACGTGAACACGGCCGGATGGTCGTACCGTATGAAGGGAATGCCGAGATCGGTGAGGAGCTTCAAGAGTTCGTCCATGGCTACAGTATAGAAGAGAAGTTGCTTATCATCAGGCGATACATTCGTTACAATTTAAACTCATCATGCTGAAAGCCGATCATCCATTTTCATTCATCCTCTTCGGTGCTTCGGGTCACCTGGCTCGCATCAAAATTTTTCCTGCGATCTACTTCCTCGCGCTGAAGAAGCGTTTGCCAAAGGAGTATTCCGTGGTCGGTTTTGCGCGCACGAAGATGGACGATGCAGCATTCCGAAAGACTGTTGCAGAAGCGGTGAAAGAGCATGTACTTGAGGTCAACGAGAAGGTCTTAAGCGAAATGCTGGAGCATTTTTCGTACCACACAGGTCAGTACGACAAGGTGGAAGATTTTGTGTCTCTCGCAAAGAAATTAGAAAAGCTGGAAGCCGGTGCCAAGAACTTGGTTCGTCTTGCGTACTTCTCCATTCCGCCAAGTGCGTATGCATCGACGCTCGATAATTTGTGCAAAGGAAAAGTGCACGACAATCACGACTTCCGTTGCATCATCGAGAAGCCAGTAGGAAGTGACCTCAAAACATTTGAAGAACTCAACACGAAGCTCAATGCGTGTTTTAAGCCAGAAGAGATGTATCTGCTCGACCACTACCTCGGCAAAGAAGCCGTGCGTAACGTCTATTACCTCCGTCATGCGAACCCAGTCATCGAGCGACTCCTGAAAAATACGCTCATCAATCACGTGCAGATCACTGCGGCGGAATCAGCAGGCCTAGAAGGCCGTGCAGGATATTTCGATGCTGCCGGAACGCTCCGTGACATGTTCCAGAGTCACCTCCTGCAAATTGCTGCGCTCCTCACCATGCGCTTGGTTGGTGACGAAGCCGACATCAAGCCAGCTCGTGTGGATGCCATCAAGAAGATGTACCTCCCACCGACTGCCGACCTGGGCGATGTGATCGTGCAAGGACAGTACGGTGCAGGAACAGTGAATGGAAAGAAGGTTGATGCGTACGCAAAAGAAGAGGGCGTTGCAAAAAATTCTCGCACGGCGACATACGCTGCGATGAGAATTGCGACTCGTTCCACGCGCTTCGATGGTGTGCCGATCTTCCTGCGCTCGGGAAAAAGAATGAAGACAAAAGAGACGCGTATCGCGATCGAATTCCAAGAGTCGCCAACACTTGTTGGCAAAGGTGCTGGACGCAATCGCCTCGATATTATTTTGCAAGGTGAAGCCGGCATGAAACTCACGCTGCAAACCAAGCTTGGCGGTAGCGAACTCAAGTTCCGTCCGCTCGTCATGGAAGATCCCTTGGTTTGTATGGGTGATTGTTTGGTGGAACACAGCTTGCTGCTCCTCGAGGCGATCAATGGCAATCAGGAATGGTATTTGGATGCCGAAGAAGTCCGCGCCTGTTGGCGCATTGTCGATCCGCTTCAGAAATATTTGGACGATAAAAAAACTCCACTTCCCATCTATGAGTCGGGATCAGATGGTCCAAAAGAAGCCAACGATCTCGTCGAAAAATTTGGTCATACGTGGCTCTAGTCTTACGCAGAAAGAGAGCGCTCGCTCGTGTGTCTTTTGTGCATGCAGTAATCCGATCTCAGAATGAAGAGATGCCACGCCCCGGATATAACTCCGGGACGTGGCGGTGAAGAGGGGTGAGAAATCCCGACGCTCTAGAAGCGAGCGCCGGGAACGATCGGACGTTTTCCCGCCTAAGCGGGGTTAGGCACTGCAGGGCGGTGCCCGAATCCGGGTCATATAGCACTCCTCTGTTGTACATGTCGGCGAGAAGTACGCCGACACAGACGTGTTTCCGACCTATACGAGGCCGGATTACTATGTGCAGAGATTTTTGAAGGAGCGGAGGCGCGTACTCTAATGCTCTTTGAGCCAGAGTCAACTATTATCGACAAATCGCATCATTCTTGGCTTTTATAAGCCAAAAAACATCTATCAATTTTAGAGATTCTTTTCACCGCTATACTGCGTCTATGGACATTGTGAGTGCTATAACGACGGAAGAATTTGTTCGCACGTCTGTGCAGTGGCTCACCGGTGCCATTTTGCAGGCGCTCGCATCCTCACAGCACATCACCATTGGCCTCTCTGGCGGGTCGACACCCAAGCCTATCTACACATTGCTTGCCACAGAGAAGGCGATCGACTGGAAGCGGGTGACACTCTTTCTCCTCGATGAGCGCTACGTTCCTCATGATCATGCCGACAGCAATACTCGTATGATCAGAGAGACGCTACACAATCGTGAAGCTGCGGCTGCTTCCTTGATTGCCCCTGACACATCGTTGCCGCTCGCAGACTGCATCGCCGATTACGATGCGAAGATAAAGCTCATCAAGCCAGATATCGTCATTCTTGGCATGGGTGACGATGCGCATATCGCATCACTCTTCCCTCTCGTCGATCCACGCGCGTTTGGTCCGGCATCTGTTATTCACACCACGACCGATCGCTTTGCCGTGAAGGACAGAATGAGTGTCACATTCCCCGTTCTCCTTGCTGCAAAGTCGCGCGTCTTCTTGATCACAGGAGAAAAGAAAATTGCACTCCTGAAAAAAATGCAGCGCGAAAACGAAGATGTCACGCTCTACCCTGCGCAGTATCTCTTCGATGAACGCACGACCTGGATCACCGCACCGTAATTACTGCTGCAAGTACACGAGCGGATTCTTCTTCACGCCATTCACCTGCACCTCGAAGTGGAGGTGAATACCTGTCGGTCCGTGCACACGTCCGGTATTTCCCATGAACGAGATAGGTTGGCCGCGAGCAACGACGTCACCCTTTTTCACATAGAGTGTTTTGTTGTGTGCGTAGAGCGTCACAATGCCGTTCCCATGGTCGATCTCAATGACGTTACCGTACCCACCGTTCCATCCTTCTTCAGCACGAATGACCGTACCACCCTCTGCAGCGACGATCGGTGAGCCACCGCGGTGCTGCAGGTCGACACCGAAGTGATATGCGGAGAAGTACTGTGTGTAAAAACAATCACATGGCATTTGGAAAATGCCGTAGCTTGCTTCCACTTTATAATCTTTCACATCAGCTGGAATCGGTGTTCCCTGACTTGGTTTGGAGGGTGTACCAGTAGGTGGAGTAGTCGCCGGTTTTGTCGCAATGACAGGTTTTGGTGCAGCTTCTACGATCGGTTTGCCGCCAGGAATAATGAGCTCCTGGCCTGCAAGCAAGTAGCCACCTTGAATCTTGTTTTGCTGCGCAATAGATGCGGCTGGCACTGCATATAAATCCGCAATTGCTTGAAGATTTTGGCCTCGCTTCACTGTATGCAGCACACCATCGACAGGGAGGATGAGTAGCTTTTGGCCAGGTTTCACGGTCGCACTGTCATTCAGGTTATTTGCCCAACGAACTGTTTCTGCTTTTAGGAAGGATGACTTCGCAATACTTGCAATACTCTCCCCGGATTCCACAGTGTGGATAATGCCCTGGCTATACGCACTCCGAGTCCCCTGCTCTGTGAGCGATGAGGTTTTCATGAGGAACCCATCTTCTGCAAGCAAGAAGCCACCCGTATCACTTGCCACCTCTGGCGTTAGCTCGGCTGCCGAATCTGGAACGTATGGTTCTAGGAAGAGCGATCCAATCAGCACTGCAATACAGAGCAAACGAATACGAAGACTCAGCCAGGAATGGATGGAGGATTTGTGGGGACGCATGTGGAGAGACGTCACAGGCTCGCTGTGCGTACAGCTTGCAGAACGTTGAGACTGTCAGTATAGCGCTCTTTTGATCCTAAGAGGACTAAGAGGTAAGAGTGGTTTTCCTGGCTGAAAAGTACGATTAAGCACTCTCCCGCCTTATCGGTTGTCCCGGTTTTCACACCAAAGACGTCTTCGTTGTAATGCAGGAGTTCATTCGTATTGCGCAGGTCGTATTCTTTTCCATCGGCAGACAAGATCCGTGTCGTGCGAGTGTTCACAATAGACCGGAAAGTTTCGTTCTTGAGCGCTGCAAGCGAGAGCCATGCTAAGTCTCGTGGGGTTGAGTACTGACCTTCATTGTCCAGGCCAGCGGGGTTGGCAAAGTGTGTGTTCGTGAGTCCCAGTGCTGCAGCGCGATTATTCATTACCTGCACAAACGCACCGACTGATCGACTGTGGAATGCTGCAAGCGCGTATGCGGCATCGTTTGCAGATGGAATCAGTAATCCTCGTAGTAGCGCTCCCACTAAGAATCGTTGGCCCGTCACGATTCCTAGCGTGCTGCCGCCTATCTGCTCCGCAACACTAGGGATAGTGACACTCTCAGATACGTCATGATTTTCCAAAATGAGGAGTGCCGTCATGATTTTCGTAAGACTTGCCATCGGACGCCGTACATCGGCGTTGAGCGCAAAGATTTCTTCGCCACTATCGGCATCGAGCAGTAGCACTCCGGATGCTGAAAGGGCTGGAAGCGGTACTTTCCCCGCGATCACACTCGGAGATGCAACACTCACAAGTTCTATGCCGGGAAGAGGTCGCGCAGGCTCCTGTGTCACAGGAGGGGGGACGACGCCGAGGAGGAGGACAGAAGCGAGGGTGGTGAGCATGCAGGGAGAGAGCGACTAGTGGGGTCTCATTTATAGATAATCTTGTCTGCGATGCGAAGGTCGATGTACTCCTTCGCCTGATCGAGTGAGAGGGCTTTCAGGAACTCTCGGAAACGTTGAAATTGTACGGCCAGAGGGGTCTGGAGATCAAACCAGAGAGTGAGTTTATTTGTTCGTATGTGAAACTCTTTTGCTCGTAAGTACAGCGTGATCCCCACGCTTGTCAGGCCGAAGTCACGTTGCAGGATGTCGCGAGCTAGAAGCATGCTCTGTAAATACCCTTCCTCGAAGATTTGCGTACGGTTCTGCGGCTCTACTCCCCAGTCTGTGACGGTGATTTTCGGGAGTGGTGCACCCGAAAGTTTAATGGGAGAGGTTGTAAACATCCCACTCTTTGTGACGTACGAATACATGCTTGACCCAGTCGTTGTTACCACGCCGCCACTCCCAACGATTTCCATCATGAGTGAAATTTCTGCTGCGACAGGTTCCACATACACCGTCACCTGGAGCGTAGAAGGATATTCTTTGTTGATATCCACTTTCTCAATATCCGGATACACGTTTTGTAGCATCTCTGTGACCTGCGCGCGTGTCACCAAGATCAAGCGTTGCTTGAAGAGCGGCGAGAGTGTCTGCTGAATATTCTCTGGATCGATACGTGGATCTTGCCTACGGACATGGATCTCACGGACGTCGAAATACGGTGCAAACAGTAGTGCACCTGCAACAATCACCACGATGCTACCGAGCCCAATCAGAAGCCATAATTTGAACTCCGATGCAATCATGGCAGCAGCACGAGAGGCACGTCGACTGAAGCGAACAAACACCTCCTTACGACGACGCTTTCGTCGAATCATTCCGCCATGGAACTTCCGGGCCATGGATTTGGACAGCGAACTTGTGGGTCGCCGGAGTTGCCGCGGAAGTTTTCGAGGAGCCCGCAGAGGCATGCGTAGTAGCTTAGTCCGAAGCACGGAGGGAGGGAACTGGTGCTTGGAAAATGTTGTGGCAAGAACTCATTCCAAGAAAAGAATCCAACGAAACCAAAGAAACCAAGGATGTTCGATTCCTCTTCGTTGGATTCCTTGGTTACTTTGGTTTCAGACATTCTTGCTATTGAATAGCACTATCTCCATTCTATCCATATGAAACTTGCACTTGTTGCAGATTGGCTTCCGACGTACGGTGGTGCCGAACGTGTGATTTCGGCACTCCATGAGCTATGGCCAGACGCACCGATTCACACCACAGTCGCGGCACCAGAAAAATTGCCGAAGGCGTTAGCAAGTGCAGACATCCGAACATCCAAATCTCTCCAAACTCTTTTTCGCATTACAGGAAAACACCAGGTACTTCTTCCGTGGATGCCACGTGCCATGGAGAAGATCGATTGCACCGGAAGCGATGTCATCTTTAGTTCATCGCATGCAGTTGGAAAAGGCGTCATTCCTCCGGCGACATCCAAGCACATTTGTTACTGCCATACGCCCATGCGCTACGCCTGGGAAATGGAGAATGAATACCTCAAAGATTTTGGCGTCCGTTGGCCACTCAAGCGCTTTGTAAAGAAAGAGTTGAAGCGTCTCCGTCGTTGGGATCTGAGTACCGCAAAACGTGTCGATTCCTTCATCGCAAATTCCACGGAGACACAGAAACGCATCAAGAGAATTTACGGTCGCGAGTCTGTCGTGATTCCGCCACCGGTTGGCGCCAATTTTTTCACGCATCCACTCTCCAAGGAGAAGGGCGAGTATTTTTTGGCGCTCGGTCGCATGGTTCCGTACAAACGATTCGATCTTTTGATTGAGCTCGCGAACACACTCAAATTACCGCTGAAAATTGGTGGTATGGGTGGCGAGATGCAGAAGCTGAAAGCGATGGCCGGAGACACGGTAGAATTCCTCGGTTTTGTGCCAGATGAAGCCCTTCCAAAGCTCTACAGCAACGCAAAAGCTCTCCTCTTCCCACAGATGGAAGATGCCGGAATTGTTCCGATGGAAGCACAAGCGAGTGGCACGCCAGTAATCGCATTTGGGGCAGGTGGAGTGCTGGATGTTGTGAAGGAAGGCGTCACAGGAATTCTCGCCGATACGCAGACGATCGAATCCTTCGAGCAGGCAGTGAAAAAATTTCAGTCGACAACTTTCCATCGTGCGGCGATCCGAAAACATGCCGAACAATTTCACGAAACAGAATTCAAGCGTCGCATCGCAGAAGAGGTAAAAAATTCATTTGGCAAGAAATAGATATTTTGGCTCCGAGCAGGGCTCATTCATCCTGTCTTTTTCAGGAAATTGACGGCGAATGAATTTAGAGAATACTGCGAGTATGCTCCCTCGCTCCCTTAGCCAATTACTCCGCGTCGATACGCCTTCCATGGGTCCAAATCCGTTCAGTCCTCGAACGGAACAACTCGCGCGTCTGCAAGACGATACGCGACAAGCGATGATCAATTTTACTGTCGCCGATGGCCTGCATCGTGATCTGAAGGCCGTGCGACGCAGTCACCACGCCCCACATCTCAAGATCTAGTAGCGGTCGCACACTATCGATACACTAGTCTCGTGCGCTCCCCAACCTCGCATAAAGGCGAGAACGGAATAGTTGCCGTCATTGGTGGCTCCCTCCACCAGCATGGCGCGCCGCTTTTTTCTGCATTAGCTGCAGAAGCATCCGGTGTCGACTTGCTCCATGTTTGGGTGCCATATATCCATGCAGAAGTGGCGAAGCAGACGTCGCTCAATTTTCAAATACACTGTTTCGGAACAAAGGATTCGGATGAGATCACGCCGAAAGACCGCACGCGTATGCTGGAATTTTTAGCAACGATCGATGCTGCAGTGATCGGTCCAGGTCTTGCGCGTACTCCTTCCAACGTGGCGTCTATCATGGATTTGTTTGAGGAAATCTCCTGCCCTGTTGTGATAGATGCATCGGCTTTGCAGCCGGAAACATTGAAGTCGGTGAGCGGAAAACATGCAGTCCTTACACCGCATTTAGGGGAATTGGAACGTATGCATCTAGAGCGCGATCAGCTTCCCTCCGTCGCAAAAAAGCACGGCTGTACGATTCTTCTCAAGTCCCCCATCGACGTCATTATCGATGAGAAAGGCAAAGAGCAGACCGTGGAAGGCGGTAACCCCGGACTCACTGTTGGTGGCACGGGTGATGCACTTGCCGGCCTAACATGTGGGCTTATCGCACAGGGTATGAAGCATGATGAGGCATGTAGACTTGCGAGTCTCACCATCAAGCGCGCAGGAGACTTGCTCAAGCGCGAAGCAGGTCATGCATATCGCACCGTGGAAGTCATCGGTATGATTCCGCGTCTTCTGAAAGATCGTTTCTAGTCTCATGATTTCGCAACCCTTTCCGCTTCTCCGGCAATTTCAGGATGTGCTCGATATTCAGTTTCTCACGCGTGCAGACAATAGTTCTTCTGATGCTGATATCGGAAGAGTAAGCGGAAAAAGTTCGATTGTTGGACTGAAGCAAGTGCATGGCAATCGTGCTGTTTTAGTGCGCGAATCATCATCGAGAATCATTGAAGCCGATGCGCTCGCAACTGACGTGCCTGGCCTCACACTCACCATTCGTTTCGCCGATTGTCAGAATGCTGTCCTCTTCGTGCCTTCCAAAAAAGTTGTTGCACTTGTCCACGCTGGCTGGCGCGGAGTGCAATCAGAAATTTTTTCATCCACATTCACGCTCCTCCATGATGAATGGAAAGTCGAGCCAGATGACGTATTCGTCGGCCTTGGCCCATCACTCTGCACAGCGTGTGCAGATTTCACTGACCCAGCAAAAGAGGTGCCAGAACTTTCTGATTTTTTTCATGGACAATGTGTCGATCTGCGTGCCGCGGCCGATCGACAATTAGAGAAAATTGGTGTCCCAAAACATCAGATTGAACGGTTGTCCGATTGCCCTCGCTGTAGCCCAGAACGCTATTTCACCTATCGTGGAGGCGATCACGACAAGGTCAAAAAAGGGTATGTAAATTCTCTCGCTGTCACGCTCTAGAGTTACCACAAACTAAAACCACTATCTTTCCATTTTGCTTCACTTTTTTCTTCGAAAAGTTTTATCATGTCGTTTGTCTCGACGATTCGTTAGTTCGCCACACGCTTTTTCTCTGACAGCTCATTATGGGAGGCCAAATCACCCAGCACCGTGGTGCAGGGATGCGGTCACCCACCTGGAATATCCAGGGACGAGCCAAGGCGCACGACGGTCGTCTTGATGATGGCATGAAAGGCAAACCTGCGGCTTTCCTTTCATGGGCTATCCTTTCCCTAATTTGTGGCGCTCCAGACAGGCGGAGCCTGTCTTCGCGCGTTTATTAAATTTTTGGCTGTTTTTACATGCGCTGAGGCGCGAGATTATTTGATCTTAAAAAATGGGGAGCGGGATGCTTCCCGCGGATGTGCATTTTATTGAAAATTAAACCAGAGCAGGATTCTTCCTGCGGGGCATACAATTATTTTTTGTTTTCATACAAATACCGCAGCAATGCATAGGCGCTGGCAGTGTGAACTTTTGGAGATGAAAGGATATTCTTGAGCGCTTCTTCGATGGGCAATTCATGAACCTCGATCATTTCATCTGCATCTTGAGGTAGTGGATCAGGCGATAAATCTGTTGCGAGAAACACGTGATTTGTCATCATCAGGCTTTCCGAATGATTTGTGCAAAAGAGGTATGTCAATTTTTCAGCTCGGAACCCAGTTTCTTCCTGCAGTTCGCGTTGTGCAGCCTTCTCAATATCAATTTCCTTATCGACTCTGCCACTTGGGAGCATCCAAATTTTTGTTTGATAGAAAGGTCGGTATTCATGAAGGACAAGGATATGCCCCGGTTTTGGAATCGCAATCACATGTACTGAGTCTGCACGTTTCACACGACGGACTTTCTTCGTACGACCATCTGGCAGCGAAACTTCTTCCTCAACAATTTGCCAGCCGCCGCCTTTGAATAATTCTTTCATGAACGAATTGTAGCAACTCTCCGGCTTCGGTACCCTCATTTCCATGCATTCACTCTTAGATCGGCTCGAAGACGTTAATACGCTCTTAGCGCCGTATTCTGTACCACATGGCAATGGCCTTGGTCGCGTGTATCAGGAGCCAGAAGATGCCACGCGCTTTCCCTTCCAGCGCGATCGTGATCGCATCATTCATACTCAAGCATTTCGTCGACTAAAACATAAAACGCAAGTGTTCGTGTCAGGTCATGGTGATCACTATAGAACACGTATCACACATACGCTGGAAGTTGCGCAAATTAGTCGCGATATCGCACGCACACTGCAATTGAATGAAGACCTTGCCGAAGCTATCGCACTTGCACACGATCTTGGCCACACACCGTTTGGACATGCTGGTGAAGAAGCGATGAATGAATGCATGCAAAAATTTGGCAAAACATTTGAGCATAACGAACAATCATTGCGTACAGTGCGACTCTTAGAAGAGAGAACAGCGCAATACCAAGGGCTCAATCTGAATTGTGAAATTTTGGAAGGGCTCATCAAACACCGCACGCCACACGATCGTCCGACAGCTATCACATTGCCTCGCTCCCCTTCTCTAGAGGCACAGCTTGTGAACATTGCCGATGAAATTGCATATACCGCACACGACACGGAAGATGGATTTCGAGCTGGTCTCTTCGATGAGCAGGCCGTGAAAAAAACAGTGCTCGGTCGTGTTGCGTACGAACGCGCGAATGCCAAGGGGACAGAACTTCGCGGAGCCCTTGTGGATGCGCTCGTTAGTAATTTGTATGAAGAGACAGATGCACGATTGAAGAAGCATCACATTCGTTCGCTCGACGATGTGTACAAGGCAAAAGAAGTGCTGGTTGGATTCAATCACGAGATGGAGAAGGCACTCGCCGAACATCGGCAATTTTTATGGAAGCATCTGTACGAGAGTTTCTCCGTACAAAAGCAGGCGGCGCATGGAAAGCACACCATCAAAACGCTCTTCGCTGCGTACCTGAAGCATCCGCCAACGAAAGTTTTGGCGCTGAAGGAAAGGACGAATTCTTCGCTTGAGGATGCGGTAAAAGACTACATTGCGGGTATGACAGATCCCTTCGCACTTGAGGCTGCAGCAGCTCTCTAGTTACTTGTGTGGAATCTCTGGCAAGAATTGCATTGGGTCAACAAGTACCCCATCGGATTTCACTGCGAAGTGCAGGTGTGGTCCGGTTGTGAGTAAGCCCGCACCAGGGCTGCCGGGCTGGCCACCTGTCTTTCCGATCACCTGACCAAACGTCACAAGGTCGCCTTCGTTCACCTTCGATTCGCTAATGTGCCCATAGATGGTTTGGATCTTATTGGCGTGCTCCAGAACGATGTAGCTGTAGCCAAGACCATTGAGTGCGACTTGTACCACTTTCCCATCAGCAGGAGCGCGAATTGGCGTGCCCTGATTTACCGGAATATCGATAGCATGGTGATCGATGCCGAAGCGCGCTTTGTATCCATCATCTTCGAAATGTGCAGATACCCCAAGTGCTGGATACACCGGCCAGTCCAGCTCGCCGGCACCGACGACAGGTGTCATGGAGTAGGCTGTGCCTTCTGCTTCCCAGAGTTGCTCCAGAGAAAGTTGCAAAAGTTTTTCCGACTGAGAACGTTGCTTGATGATGCTCAAAAGTACAGCGCGAGTCTCATTCAATTTCTGCACATTTTCTGGCGATGTTTGCGTGAGTGCTTGGTCTTCTAGAATCGAAAGTTGGTACCGAAGAATTTCTTCGCGCTTGGCGAGAACTGCCTGTTTCGTTCGTTCGCGATCGATGTCTTTTCCCGCTTGTACTACCACCGATGATGCCCGATTTCCTCCAGCAGCATCTGCGGGTATTTGCCCTCCTGGAAGCCGAAAAGTCAGAATACCATTCCACCACAAAAGACCCACTGCAACGATCGTAATGGTGAGGAGCGGCCGAGGAATGTGAACGCGCACTTCCACGGCATAAAAGTGTACACCATTCTGGCAGTCTCCAAGCCAAAAAGAACAGCCCAATGTATATCTAAATTTACATATGAATATCGGGTAATATCAATAAATTATGGCAAATTAAAAGCAGGGCTGAAACAGCGTTTTTTTGGTATACTAGTATGATTTGAAAACAAAAAGACCAATCACGGCTCTGGCTTCTAGGGGGCAATTTCTCCGCACTTGTGCATGGACTCTTCTCGCAGTCATTTTACTCCAGTTCACACCGAATCAGACGTTCGCTGTGAGCTCGTGGAGCCCGACACTTCTTGTGAATACAGAAGCATTCCAAACCATCGATGCAGGTGATGGCCTGACAAATATTCAATTACAGTTTGGCTCGTCCGCTCGAACACTCACTCTCCTCACGACGGATCGTTTCCAATTCAATCGCAACTTGAGCGTCCTCGGTGGTATTTCTGGTTCGTATCTTGTCATCGATGGGAATGCGAACATCTCAGGGTCTCTCACCGTAAAAAATAGTTTGATCAGCAAAGGCTCGGTGTCCGGTGCTCGCCTGACTGTTTCCGGAAATGCTAACTTGTCCGGCGCTGTCACCGCACGCACCACGACAACAGTCTATGGGACAATTTCTGGTTCGAGCCTAGTCATTTCTGGCGGATCATCGTTCTCGGGAGCAGCTCTTTTTGGACGCACGCTCACAGTGAAGCGCCTCATTTCTGGTTCCACGCTGAACATTTCCGGCGTCACTAACTTATCCGGAGCGGTCACTGCACTGCGTTCTGTGACAGCACTTGGGACATTGTCTGCCGCGACGCTTGTTATTTCTGGCGCATCGTCTTTCTCCGGTGCCGCACTCTTTGCTCGCAACCTGACATCCAAGGGGACAATTTCTGGCTCGCGACTCATCATTTCTGGCGTCACGAACCTTTCTGGTGCTGTCACTGCCATTCGAAATCTGACCGTAAAAGGCGCTCTCTCTGGTGCAAGCTTGTTCATCTCGGACATCTCTGCGTTCTCCGGTGCGTCGACATTTCGTTCGACACTCACTTCGCAAGGAACTATCTCTGGTGCACGTCTCATTATTTCCGGCGTCACTAACTTATCCGGAGCAGTCACTGCACTGCGTACCCTCACAACGAAAGGCGTTCTTTCCGGTGCAAGTTTGGTAGTCTCAGGTGCATCGTCATTCACAGGTGTTGCACTCTTCGGCTCCGATGTGTCAGTAAGACGTATGCTGTCAGGAAGTCGCCTGACTGTTTCCGGCACAACGAGCTTTTCTGGTGCAGTGACAGCCCTACGCAATGTGACTGTGAAAGGCATTTTCTCTGGTGCGAGCCTTGTCATCTCCGGCGCATCGTCGTTCTCCGGCGCTGCCCTCTTCGGGTCTAGCGTCGCTGTGAAAGGCACCCTCTCAGGATCAAGTCTCTTTGGGTTTGGCCTCGGCGACTGCAGTAACACCACTACGAGTAAGTTGATCTACAACTCCACGACAGGAAAGTTTGCCTGTGCCACTGACCAAAATACCACTGGAGCGATTACACAAACACAAGCTGATTCCAGGTACTTAAATACAGCAGGTGGCACACTCACTGGCACACTCACTATCGATGTCACGAGTGACGACACAGTCAAAACAACGACGGGAACATCTGATGCAACAGACTTTTCCAAAGCAGGATCCTCTCTGCTCAATGTCACCTCGTCGAATGATATGATCACGATGGATGTTGGCACAGTCCCGAACGGAGGGCAGGGAACGCTTGCTACATCCACCATCACAACAGCGGGTGGTACGCCTGGCGTTGGTGCGATGGTTATTCAACGTGATGATGGAAAGTACGTCATCATCCATGGAAACGATACAACGGCCGCATCGCTTTGGGACGGTATCGGATCCATGTCAGCGACAGCGACGAACCCAGGCTTGGCTGGTCTTGGAAAGGGTGCCATCGCAATGAAACGTCCTGATGGCAAGTACACAATTTTGCGCGGAGGTGGAAATACGATTGGTTACCTTTTCGACCCATACGGTGTTGTGCCTACCACTGTTACTCTTACACAAACGACAAGCTGCACTGCCGGTGATGGTACGAATACGGTGCTTCTCTCGTCAGGTTCATATCTCATTATCTGCGGTGGCTCAGGAAACTGGGGTCTCTATAACCCAAACCCACAAACCATCGTAAGCCGCTATTCGGCGGGAGTTGCACTCGGCGGAACATTCCGCGCCGGTTCGCAGATCATTGATCGTGGCGATGGAACCTTCCTTGTTCTTGCGAGTGGTGGCACCAGCACTCACTGGATTTATAACAGCGGACTACCGATGAACTTGGCATGGAGCGCCATCAATCCAATCACCACAAATGCACCGACCATTGGTACTGGTGCTGTATCCATTCGTCGTCCGGATGGAACATTCCTCATTCTCACAAGTGGCGCTGATGCCTCTACTATTTATGATCCGCGAGGAACATCCGCAAACCCATACGGTACATTTACGCCGCAATCCGGAGCTGGCTATGGCCCAACTGTCGCTATTACGAATGGTTCGCACGCTATCTGGCGACCAGATGGCAAGTACCTTCTGATCGTCGGTAACTCCACAACAACAAATATTATCGATCCATCCCGCACCGATAACGGACAGTTCGTTGCTGGCCCAACATCACCAACCGGCTATGGCGTGGGTGCGGTCGGCTTCATTGATGGTCGTGGCTTAGTACGTATTATTGCTGGTGGCGGCGTGAACTCAACAGAAACGTATGATATGGGCTTCATCCGCGGAGGCCCAAGTACATCGACAGGTGCTATTTATGAGACAGAATGTATTACGTCGAACTTGTCCTCTGGTTCGTATCTGACATGGCGGACAAATGCCGATGACATCTTGATGAGCTTCCAAGTGAAGACAGGCAATGGCAGCTGTTCCGGAACGTATAAGAATATTCTGCGTAGCGGCGACAAGATTCGTCCAACATCGGGCGATAACCGCATTCAAATGAAGGCGATTTTTGAACGCAGTGCGCCAGTGATGTCGCACCAGGATTGGTCAGTGGTGCGCCAAGGACAGACTTTATACAGGCCAATCACAAACGATCCAGGTCTCCACGAACTCATCGTCCACAACCGCTCCTACCTCCACCGCACCCAATTTGAAT